>JAAYFJ010000049.1 GCA_012728295.1 Tissierellia bacterium | reverse complement strand
TGGACTAATGGGTATTTAGAAGGCGTTCATAACAAAATAAAGACAATAAAAAGAATGACATTCACTATGAAGAATTTTCATCATTTTAGGACGAAAATAATATTTAATTTCCTATAGACTGCTATACCAAGCTATATTGTTGCAAACAGTTTTATTTGTTGTGCCCAAAAACACCAAAAAGCGGCTACATAGTGAGGATAATTAAGTAAAGAGTATTTTTTCTTGCTAATAAAGATAGGGAGAGATGTTCAGCGAACATCTCCTCCCAACGGTTGACAAAGAACCTTAATTTCCTTTAAGTAAGAATGAATTTAAGATTTCTTTTTCAAACTCGGTAAGGCTATTATTTCTTTTTGGATAAATACAATAATACTCCACAGGGGGGAAGTCATAGTCATGAATAGGTATTTGGAAAAGAAGTCCATTGTCTATATCTGATTTAACATAGTTTTCAGGAAAGAGTGATATAAAACGGCCTTTTCTAACCAAGTCTAATGCTTTAGGGCCTATATTTATAGTTATTACAGACATAATTTTACCCAATATTAACTCTTCAACATGACTATCAATAAAATTGGTGTTAATAAAATTCAAATTTCGCAAATCTGACAATGTAATACCTTGATCTACAATTTGGGTGTTATTGGAGGTAACTAACATTAGTTTTTCCTTAAAGAGAAACTTAGAGCTAAAGTCAGAATAATTACATGGGTGATGTGAAAATCCTATTGAATTTTTTCCTGAAACCATAGAATTAATTACTTCTCTGGAATGATTAATAGTAATATTTAAAGATCTACTGTCAGGACTATTAAAACTCCATAATTGTTGCATCAAATAGTTATCATAAAAAGAATGAACTGTAGCTATCTTGGCAACTTCATTATGTTGCTTACTATTTTGTAGTATTGTTTCTGCAGCCTGCTCAATGCTCAAAATACGCTCAACATAAGGAAGGAGTAATTTGCCTTCTTTAGTTAATACAGCCTTTCCGCTTTTGCGCTTGAACAATTCAATTCCGAAATATACTTCCATTTCCTTAATTCTGGTACTTACTGTTGATTGGGAGACGAATTCTTCTAAAGCCGTCTTTGTAAAGCTTCCAGTATTTGACAAAGATATAAAAGTTCTAAAAAACTCTAAATTCATATTAACTCACATCCGTTTTATCGATAGTAGGTATCTATTTTTCTAATTTCTGTATTCTCCTATAGTATAGTATAATTAAGTTGCGAATAATTATCAATTAAAACATAGGAGGAGTTATGAGAAGAATAAGAATAATTTTTGCTACTTGCTTTATATTATCTGTTTTAGCTTTGGTTGGTTGCAAAGCTAACGATACTGTTGAAACATCCAGTGGTGAGGAACAAGCAGCTGTTAGTTATGAGAAAAAAGAAGAAAAAGATGATACTCTTGTACTTGTAGAAAGAGAAATACAGTCATCATTCGACCCGTGTATATATCCTGGGAGCAACCACTATATTAAAAATGGGGTTGGGGAATTATTATTTAGAGTTAATCCTGATGGTACAGTTTCGCCATCTTTAGCAAGGGATTCGAAACCAATAGACAAAACCACATGGGAATTGGAATTGCGTCCAGAGGCAAAATACTTTAGCGGAGAACCGGTAACCGCTAAAAAGGTAATAGGTTCTTTGGAAAGATCAAGAGAAAAAAATATAAAAGCTGCAGCACCGCTAGATGGATTAACATTTTAGGAAAAAGCTGAGTTTGTAATTACAGTTAAAACCCAAAAAGAAAATGATGATGTCCCTTTAAAGCTGGCTCACTACGAATTGTGTATAGTAAATCCTGATTATACTTATGACAGTGCCGACCAAATAGACATGACAGGGTTTTATAAGATTGTCGAATTTACACCAAATGAAAAAATGGTATTAGTAAGAAATGAAGATTACTACGGTCAAAAGCCTAAAATTAAAAATGTGATTCATGAGGCTATAAGCGATCAAGAGACAAGGACACTGTCTATATTAAACAAGCAGGCAGATATGGTGCTTCATATTCCGAATGAGAGCATAGAACAGTTGAAAAACAAGGAAGGAATTACCTTGTATAGTATTCCAGCTTCAAATACACAAACGATATACTTAAATCAAAAGAAACCGTGTTTAGCGGATAAAAAGGTACGTCAGGCACTTGCGTGGGGGTTGGACAGAGAAGAATTAATTTTAATAGGTACAGAAGGCAAGAGTGTACTTACAACTAACTGGCTAAGTTCAAACCCACAATACAAAGACATTCGAACTGCTGTCTATGACAAATATGATTATGACAAAGCATCAAATCTGTTAGATGAAGCTGGATGGAAACTTAATAATGAAGATAGAAGAGAAAAAGATGGACAGATATTAAAAATAAAGCTTATGACATGGGGACAAGATAAGGCCTTGGGAGAAGCTATTCAATCACAATGGCTAAGACTAGGAATAGATGCTGAAGTACAATACGGAGACTACAGCTTAATAGAAGCAGCGCGAGAAAGTGGAGATTGGGACGCTTCTATAGAAGCGTGGACTACATTTGGAGATGAGTATGGTCTGTTAAGTGCTCAATACTTACCAGATGGAAGTGGTAATTATGGTGGTTATAATTCTGATGAAATGAATAAAAAACTTGAAGAATTGCATAAAGTCTCAGATAAAGAAGAGAAGGTTAAGTTGTCAAAAGAGATAAGCATATTGGCATGTGAAGATGTGGCAGCAATTTATGTTTGTCCTAGAGTAGAAACAGTTGCCATGAATTCTAAATTAAAAGGATTTATAGAGACTTTTAGAACAGCTGAGAATGCATTAAATCCAAACATGGAGTTTGAAGACTAATGAAGAACAAGACCGTGTATAAACAAGGTATATCATTATTTATAACACTTTTAATTTCGACTTTATTCTTGTTTACACTAATACGTTTAGCACCTGGGGATCCCGTAAAAACTTTTCTCGGGACCCCAGAAACCTCTAGTGTTTCCTCAACGAATTATCAGGAAAGATATGATGAACTGAAAAAAGAACTGCTTCTAGACAAATCAATTACGAGTCAATATATCGCATGGGTGAAAAAAGCGATTACTCTTGACTTAGGGTATTCGATTTATTCGAAGCAGTCTGTTTCTTATGAACTACTTAACAAATTACCAGCTACTTTACTTTTAACAATACCAGCAATTATTTTTCAAATGATTTTAGGTGTATTATTAGGAGTCTTATCAGCAATATATAATAATACAGCTGTGGATAGCATTATTAGGATTATATGCTCTTTTTTAGCATCTATTCCAGGCTTTGCATTGGGATTGATATTGATTTATATCTTTTCAGTAGTATTAAATATGTATGAGATATCTACAAATATTACCTTATCTAGATTATGGCTTCCAGCATTTACACTGGGTCTTATATCTTCTCCTGGAATTATAAGAGTAGTAAGAACAACTATGTTAGAAGAAATGGGAAAACAATATGTAGGATTTTTAATTAATATTGGAGCATCCCAGAAGAGGATAACCATAAATATTATGAGAAATATAATTTTACCAATAATATCCATAAACTCCACATATTTTGCCAATTTAGTCGGAGGATCGGTGGTTATTGAAAACGTATTTTCTTGGCCGGGTATAGGAAAATACGCTATGGATAGTATATTGAAGCTGGATTATCCTGTGATACAAGGCTATGGGTTACTAATGGTGATTTTAGTGATAATGTTCAATATGTTTGTGGACAAAATATATAGAATCTATAATCCAGCTATAAAAATGGGGAGAGAAAGCGGTGAAAAAAGCCATGTTTAGTAAATCCAATAGATTGGTTGGTTTTGGTGGAGTCCTTCTATTATCAATAGTTTTAGTGAGTGTATTTGCGAATACGCTAACATCATATTCCCCTATAGAAACTAAAGCTGAGATTAGACTGACACCACCAAACAAACAACATATATTCGGAACAGATCAAATGGGGAGGGATATGTTTTCCAGAGTTTTAAATGGAGGGAAAGCTACGTTATTTGCCTCTTTAACGGCAATGTTTACAACGTTATTAATAGGAGTAGTTTTGGGAATAATAAGTGGATATTATCAAAAAAGTGTTTTAGATATGGTGTTATTAAGGATAATAGATGCCCTTATGGGATTTCCGTTTATGATATTAGCTATGATAATAGCAGCGTTTTTTGGAACCGGATTTATACATTTATTAATTGCTATCATTATTGTGAGATGGATTCCATTTGCAAGATTAGCAAGAAGTATTACTATGCTAGCTGCTGAAGGAGTCGAGATTCAAGCTGCAATAGTCACTGGAGCGTCAGATTTAAGAATAATGTTTAAACATATCTTTCCTAAAGTTATTATCCCAGCGATGGTATTAGCAACATTTGAATTGGGAAACCTAATTTTGTCTATTGCGGCATTGTCTTTTTTTGGATTAGGCTCGAAGCCGCCAACTCCTGAATGGGGATCTATTTTGGCTGACAGCAAACCATATTTTTTCCAATCGCCTTATTTAGTAATTATGCCATCAATATTTATTTTTTTTACTGTGTTCGCTTTAAATATTGTGGGTGAAGGATTAAGGGATAAGTATGAAACTTCTGAGGTGTATGACATATGGTAAATGCTCTTAAAGTTGAAAATCTGACCGTAAAATATTTTTACAATGAAAAATATAATACTGTAATCAATAATATTAGTTTTTCAATATATCCTGGCGAAATTCTGGGGATAATTGGAGAAAGTGGATCTGGTAAATCCACTATTTGTAAAGCTTTGTGCGGGCTTCTTCCCAAAAGTGCAAAAATTGAAGGAGAAGTAACCACAGGTGGATTTAGTGCTGACTTGAATGAAGTAAAATCTAGGGAGGAAATATACAAAAGAATAGGGCTGGTTTTTCAGGACTCTTTCATATCTCTAAATCCGGCTAAAAAAATAATAAAACAATTTGAAGAAATCTATGTTCATATAAAAAAATTCACTCGCTCCAAGTGCAAGAAAGAAGCGGCAAGTTTATTGGAAAAACTTGGATTTAAAGATAATGAAGCAATATTAACTAAATATCCTCACGAACTAAGTGGAGGAATGTGCCAAAGAATAGCCATAGCTTTAGTTATTGCAACATCACCTAGCGTGTTAATCGCTGATGAAGTTACATCAGCTTTAGATATTATAAGCATTTGAAAGAGTATTTCACTAATTAAAGAAATAGCAAAAGTATTAAAAATTCCTGTCATACTAATAACTCATGACATGGAGATAGTAAACAAGTATGCAGATAGACTTTTATTATTGGAAAAAGGTAAATTAATAGAGGCTACAGATTCTAGGTGTAAAGATATTTCTATTTGTAAAAATGATAAAAAGTTTTCGAAAAAAGAAGCTTTGATTAACATAACCAATTTAGAAAAATCTTATGACCACAATAGAGTATTAAACAAGGTTAGTTTCAATGTATACAAAGGCGAATGTTTAGGGATATTAGGTAAAAGCGGTTGTGGAAAATCAACTCTAGCTAGAATATTATCCTGTATAGAGGATTATGATGAAGGTAGTATAAAAGTGGGAACGCTGGAATTGCGAGACTTAAAAAAACATAAGAAGAGAATGCTATATAAAGATATACAACTAGTTTTCCAAAATGAAAGAGGTTGCTTAAATCCTAGAGATAAGATAAGTAACCTTATTAAAGAACCTATACGAAATCTCAAAATCAAAGATTACGACACAGACAAGGCTGTGGAATATTATTTGAATCTAGTGGGACTTAACGCAGAAATTAAAGACAAAAGGTCGGTACAGCTTTCCACTGGACAATGTCAGCGTGTTAGTCTTGCAAGGGCTTTAATAGTAAGACCTAAATTATTAATATTAGACGAAATGGTTTCTGCTCTAGATACAAATTTGAAATGGAAGATTGTCAGGTTGTTAAAAGAAATAATAGATGAAGAAAATCTTACCTGTATAGTTATATCTCATGAACTCGATATAATTAATGCGCTATGTGATAGAGCGATTTTCATAGAAAATGGAAAGAAATTGGTTGAATTCATATGCTCAGGTGAAGACATAGAAAGAATAAAACGACTTTTCACTAATGAGGAGAAAAATGATAAAAGAGAATAACAATATGATAACTGAAGGTAGGCTTTTGCTTTCGATAGTAAAGTATTTCATTCCCATATTATTAGGAGGACTGTTTCAACATTCATATAGTTTAGTGGATGCATTGATAATAGGTAATTATGCAGGAGCCTCAGCGTTGGCGGCAATTGATGCACCGTATGCTTATATTAAACTATTAATAAATACCTTTATAGCGTTGTCTGCAGGTAGCTCTATTGTTATCGCACAAAACTACGGTGCAAATAGGAAAGATGATGTCAAGGGAGCTGTAAACGGAATAATGATTTTTTCTGTTATCGGAGGTCTTATTATTAGCATTATTGGAGTTTTGTTGACTCCCCAATTCGTGGAAATAATGTTGGTGCCTAAAGATATTGTAGATATGTGCAATACATATATGCGAATATATTTTTCGGGGTCAATATTTGTGTTTCTGTATAATATGTCATCCAGTTCTCTTCGAGCTATTGGAGATTCAAAGAGACCATTTTACTATTTGGTATTTAGCTCTATGATGAATATCATACTTGATTTAGTTTTTGTAGCTGGACTTAAAATGGGAGTTGGTGGAGCTGCATTAGCAACAGTAATAAGTCAAGGGTTTAGTGTGGTTCTGATTTTATTAAGGATGAGGAGTCAATATGGATTTTTCATAATAGAAAAAATAAATTATTCAAGTTCTCTAAGAAACTTAAAACTTTCATTAAAACTGGGGTTGCCTATGGCTTTCCAATCAATATTATTTTCTGTATCCAATATGTATATGCAAAGAGGCATTAATTCGTTCGGAACATCGTCTATAGCGGGATGGTCAATATGTGGCAAGTCTGATTTTCTTGTTTGGAGTCTATCAGAAACTTTTGGAGTAGCGGTGTGTACGTTTGTGGCTCAGAATTATGGAGCAAAAAAAATAAAGCGCACATACGCAGCTGTATTTCATAGTTTATGGTTGAGTTTAATTTCTATAGGACTGATTAGCGTAGTGTTATATTTAGTTATTGGGAAAATCTCATCACTGTTTACTAATGACTTATCAGCAATTAAATATGCCGTATATCTAATGCAGATTGTAGCTCCTTTTTATATTATTTATGCAATAGGCGAAATCTTTGCAGGAGCTATAAAAGGCTATGGACAGACCTTGGCTCCTATGATTGTTACGTTATTGGGCACGTGCCTGTTTAGGATAGGATGGATTTTGTATATTACACCATTAAAACCGGACATAAAAACAGTAATACTAGGATATCCACTTTCATGGATAGTTACGACTTTGTTGATGATAGGAGTTTATGTTGTATATAAGAAGTTGTTAAAAGGGGAAAAAGATATAATTGAAATAGAGACCTAAAGAAATAGTATAAATATAATAAAAATCCTATTCAGGAATTTAATTATTGAGTTTTATATTTTAAGAATGAAACAAATGGACTATCTGTTCGAGATAGTCCATTTGTGTTTTTGTACTAATCTAATAATTCATTTAAAGCCTCACTCATTACAGGATGATTGTAAATTGGTTGGCTTAAACGCTTAGAAGGAATATTTTCGTTCATAGCCAGCGTGAACAAATTAATCATTTCATGGCTTTCGTGACAGAACAGAATCGCTCCTAAGATTAAGTCAGCATCCTTGTCAATGATAACCTTTAAGAATCCATCGGTGTTTTGCGCCACTTGGGCTTTTGGTACTCCAGCCGCAAGCATTTTTCTAATTTTGATATTAGGATATTTCTCTCTAGCCTCAGACTCGCTTAAACCAATTCGGGAATAGGGAGGATCTATAAAAGTGGTGTTTGGGTATATTGGTCTCTGGTTGCGATTGTGACTAGATTTTTCCTTCCTACTGCCTTCCAAAATACCGAGAATTTGAGGCAATACGATTCGATAATCGTCTAGAGATATGAAAGTAAACTGTGGTCCACCCTTTACATCACCAACGGCAAAGATGTGTTTTTGTGAAGTGCATAGGAAATCATTCACTTTAACTTCTCCGCGAGGACCTTTTTTTACGCCAGCCGCTTCTAAGTTTAAGGCCTCTGTAGCAGGAGCTCTACCAATAGCAACTAAAATTGCACTTAAATCCATGGATTGATTAGACTCTTTACCCGGAGTGCTCATGGTATAATTTAGGCGTAGAGGATATTCTCCATGGATTTTGTCGACACTCTCAGTATTTGCGTTAAATATGAATTGAACACTTAATTTTTCCAAACGCTCTTTAACGGCATGGGAATCCCCAGCATCCTCTCTGGGAAGAAAGCAATCATTTGCTTGAAAAACTGTAACCTTAGAACCAAACTGACTAAAGTAAGACGAAAACTCTAAGCCAATATATCCAGCACCAATAATTCCTAAATGCTTTGGAAGTTTATCTAAGTCTAAAATACTTCTACTGTCATATATATGTTCATTGTGTACAAAGCCAGGCAAAGATAGTATTCTAGATTCTCCACCAGTATCAATAACAACTGTTTTACCAGAGAAAATCTCCTTTTCTCCATTGGGATAGTTGACTTTTACGTGGTGTTCATTGACAAATTCGGCTTAACCAAGGATTACATCAACATTTTCCAAGTCTGCAAGCTTGTGGTGATTTTTAACTCACAACAATTCAGTCGTGCGAAACTTTTCTTCAATAGCTTTGCTGTAATATTCGTCTCTATTTATATTTGTCACATCCATAGGTTCAATCATGTTTAAAACTTTGGAGCGATGCACAAGGCTTTTAGTAGGCAAGCAACCTAAGTTAATACATGTGGGCCATACATTTTTTCATCCTTTTCAATTACAGCAACGCGATAATTTTTTGATGCAAGAGCATTCGCTATAGTTTTTCCGCCTTTACCAAAACCGATAACTATTAAATCATATTTACGAGTCATTTATTTCCATCCTCCTCTATTTCCATAGGTGCAATAGGTAATTTTCAATGTTTCCTTTTACAAAAATAAAATATCCGAAAAAACCTTATTTTAGTCAATAAAGACATTCAACAAGATAAGTGACGAAGCATTGCGGAAGCTGTGCATACAGCAGCACACAATGAAATAACAGTGAGTAGAGCAATAAGAAAGGTCATTTTATATTAAAAATATTGCGCTGAATAAATGTCTATAAATGGGATTATAACGATTGCATAAAAAATATTACAAAATTTATTAAAAATAATTCAATTTACCCCTTGCAAAAAAAATATCTATCGTTTATAATAAAGATTGTCGTCGGGGTGTAGCGCAGTTTGGTAGCGCACGTGGTTTGGGACCATGGGGCCGGGGGTTCAAATCCTCTCACCCCGACCATTTTATTTTTTGAATTGCTTGTTGCTGGTAAATACAGTAATAAGCAATTTTTATTTGTTGTTAATGCAAAATCGATATCATATAATCAGAAAAACTTAAAGCTCGTGATACTGTCCCCTAAATCTATTATTAATTTAAAGGTACTTCAAAAAACTAATAGACTCTTAATTGTAATAATAATGTAACTGTAAAGACTTTTAAGTATTATATAATATAGATTCACTGGCTATTCTTCTCAAAATGTGTGCATGAAAGGGTGATAATTTGAAAAACAAATTACTACAATCGAAAAGTTTATTGGTAATAGTGCTAGTTTTAACTTTACTATTTCCTACTATATCAGAAGCGGCTCTACCGACAACGGTATTTCAAAGAAATGAGGTAGAACAAATTTCTTCAGGTACTACAGTAGAGCACATTCAAAGATTTACCACATCCGGTTGGCTTAATATCCATGTGGTGCGTACTGATTTAAATAATCCGACGCAAAAGCCGGTTACTATATTTGGAAACGAAGGAATGTCAGTTAGGAAGACCGTTAATTCTATGGTGGACTCTAATCAGGGAGTGATAGCTGCTGTAAATGGTGATTATTTCAACTATAAGCCTATGCCATCAACTCTTGGAGTAATGGTAAGCGATGGGAACATGATATCATCGCCACCACATATGGAATATGCACTTCCAGCATTTTATGTAGATGTTAATAACAAAGGTCATGTTGGATATTTAGATAGAACTATTACAGTAACTAATAATAGGACTGGTGCATCGTATCCTATAAACATGGTAAATAAAATAAGTGCTGACTATACTACGATTGCCCTATTAGATAGTAGTTGGGGAGCTAACTCTCCAGGGAATAAAACAGGTGTAGCTGGAATTAGAGAAGTAGTTATAGTCGGAGACAAAGTGACAGAAGTAAGAGACAATGCAGCCGGTGTAGCTATACCTAAGGACGGCTATGTATTAGCTGTTAAGGCGGAGAAACTTGCAGACATTCAAGTTGGGGATAGCATTACTCTAAAAAAAGATATTATTCCAACTACAGGTGAAGTTCCTTTTGCCATTGGTGGAGGAAGTATTATTCTTAAAAATGGAGAGATAACTAGAACTAATGTTCATAGTCAAGGGGTTCATCCTCGTACAGGAATTGGTGTTAACCAAGAGGGGTCTTCTCTAATTATGGTTACAGTTGATGGTAGAGGAAAGTCCTACAAAGGATTAGAGCAAGACGATTTTGCAGCGCTGATGAAAGAACTTGGGGCGTGGAATGCGCTGAACCTTGATGGCGGTGGCTCTACTACTTTAGCCGTGTCTCCTAGGGATGGAAATCCTTCAAAAGTTTTGAATAGTCCGTCAGAGGGCTCTCCAAGACCTGTAGTAAATTCTGTGGGAATTCGCTCCACAGATGCCGTAGGAGAGCTGAGTTATTTGAAAGTTTCTTCTAATGCCAAGGGAGTCCACGCAGGAAACAGCATCTCGATGAAGGTTACAGGATACGATGTCAATCACCATGTTATTCCTGTGGATAGTAATAGTGTGAATTTAGAAATAGCTGGGGTAGAAGGCACTTCTGCGGGAATAGTATTTACACCATCAACCAGCGGTCAAGCAACTATTACAGCCAGAGTTGGCAATGCTTCAGGTACTATGACACTTCCAGTATATGGTCCGATTTCTGCACTTCAAACTATTGGTGGGATAACTTTAGAGCCAGGTGGACGTAAGACCATTACAGTTTCAGGGGTTGATGCCAGAGGTTATTCAGCAACATTACCTGTAGGAACGTTGGCTATTACCGTCAACGGAGCCATTGGACGAATGGAAGGAAGCGATTTTATAGCTGGTGGAGAAGCTGCGACTGGATATATTTCCGTAAGCCATGGTGCAATAGTTAAGAACATTCCAGTTACAGTGGGAACTCAAAAAAATAATATTACCGGATTTGAAAGCCTTGAAGGCTTCGAAGCATCAGCATGGCCACAAGGTGGGCAGGCTTCTATTAAGTCCTCTACAGAAAAACACTCTGGAGAAAATTCAGTATTATTATCCTATGACTTTACTGCTACTGAGGGACCAAAGGCCGCATATGTAAAATTGCCTGCATCTATGGGCACTATTGAGCAAGTTTCAAAGGAATTAATAGTGGCAGTCAAGGCAGATGGTCAAGGTGGAGGACTAAAGGCGAATATTGTGGATGCCAATGGAGTTGAGCATTCAGTGGTATTTGCTCCGAATATTAAGCAGACTAGATGGCAGACTTTGGAAGCACAAATACCAGCTGGGATACCATATCCAATAAGAGTTACAAGCCTATATCTATCACAGCCTGACGCAACTAAAACCATCAAAGGTACTATGCTTTTAGATACACTAGTGTATCTAAAAAGCGTAGAGCAGGCAAATATCCCAGAGAGTTCTATTCAAATTGATCCCCTACGTCAGCCTACAGATTACAATGGTGGCACTTCCATAGCATTTACTTTAGAGCCATGGGGATTAGTTAAAGTTAAAGGAGATCAAGGCGTAATAAATAGCTGGGGCATATTAAATGCAAATAGTCAGGTGGTAATGCTCAGGGGATTTTCCGATGCATATAATAAAGGAATTACGAAACCTGTCGTTGCAGGTAATGTTTATGGGCTAAAACAAATAGCAGGTGCTGATATATTAACAGTTAAAACTACACCTGAAGGTATATTAGGTGGAGGTAAGGACCAATGGCCATCATTGAAACAGTCCATTGAAAATTCTCAAGCTGGAACATTGGTAATAGCAATGGGTCATAGCCCAGAAAGCTTTAGTGACCCTATGGAAGGACAGTTAGTTATTGAGCTACTTTCTAAAAAAGCAGCAACTGGAACTAATGTTTTCTTAATAACCGGGGGAAGTCAAACCATGGGTAATATGGTAGAGGGAATTCATAGGATTTCTGTAGCAGGAGCAGACTCGTCAACAGCAGATAGGGCAGCTGGTTGGGGCGTGGCTGAAATATTGTTAAGAGAAGGACAAACTCCTACCTATGACATCAAAACTCTGAGCCAATAACAAGAGATAATTTGTTAGAATGCATAATTTTTGTTGCAAATAATATATGTTAGTGTTATCATATGAATGTAACTTTAATTCAGTGTCAAATGAAGTATCAGAATTTCTATGTATCACAACGAAATACTTTTAGAAATTTTATTGGTAAATCAGTTGAAGAATTAAAGCAAATAAAATTTCGGAGGTATTTAGTAAAATGAATGGTACTGTAAAATGGTTCAACGCTGAGAAAGGCTACGGATTTATCACAACTGAGGAAGGCGCAGACGTATTCGCACACTTCTCACAAATTAACAAAGAGGGATTCAAAACCCTTGATGAAGGACAAGCCGTTTCCTTTGATGTAGTTGAGGGACAAAAAGGGCTTCAAGCCGAGAATATCGTTATTCTATAATGATAAAAAAACTCCTTAGGAAGCTAAGGAGTTTTTATTTTAATATATTATTAGGAGGGTATTATGACTGATAAACCACAAATATTAGCTGTAGTAGATGGAAGAGAACTAACAGAAGCAGACTTAGCAATGTTTATGCAAAATATGAATCCACAGGTAATTCGACATTTTCCTGGAGAAGAGGGGAAAAAGAGAATTCTAGATGAGATGATAAATCAAGAATTGCTTTATATTGAAGCTATAGAACAAGGACTAGAAAAAGATAAGACCTTTATGCAAACATTAGAAGCTACTAAAGAGAGCTTGCTAAAGAGTTACGCTTTTGCAAAGCTACTTGAAAGCATTGATGTAACTGAAGAGGAAGCAAAGCAATATTTTGAGGAAAATAAAGAACAATTTGGAGAAGAAGAGGCGGTTGAGGCGGCTCATATTCTAGTTAGTACGGAAGAAGAGGCTGAAAAACTGTTTGCTGAAATTGAAGCTGGAAAAGATTTTGAGGAGCTGGCAAAAGAATTTTCCACATGCCCATCTTCAGAGGCGGGAGGAGCTTTAGGAAAATTTGGCAGAGGAATGATGGTTCCAGAATTTGAAGTTGTGGCATTTGCGATGTCAGAAGGAGAGGTTTCTAAACCTATCAAGACTCAATTTGGTTTCCATTTAATAAAATTACTAAAAAAATTCGAAGCTTTTATTCCTGATTGGGACAAAGCAAAAGAAAATGTTTTTGTAGAAGCTCGTAGAATTAAACAACAAAAACTATATATGGAACATATGGAAGAACTTAAAAAACTTCACCCAGTAGTTTATAAATAAAGTTATTGAATTTTATGCCCTGGATACATTTCTGGTTATTGTTTTGGATAAGAAAATGTAAAAAGGGTATATACATAGTGTTGCGCAAAGCAATAACATTAGACAAAGGGGTGGGATATGAAGCTAGAGCTATTTGATTTTATTGATGAGACACTAAGCCTAATTGATACCAAAAAAGATGATATACGGGATGCAAGTGATGAAATATTAGAGTTATTACAAGATATTTTCTCAGGCTGTGATCATATAATAAACATTAACCACAGGCTAAAATCCGCCGACAGCCTTAGGGAAAAGATATTAAGACATAATTTCTATTTACATTATGGGAC
>JAAYFJ010000092.1 GCA_012728295.1 Tissierellia bacterium | reverse complement strand
TCTCAATCTATAGGGCATGAAATTATCCCTGCTACTTTATTAAATAACTATTGGGGAAATACGGCTTTCTAAGCTACCAGATATACTTATCTACTTCCTTTAGATTATATTCATAAAGACCATAATCTTCCAAATCACTATGCCCTCTCCTTTATAGGATTTATAAGAAACTCTTTAATAATATTGTCTAACTGGGATGATATCTGGGAAAAATCCACATTTAGGTCCAAGGTCCTAGCACCAATTATGTTTCCACCCATGTTAAAGGAGGCATCAGGGGCTATATCTTCACTCGTTTTGGCATAGAGTAGTAGGCCTGATACTTGGCCCGAATTATCTCTGTCATGATTTTTTACATAGGAAAAAATCTGGTATAAATTGGCTGAGTGGAGACTATGTTTATCGTAATATTTTCTCAGGCTCTTTTCATAGTACTTGGCATCAATAATCAGAACCCTATCACCCATCCTAAGCATTACATCGGATTGCATGACTGGGAGAAATTTAATCATGGTCTCTTCATTATCACCCTCTAAATTCCACTTGATTTGCCCAGCCTTAATCTCGTTTAAATAACTATGATGCTCCTTGTAATACTCCAAAATGAATTTTTCAAAGAGCCTTTCCATATGCTCATCAGAAAAGGAAGCCATCCTATACTCATCACTGCCATTTCTAAAGGCTTTATAGATATCAATAAACAAGGTGTTGGCAGAATGTTTATGGTAATTTAAGAATACCCGGTGCACTATTAAATTACCAGACATATATAGTTTCTTCTAGGTATTCATTGCTATAGATATACTTCATACTATATTATCTAGTTGCAAAAAACATAAGTACTAGTAAAGCAAATATCTTTTTCTTTATGTTAGAATTGCGTTAGGAGGAAGCCATGCATGAAATTTCTTATCTTGCCTATAATGAAGAGTTTTTTCCTTTAGTAGAGAGGATAATTGCTGATTTGAATATAGATCTGGGGATGCAAGTTTATGACCCAAACCATCCTGAGAAAATTACTGAAAGTAATGTAAAGGTAGCTTTAGCGCGTGGAAAAACAGCAATGAGAGTTCGCGAAAGCTTGGATATTCCCGTGGTCGAAATCCCTATTCCCTTTGATGATATGATTGAGGCCATTATTGAAGCAAGTAAGCTAGGGAGCCAAATTGGCATAATCGGATATGACAACATAATTAGGAATTTAAATCTTTTAAATCCAATTCTTAAAGCTAATATTACCCAAGAATTTGCTGTAGATGAAGAGGATACCAGAAGGAAAATTCAAAAATTTAAAGATGATGGAATCCAGGTAGTCGTTGGCGGAGTTATTCAAACTAATATTGCTAGATCACTTGGGCTTAATGCTGTTAGACTTGATTTTTCTAAAAAATCAATAGCAACAGCTTATGCAGAAGCTGTTAGCATATATAACTCTCTTATGTACAATTTGCGAAGAAACCAAGAACTTAATGCAATTCTCGATAATTCTAGAGATGGATATATAGCTGTGGATAATCAAGGGAAGATAAGCTTACTTAATAATAGAGCCAAGGGGCTAGTCAGCCACGTGAAAGAACCCTTGGGTGCTCCACTTATTGATGTTTTCCCAGAATTAGAGCATTTAATTGATTCATTAAATAATGGAGAAGTACATATTCAAGAAATTTGTTATTTAAAGGGAATTACTGTGCTCTACAATCTACTACCCCTTAAAACAAAAGAAGGTAAAATTTTAGGAGCTATGATGACCTTTAGTGATATCAAGACTATTACTGAAGGCGAACATAAAATCCGTAAAAAAGAACTATCAAAGGGTTTTTTTGCTAAATATAGATTCTCAAATATTTTGGGTAAAAGTAAGTCTATTAGGTTTGCCATAAATAATGGAAAAAAATTTGCCAAAACCGATTCTACAATCATGATCATTGGAGAAACAGGAGTGGGTAAGGAATTATTTGCCCAGAGTATACACAATTATAGTTTGAGAGCCAATGGACCTTTTGTTGCAGTCAACTGTTCTTCTCTACCCGAGAGTATTCTCGAAAGCGAACTATTTGGCTATGAAGAAGGGGCTTTTACTGGTGCAAGAAAGCAAGGCAAACCTGGACTTTTTGAATTAGCTCACGGAGGAACTATCTTTTTGGATGAGATTTCCGAGATGCCTACACAGCTCCAAGCCAGATTTCTTAGAGTAATAGAAGAAAAACAGGTAATGCGCTTAGGTAGTGACCAAATAATTCCTGTTGATGTCAGAGTAATTTCAGCTACAAATAGAAGTATTAAGCATCTAGTGAGTAGCGGAGATTTTCGCCAAGATCTATTCTATCGACTTAATGTCCTGACTATAGTAATCCCCTCTCTCAAGGAAAGGCTTGAAGATATTGATGTATTTGTCGAGCATTTTTCAAAAGAGTTTTTTAAAGATGATAATACTTCTCTTAGCAGTGATGCCCTTGAAGTTATTAGAAGCTATAATTGGCCAGGTAATATAAGACAGTTAGAAAACTTTATGGAAAAAATTAGCATAATTAGAAAAGATCAGCTAATCACTGGAGAAGATATAGAGGAAATGCTAAACATCTTTGAGCCTTGTTGCATTGAAGACGATTATATGGAAACCCAGGATAAGCCACCTATCGAAAGAGAAGAAATAGTGGAAAGGTTAAAGGAGTTTGAAGGCAGCCGAGTAAAAACTGCGGAAGCTTTAGGCATTCATAGATCTACTCTTTGGAGGCTAATGAAAAAGTATGATTTGTAATTTCCAAATGTTTCATATGTTTCGTACAAGACGTCGCATTAGTATAAATGCGACGTTTTTTGTATTGCTTTATTCTATCTTTGCTTTAATTAGACAACCTAGCCTTATGGCATGTTTTTTGCTATTTATATTAATAAATGTATTAAAGGAGGACTTATGATTGATTTAAGAAGTGACACTTTAACCTTACCAAACCAAGAAATGTTAGAAACCATACTTAGAGCACAACTTGGAGATGATGGAAGAGTTGACTCTGAAGGACGAGGCGAAGACCTAACTGTAAATGAACTTGAAGATTTATCAGCTGAATTGACTGGTTTAGAAATGGGATTACTCCTATCTTCAGGCACTTTAGCAAATACAACAGCAATTCTTACCTATTGTAAACCTGGAGATAAGGTTCTCGTCGACGAAATACAGCATATTTACAAATCTGAAAAAGTTGTCTTTGATCCTGTTTTCGGACAGCTTAAGCCTGTATTTTATAAACTAAACGAAAAGGGAAATCCTGATTTTGAAGACCTAAATAGGCTTCTTGAAGAAGAGGATGTCAGTCTTCTATGCATAGAGAATACCCATAATTTTTCAGGTGGTGCTATAACTGATTTAGATAATTTGAAGAATATATATGAACTTGCTAAAAAGCACGATGTACCAGTTCATATGGATGGGGCTAGACTATTTAATGCAGCTACTGGTCTGAATGTTGATGCAAGTGAAATCTGTCAATATGTAGACTCTGTTATGTTCTGCCTATCAAAGGGGCTAGGTGCACCTCTAGGTTCCGTTCTTTGCGGCAGTAAAGACTTCATCCTCAAAGCCAAAAACACAAGGAAACTCTTGGGTGGCAATATGAGACAAGCAGGAATAATGGCTGCACCTGGCATATATGCGCTTAAGCACAATATTGATAAGCTAAAACAAGACCATGAAAATGCCAAATACCTAGCTGATGAGTTGAAAGATCTTAAGAAGGTTAGTGTTCAAAAAGATGTAGACTCAAATATCGTTATGATTGATATGCAAGATTCAAATACCACTCCTGAGCAATTCTGCCAAATGGCAAAGGACCGAGGATTACTAATTAGACCCGTGCTTAGTAATCAAGTCAGATTGGTTTTCTATAATGCTATAACAAGAGAAGACACAATTAAAACTGTTGACATTATAAAAGACATATACAAATTATTATAAAACTACTCAAATAATAGGAGGATTCAATGAAAATAGCAGGTAAAAAAATTGGATTAACCACTCAGGTTCTAATCGCTATGATACTGGGTGCTGTTTTTGGCCTTATAATTGGTGAACCCATGACCAAGCTGGGCTTCATAGGCGACATATGGCTAAATATGATAAAAATGATTGTCGTTCCTATGGTTTTAGTAACAATCATCACAGGAATTACTTCACAAGAAGATATAAGGTCGCTTGGACGTATTAGTGTAAGAATAATGACTTACTATATCTTGACCACTCTTGTTGCAACCGCCGTAGGCATTGCAGTTGCATTGATTATTAAACCTGGAGTCTATGCCAACTTCACAGGTCTTGCAGCAAAGGAAGTAACCGGATCTACTGATATAACTATGTCAGAATTCTTCTTAAGTATGTTCTCATCTAATATGTTTGCAACCTTTGCAAGTGGTAACATACTTCAAACCTTAATTATCGCGGTCTTAACAGGTGTTGCTATTTTGAGAATGAAGAACGAGGAATTCAAAAAGACCGTTATAAATGGTTTTAATGCTTTAGGTGATATGGTCTTCTCTCTAATTGGAATGATAATGATAGCTTCTCCAATAGGAATATTCTTTTTAATGGCTGATTCATTTGCTACCTATGGAGCTGCTATTTTTACTAGCATGGCAGCTCTAGCAGGCACCTATTATTTAGCCTGTTTTATCCACGCTTTCTTTGTATACGGTGGAGTCCTATGGTTCTCTGCAGGCATAAATCCCATACGTTTTCTAAAAGACAGTGCTGAACTATGGATTTATACTATATCAACTTGTAGTAGTATCGCCTCAATCCCCGTTAACATCAAGGTTGCCAAGGAAAAATTCGGTGTCCCAGAAAGTATTTCTGGTTTCACTATACCCCTAGGTTCACAGATGAACTATGATGGAAGTGTTATACTATATGGTGTGGTTATTGTCTTTATCAGTCAGGTTGTTGGAGCACCACTAAGCTTAGGCACTATGTTAAAAGTCATCCTGCTTTCCGCCATCTTCTCAACAGGGGGTGGAGGCATTCCTGGAAGTGGAATCGTAAAACTTTTAGTTATGGTAGAAGCCTTTGGTCTTCCCACAGAAATTGTTGGAATCATCGCTGCTTTCTACAGGATTTTTGATATGGGCACAACTACAAATAACTGTCTTGGTGACTTGGCCGGAACTATCTTTGTATCAAGGCTTGAAGACAAAAGAGCTGAAAAACTCGCACTAGAATAAACTAAATGTAAGGCTCTCATTAATAGAAAAATCTATTAGTGGGAGCCTTTTTTTAATCTTTAATGTTTGTGCTTATCTGAATTGACTTTGCCTAGCTCAGTATCTTTGTCCAGATAAAGGCGAAGTGGTAGTGTACAGTAATTGTAGGTCAAGTAGGTGAAATAAAAGAAAGCTCCAAGTGTGCTAAGCTATTAGTATCAACAAAAACAGCGAAGAAAAGGAGCTTTCATGAAC
>JAAYFJ010000031.1 GCA_012728295.1 Tissierellia bacterium | reverse complement strand
CCAGTAACTGCATCAATAAAGGAATGCTTTGGGTCATCTCAGCTATCTCAATTTATGGATCAGACTAACCCCTTAGGTGAATTGACACACAAAAGACGTATGTCAGCTTTGGGACCAGGAGGCTTGAGCAGAGATAGAGCTGGGTTTGAAGTAAGAGACGTGCACAACTCTCACTATGGCAGGATGTGCCCTATTGAAACCCCTGAGGGTCCGAATATCGGCTTGATAACATCTCTTACCACTTATGCTCATATTAATGAATACGGATTTATTGAGGCTCCTTATAGAAAAGTTGAGGACGGTAGAGTAACAGGCGAAATTGAATATATTACTGCAGATATAGAGTCTGAAAATATTATCGCACAGTCCAATGAACCATTAAATCCTGACGGAACTTTTGTTAACCAGAGAATAGTTGCTCGTGGGTTCAATGGTTTGGTAGATATTTACAGAGTTGAAGATATAACTTACATGGACGTTTCCCCTAAGCAAATTGTTTCAATTGGTACGGCCATGATTCCGTTTTTAGAGAACGATGACGCTAACCGTGCTTTGATGGGTGCGAACATGCAGCGCCAGGCAGTACCCCTATTAACTACAGAAGCTCCTATTATTGGAACGGGTATTGAATATAAGGCTGCATGTGACTCTGGAGTTGTGGAAATGTCTTTAGAAGACGGAGTGGTTACAAAGATTTCAGCTTCAGAAATAAAGATAAAAGGCGACAAATCAGGACAGGTAAGATCATATAAACTGGCTAAATTTGTTCGCTCTAACCAAGGTACTACCATAAATCAAAGACCTGTTGTCAAATTTGGAGAAAAAGTAAAAGCAGGTCAAGTAATTGCCGATGGTCCTTCTACGGATCAAGGTGAGATTGCTTTAGGTAAAAACATCCTCATAGCCTTCATGAACTGGGAAGGTTATAACTACGAGGACGCAATGCTTATTAACGAATCATTATTAATAGAAGATACCTTGACTTCAGTTCACATTGAAGAATATGAGTCAGAGGCAAGGGACACTAAATTAGGACCAGAAGAAATAACGAGAGATATTCCTAACGTAGGCGAAGATATGCTTAAAGATCTGGATGAACGTGGTATTATTAGAATTGGTGCAGAGGTTAAAGCTGGCGACATTCTAGTAGGAAAGGTAACCCCTAAGGGAGAAACGGAACTTTCGCCAGAAGAAAGATTGTTAAGAGCTATCTTTGGAGAGAAAGCCAGAGAAGTAAGGGATACTTCACTAAAGGTGCCCCACGGAGAAACAGGAATAATTGTAGATGTAAATGAATTTACCAGGGAACAAGGAGATGAATTGCCTCCTGGCGTAAATCAAATGATACGAGTGTATATTGCCACTAAGAGAAAGATTAATGTGGGAGATAAAATGTGTGGTCGACACGGAAACAAAGGTGTTATATCTCGCATTCTACCTCAAGAAGATATGCCATATCTTCCAGATGGAACTCCTATTCAAATCGTATTGAACCCTCTTGGGGTACCATCTCGTATGAACTTGGGACAGGTTCTGGAAGTTCACTTGGGACTTGCTGCGAAAAAGCTAGGTTGGCACGTTGCCACTCCAGTTTTCGATGGAGCTAATGAGCAAGACATAATAGATGCACTAAGAGAAGCAGGATATAGAGATGACGGAAAGATATATCTAAGAGATGGAAGAACTGGAGAGGAATTCCACAATCCAGTAACCGTAGGTTATATGTATATGCTTAAGCTTCACCACTTAGTAGATGAGAAGATTCACGCTCGCTCTACGGGGCCGTATTCCTTAGTAACTCAGCAGCCATTAGGTGGTAAGGCTCAATTTGGTGGACAGCGTTTCGGAGAGATGGAGGTATGGGCATTGGAAGCATATGGTGCAGCCCATACACTGCAAGAGATATTGACAGTTAAATCGGATGATATCTTAGGAAGAGTGAAGACTTATGAAGCTATTGTAAAAGGTGAGAACATACCTCAACCAGGTATTCCTGAGAGCTTCAAAGTTTTGATAAAAGAGTTGCAGAGCTTGGCACTTGAAGTAAAGGTGTTAAATAGAGACAGGGAAGAAATGGACCTTGAAGCTATGGAAGGTGACGAACTCTATAGAATAGATCAAGTCGAAAGAGAGTTTGACAGAGAAAAAGAGAAAAATGAGTATATGCAAATTATGGAAGGGGACGAATCGACTGAAATGCCGGTTTCGATGCCCGGAATTCGTCGAATTAGCGGTGATGAGATGCCGGAAGGCTTCGTAGACGATGAAGACGGCGACGATATTGACGATGATGTAATCTAAGTTATTTAGGGTTATTCGTAAGCAAATGTTGTCAAGTACAGGTGCATATGCACCAACGGAACCTATAGAAAGGAGACGTGCTCCTTGTACGAACTAGGAATGTTTGATTCAATAAGGATTGGACTGGCTTCACCTGAAGTAATTAGAAAATGGTCATATGGAGAGGTAAAAAAACCGGAAACCATTAACTACCGTACTTTGAAGCCTGAGAGAGAAGGACTGTTTTGCGAGAAAATTTTTGGACCTACCAAGGACTGGGAATGTAATTGCGGAAAGTATAAAAGAGTGCGCTATAAAGGCGTAGTTTGTGAAAAATGTGGTGTGGAAGTAACTAAAGCTAAAGTGCGTAGAGAACGTATGGGACACATTGAGCTAGCGGCACCAGTTTCACATATTTGGTATTTCAAAGGTATACCTAGCCGAATGGGCTTGATGCTGGATCTTTCTCCTCGTCTTTTGGAAAAAGTATTATATTTCGCTAGCCATATTGTTGTTTCAGTTG
>JAAYFJ010000030.1 GCA_012728295.1 Tissierellia bacterium | reverse complement strand
TATATAGGTGAAATTAATTAACGCTTAATTCTTTTATAAGAAGCGGAGGAACCAATCTTTTGGGGTGAATCGAAATGAAGGATACCCTTTGTCCTAACCCGTCAGCTAACTTCGTAAGCGAAAAGGGAGTTTTATGTTGTATTTTATTAACCATGGAGCTCCGAGTTTTCCATGGTTTTTTAATGCTTTAATAAAAAATCCACTTTAAATAACAACACCTGAAGTCCTCCACAGATTTCATTTCATAAAACAAAAACTTGAGTAAGGTTAGTCCCACTCAAGTTTTTGTTTTTTATTATTTTACAGTTGCTTAAAAGCTTGTTCTAAGTCTGCGATAATGTCTTCTGTTGCTTCACATCCAACGGAAAAGCGAATGATATTAGCATTGGAGGATTTTGGATAAATTAAGGTCCTAACATCTCCTAAACTCACAGCAATTGCAGCTAGTTTTACGCTATCTACGAATTTTTCCATAACTTCCTTGCCGCCGTGTAGTCTGAAGGTTATCATTCCACCACAGCCGTTAGTCAATAGTTTTTTTGAAGTTTCGTATTGGGGATGACTTTCTAGACCTGGATAGGTTACGAATTCTACTTCTTCTTTGGATTCCAAAAATTCTGCCACAGCTTGAGCATTTTTACAATGGGCTGGCATTCTAAGATGAAGAGTTCTAATTCCTCTAAGTATTAACCAAGATACAAAGGGGCTAATCGCCGTTCCTAAATTGTCGTTATAGTATCTTACCTTGTCTATAAGTTCTTTCCTCCCTGCTATTGCTCCTGCAAGGGCGTCACCGTGACCTGCAATATATTTTGTAGCTGAGTGAAGAACTAAATCAGCACCTAAATCCAAAGGTCTTAAAAGAAATGGAGATAAGAATGTATTATCTACTATAAAATACAGATTATGTTTTTTAGCAATTTCCGCAATGGCGGGTATATCCGCTAAATCCAAATGGGGATTTGAAAGGGCTTCAATATAAATGGCTTTAGTATTTTCTTTTATACTTTTTTCTATATTGGACAAATCTGTAACGTCAATTTGTTCTACGTCGATTCCCTTGGATCTTAAAACGTCATCAAGTAAACTGTGAGTTACAATAAATAAATCATCTGATGCTAGGCAGTGGTCTCCTGCATTAAGTAAGCTCATAAGTGTAGTACTTACAGCAGCCATTCCAGTAGCTGTAACTGTAGCATCTTCTGCATTTTCTAAGGATGCAATCTTTTTTTCTAAGACAGAGGTGGTGGGATTTCCAGTTCTACTATACAAAAATGATTCTGGAACCCAGCTCATAGCATCTACTATTTCAGTTTCCAACTCCTTTGCAGTTTCGAAAGCAAATGTGGACGTTTGATAAATAGGAGTATTTAATGCACCTGTTACAGGGTCAATATTTTCTCCTTCGTGAATAGCTCTTGTTTCAAAATGTAATTTTTCTTTTGTCATTTATTTCTCCTAATAATAATTATGTAAAAGACCTGCAAATGCAGGCCTTTCTTATTCAAATGATTTAAACAAGCTCTTTTAGTACTTCTAATGCTTTATTAAAATCAACTTCGTCGGTTACTTCTTTTACATATTCTACATATCTTACTCTATTTTCTTTATCTACTATTACTATTCCTCTAGACAATAGTTTCAATTCGTCTATTAAAAATCCAAAGTTTTCGCCAAATTCGTTGTATCTATAGTCGGATACTAGAATAGAGTTTTCAATTCCTTCGTTGGCACAGAATCTTTTTTGTGCAAAGGGAAGGTCGTTAGATATGCTCACTATCGCAACATCATCTCCGAATTGTGCTGCTTGTTCGTTAAAGTATCTTGTTTGAACAGAGCATACGTTAGTATCAATGGAAGGTACTGTAGAGTAAACTACTACTTTACCAGTATTTTCCTTAGAATTAAATTCTGATAAATCGTTTTTTATTGCTCTGAACTCTGGTGCCCAGTCTCCAGCTTCTACCGTGTTTCCAACAATAGTCATAGGCGCGCCACCAAAAGTTATTTTTTGAGTTGGGTTATTTCCGAATGATCCTCTCATATTATCTACCTCCTAATATCGTGTATCTGTATATATAAATACACTGGATTAGTCAACTTTTTCTACTGCGTAATATTCTTCTATTTGTTCGTCAGATTGGTCAATTTCCTTCAGATATTCTTTAAATTTACCTTTGTATTCTTTGTCTTCAAATTCCATGTCGGAATTTAAGAAGTTAATTGCATAAGCAACTGCTCCAGCAGTACCCATAGCTAGTGAATCTTCATCTAAATCGAAATACTCGTTGTGATGAGCAGCTCCAACGCCTTTTTCATCATTTTTCATTCCTAAAAATGCAAATACTCCTGGCCATTGTGCTAGAT
>JAAYFJ010000004.1 GCA_012728295.1 Tissierellia bacterium | reverse complement strand
GTTCTATCAACAGCATATATATGATCTTTGGTAACGTCAAAGTCGGTGCTTGGATTTGGATTTGTAATTCCATCGGATCCATCTGGACCATTACTATAAAAAGTATGAATGGTTTGGTATATTTGATTAGGTGTTCCTTGAACCCATTCCATAATATCAATTTCACCACCTCTCGGCCAAGATTCCCCATCTATTGGCATTTGCCAAATAGCAGGAAAGCCTCCTCTGACTTGTTTATTTAGCCTTGCTTTAATCTCTACTCTAGTATCCTTAGGGAAACCCGTCTTTGTTCTGACTCCTCCATTTTTATAAATTCCATCTTCCTTTGTGGCACTAATAATTAAATATCCGTTTTCTAATCTAATGTTTTCATAACCTTCAACATATTTAAAGTGTTGAGACCATGCATTGTTTGCATATGTGCAAAGTGTCCATATTTCAGGATTAGGGATAGAGTCATCGGTGTTAAATTCGTCAATGAATATAATTTCACCTGATGTTTCTAAATCACTGTGGAACTTCTTCTCATTATTTTTTGAAAAAGTGCACGAGCTTAATACTACTAATATAATAAGGAAAAACTTTGTCATTTTTTTAGTGTTAAATACTTGTGGTATGCATCCATATTATATACAGTAAGAATGAAAAACATATATAAATATAATTTTTGGCATACCACAAGAATAATTGTGATTAATGTATAAAATCTAATTTAAAATATTATTTCCATTCCTCATGTTGTTCTAATTGAGGATTAGTATCTATTTCACTTTGTGGAATAGGCCATACTAAATCTTGAGGCCCTCTTATATTACCTCTCGGAACCGCTCCAAAACCATAGAAAGAACTATCATGTTGCATTCTTTTCTGAGCATTTTCGAATTCCCCCCATCTATATAAGTCTGCAAATCTTAAATCTTCAAATGCAAGTTCTACACGACGTTCGTGACGTACAATTTCTCTTAATTCGAGCTGACTTAATCCAGTACCTTCAACTTCTTCCACATTTGGCATTCCAACTCTAGCACGAACTTCGTTAATATGTTTTGTTATTTCAGATTGAGCTATACCACCTTTCTCAATTTGAGCTTCAGCCATTGATAATAGTACTTCTGCATATCTTATTACATAAAAGTCTAGGCTTCCGTCATACTCATTGGCTGTATTCTCTGGCGTAAACCATTTCAAAATACAAGCTGTAGAGCTAGCTGGTAAATTATTTGTGTATAATTTCCCATTCCATTTCATTCCTGGTAGCATGAGGGTTCCTTTTAATCGAGGATCTCTATTTTCAAAACGTTCATAATCGGGATTTTCTCTAGTATGTGCCCCCTTCTCTAAACTACCTTTGAATAAAGGTGACTTGTCTATAGGTAATCCATCAATACAATAATAGTCATCAGATAAGTTCATTGATGCTTCTATAGCATTCATTGGAGCACCCCAAGCAATACCAAAAGTGTTGCCTTCTCCTAGTCCAGGCCCCTTATACTTTACACTAAGTAATACTTCTTCGTGTTCTTCATTTGCTTCCTTAAAAAGATCAGCATAGTTTTTATGAAAATCTGAACCGTCACCTGATTTAAAGAGCTCTACTTTGCCAATTACATTGCTATAGGCAGAGATTGCATCATCCCATCTTTGATTAAATAAAGCAATTCGCCCTAGTATTGCATATCCAGCTTCACGATGTAATCTACCTTTTTGCTCATTACCAACTGTGGGTAGTTTTGGAACCCAAACTTTTAAATCTTCAATTAAAGAGTTAGTGATTTCATCACGTTTTGTTTTTGGAGCTTCGGCCTCTTCAAGAGTCAGTGCTTTAGTAAGATATGGCACATCACGGAATACTGATGTTAAGTTTGAATACATTAAAGCTCTAAGGGTAATTGCTTCAGCTTTGTACTCGTCAATTTTATCTTCATCTATTGGAACTCTATCAATATTGTCAGTAAGCATATTACAACGCTTAATAACCTCATAGTTTGCATTCCAATACATTGAGAAACAGTCATCAGTAGTTGATGAGTTAGCTCTTGAGATTGAACTGCCAAGCATCCAATCCCCCCAAGTGTGATCACCATTGTCTGTAGATGTCTCACGTAGCAAAAAACCATAGTTCCAAGCGTCAAGATAATCATCATAAAGATTTTTATTTTGCATTGCATCATAGCATGCAGTCAAAGCCATTAAAGCATCAGCTTCGGTTTGCCAATAAGTGCTTTG
>JAAYFJ010000093.1 GCA_012728295.1 Tissierellia bacterium | reverse complement strand
GTCATGAGGCATATGTATTAATAAATGGAGTAAAATATCCCTTTGATGAAGAGGGAATCGTACTCGATTACGTTAGGGAGAAAGAAGAAGGGCGGTAGTCCATGTTATCTTGGGGAAATATCGTATATTTTTTAGTAGCGTTAATAGTATCCATAATGATGGGCTACATTATAGTTCCACGCCTAAGACAGATGATGGTAGGACAAAGTATTCGTGAAGAGGGGCCTAAAAGCCACTATAGCAAAGCAGGAACACCAACTATAGGGGGATTGATTTTTATCTCCTCCATATTAATCTGCATGGCTGTTTTTAGGATGTTCTCGCCAGCAGCCATTATATCATCTTTGTCTCTGCTTTTATTTGGTGGTCTAGGCTTTATCGATGATTACATCAAAGTGGTTAAAAAGCGAAATCTAGGCTTAACAGCAAGACAAAAGCTAGCAGGCCAGCTGTTAGTTTCGATTATTATAGTAATAGTGTACGTATTATTTAAGGGAACTAATTTTCCATTAATAATACCTTTTACTGGAAGAAAAGTAATAAATATGGGACCGGTTATTGGAACAATATTTACAGTTTTCGTTTTAGTGGGAGCAACTAATAGTGTAAACTTAACTGATGGGCTAGATGGCTTGGCTGCAGGTGTTATGAACTTTTATATACTTTCATTTTTTGCAGTAGCAAATAGTTTATCTAGTGAATTTAGTGGATGGTTGCTAATGGCAGCTGCATCGCTACTGGGGTTTTTACACTTCAACAGTCACCCTGCGAAAGTTTTTATGGGAGATACAGGCTCATTGGGACTTGGAGGAATGGCAGCAGGAATCGCCTTAGCAATGGATATGACTCTGTTTATTCCAATCGCTGGACTAGTGTTTGTGATAGAGACACTAAGTGTAATGATACAGGTGGCGGTATTTAAAAAAACGGGGAAAAGGGTCTTTTTAATGAGCCCACTCCATCATCATTATGAGCAAAAAGGATGGAAAGAAACAGCTGTAGTCAAACTGTTTTATTCAGTGGCTATAGCTTGCGCAATAATTTCATTTTTAGCATATTAGGGGTAGGGTTATGATTAAATACATTGTAATGGGAACTGGCATATCAGGGCAATCCATGATTGATCGATTAAGAAAAAATGGAGAATCTCCATTAATCTGGGATGACGAGAAAAAAAGCAATGATGATAATATCATTAACGATATGTCAAAAGTTCCGTGGGAAAATATAAAATATATTGCTAAAAGCCCAGGGATTAAGCCGAGTCACCCGTTGATATTAAATGCGATAAAAAGAGGTATTAACGTTATCAGTGATGTAGAACTGGCATATATATTGGGCTGTAAAGGAACGTTAGTGGCGATTACAGGAACTAATGGTAAGACTACTACCACTACCTTAGTCAATGAAATATTAAATAAAAGCGGTTTCAAAGCTCAAGCAGTTGGTAATATTGGAGTGGGGCTTGTAGACGCTCTAGGTGATGACTCTGTTGAAGATGTTCATGTAATGGAGTTAAGTAGCTTTCAATTAACTCATGTACATGAGTTTAAACCAAAAGTTGCCGCCATTACAAACATTACACCTGACCACCTGGATTGGCATGGTTCATTTGAAAACTATGTGGAAGCAAAACTGAACATAGCAGGAAGAAAAAACTCCGCAGATACGCTAGTTCTTAATTATGATGATGAAATTTTAAGAAAGTGGGCACCTGAAAATTCTAATATTATTTATTTTAGTGTTCACGATATTATAGAAAATGGATTTTACTTAAAGGAAGATAGTCTTTATCGTAAGGATAGTTTCGGAGAGCATTTAATAATAAACAGAGCTGAAGTTCCTATCTTAGGAATGCACAATGTTGAAAATGTCTTATGTGCAGCTGCTATTTGCCATTCGTTAGGCGTTAACGATGCAGATATATACAAGGGAATAAAAGAATTTAAAGCGGTTTCACATCGAATTGAGCCTTCTGGCGCAATTAATGGTGTGGAATACTATAATGATTCAAAAGGCACAAACCCAGAAGCTAGTATCAAGGCTATAGAGGCTATGGGAGAAAAGCCCATAATACTATTTGCAGGAGGCTATGATAAAGGTTCTGACTATGGGGATTATGCTAAAAGCGCAATAAAAACATCTAAGTTATTAATAACCATGGGGCAGACAGCTGAAGCAATAGAAGAGGCTTTTATAATTGATGGTTTTGATTTTGAAAAAATAATAAGAGTTAAATCTATGGCAGAGGCACTAGATAGAGCTTATGAAAATGCGCTGCCGGGAGATGTTGTATTACTAAGTCCGGCGTGTGCTAGCTGGGGAATGTACGACAATTACGAGCAAAGAGGCAATGAATTTAAAGACATAGTAAAAGAGCTGAGAAAACGTCATGAAAAACCTGAGGAAAGATAGGGGTACCGACCCTAAAACGGATAAGAGAATAAAACCTAGAAGAGGGCCAGTAGACTTTATTTTATTAGCTAATACAATGATTCTGGTTTTATTTGGTTTGCTCATGGTTTATAGTGCTTCATGGCCAACTGGTGTATATGATTATAACGACGGTCTATTCTTTTTTAAAAGCCAGATTAGGGCTGCAGTCATTGGACTGGGCCTAATGATACTTACTATGAACCTAGATTATAGAGTCTATAAAAAGCTTGGACCTATGATGTTCGTCTTTGCATTATTGACTGGACTGTTGATATTTACGCCGCTAGGGGATGAAAGTTATGGTGCGACCAGGTGGATAAAGCTTGGGCCAATAGGATTTATGCCCTCTGACTTAATAAAAGTTGCATCAGTAATATTCTTTGCCAATGTCTTAGCTGCTAACAAGAACTTAAATAGAAAATTTATTAAAGGAACATTAAGAATATCAATAATGTTCATGATTCCAATCTTTATAATATATTTATCTAAAGACTTGAGTACTCCGTTAATACTGTTAATGGCGTTGTTCTCAATGTTTTTTGCTGCAGGTTTAAATATGGGGCATATTATACCGATTGTCGTATCATTAGGCGCAATAATATATAAATTCGCATTGGATCCAAATAAATATGCATATAGACTAGAGAGAATTATGTCTGTATATTCGTCTGATCAGTCAGCTTATTCGCTAAATATTAGGTGGCAGTTAAACCACTCGCTTTATGCACTGGGTATAGGCGGTCTTTCAGGAGCAGGTCTTGGACGAAGCACTCAAAAATATACTTATCTGAGTTTTGCCTACAATGACTTTATTTATGCTGTAATAGGTGAAGAATTTGGATTTATTGGGACAGTTATTGTATTAATATTATTTGGACTACTAATTATCAGAGGAGTGAGAATAGCTACTTTACTAAAAGACCCTGCCGGAAAATATATGGCCATAGGTCTAACCTCATTAATTGGTTTTCAAGCTCTTATAAATATGAGTGTAGTAATAGGATTAATACCAACAACAGGAGTTACCCTGCCATTTTTCAGTCAAGGAGGAACATCTCTAATGGTGACAATGGCGGCTATGGGGGTTTTACTAAATATTTCAAGGTATATTGAATCTAAGGATGGTGAAAAATGAGATATATATTAACCGGGGGAGGTACCGGTGGCCATATTTATCCTGCACTGTCCATTGCAAAAGAGATTCTTAAAAGAGATATAGATGCTGAAATACTTTATATAGGTACAGAGAATGGATTAGAGGCTACAATCGTTCCTAAAGAGGGAATAGAATTTGCCAGTATAAGGGTAATGGGATTACCTAGAAGATTAAATAGACAATCGTTTATTTCGTTGAAAATGCTAATCAAAGGCTTGGGAGATGCAAGGCGTATCCTTAAAAGATTTAAACCTGACATAGTAATTGGAACAGGAGGATATGTAAGTGGACCGATGGTTTTTGAAGCTGCAAGGAAGAAAATACCTACGGTAATTCAAGAACAAAATGCTTTTCCAGGCATTACAAATAAATTACTAGCTAGAAAAGTTAACTTGATTTTAGCAGCATATGAGGAGTCCATTCCAAAGTTAAAGAGACCTGAAAAAACGATTATTACTGGCAATCCCATAAGAAACATCAACGGAGACAGCGATAAAAGGGAAGAAAAAATTAAATTGGGATTTGATCCAGATAAAAAACTGGTTGTCGCCATGGGCGGTAGTGGCGGTCAAAGGTCTATTAACGAGAATACTTTAAAAGCTATGGAGAATTGGGTTAATCGTGGAATACAAGTAGTACTAATCACAGGAAAGAGATTCTATAAAGAAATAAGTGAGCTATGGGATGGCAAGGATCAAATACAAGAAGCTACAAGAGTTATTGATTATTCCCATAATTTACCAAGCTTATTATCTGCAACTGATGTAGTAATTACAAGTTCTTCTGCTATGACACTTTCAGAGGTTTCTGCCATGGGAATACCTTCTGTATTAATTCCAAAGGCGAACACTGCTGAAGATCATCAAGTATTTAATGCTCGAGCATTTGAAGAAAAAAATGCAGCTATTATGATTTTAGAAGGGGAATTGACAGAAGAAAAGCTTGAGAAAGCAGTGGAAAAAATACTGTCAGATCAAACGGAATATGATAAGATGTGTTCCGCCATGAGAGCAATGGGCAACCCTGGAGCAACGGTAGCTATTGTAGATGAAATTGAAAAGTTGCTAAGGAGGTGATTGAATGGAAAGAAAAGAACCTAAAAGAAGAAAGAAACCTAATCATGTGGTGAGGTTATTGTCTGCAATCGCTCTTATTGGTGCAATTTTTATATTTCTATTCAATGCTCCACTATTTGATGTTACGAAGATTCAAGTTGTTGGAAATGAAAAAATTCGGACTAGCGAAATAATTGATGCAGCTAGGATAAGCAATGGAAGTAATATCTTTAGTCTAAGTAGAAAAAGTGTAGCAGATAGAATCTTACAAGTAGCGTATGTAAAAGATGTAAACATTAAAAAGAGTTTCCCAAATAAGGTAGTAATAGAAGTAGAAGAAAGAATTAATACAGCCGCATATAGGCTAAATGAAGCATATTACCTCATAGACAATGACGGTATACTTTTGGAGATAAGTCAAGAACCAGTTGCAGGCATTACGATTATTGGAGGCTTAACCCTTGAAAATATTAATCTAGGGGATGCTACTTTTAGCAAATTACCTAATGAAGGATTAGAAACGTTGTTAAAACAATTAGTAGCAGAGGGATTGTTTTCTAAGTTTCATGTCATCATGCTCGGAGATATAGATCATATTAATTTTGAAATGTACGATGAGACAAAGGTAGAATTTGGAGATTTGAGAGAGGTAAAATATAAAGTAAGTTTTTTGAAAGAAATACTAGACGATATTACAATGAAGGGCTTGAAGGTGAAATCCATTTTAATGGATCAGGGTACAAAACCTGTAATAGTAATTGATGAATAGGTATTTTACGCGGTTGTAAACTTTTATTGAGCAAGTTAGTTTACAAATGATAATATAGACGTTAAATAAATGTTTTAACTTCTCAAATTGAAAATATTATGCTGAAAAGATAATAAATAATGATAAAACTTGACGAAAATAAAAAAAAGGGCTAGAATACTAGTGAGAGGCACAATACAAGCCTGTATCATAATGATACATAAAAACAACTCTGATATCATAAACTGTAATATCAATATGATAGTCTTGTAAATACAACAGTTTGCCTTGAGCGCTGGCGAAGGAGGAAAGAAATGTTCGATTTTGATATTGATGTAGACCAATTTGCGAAAATTAAGGTCATCGGCGTAGGCGGCGGTGGAAATAATGCGGTTAACCGTATGGTGGACTCCGGCGTAAAGGGTATTGAATTCATTGCAGTGAATACGGACAAACAAGCTTTGGCGACATCAAGAGCTGAAGGCAAATTACAGGTAGGTATAAAAGTTACCAAAGGTCTTGGCGCAGGAGCAAACCCTGAAATAGGCCAATTATCAGCTGAAGAAAACAGAGCTGAGATTAAAGAAATGCTTGAAGGCGCAGACATGGTCTTCATTACCGCAGGTATGGGAGGCGGTACCGGAACAGGTGGTGCTCCAATAATTGCGGAAGTAGCAAGGGAACTAGGAATACTTACTGTAGGTGTTGTAACTAAACCATTCTTATTTGAAGGTTTAAAACGTAAAAAACAAGCTGACCTTGGTATTGAAGCTCTAAAAGACAAGGTAGATACACTGGTAACCATTCCGAACGACAAGTTATTAGAAATAGCAGATCGTAAAACTACCATTGAAGAAGCTTTTAGAATGGCTGACGAAGTATTACGTCAAGGTATTCAAGGTATTTCTGATTTGATATCTGTACCTGCATTGATTAACTTGGACTTTGCTGACGTTAAGACCATTATGGAAGACAAGGGCATTGCTCATATGGGTATTGGATTTGGAACGGGAGATGAAAGAGCGGTTCAAGCTGCTAAAATGGCTATTAGCTCTCCTCTATTGGAAACTTCCATTGAAGGAGCACGTTCAGTTCTTCTTAATATTACAGGTGGATCTTCACTTGGTATTTTTGAAGTTAATGAAGCTGCTGATCTAATTCGTCAAGCAGTTGATGATGATGCAAACATTATATTTGGAGCGGGAATTGACGAAACTCTTGGCGATGAAATTAAGATTACTGTTATTGCTACAGAATTTGGTAATGAAACTAAGTCCCCAAGACTTCCAAGTAAAGTTGGTCAAGTTGAAAATGCAACTAGTAAAGACAGATATGCCCCAGACGGAAGCTTAAATATTCCTGATTTCTTAAAACGCATTTAGTTATTACAAGAAAATAAATGATATACGAAATAAAGCACTCAAAGAGAGTGCTTTATTTAGAATGGAGGACTATGATGAAGTGCCCATATTGTGATACACCGGACTCAAAGGTTGTGGATTCGCGTCCCACTGATGATTTCAAATCGATAAGAAGAAGAAGAGAATGTAACGCTTGTGGCAAGAGATTCACTACCTATGAAAAGGTTGAAGAAATACCTTTAAGGGTGATAAAAAGAGATGGTACCAGACAGAGTTTTGACAGAAATAAACTATTATATGGAATGATACGAGCTTCTGAAAAACGCCCTGTAAGCGTTCACTCTATTGAAAATGCAGTTTCTAGAATAGAAAAAGAATTAAGTAATAGAATGGACAAAGAGATTACAACCATGGAAGTTGGAGATATGGTTATGGACGAATTGAAAAAACTAGATGAAGTTGCATATGTTAGATTTGCATCTGTATATAGACAATTTAAAGACATCAATACTTTTATGGAGGAATTAAAGCGCATAATAGAAGAAGAGGAGTAAAGACATGGACATGTTCTCTATAAAGAGAGAGGCCACGTTAAAGAAACAAGCTCCACTAGCTCAGAGAATGAGAGCTGAAAGCGTAGAAGATTTTGTAGGTCAAGAACATATAATGGGAAAAGGTCAACTATTAAATAGAATGATATCCGCAGACAGATTGACCTCCATGATATTGTACGGACCACCTGGTACCGGGAAGACCACATTGGCTCATATTGTTGCAAATTCTACAAAAAAACGCTTCGTTGAGATAAGTGCCGTAACTTCCGGAGTAAAGGATATTCGTCAAGTGGTAGATGAAGCCAAAGAAACGCTGGGACAAAGTGGCAAAGAAACGGTAGTATTTATTGATGAAATTCATAGATTTAATAAAGCACAACAGGATGCTTTGCTTCCCCATGTGGAAAAGGGAGTTCTATTGTTAATAGGAGCTACTACGGAAAACCCATATTTCGAAGTGAATAAAGCGCTACTATCCCGTTGTACCGTTTTTAGGTTAGAATTATTAAATGAAAAAGCTCTAATCACCCTTGCAAATATGGCGTTGGAAGATAAGGTGAAAGGTCTTGGACATATAAAAATAAAGCTTGAAGAAGACGGTCTAAACTACCTTGTGAAATCGGCACAGGGTGATGGTAGAAACCTTTTAAATACTTTAGAACTGGCAGCGTTAACTACAATGCCAAATGAATCTGGTGTAGTTATTATTGATGCTGAAACCATAAAGGAATCGAGCCAAATAAGAAGAGTTAGATACGATAAAGATGGAGAGCAGCACTACGATATTATCTCTGCTTTTATTAAGAGTATAAGAGGATCGGATCCTCAAGGTGCACTACACTGGCTGGCATCCATGATAGAAGGTGGAGAAGATCCTAAATTCATAGCGAGAAGATTGATTGTTTCTGCAGCAGAGGATATAGGAATGGCTGATCCGATAGCACTATCGGTTGCGGTTTCTGCATTTGATGCAATTAACATAATAGGTATGCCGGAAGGTAGGATACCATTAGCGGAGGCAACTATTTATTTAGCATTGGCACCAAAGAGTAATTCAGCGTATTTAGGTATAAATAATGCCTTAGCTTATGTAAGAGCTAATGGACCAGGTCAAGTTCCCGAACATCTTAAAAACATAAAAATTGAAACTCAAGATAAAGATATTGAAAACCTAGGATATAAATATCCCCACGACTTTCCAAATCATTATGTTAAACAGGATTATTTACCTCAAGGAATGAGACAGGTATCCTATTATAGTCCAGGAAAAATTGGAATAGAGGCCGAGATAGCAAAGAATTGGGAAAAAACTACGAAGATAGATTCTGAATAGAAAACCTGTGATGCATTAGCTTGACAAAGCGAAATGTGCATGGTATAAACTATATAAGCTAAGAAGAGACCTCTTGAAAAAGCGATTCAAACCAGGGAGTTGCCAACAGTGGAACGGCAATATGATTTGTTTTCAAGGGAACAGCTCGGAGCACCTGAGTAAACAATAATTCAGGCGGAGCAACCGTTATCTGCAATTAAGTGGCTATATGCAATTTAGGTGGTACCGCGGAAAATTACCCTTTCGTCCTATGATGAGAGGGTATTATTATTTTTTGAGGAGGATTATCATGAGAGTTGCTGTAAAAAAATTGTTTTCTTTACCTGAAGAATATACAGGAAAAGAGGTAATTGTTGAAGGATGGATAAGAACTGCTAGAAGTTCAAAAAATGTTGGATTCATTGAGCTAAACGATGGATCATGCTTTAAGAACATGCAGATAGTATATGAAGATTCTTTAATAAACTTTGCTGAGATTTCAAAGCTACCAATTTCATCAGCTATTATCGTAAAAGGTGTGGTAGTATCATCACCAGGAGAGAAGCAATCCATAGAGATTAAAGCTAAACAGATACTTGTAGAAGGAGTTTCTAATCAAGACTATCCACTGCAGAAAAAACGTCATACCTTAGAGTACCTTAGAACCATTGCTCACTTAAGACCTAGAAGCAATACTTTTAGTGCTGTGTTTAGACTAAGATCAGTGGTAGCGTTTGCAATCCACGAATTTTTTCAAGGAAGAGATTTTGTTTATTGCCATTCACCGATAATTACGGGAAGTGACGCAGAAGGCGCCGGTGAAATGTTCCACGTGACATCTTTAGACTTGTCGGATGTGCCGATGACTGAAGACGGTAAAGTAGATTATTCAGAAGATTTCTTTGAGAAAGAAACTAACCTGACTGTATCTGGACAATTGGAAGCTGAAGTATTTGCTCAAGCATTTAGAAATACTTATACATTCGGTCCCACTTTTAGAGCTGAAAATTCAAATACGAGCCGTCATGCGGCGGAGTTCTGGATGATAGAACCTGAGATAGCATTTGCAGAACTAAAGGATGTTATGCAATTAGCAGAAGATATGATGCGTCATATTGTAAAGGCTGTTTTAGAAAAATGTCCAGATGAATTGGAATTCTTCAATAGATTTGTAGATCAAGAGCTATTAGAAAGACTTAATGCGATTGTAGCCAGTCCCTTTGCACGCATGACTTATACTGAGGCGATTGATGTTCTTTTAGAATCTGGAAAAGAATTCCAATACCCTGTTGAATGGGGTATGGACTTACAAACTGAACATGAAAGATTTTTATGCGAAGAGATAATCAAAGGGCCAGTTTTTGTAACGGATTATCCTAAGGATATTAAAGCGTTCTATATGAGATTAAACGAAGATAAGAAAACCGTAGCAGCAACGGACTTATTGGTGCCTGGAGTCGGTGAGATAATCGGTGGAAGCCAAAGGGAAGAAAGAGAAGATGTCCTACGTCAAAGAATGGAAGATATGGGATTAGATAGGGAGAACTATTGGTGGTATTTAGAATTACGAAAATATGGAACAACTCACCATGGCGGATATGGACTTGGTTTTGAGCGTGCTATTATGTATCTTACTGGCATAAGCAATATCAGAGACGTAATACCGTTTCCAAGAACTGTAGGTAGTGCTGAATTTTAACTTGCAACTAAATTAAAAATATGTTAAAATCCAACGTATATAAGCGATGAACAGGAGTTCATAGGGATAAGGGCATAGAGAGTCGTCGGTTGGTGAAAGACGAACCCTGAATACTATTTCTCGCCTTGGGAGCTAAGTGGCCGTCGGGCCTTATAACGATAAAGTGGATGGAATACCCATCAAATAGAGTGGTACCGCGGAGTTAACCCTTCGCCTCTTATGAGGCGGAGGGATTTTTGTATTATAGGAGGCAATATGAAAAACTATCAACCGGAATTAATCGAAAAAAAATGGCAAGACTATTGGGCTGAAAACAAAGTGTTTCAAGCTAGCAATAACTATGATCAAAAAAAGTTTTTCCCACTAGTTGAGTTTCCTTATCCATCTGGAGAAGGACTTCACGTAGGACATGCAAGACCCTATACAGCGTTAGATATTATGGCAAGAAAAAGAAGAATGGAAGGCTATAACGTTCTTTTTGCAATGGGATGGGATGCATTTGGATTACCTACAGAAAACTATGCAGTAAAGCATAAGATTCACCCAGAACAAGTTACCAAGAGAAACGTTGCAAGATTTAAGGAACAGTTGCAATCGGTTGGTTTTTCATTTGACTGGTCAAGAGAAATTAATACTACCGACCCCAATTACTACCATTGGACTCAATGGATATTCATTCAATTATTCAACAAAGGCTTAGCATATAAGGAAGAAATACCTATTAACTGGTGTAATTCTTGTAAAATAGGACTAGCCAATGAAGAAGTTGTAGGTGGGCATTGTGAACGCTGTGGTGGAGAAGTTGCTCGTAGAGTAAAAAATCAATGGATGCTAAAAATAACTGATTATGCACAGAGATTAATAGATGATTTGGACACTGTGGATTTCATAGAGAGAGTGAAATTACAGCAAAAGAATTGGATTGGCAGATCAGAAGGAGCAGAAGTTCTATTTAATATAGAAGGAACAGACCATACGTTAAAAGTGTTCACCACTAGACCAGATACTCTATTTGGATCAACCTATATGGTAATCAGCCCTGAACATCCACTGATTTCTGAAGAAAGTGACAGAATAACGAACTTAGAAGAGGTAAGGGCTTATCAGGAAGAAGTAGCCAAAAAATCAGACTTTGAGAGAACTGAATTATCTAAGGATAAGACAGGCGTAATGTTGCAAGGCTTAGCTGCTATTAACCCTGCCACTGGAGAGACAATACCAGTGTGGATTTCAGACTACGTTCTAATGAGCTATGGAACAGGGGCTATAATGGCGGTACCTGGACACGACCAAAGGGACTGGGAATTTGCTAAGAAATTTAATATGCCAATAGTTGAGGTAATCAGTGGCGGTGATGTAACTAAAGAAGCTTATAGCGACACTGATTCAGGAACGTTAGTAAATTCAGGATTCCTAAATGGCATGGCTCCAAAAGAAGCTATTGCCAAAATGTTGGATTGGCTAGAAGATAAAAAGTTAGGCGAGAAAAAAATCAACTATAAGCTTAGAGATTGGATATTCTCAAGACAAAGATACTGGGGAGAACCAATTCCTTTGGTACACTGCGAAGAGCATGGATGGGTACCGCTACCAGAAGACGAACTACCATTATTGTTGCCTGAGGTGGAGACTTACGAGCCGTCAGATACAGGAGAGTCACCATTAGCAGGAATGACCGATTGGGTGGAGACGACTTGCCCAATATGTGGAGGACCAGCCCACAGAGAAACAGATACCATGCCTAACTGGGCGGGATCCAACTGGTACTATTTAAGATATACAGATCCTCATAACGACAGCTGCTTTGCCTCACAAGAAGCCTTGAATTACTGGCTTCCAGTTGATTGGTATAATGGAGGAATGGAGCATACTACACTTCACTTGCTATATTCAAGATTCTGGCATAAATTCCTATATGACACTGGAGCTGTTCCAACTTCAGAGCCATATGCCAAGAGAACATCTCACGGTATGATTTTAGGTGAAAACAATGAGAAGATGAGTAAGTCCAGAGGAAACGTAATCAATCCAGACGATATTGTAAGAGAATTTGGCGCAGATACCCTAAGACTATATGAAATGTTTGCAGGAGACTTTGAAAAATCAGCACCATGGTCAGAACAAGGGGTGAAAGGTTGCCGTAGATTCCTAGATAGAGTTTGGGGTCTTCAGGAACTATTAGTAGATGGAGATGAATACAGCAAAGACATGGAAGTTTCGTTCCATAAAGCAGTAAAAAAAGTTTCTTATGATTATGAAAATCTTAAATTCAATACTGCAATTGCAACGTTGATGAGCTTAATAAATGATCTATATAAGAAAGAATCTATAACACGTGGTGAGTTGAGGACCTTTATGCTATTGTTAAACCCAGTTGCTCCACATATAACAGAAGAAATATGGGAAACTCAGAAACTAGGTGGACTATTGCATAAACAGGCATGGCCTGAATATGAGGAAGCGAAAACCGTTGAAGATAAATTAGAATTACCAATTCAAATTAATGGAAAACTTCGCCACAAAATTATGATTCCACGAACACTAGAAAAAAATGCTATAGATGAACTAGTATTGGCGGAAGAAACAATCGTTGAAGCCATAGGTTCCGGTAGCGTTAAGAAGATTATTTATGTACCAGGAAAAATTTACAATATAGTAGTAAAATAAGACGAAGACACTATAGGCCTCTTTGTTTCAAAGGGGTCTATAAATTTGCCCATATATAATATAAAAAATATCATCTTTGTTTTAATTATTTTACTTAAGAATGTTGACATTAAATACAAATTTGGGTATTATGAGATAACCAAGTGATTTAGTTGGTTATTAGTGGAGGTGAGTAAATGAAGCTTTCAACAAGAGGAAGATACGGTTTGATGGCAATGCACCATCTTATGATAAGTAGCACAGATGGACCAGTTCCTCTGAAAAACATTGCTAAGGCAGAGAATTTATCAGAGGCATATTTGGAACAGTTGTTTTCAGCTCTCAGAAAAGAGGAGCTGATTAAGAGTGTTAGAGGGCCTCAAGGTGGCTATATTTTGGCGAAACCGGCTGAAGATATCACTATAGGTGAGATACTAAGGGTGTTGGAAGGCGACATGTCACTTTACAAACATTGCACTGAATTAAATAATGAATGTAGCAGAATTGAAGAATGCCCGACTAGAGATGTGCTAACAAAGCTCCAGCTTAAGATAGATAAGGTTATGGACTCAATGTCGTTGGCAGACATGAGTAATATATAAGGAGGATAACAATGGAACGTTATATTTATATGGACAATGCTGCTACGACAAGAGTCAGCAATGAAGTAATGGAAGCGATGCTTCCATATTTTCAAGATTTTTACGGAAATCCATCAAGCGTCTATTCTTTAGGTCAAGAATCAAAGAAGGCGTTAAATAAAGCTAGAAAGCAGGTGGCTGATGCAATAGGTGCTAAGCCAGAAGAAATATATTTTACTGCAGGTGGTTCAGAAGCTGATAACTGGGCGATAAAAGGTATAGCAAAATCCCTTAAAGATAAAGGACGCCACATTATTACCTCTAAAATTGAGCACCATGCAGTGCTTCACACTTGCGAAGATTTGGAAAAAGAAGGCTATGAAGTAACCTATTTAAATGTTGATGAAGAAGGATTTATCAGCCTTAAAGAACTAGAAGATTCCATTAGACCAGATACCATATTAATAACTATTATGTTTGCAAATAATGAGATTGGAACTATAGAGCCAGTGGAAGAAATCGCAAAAATTGCTAAAGAACATAAGGTGTTATTTCATACTGATGCAGTCCAAGCTGTAGGCCACGTTCCCATAAGCGTCCATGAAATGGGTATAGATATGCTTTCCTTATCAGGACATAAATTACATGCACCCAAAGGTGTAGGAGCATTGTTTATAAGAAATGGACTAAGACCAGCCAATTTGATTTTAGGCGGAGGGCAGGAAAAGGGGAGACGTGCAGGAACTGAAAACGTGGCTGGCATCGTGGGACTAGGACGAGCAATTGAAGTTGCAGTTGAAAATATGGATGAAAAAATCACAGATTTATCGAAAAAAAGAGACTATCTTATCGATAAGGTACTTTCTGAAATTGAGCATTCCAGAGTAAATGGATCCAGAGAAAAAAGATTACCAGGGAACTGTAATGTTTGTTTTAGATTCATAGAAGGAGAAGCCATGCTACTGGCATTGGATATGCTGGGTATAGCTGGATCCTCAGGAAGTGCATGTACTTCAGGCTCTCTTGATCCGTCTCACGTATTATTGGCAATAGGTCTTCCCCATGAAATTGCTCACGGCTCCTTGAGGCTATCTTTAGACGAATCAAACACATATGAAGAAATTGATTTTGTAGTGGAGAATTTGAAGAAAGTAGTGGAAAGATTCCGAAGCATGAGCCCATTATATGAAGACTTTATTAAGGAGGGAAAATAATGTATTCAGAAAAAGTTATGGATCACTTTATGAACCCTAGAAACGTCGGAGAAATCGCTGACGCTTCAGGAGTTGGAGAAGTTGGAACCGCCCAGTGTGGCGATATTATGAAAATATATTTAGACATAGAAGATGGCATAATCAAAGATGCTAAGTTCAAAACTTTTGGATGTGGTTCCGCAATTGCGTCCTCCTCTATGGCAACTGAAATGATAAAGGGCAAGACGATTCAGGAAGCAATGGAGATAACCAACAAAGCAGTAGCTGAAGCATTAGATGGGCTGCCTCCAATTAAAATGCACTGTTCAGTTCTAGCAGAGCAGGCAGTGAGATCGGCACTACTAGATTATGCACAAAAAAACAATATAGAGATTGAAGGGCTTGAAGACTACGATTTTAGCGATGAACACTTACACGATATGCCTGAAGAATAATAAGAAGTTAATTGATAAATTATTATATTATAGTGCTCAAAAAAAGACTGCCAACTGTTAATATTGGCAGTCTTTGTGGTATAATGGTAAAATAGGAAGTTTTATCGATGCTAAGCTTTAGGAGGTGTAGATATGAACTTAGATGTTATGACAGCAGTATCCCCTTTATTTAATAGAATTATGGTTATAGGAGTTATTGCACTTATTGCAGTTATTATCTACTACCTTATTCATATAGGAAATAGATATGTGCCTGAAGATAGAGTGATTAAGATTAATTATACGTTAGTAAAAAAGGTGATATTAACTATTCTCGTGGTGTGGATACTTATGTACTTGTTTACTAAAGTAAAAGTTTTGAATGAATTTTTCATATCATTTATTATGGCCCTTTTCTTAGCATATTTAATAAATCCTGGCGTTCAGTATCTTGGGAGAAAATGGAATGTACCAAAATGGGCAGGAGTTGCAATAGTCTATATGGGAGTATTGCTTGTTATGGTAATGCTAGCCGTAAGTGTAATTCCTAGAACTACTGCTGAGTTCACAAAACTGGTGAGTACGTTGCCGGATCTTATGCAAAGAGGTAAAAAGCTGATAAATATTTATGGAGAAATGCTAACTAAAAGCTTAGGGCAACAAACAGCTGATAACATTATTGAATCCATAGATGAAAATATACAGATGATAATTGCAGGTTTTCAAAATCGCACTATAGGAACTGTAGGAAATGTAGTAAGTGGATTTTCCAGTGTATTTGCTAAAATTATTAACGTTATAATGGTACCTATTATGACATATTTTTTAGTAATAGATAGAAAGCGAATTAAAAATTGGGTAAGTGGGTTCGTTCCCAAGAAGTATCAAAAAGATGCATCAATTTTAGGAACTGAAATAAACAGGGTAATGGATGACTTTATACGTGGAAGAATAATTATGGCTATATTTGTAGGCGTTTCCACTACAATTATGCTTTTTATTTTTAAAGTGGAATTTGCAATTGTAATTGGAATTGTCACCATGATTGCAGACATTATTCCATATATAGGTCCTTTCTTGGGACTACTACCAGCGGTTATTTTTGCTTTTATTTCAAGTCCATTAAAAGCATTATGGGTTTTGATTTTCTTCATTGCGTTACAATGGGTAGAGAATAATATTGTAGCTCCGAAAGTACTTTCTACTACATTGGGTTTACACCCTTTAGTGGTTTTTATTACAATAATATTAGCAGGAAGATTATATGGAGTACTAGGTATGATTATTTCAGTACCATTGGTGGCGATGAGTATTATAGTCGTCAATTTCCTGGTACGAAAATATAAAGAGAAGAATGATGAAGAAAGTATTACTCCAATAGAGTAATATATTAGCAATAGTGTTAAGATTAGGGATGTTGCAATATCAGCAAATCCCAGGGATATAATGAGGAGGAACAATGAAAAAAATTGGGCTACATGAACTAAGGAAAATGTATTTGGAGTTTTTTGAGGAAAAAGGGCACTTGATACACGAAAGCTATTCTTTAGTTCCACAAAATGATAAATCTCTACTTTTAATAGGAGCCGGTATGGCACCACTTAAGAAATATTTTACAGGAGAATTGGTTCCTCCTAAAACTAGAATGACCACTTGTCAAAAGTGCGTTAGAACAGGTGATATAGACAATGTTGGAATTACAGATAGACACGGCACATTCTTTGAAATGCTGGGAAACTTTTCATTTGGAGATTACTTTAAAAAAGAAGCCGTAGAATGGGCGTGGGAATTCCTAACTGAAAGACTTGAAGTAAATCCTGAAAAGCTTTGGGCAACAGTATATTATGAAGATGACGAAGCCTATAATATTTGGAAAGATGTGGTAGGTGTTCCAGAGGAACGCATTGTGAGACTAGGCAAAGAAGATAATTTCTGGGAGCTTGAAGTCGGACCATCGGGGCCTTGTTCTGAAATCTATGTGGATAGAGGAGAAGAACATGGCTGTGGTTGTGCTGACTGCAAACCAGGATGTGAATGCGATAGATTTATTGAAATCTGGAACTTGGTATTTACTCAATTCGATAAAGATGAAGCTGGAGTTTACCATCCATTGGCAAATCCTAATATCGACACTGGCATGGGGTTAGAGCGTATGTCAACGGTTTTGGAAGTAGCCGACAATATCTTTGAAACTACTGTAATTAGAGAAATAATAACTAAAATTGAAGAAATAGCAAAATATAAATATAAATCAGACTCTAAATTGGATATTTCAGTTCGTGTAATTACTGACCACATTAGGGCTGCCACGTTCTTAGCCTCAGATGGAGTATTGCCTTCAAATGAAGGTAGAGGCTATGTAATGAGAAGAATAATCAGACGAGCAGCTCGTCACGGCAAACTATTAGGCATAGAGGGAAGTTTCCTTTCTGAGCTTGCAAATGTTGTAATTAATTCTTGGTGCGTTGGATATCCAGAGCTATTAGAGAAAAAACAGTTAATAAATGATGTTATTTCCGTTGAAGAAAGGAAATTCCAAGAGACTATAGATATTGGAATGGACATCTTAGATGAATATATTGAAGAATTGAAGGCTAATAACTCCAATCAGATAGATGGTGAACATGCATTTAAACTGTATGACACCTACGGTTTTCCATTGGACTTGACACTAGAACTAGCTCGAGAGAAAGATATGACCGTAGATGAAACCGGTTTTAAAGAACTGATGGAACAACAGAGAACTAGAGCTAGGGAAGCAAGAGATGGATCTGACAACATAGGTTGGTCTAGCCAAAGCAAAAAAGAAATGGTTGATTATGAAAATAGTTTTGTAGGATACGAATTGCTGGCAGATGAGATTGAAGTCGTTGCTATTTACCATGAGGGCAATTCAGTTGATAAAATAACTGAGGGTCAAGTTGGTCAAGTGGTATTAAAATCTACTCCATTTTATGGTGAATCTGGAGGACAGATTGGGGACACTGGAACAATAAAAGGATCCAATTTGGTAGCAGTGGTAAAAGATACACAGAAAACACCTAATAGCACATACTACCATGTTGTCGAGGTTACTAAAGGTGAGCTGTCTGTCGCTGATGTTGTTACTGCAAAAGTTGATGCGTTCAGAAGAGGCGCTATAATGAGAAACCATAGTGCAACTCACTTACTTCATAAGGCATTAAAGGAAGTCCTTGGAGAACATGTCAATCAAGCTGGGTCCGAAGTTGGAGACGATAGAGCGAGGTTTGACTTCACTCACTATGAAGCGATGACTCCAGAGCAAATAAAAAGAGTAGAAGATTTAGTAAACGAAAGAATATTAGAATCTCTGCCTGTGGCCATTGATGAAATGTCCATGCCAGAGGCAAATGAAAAAGGGGCAATAGGATTATTTGAGGGGAAATATGGAGATCAAGTAAGAGTTGTTGCCATGGGAGACTTCTCGGTAGAACTATGTGGTGGAGTTCACGTGGACAACACAGCTCAAATTGGGGTGTTTAAAATCACGGGTGAATCTTCCGTAGCCAGTGGAGTTAGACGTGTTGAATATATGACTTCCATGTCAGTATTAGCACACGATATAAATTTGGAAGAAGAGCGCAAAGCATTGGCAAAGGTTATGAAAACAACTCCTCAAGAATTAATTCAAAAGGCGAATGCTATTAATGCTGAATTAAAAGAGGCTTTAAAAGAAATAGAACAACTGAGGAAAGAAAAAGCTGCTGAATCCACTCAAGACTTATTTGATAATATTCAGAAAGCTGGAGACATATCATATATCACTAAAGCTTTAAAAGATATTGATGCAAATGGCTTAAGAGATTTAGTAGACCAGATAAAAGATAAAATAGGGTCAGGTGTTGTGGTACTATCATCAATTCAGGGAGAGAAACTGACATTTATTGCAGGAGTCACCAAAGACTTAGTAGGCAAGGGTTATAATGCAGGTAAAATAGTAAAATCAGTAGCGCAAGTCACCGGTGGTAATGGCGGTGGACGCCCTGATATGGCCACAGCAGGAGGCAAAGATATATCAAAAGTTGATGAGGCTTTAAGCAAAGTTAAAGATTTTATTAATTCTTAAGCTTTAATATACAACTGATAAAAATATGTTATAATGATAATGAAAATTAAAGCAGGTAAAGGGAGGGTATGAATGAGTGATCAAAGATTTAATACGATGAAGTTTTCTTTCCATAATGAGGAACCTAATCAAATAAGATTAATTTTGAGCGAGGTTTATGAGGCGTTGGAAGAAAAGGGCTATAATCCTATTGATCAACTTATAGGATATGTACTTTCCGGTGACCCCACCTATATTACCAGTCATAGAAATGCTCGCGCTCTAATTGTGGAAGTTGAAAGAGACGAGCTATTAGGAGAGTTGCTCAACAATTATTTAAACAACTAAGTGATGGAGATGGGCTTAATGTCCATCTCTATTTATAAATGGGGTACAAGATGGGACGTATTATGGGTATAGATATGGGCGATAGCAGAATAGGTATTGCCCTTAGTGATCCACTGGGACTAACAGCTCAAGGGCTAACTGTAATTGAAAATAAAGGGCGTAAACAAACACTTCAAGCCATAGGAGAACTTATTAAAAACAATGAAGTTGACCTTGTGGTAATGGGTATGCCTTTTAATATGAATGGAACAGAAGGTCCAATGGCAGAGAAAGTGCGTCGAGTAGGGCAAAGCATTAAGCAAGTCCATAAAGTGGAAGTTAAATTTCAAGATGAAAGAATGACCACAGTTTCAGCAGAGCAAGTGCTGATTCAAAGTGGAATGACAAGAGAAAAAAGGCGAGGTGTCGTCGACCGCATAGCGGCGACAATTATTCTGCAAGCCTATTTAGATCGAAAAGGGGAATAACTGTGCAAAGACATGTGTTTTATGATGAGATGGGAAATGAAGTGGAGTTTGTAGTGAAAGCAAAGTTTAGCGTAGAAGACACAGATTATGTGGCAATGCTACCAGCAACGGATATTCACTCACCAACTTACATTTTAAAAGTGGGTATAGATGATCAGGGACAAGAATTTTTAGAAGGAATTGAAGATGATGAATTAGAAGAGGCTACGGAAGCTTACGAAGAGTTGTTAAAAGAAAATTTACAATAATCGGAGGTGAAGAAATGGATCAACTTTATGACGAGTATTGTCGCATTTTAAAAGCGGCAGGTTATAAGCATACTAAACCAAGGCTGAGTATCTTGGAGGTAATGCTAGAAAACCATAATAAACACCTGTCAATAGAGGAGATATTGAAGTTAGCTCAAGAAAAAGATCCTGAAATAGGTATAGCTACTGCCTATAGGACCCTTTTGTTATTTGAACAACTCAATATGGTCTATAAACTGGATTTTGGTGACGGTTTGAGCAGATATGAAATCAATGAAGGTAATGTGGGACACCATCACCATCATTTGATTTGCTTAGGATGTGACAAAATAATTGAAGCCAAGTGGGATTTACTTGATGAATTAGAAGAAGCAATCCAGGAAGATGAACATTTCTCCATCGTCGATCACAGCTTAAAGTTTTATGGCTATTGCTCTGAATGCCAAGCAAAAGATCGAAAAGGAGAGAAACATGAAGAAAGAAAATAAATTAAAAATTATTCCCTTAGGGGGAATGCATGAAATAGGAAAAAACCTAACAGTATTAGAATACGATGGAGACATAGTATTGGTGGACTGCGGGCTTACTTTTCCTGAAGATGAGCAATTAGGGGTAGATATAGTAATACCAGATTTCTCATATTTGATTAATAATAAAGATAGAATTAAAGGGCTGTTAATAACCCATGGTCACGAAGACCATATAGGGGGGATACCGTATTTATTAAAAGAAGTAAATGTGCCTCTATATGGAACTAAATTGACATTAGGCTTGGTAAAACCTAAGCTAATGGAGCATAATATAAAAAATGCAGTAAAGAATATAGTCAAGCACGGTGAAGTATTTAAACTAGGAAAATTTGAAGTTGAATTTATTAAAACAGGACACTCGATACCAGATAGTGCTGCAATAGCAATCAAATCTCCCGTAGGAACTGTAATCCATACTGGAGACTTTAAAGTTGACTTCACGCCAATAATGGGTGATGCAATTGACTTGAATAAATTTGCTGAATATGGAAGTAATGGCGTATTGGCGCTAATGTCAGATAGCACCAACGCAACTAGATCTGGATATAGTATCAGCGAAAGAGCTGTTGGCGAGACCTTTAATCAAATTTTTGCACAGACAAAGACTAGAATAATCATTGCAACATTTGCATCTAATATCCACAGGATACAGCAAATAATAAATGCTGCTGAAAAATATGGCAGAAAAATTGCATTATCAGGAAGATCTATGATTAATGTCACCAACGTTGCATTTGAAATGGGATATCTAAAAGCGAAAGAGGATACAATAATCGACTTAAGGGAAGTAGATAGATTCCCTATTGAAAAAGTGGCAATAATAACCACAGGCTCACAAGGGGAACCGATGAGTGCCCTTACTAGAATAGCTTATGGTGAGCATAAGCAGATCAAGCTAAGTCCATTAGATACAGTAATACTTTCTGCAAATCCTATACCAGGAAATGAAAAAACTGTATTCAAAATCATCAATAAACTTATGGAACGTGGAGCTAAAGTAATTTATGAGACGCTATCAGAAATTCACGTTTCAGGTCACGCCTACCAAGAGGAATTGAAATTAATATTAAGTTTGGTAAAACCTAAGTATTTTATTCCATCCCATGGTGAAACACTTCACCTGATGAAACATGCTGGTTTAGGAGTTGACATGGGAATTCCAAAATCAGATATATTCATTATGGAAAACGGAGACTGCTTAGAGTTTGGAAAAGATAGCGTAAAAAAAGGTAAGAGCGTCGTGGCGGGAAATGTTCTCGTAGATGGATTAGGGGTTGGAGATGTAGGACAAATAGTCCTTAGAGATAGAAAACACCTTTCTGAGGATGGTCTGATTGCAGTGGTGGTAACCATTTCTAAGCAAGGAAGCGTTATCGTTGCTGGGCCAGATATTATTTCCAGAGGATTTGTTTATGTTAAGGAATCTGAAGATATGATGGAAAAATCCCGCAAACTCGTTTATGAAGTGGTTGAAGATTGTTTGGAAAGAGGCATGACTGATTGGTCAGAGCTTAAGACAGCTATTAGAGAATCCCTTAGAAAATTCATTTATTCTGAGATAAAAAGAAACCCAATGATTCTTCCGATTATTATGGAAGTGTAATCATTAACTTGAGGAATTGAAAGTTTTATAAAAACAGGCACCCGGTTATCCGGGTGTTCTTTTGAGAGGATTGGAAAAGATGAGTCATTCGTTACAAGGTCCCAAAACAGGTGGAATAGTAGACGATAAAGCTACAGAATATATCAGGTCTCTAATTAAACCTAGTTCTAAGTTACAGGAAAGACTAGAATCGCTGGCAGTAACGAGAAATGTGCCAATTATAGCACCTGAGGTAGCCAGTATACTAAGAATGTTGGTAAATATTACAAAGCCAAAGACCATATTGGAAATAGGTACGGCTATGGGGTATTCAGCATTGGTAATGGCAGAAGAAAACGAAAGCTTAGAGAAACTTTATACACTAGAGCGAAGGTATGATAGATATAAAGAAGCTGAAGTTGTTTTTGAAGATGCAGGTTTGTCGGACAAAGTTATCCAGTTCTGTGGAGAGGCAACTGAAATTTTAGAAGGATGGGAAAATCCTGTAGACTTTGTTTTTATGGATGGAGCAAAATCACATTATGAAGAGTTTTTTATACTCATAGAGCCTTGGCTAAATAAAGGCGGCTTGGTAGTGTGTGATAACGTGCTATTTAGAGGAATGGTAGCGGAAAGTAGCGAAGTCAACAGGAGAGACAGAACACTAGTGAATAGGATGAGAAATTTCTTAAGTGAAATTTCAGAAGATAGTAGATTTGAGATAGTATTAGCATCTATTCACGATGGAGTAGCAGTGATTAGGAAAGGATAAAACATGAAACCAATGGAATTATTAGCACCAGCAGGTGATATAACAAAGCTAAAAGCAGCAATAGATTATGGTGCAGATGCTGTATATTTAGGAGGAGAGAGCTTTGGAATGAGAAAAGCTTCAAAGAACTTTTCCAACGATCAATTGAAAGAGGGAATTGAATATGCCCACGAAAGAGGGAAAAAAGTATATGTGACATTAAACATTGTTCCTCACGAGGGTGACTTTGACGGAGCTGAAGAATACGTCAAAGAACTGGAAGCTATGAAAGTTGATGCAGTAATCGTAACTGATCCAGGAATGTTCGATACAGTCAAATCAGCAGCACCTAATATGGCGATTCATATGAGCACCCAGGGAAGTATAACTAACAGTAGGGCTATTAACTTTTGGCATAATATGGGAGCAGAAAGGGTTGTTTTAGCTAGGGAAGTCACACTGGAAGAAATAGCTAAAATAAAAGAAGCTATTCCAGAAACGATGGAGCTAGAAGCATTTGTACACGGTGCAATGTGTATCTCCTATTCTGGAAGGTGCTTGATTAGTAACTATATGACAGGAAGAGATGCAAATCAGGGAGACTGTGCCCATGGTTGCAGATATAAATACCATGTAGTAGAAGAAAAAAGACCAGGGCAGTATTTTCCAATTGAAGAGCATGAAGAAGGCACGTTCTTATTTAACAGTAAAGACCTTTGCATGATAGATAGACTAGACGATGTTCATAAAGCGGGCATATATAGCTTAAAGCTAGAAGGAAGAGTCAAGAGCGAATACTATGTAGCCAGCATTGTAAGGGCATATAGATTGGCAATCGATGCATATTACAAAGATCCTAATAATTGGAAAGACCCATATTATTTACAAGAACTTCAGAAGACTAGTCATAGAGATTACACCACTGGATTCTATGATGGAAAGCCAGGCCATGACGCTCAAAACTACCATAATGGCGGTTACATTAGAGGATTTGAATTTGTAGGGCGAGTATTGGACTATGACAAAGAAAAGAAAATCCTAAAAGTGGAGCAGAGAAATAAAATAGTTATTGGCGATGAAGTTGAGATATTTGGGCCTGGAAGAAAGCATGTTTCACATAAAATTACCGAACTATTTGATGACAAAATGGAACCTATTACAGAAGCTCCCCATCCACAGCAGACAATTTATATTCCTATTGAAGGAATTTTTAACACCGGTGATTTTATTAGGATGGAAAGTAAAGAATAGAAATAGTGAGAATTGACTAACCGTTGTTAGTCCCTGCAAACATTGAAATCAGCTAAAAAGAGAGTTTTTTATTCTGCCTTTATTATTGATAACATAGAACTGATATGATACAATATTAAGTGGAAGATGTTGTTATAATTACAAGGAGGGTAAAATATGAATGCAATGACACAAGACAACTTAAGAAGTGCTTTTGGTGGAGAATCACAGGCTCACATGAGATATAGAATCTGGGGAGAAAAAGCAAAAAAAGATGGTTTCCCCAACGTAGAGAGACTATTTTTAGCTACATCAGATGCAGAGCAAGTACACGCAACACTTCATTTTAAAGCCCTAGCCGATATACACGGAGACTTTTCCGTAATTTCAGGCGGTGGATTTGGACTGGGAACAACTTCAGAGAACTTACAAGGAGCCATTAATGGAGAGTTATTTGAAGTTGGACAGATGTATCCAGCGTATTTAGCTGTAGCAGAAATGCAAGGCGAAAAAGAAGCTGTTAAAGCAATGAGATTTGCTGTTGCAGCAGAACAAGTTCACGCAGATAGATTTACAGAAGCAAAAAGCGCTGTAGATGCAGGAAGAGATATAGATGCAGAAAATATATTAATGTGTCCAGTTTGTGGTTATATTACTTTTGACACAGAAGTTGACTGCTGCCCAATTTGCAACGCTAAGAGCTCAATTTTTGTTGCATACTAAAGAAAACAATATAAAAGCACCGAAAGGTGCTTTTATATTTTTTTATAGAGGGAAATATGGAATTAATCATACTAGCTATAATTTTATCTATCATTAGAAAAGGGAATATTAATAATTTTCGTCAAATAAAAATACATTGGATATGGGGAATCTTTGTCTATGTATTATTAAGTATGTTAATTTCTATTTCATCCTTTCAAAGCCGTTTTTCAATACATACACTAATTATTATGGAGTGGCTCGGATATTTGCTACTTACAATTGTAATTATAAGGAACTATAAATTACCTGGAGGAAAGATAATTGTAGCGGGAGCATGTTTAAACCTTATAGCTATGGGCTTCAATGGTGGGCTCATGCCAGTTAGTGAGGGCGCATTATTGACCATAGGAAAGGAAGATATTATATCGCTACTAAAACAGGGTTTAAGCATTACCCATGTGCTACTTAATAGTAATAGTAAGATGAGCTTTCTAGGTGATATTATCGCCATACCAAGACCATGGATTTATCCTAGGGTAATAAGTATTGGTGATATATTTATTAGTGTAGGTGTGGCATATATGATTTGGAGCATTATGAAGAAAAAAGAGGAGTACAATGAAAAGATATAATAAATATATAATACTATTGATATTTTGTTTAATAATTTCAGGATGCTCAACTACAACCTATATCAGCGAAACAAAGACACCAGTAATAGAAGAACCAGAGAAAATTTCGCAGCCAGAAGAATTAGAAGAGCCAGAGCCAGAACCTGAACTTCCTAAGAAAAAAGATGAATATACAATTCTATTTGCAGGGGACATTATATATCATTTACCTATTGTAAGATCATGCTATGATTCAAATTTAGGAGATTATAATTTTGAGCCTCCTTTTTCCGCCATAAAACCTATGGTGGAAAGCGCAGATATAGCTGTGGTAAACTTTGAAACTGCAATTAATCCCGATAAAGGTCCATCGGGTTTTCCGTTGTTTAACACTCCAGAATCGGCATTAGTAGCATTGAAGAACGTGGGCTTTGATGTAATTAACACCAGCCATAACCACACCCTAGATCAAGGTGAAAAGGGCATGATAAACGTATTGGACTCATGCAAAAAGAATGAACTAATAAATGTGGGAACTCAATATGAAGGAGAACCGAGAACGAGAGTTGTGCCTTTGGATGATTATAAAATTGGGCTATTCTCTTATACCTATGGGCTAAATGGGAACGAGCATTTGATGAGCATAGATAAAAGAGATGCTATGATAAATGTAATTCGTAGAGACAATATTGAGGCAGATATTGTATCGTTAAAAGAAGAGGGTGTCGACTTTATTATTGGTATTATGCACTGGGGCAGCGAATATATGGAAAAACCAAATGAGTCCCAGCAAGAACTTGGAAGAGCAATGATTGATATGGGAGCAGATGCAATCATTGGCTCACACCCACACGTAGTACAATTTGCAGAATATTATAAAACAGAAGAGGCAAGTGGACCAATAATTTATTCCATTGGGAACTTCCTTAGCAATCAATATGCCTCTACAATGGGAAATGTACGTTCTGAAGATGGGTTAGTGGTAAAGTTAACATTGCAACCTGAAAATAAGACTTTGAAATTGAAGCACATGAGCTTTCACCCCACATGGGTTCATAGATCTGAAGCCGGATATAAGATAATTCCATTGAAGGAATATTTTGAAGGAGCTATAGAACACCCTGGAATTGATGAAAGAATTGCTACACATATGAAGCTGTCACAGGAAGCAACAGAAGAAAAAGTTAAAACAGTACCAAATGATTTTTGAAACTGTTGCCCAATGAGTAGAAATAATGTTATACTAGAGTAAAGGACAGCGAGGTGATAGGATGGGGCTACCTGATTTTTTTATGCACTTAACTTTATTTGATGTAGTGGATGTAGCCATTGTCGCTATTCTACTGGTCAAATTGTTTGGATTGATTAAAGAAACCAGAGCTGAACAGTTAATAAAAGGGATTTTTGCCCTCTTAGTACTTACAAAAATTAGTGAATTATTACATTTATATACAATCCAATGGATTCTTACTAACGTAATGAGCTATGGAATATTGCTTATTATCATCATGTTTCAACCAGAGCTTAGGCGGGGCCTAGAGCATATAGGAAGAAGCAGAGTTTTGAGAGGATCATTTGGTGAAATTGGTGCAGAGGCATCACAACAATTGGTTCAGGAAATAGTTCGTGCTGCCCTGTCTTTGTCGCGTCAACAGATGGGTGCGATTATTGTAATGGAAAGACATACAGGACTCAATGAAATAGTTGATACTGGTACCAAAATTGATGGCAATGTTACTACGGATTTACTTATTAATATATTTATTCCAAATACACCTCTCCACGATGGAGCAGTAATAATAAAAAATGATAGAATCAAAGCTGCAGCGTGTTTTTTACCACTAACTGAAAACAAGAATCTCAGCAGAGACTTGGGGACAAGACATAGAGCAGCTTTGGGAATTTCAGAGAAATCAGACTGTATAGCAGTGGTAGTTTCAGAAGAAACAGGGGTTATTTCTATAGCTGAAAATGGAGTACTTAAAAGGCATATAGATGAAAAAACCCTTGCTAAGAAATTAATGGAAATATATAGCCCTACAAAGAACAACCGTTCAATAGTTGATCAATTGAGGAGGCGTCATGATGAAGAAAAAGAATAATGACATCATGGTCACCATATTGGCGGTAATAATAGCAATCTTGCTTAGAAGCTACGTGGTAGACAAAGAAAATCCAGAAAAAACAGTTGAATACAAAAATATACCGGTGGAATTTTTCAATCAATCCACATTAGATAGAAAGAATATTTCGATTATGTCACCATCTAGTGCAACGGTTAACGTTAAAGTAAGTGGAAGGATAAGAGATATTAATTCAGCCGATGCTATAAAGATAACCGCATCTGTGGACCTAGATGGATATAGTGAAGGCAAAGTCAATGTTCCTATCAACGTAAAACTATTAGGTAGCCCTGCAGGGGTTAGAATTGTTAGCCATGAACCTAAAAGCGTCTTATTTGACATGGAGCAAAATATTGTTAGGTCAAAACCTGTTGTGGTAAGCCCTGTAGGTGAACCGGCGCAAGGGCATATCCTTAAAGAGTCCACTAGTAGCATAACAATGGTAACAATAAATGGACCAAGGTCTTATGTGAACCAAGTAGCCAAAATTATTGCGGCTGTTGATATTAATGGATGGAAGGAAACCAATACTATTACAGCAGAGCTAATACCTGTTGATGAAGAAGGAATCACCATAAATGGTGTAAATTTAGAAGTTAACCGTGCTGATGTAACGGTCAGTATAGATAATGTCAAGGGAATACCTATAGCCGTTGAGACAATCAATAGGCCAGGTCAAAATTTAGTTGTAAGCGATATAATAGCCACCCCTAATCTTGTAGAAATTAGTGGTCAAGGTGAAACTACAGCACTGGCAGCAATTAAAACAGCTCCTTTGGACTTAAGTACGCTTACAGAGTCAGGAGAAACTACGTTAAAACTAATTTTCCCAAAAGATGTTGAACCGGTTAACCCCAATCACGTTTCTGTAAAAGTAAAATATAAAGTAGAAGAAGTTGTTTCGGACTCGAAAAGCGTTCAGTTGGAAAAAGTTAGAATTTCAGGTAACGCAACTAGATCTACAGAGTGGGTAAATCCACCTGAAGGTTTGGAACTATCCGTTCGAGGATTGAAGAAAAACGTTGAAACCTTAGATTTCTCTGGCTTGAGTTTTCACGTGGAAATTTCGGACGAACTGGGAGAGCAAGACGTCCCGGTAATAGTAGATGGGATGCCTGATGAGATAGAGTGGAGTATAACTCCTCCAAATCTAAAAGTGTTAGTAAGCGAATAACCGGTAGTTACTCTTAGGAGTTACGATAAAAAAACATGAGGTGAAAAAATGATTAAGGATTTTAAGCATTTGTTGGAAGAAGCACAAAAGAATGAACCAGTGATTATGTCTGTAGCAGTAGCTCAAGATGATCACGTTCTAGATGCAGTAAAAGAGGCAATGGCATTAAAACTAATCACTCCTATTTTAGTTGGAGACGAAGCAAAGATTAGAGAGATTGCAAAAGAAGTTGGACTTAACCTTGATGGAATTCGCATTATCCATGAAGAAGACATTACAGAAGCTGCTAAAATTGCTACAAAACTAGTGCACGATAAAGAAGCAGACCTTCTTATGAAAGGCATTGTTGACACTTCAATCATTATGAAGCAAGTTCTAAATAAAGAATATGGTTTGAGATCAGGAAATGTTATCAGCCATATTGCAGTACTTTCAGTGCCAACTTACCACAAGCTATTTGTATTAACAGACGCAGCAATGAACATTGCTCCAGATTTGGAAACAAAAGCTAAGATATTAAGAAACGCCGTAGACTTCACACACTCATTAGGAATTGAAAATCCTAAAGTTGGTATCTTGGCAGCTAAAGAAAAAGTTTCAGACTCAATGCCAGCAACACTAGATGCACAAGCATTAGTTGAAATGAATAAAAATGGTGAAATTGATGGCTGTATCGTTGATGGACCATTTGCATTAGACAACGCAATGAGTGCAGAGTCAGCTAAGATTAAAGGCATGGTTTCAGATGTAGCTGGAGATTGTGACATTCTATTAGCTCCTGCAATCGAAGCTGGAAACGTAGGATATAAAGCAATTACAGTTCTAGGTGGAGGAAAAGTTGGTGGACTTATCCTTGGAGCAAGTGCACCTATTGTATTGACATCACGAGCAGATTCAGCTGAATCTAAATTGTATTCAATAGCTCTAGGAGCTATGAAAGCTAGCCATAAAGCTTAATAATAACAACTATCCAAAGGAGGACATATTATGTCAGAGTTTCGTATTTTAGTATTAAACCCAGGTTCAACATCAACAAAAATTGGAGTGTTCGACGATAAAGAATTAGTTTTTGAAAAGACTATCAGACATAAAACAGAAGAAATTGAGAAATACGATACAATTCACGATCAATATAAATTCCGTGAAGAAATGATCCTAGATGCATTAAAAGAAAACAACATCGAAACTTCAACGATTAGTGCTATTGTTGGACGTGGCGGACTATTAAAGCCAATTGAAAGTGGTATATACGAAGTTAACGAAGCAATGCTTGCAGATTTAGAAATCGGCGTATCTGGACAACACGCTTCAAACCTTGGCGGAGTTATTGCTGATGAGATTGCAAAAGCAAACGGAATCAAAGCTTATATTGCAGATCCTGTAGTAGTAGATGAACTAGATGAAATAGCTAGAATCTCTGGTATTAGAGATATCGAACGCACAAGCTTATTCCATGCATTAAATCAGAAAGCTGTTGCAAAGAGATTTGCTAAAGAAATCAACAAAAAGTATGAAGATATAAACGTAATAGTTGCTCACTTAGGTGGCGGTATTTCCGTTGGAGCTCATAACCATGGTAGAGTAATTGACGTGGTTAACGCTTTAGATGGAGAAGGCCCATTCTCACCTGAAAGAGGAGGAGCTCTTCCTGTTAAACGCATCATTGACATGTGCTTCAGTGGCGAATTCACCGTTGACGAAATGAGAAAAAAACTTACAGGTAAAGGTGGACTTGTGTCCTATTTAGGAACTGCAGATGCTCGTGAAGTAAGCGATAAAGCAGCAGCTGGAGACAAAGAAACAGAATTAATTTACCACGCAATGGCATATCAAGTTGCAAAAGAAATTGGTTCCATGGCGACTGCATTAAAGGGTAAAATCGATGGAATCATCATTACAGGCGGTATTGCGTATGACAAAATGTTTACTGGATGGATAGTTGAAAATATTGACTTTTTGTGTGATAATATAGTTATAAGTCCTGGAGAGGATGAATTGCAAGCACTTGCCGAGGCAGGATTAAGAGTTCTTAAAGGGGAAGAACAGCCAAAGGTATACTAAAATCCCCAGTACAAGGAGAAAGTATGGCAATTTCCGATGATAAAAGAGTCCGAATAATTGTTGGACACTACGGCAGTGGCAAATCTGAATTCAGCGTAAATTATGCAATAAAATTACGCGAAGCAGGAAACAAAGTAGCCATTGCAGATTTAGATGTAGTTAACCTTTATTTTAGAAGTAGAGAAAAGACAGAATATTTAGAAAGCTTAGGAATTAGATTTATTGCTTCCTCAATAAAGGCAGATGCAGTAGATATTCCTTCTATCTCGGGAGAAGTACTAGCACCATTGACTGATGAGAGCTATGAATATGTCATGGACATTGGAGGAGATCATGTTGGAGCTAGAACTTTAGGACGTTACAACGATCTTTTAGTGGAAGGCAAATACGATATGTTCTTCGTATTAAATGCCAACCGCCCTGAGACTATGAGTGTGGACTCTACAGTTCAATACTTGAGAAAAATAGAAGGCACCAGCCGTAAACGTATAACTGGCATAGTCAACAATACACATATGCTATCCTATACTACAGCTGAAGACATCATTAGAGGCAACAAGCTGGCAAGAGAAGTAGCAATAGCTACTGACATTCCGGTTAAATATAATGTTGTAAGAGAAGATTTGGTAGAGGAAGTAACTAAAGCGGGCATCATTGATGTTTTCCCTGTAAAAATTTATATGAGGGAAGATTGGATGGTATAGAATAAGGAGGTGTCATGTAAATGGCAAAAGGAAGAGTGACTTTCAACGAGGATATTTGCAAGGGTTGCACATTGTGCACAACTGTCTGCCCCAAGCACATCTTGGAAATGGACAAAACCAAAATCAATCGCAAGGGATACAATCCTGCACACTGTATTGATCAAGATGAGTGTATTGGCTGTGCAAACTGTGCGACAATCTGCCCGGACCAAGTAATAACCGTGGAAAGACTATAAGGAGGAATGTGAGATGACTAGAGTATTAATGAAGGGAAACGAGGCTGTAGGTGCAGCAGCGATTAAAGCAGGTTGCCGCCACTTCTTCGGATACCCCATTACACCTCAAAGTGAGGTACCTGAGTATTTTGCAAGAGAAATGCCTAAAATTGGCGGATGTTTCTTGCAAGCTGAGTCAGAAATAGCAGCAATTAACATGGTTTATGGAGCTGCAGGATGTGGAGCTAGAGTTATGACATCTTCATCATCCCCAGGAATTTCTCTTAAGCAAGAGGGAATCAGTTACTTAGCAGCATCAGAACTACCATGTCTTATCGTTAACATGATGCGTGGAGGTCCAGGATTAGGATCTATTCAACCATCTCAAACTGACTATTTCCAAGCAACTAGAGGCGGTGGAAATGGTGACTATAGATTAATCGTATTAGCACCATCAAACGTTCAAGAATTAGTAGATCTAATTATTGAAGGATTCGACCTAGCAGATTTATACCGAACACCAGTTATGGTATTATCAGACGGTATGGTTGGACAAATGATGGAGCCAGTTGACTTTGACGGAAACAAAAAACAATATGACCTTCCTTCAAAAGAAGATTGGGCTACTGTTGGTACTGGCGAAAAACGCGCACCACATATCATTAACTCACTTTATCTTGAAGCTTCTATCTTAGAAGAGCATAACCTTCACCTTCAAAAGAAATTTGAATTAATCAAAGAAAACGTTTGCAGAGTTGAATCAGAAGGATTAGAAGGCGCAGAAGTTGTTATTGCAGCTTATGGAACAAGTGCACGTATTGCTAAAACAGCAATCGAAACATTGACAAAAGAAGGATATAAAGTAGGACTTATTCGTCCAATTACTTTATGGCCATTCCCATATGCTGAGTTTGATAAAGTTGAAGACAGCACTAAGTGCATCATTAACTTTGAAATGAACCACGGACAAATGATTGACGACGTTAGAATCGGCATCAAAAACCGCGTTCCAGTAGAACACTTCTGTAGAACCGGTGGAGTTATTCCTACTCCATCAGAGTTAGTAACAAAAGTTAAAGAAGTTTTAGGAGGTGCAAAATAATGGCCATTGTTTTTGAAAGAACTAAAGGTATGACCAATGTTGAAACCCATTATTGCCCAGGCTGTACTCACGGAATTATTCACCGTTTAGTAGGTGAGTGTCTTGTTGAGTTGGGAGTATTGGGAGATGCAATAGGTGTTGCACCTGTTGGATGTGCTGTATTGGCATATAAATATTTCAACTGTGATATGCACGAAGCTGCACACGGAAGAGCTCCAGCTGTAGCAACAGGAATTAAGCGTACACTTCCTGAAAAATTTGTTTTCACCTACCAAGGTGACGGAGACTTAGCATCCATTGGTGCTGCTGAAATCGTTCACGCAGCTCACAGAGGAGAGAAGATTTCCACAGTATTCGTAAACAACGCTATCTATGGTATGACTGGTGGACAAATGGCTCCAACTACACTAGTTGGACAAAAAGCTTCCACAGCTCCATATGGCCGTGATGAAGCATGGTCAGGTCAACCAATTCGTATAGCTGAAATGTTAGCAACAATTAATGGTGCTAAATTTGTTGAGCGTGTTGCAGTTAATAACCCTGCAAATATCAGAAAAGCTAAAAAAGCTATTAAAGCAGCTTTCCAATGCCAGCTTGACAAAGCAGGATTCGGTATTGTTGAAGTTCTTTCCACTTGCCCAACTAACTGGGGATATACAGCACCAGAAGCATTAAAATGGTTGGAAGAGAACATGATTCCTTATTATCCATTGGGTAATTTAAGAAATTATAAGGATGGTGAATAATACATGGAAAAGCGTCTAGTATTAGCAGGATTTGGTGGACAAGGCGTTATGGCAGTAGGCCAAATGTTAACTTACGCAGGAATGGTTGAAGGTAAAGAAGTTTCATGGTTACCATCATATGGTCCTGAAATGCGTGGAGGAACAGCTAACTGTTCAGTAATTATATCTGACACTCCTATTGGATCACCAGTAGTTGAAGATATCGATATTTTATTCGCATTCAACGCTCCATCCTTACACAAGTTTATCGACGATGTAGTACCAGGTGGAGTTGTAATTGTTAACTCATCACTAATCGAAGGAAAAATCGAACGTGATGATATTGGCGTTTGCTACATTGATGCAACTGGCATAGCTATGGAAGCTGGTAGTGCAAAAGCTTCAAACATGGTAATGCTTGGTGCATACCTAGGAGCAGCAGGCAACATGAGCATGGAAGCAGTTTATGATGCTTTCTTGAACATCTTCGGCGAAGCTAAGATTAAATTATGGCCAACAAACGAAGCTGCTATTAAAGCAGGTAAAGCAGCAGCAGAAGCTGACCTTAAAAAATAGTATTAACACAAAAAAGCAAGGGCTTAGCCCTTGCTTTTTTGTGTAATATAGTATTTTACTCTACAATAAAATGAGTTTTCAATCGAGCAACCAACTCATTATAAACCTCAAGTAGTTCGTCGTAAGGAAGTTCTTCTTTAGGAGAAACAAAAGGAGCAGACTTTTTCAAAGCTTCGCTCAACTCCCAATCATCCACCTCAAGTAGAATTTTTTCTGCATATACAGTAGCTTGTCTTAGCTTTTGCCAAAGGGTAATTATTTTATGCTCCTCAAAATTTTCATTGATTAGATGAGCTAAGCTCCAATTCTTATTGGTATCAGTTAATACCGCCTTGTAGCCTGTGGCTATGCCATTCTCTCTCATATATGTAAAAAGACTAACGTGGTCGGTAGAAGGGATATTGTGAAGCAGTACAAAGTCAATATCAGGCACTGACAACTCACCATGCTCTGAGCATTTTTCAAAACCATCCATATCTAAAAGGAATCCAATTTTTTCTTTTAATTGAAGAGTATCCGTATAAATCAAATCACAATTAAATTGTTCAGATAAATTTTGAAAAGCTAATCTCTTTTCATTTTCATTCATTCCATATATTAATAATATAGGTTTATTCATATTAACCTCCATAATATTATTTATCCTACTATATCACAAGAGAAATGAACTGCCAATATATAGAAGAAATATATATTTTATAGATAAAATGAAAAATCAAATATAGTATTTATTTTATGCGTATAAAAAATGGCGTTATTATACAAACTCATTCATAAATATGATATAATAATTCATTAAGAAATGTCATGAAAGTATAAGGAGGGGACCTATGGAGTTTGTTGGAGAAGGCTTAACATTTGATGATGTACTGCTATTACCTTGTCGTTCAGATGTACTACCAAAAGATGTAAGTCTAAAAACTTGGCTTACTAAAAAAATTGCATTGAACATCCCTATGATGAGTGCGGGAATGGACACAGTAACTGAATCTGCCATGGCAATAGCCATAGCAAGAGAAGGTGGAATTGGAATTATTCATAAGAATATGAGTATCGAGGATCAGGCTGGAGAAGTCGACCGAGTAAAACGTTCAGAACACGGAGTTATTAGTGATCCATTTTATCTTACTGCCGAAAGAGAAGTTGCTGATGCAATGGCATTAATGAGCAGATATAGAATTTCAGGAGTACCAATTGTAGATAAAGCGGGAACACTAATAGGAATAATTACAAACCGAGATATCCGTTTTGAAAAAGAAGTTACAAAACGAATAAATGAAGTAATGACTAAAGATAATCTTATTGTTGGATACGAAGGAATCCCAATGGATGAAGCTTTGGAGCGAATGAAAGCCCACAAAATTGAAAAACTTCCAATTGTTGACGACAACTATAAACTAAAAGGTCTTATCACCATAAAAGATATAGAAAAATCTATTAAATACCCTAATTCAGCAAAAGATGAATCCTCTAGATTACTATGTGGAGCTGCAGTAGGAGTTACTGCAGATGTTATGGATCGCGTTACAGCACTTGTAAAAGCTCAAGTAGACGTAATAGTAGTGGATACAGCGCACGGACAATCACAAGGCGTAATGAAAACTATAAAAACCATTAAAGAAGCATATCCAGATATTCAGCTAATTGCTGGAAACGTAGCCACTGCAGAAGGAACAGTAGACTTGATAAAAGCTGGAGCAGATGCTGTAAAAGTGGGTATTGGACCAGGATCCATATGCACTACCAGAGTAGTAACAGGAATAGGTGTACCACAGATAACAGCTATTATGGAATGTGCAAAAGCAGCTGCAACCTATGGAGTTCCAGTTATTGCAGATGGAGGAATAAAATTCTCCGGAGACATTACCAAAGCTATCGGTGTAGGGGCAAATGTTGTGATGATGGGCTCACTACTAGCAGGAACTGATGAGAGCCCAGGAGAAGAGATTATTTACCAAGGCAGAAGATATAAATCATACCGTGGAATGGGATCCCTAGGAGCCATGGACTCAGGAAGCTCAGACCGTTATTTCCAAGCAGAACAGAAGAAATATGTTCCAGAGGGAGTAGAGGGTAGAGTATCCTATAAAGGACCAACTAACGATGTTATATTCCAGCTAATGGGCGGATTAAGATCAGGAATGGGCTATGTGGGAGCAGCGACTATTGCTGAGCTACAAGAAAAAGCAAGAATAATCAAGATAACATCAGCAACGTTAGTGGAAAATCATCCACACGATATTCATATAACTAAAGAATCTCCAAACTATGTGAGGGAATAATATGAAAGAATTTGTTCAAGATCAAATAAAAGATATTCAAAACCAAGTAGGGGAAGGTAAAATCATCTGTGCCCTATCAGGTGGAGTTGATAGTGCAGTAGCAGCACTATTAGTTCATAAGGCTTGCCCAGGACAATTAACATGCATCTTTGTAGACCATGGATTAATGAGAAAAGGTGAACCAGAAGAAGTTGAATCAGTATTTAAAGATACATTTAACATGAACTTTATCCACGTTAAGGCAGAGGAAAGATTTCTTAATAAACTAGACGGTGTAAGCGATCCAGAAAAGAAGAGAATTATTATTGGAGAAGAATTCATTAGAATCTTTGAAGAGGAAGCTAAGAAATTAGGAAATATAGATTTTCTAGTACAAGGTACAATCTATCCAGATATTATTGAAAGTGGTGGAGATGGAGCTCATTTGGTTAAAAGCCATCATAACGTAGGTGGACTACCAAAAGACATGGGCTTAGAACTAGTAGAACCACTAAAAACTCTATATAAAGACGATGTAAGAGAAGTCGGAAGAGTACTAGGCTTGCCAGAGCATTTAGTAAGCCGACAACCATTCCCAGGACCAGGACTAGGCGTTAGAGTCTTAGGTGAAATCTCTAAAGAAAAACTTGATATCCTAAGAGATGCAGACTTTATATTCAGAGAAGAAATTGCAAAAGCAGGCCTAGACAAAGAAATATGGCAATACTTTGCAATACTACCACCATTGAGCTCAGTAGGCGTAAAAGACGGTAAAAGAACCTATATGTACACCATAGGATTAAGAGCAGTACACACAAAAGATGCAATGGTAGCAGATTGGGCAAGAATTCCATATGATGTATTAGAAAAAGTATCAGCAAGAATAGTAGAAGAAGTAGACCATGTAAATAGAGTTGTATACGATATTACAACAAAACCACCATCAACAATAGAGTGGGAGTAGTAAGAAATAAAGATAAAAGCTTATAAAACCAATGCTTATAGAGATTAAAAATCATCAACTGGAACGAAATTGGGTAAAAAGGTTTTTTAGAATAACTTAATAAATAATGCCAAGTGGCTTACAAATAGAAACACCATAGAGGTCTGAATAGAGATCTATGGTGTTTTTTGGTGTGTATATTTATTTTTAAACCTAAACAGATTTCTAAAGGCATCGAATTCGATACGGTTAAAGATGGGTTATGAATTTGCTTATGAAACACTTTAACCCCATCGAATTCGATGGGGTTAAAGTAATTGGGTTATATACTTAGTATTGAATTATTTTTAAACTAGTCGATTTCGACCAGTTTAAAATGAGGTTATATATTTATAGTGTAATAATTATTTTTTCAATCTAGATTTTTTAGGATAAGACAACTTCCAATCTTCAAATTCCTCATCAGAAATCTCTCCATTATAATGCTTTTTCCTCATTTCATCCCATTCAATAAGGAAGTCATTTAAATTCATATCATGTGAAAGCAACCCTATTGTAGAATCTTCTACTAGGGGTCTGATTTTTAACTCTACCTCATAATCAAAAAGTATTTGCATAAATTCAAAACTAGAAATAGGAGTATGATCTATTAAGGCAGAAATATCGCACTCTAAAGCATTGGCAATTTTCCGCATCTGTTCCCTACTAGGAGATCTATTACCTAATTCATAATTCCTAATTGCTGCATCAGTTAATTCTGATTTTATTGCCAGTTCTTTTTGAGTAAGGCCTCTTAAAAGCCTAAGCTCCTTTAATTTACTTCCTGAAATCATTTTTCCACCTCTTTTCAGATTATACTATATATTTTATCATATAAGATTTTAGATAGCAACAGATGTGTTCTGTCTGATATTATCTATAATCTAATTATATAGGAAAGTAAATCTTAAATATTTTATAAAAAACCTTGACAGAGCAGAAATGAACTATTATAATAAGATTCATAGTTCACAAATGAACTGAAAGGAGGAATAAGTATGGAAAAAATTTTTATGAATGCAAAAGAAGTACAAGAGTTTTTAGAAGTTAGCAGAACTACAGCCTATCAAATAATAAATGAAATGAATCAAGAATTAGTTGAACTAGGCTACAGAGTTCAAAGAGGAAAAATCAATAGACAATATTTCTTAGACAAGTATTGCTATCAAGAAAGAAAGGAGGCTTAGTATTGGGAGCCTATAGAGACGAAAGTGGAAATGGCACATGGTTTGCTAAATTCACCTACACCAACTGGCGAGGTGAGAAAATAAATAGGAAGAAAAGAGGATTTAAAACAAAAAAAGAAGCTCTGAAATGGGAAGAAGATTTTTTAAGAGAGCAAGCTGGAAATCTAGATATGACATTTGCTGAATTTTTTGAAATGTATGGGAGAGATATGCGGCCAAGATTAAGAGAAAATACTTGGAGAACTAAGGAACAAATAATAAGGACAAAGGTTATTCCCTATATAGGAGATCTTCAAGTTAATGAAATTACCAAAACAACAATAGTTAAATGGCAAAATATTTTAATGAGAGAGGAGGATGACAAAGGCAGAAAATATTCCCAGACTTATTTAAGAACAATCCATGCCCAATTAAGCAGTGTCCTTAATCATGCTTGCAAGTATTATAATTTAAAATCTAATGTTGCAAGGGATGTTGGTTCCATGGGAGAAAAAGAAGCATCAGAAATGTTATTTTGGACTGAAGAAGAATATGGAAGGTTCATAGAAGAAGTTAAGGATAAGCCAATATCCTATCATGCATTTGAAATCCTTTATTGGTGTGGTTTAAGGACGGGTGAACTCTTGGCCTTGACTAAGGAAAAGTTTAATTTTACCAATAAAACAATTAGAATAAACCAATCACTTCAGAGAATAGATAAGGAAAATATTATAACAGAGCCTAAGACAAAGAAGAGCATTAGAACAGTTGTAATGCCAGACTTTTTAGCAAATGAAATAGAAAAATACATGGCTGGTATATACAAGCTAAAGGACAATCAGCTATTATTTCCAATTACCAAGTCCTATCTCCACCATGAAATGACTAGGGGAAGTAAAAAGGCTGGAGTTAAAAGGATTAGGGTCCATGATTTAAGACATTCCCACGTATCTCTTTTAATTGAATTAGGCTATTCAGCCATAGCCATAGCAGATAGATTAGGTCATGAATCCATCGATATAACCTATAGATATGCTCACTTATTCCCAAGTAAACAAAATGATATGGCTAATTCCTTATCTACAATAAGGAAAAGCAATTTAGATGATGAATGGGAAAAATTATTGGAGGACGAAAATGAATAATGAAAGAAAAAAACAAGTTAAAAGAAAGAGAAATAAAATAATTTCTTTTAGGGCAACGGAAAAAGAAGCTGACCTATTAGATAAGAAAGTAGAATTAAGTGGACTCTCCAAACAAGACTATATTATTAGTTCATTAATTTCCTCTACTGTGTCTATTAAGGCTGACTATAGACTTGAAGATAAATTTGCTTTAGAAATATTTAGACTAGCAAAGCTTGTAAAGAAATATGGAAGATTAGAAGAGAAAGACCAAGAGATTTTAAGTTTTTTAATAGAAATGTACTATGAAATCAAAAAAGAAAAAAGCCTTTAGCACAAAGACCAAAGGCACACCCCATATGGAATGTTTCTACCAAATTCATTTTACCATATGGGTTCTATTCTGAACAGCATAAGG
>JAAYFJ010000025.1 GCA_012728295.1 Tissierellia bacterium | reverse complement strand
CTTGCCCCGCCACAAGCTGCTAGTAGTGCAACTGAACTGATTGTCATTGTATGGAATAGTCGTTTTTTCCAATTATTCATTTAAAATCCTCCTTTGATTTGTCTTGCTTTATCTGTATGTTATCATGGTAACGCTTTCAGCTCTATGTGATTTCTTACGTTAAATGTGGGATATTTTATGCGCTTTCAAAATCCCCATCGCAAATTTTAGGAAAGCGGATACTGACGCAGGTTCCTTCATCAAGCTCACTCTCTGCTGATATACCATACTGCTCCCCAAAATAAATTTTTAGACGTCTGTTTACGTTACTGATTCCAATTCCTTGTCCACTTTGCTTCAACCCTTTTGGTTGGTTTATTTGAGCTAATTTTTCTTCAGTCATGCCGGCGCCATCGTCGGCTATTTCAATAAGAATATGATCTTTTTTGTCTTTAACACGAATATTAATGTGGCCTTCATCCACCATTCGTTCAATGCCATGATACAAAGCATTCTCTAAAAAAGGTTGAATAATAAGTTTAACAGTTTGGCAATTCTCCAATCCTTCATCTACTTTAAAGGCATAAGTAAATTGCTCGTCGTACCTTATTTTCTGGATTTCCAAATAACTCTTAGCATGTTCCAACTCTTTTTCCAAAGAAATAAGGTGCTCCCCTTTACTGAGTGAAATACGCAGGAGGCGACCAAGTGCATTCGTCATAGCAGCAGCGCCTTGGTTATCGTTGCGATTTGACATCCATAAAATAGAATCTAAGGTATTATAAAGGAAATGGGGATTAATTTGGGCTTGCAGAATTTTCATCTCAGCTTTTCTTAGTTCCGCCTGTTCTTCCTTAACTTGTGTCATGAGATCGGTAACACGCCCCAGCAAATTGTTATAAGCAAAGGACAAACGTTTAACTTCATAAAAGCCTTGTTCCGTGATTTTTTCATCTAAGCTCTCCGTTTGTGTTCCTTCAATAAAGGTGACCATATTGGTGATTGGTTTGGCAATATACTTGGAAACAATCGTACTAGCAATTGCAACAATGGCTAACATTACAATCAAAATAATCATGGTATTGAGATACAAACTATTTAAAGCCGGATCAAGAGAATCTTCTAAATAAGACACACCTACAATATGCCAACCTAAATTGGAAATCGTGCGGTGTCCCACTGTATACCGTTCATTCTCTGTTACAAAGGTTCCATCCCCCTTATGGATAAGCTCCTCTACACTAGTCTTTTCTTCGGATGCGTGGCGAACAGGAAAGGGGTGGTAAATAACCCTTCCTTCGTTGTCTGCGATATAAACATAGCCTTTATCGTCAATGACGACCCGACTTAAAAAATCACTGACACTATCGAAATCATAATCGACCAAGAGAATGTAAGGTTGTCCGTCCAAGCGAATTTGTTGATAAATACTCACCACTTGAATCGGAACGGTTTGGTATAAATCTTATAAATGCGGAAGCGAAAATTGGAAACTATAAGGGCTGGCTTTTTCTTGATACCATTCTTTTTCAAATAATAGGCTGTTATTTTTAGTTAAATAATGCAAAGGAGCAT
>JAAYFJ010000080.1 GCA_012728295.1 Tissierellia bacterium | reverse complement strand
CATTATGGGACTGCTGAAAACATGATAAAAAACCTTTCTGACCTAATAGGTGTCAGAATTGAATGCAGATTTATTGAAGATGAGGACAAGATTTACGTATCTTTACTTAATTTATTCAATACCAAGGAAGAAAATGGATATTTCTCTTGCAGTAAAAATCCAAATGTATGGCTAAACTTAGCTGAAGATCAGCCGGTTTTACAGAAAAACGGGTTTGAAATATATAAAATAGATGGACGATATAGAAGTGAGAAGGCAACATATAATTTTGAATTGCAGATAAAGTCCATGGTTAATATTTTCTGGGGTGAAATCGACCATAGAGTATTGTATAAAAACTTTAACTATATGCTAGCTGAAGACTTTTTTAGAGATATCATGGTGTCTATAAAAGACAATTTAATTATGATAGATAGACAGTTGATGTTAGTTTTCGACCAGCTCAACGCCTTAGATGCTTCTGATGGCACATCTGGGTCTAATCAATTGACAGGTCTAATATCTAAAATCATACATGACATCTATATATCTAAAGTCAGGGAAGAAGTGGGGTTTGTTGTAGATTTCAAAAAAAGCACAGATGTTATTGTGGACTACTTGTTTTTGAGAGATCGTGTAAAAGGAGATTCAAACTTAGGTAATAATTTCTTGCGATTATATAATAGATTGACTGAGATAAGGGCTAGAGACCTGAACTTTTCTGAAGATATTAGCTTTAAAAGAAAGTTGAGTTTTCATGATAATTATACTAGGCAAATTGGGTATAAGATACTAAGTGTAATTAACAAAGATTTTAGATGGAATTTATTTTTTAGAACTATCTTTGATATTGAGAATAAAGATCCAGCTGCCGATTTTGAGGATTTTGTCATTTTTCTACGATATAAGTTTAGCCAACCTTTAATAGGAATATTAGACGATAAGCCCATGACAGAGCAGCAAAAAAGAATTGTTTTGGAGCTATTACTTCAATTGATAATAGAACGTTTTTCCATTGACATTGACTTGGATTTTATTTCAGAACCGAGCTTATCTAAGCTGCATGCCAACATTATCAATCTTTTCAGAGGAATTGAGAGCTATAGTGAGTGGATTATGGAAGAAGACCGCTGTAGAAAGATGATAATGGGGCATCGTTACGATCAGTAATCCAGGGAAGTACCCTAGATAATATAAGATGTGAACAAGGAGGAGAGGTAATGTTAACAAAAGAACAAAGAGATGTAATCGCTCAAGCTATCCAAAACGAGGTGGAAGGATACGAATTTTATAAGATGGCATCAATGCAAGCACCTTCCGAAGCAACTAAAAAATCATTTATGGAGCTAGGCAACGAAGAACTTAAGCACGTTGAGTTTTTAAAAGGCTTGGCAAAAAAATTAGATGGAAGCGGCGGAGACGTTGCGGTTGAAGAATTTTTAGCAGCAAAACCACCCTCACCACAAATTTATACTTGGGATAAATTTGAAAAAGAGCATCTTCAAATGGCAATAGCTGTGTATTCAATAGGAATTCAAATGGAAAAAGACTCCATTGCTTTCTATGAAGAAGCTAAGAAAAAATTTGATGATGAAGAATCAAAAGCACTATTTGATTTATTAATTGATTGGGAAAGAGTGCATATGGAAGAATTCACAGAGCAATACAATATATACAAAGGGGATTGGTGGGCAGACCAACAATTCTTCCCACTATAGTTTACAAATTAAATGAGACCGTTGATTCGGTCTCGTTTTTTTATGAAAATGTTTACAAATCGATTTAAGTGCTACTCATATATTTGGCAAACTATTCAATTTGATGGTATAATCAATCAACAGGGGTGATATTATGAAGAGTATCTATTTAGCCGGAGGATGTTTTTGGGGAATAGAAGAATATTTCAGAAGAAAGCATGGAATAATAAAGACAGAGGTAGGATATGCTAATGGTAATATAGAGAACCCCTCTTACCAGCAAGTATGTAGTGGAATAGCCAGTCATGCTGAAACAGTCCTATTGAATTATGATCCTGAAATAATTAGTTTACAGAGTATTTTAGATAAGTTTTTTCTGATTATGGATCCCACTCAATGGATGCGCCAGGGTTTTGATGTGGGAACTCAGTATAGAAATGGCATATATTATTTAGATGAAGCTGACTTGCCAATTATTAATGCGGCGATGGAAAAGGCATTTCAAAGAATAGGCAAATCGTTAGTAACAGAGGTAAAGCCGTTGGAGAATTACTATCCTGCAGAGGAATATCATCAGCAGTATCTAGTAAAGAATCCAGGAGGCTATTGCCACGTAGATATGGGAAAATGACATAGAAACAAAAAACATTCAAGCTCTATTAAAAGCTATTGAACAGATTCCTTATGAGGCGGAAAAAATACTGTTGCAAAGCGTGGATATATTTCCAGAGACAAACAGTATTTATTATGGAGACAATAAAAAACTATTATCAGCTATGATAAAAAGAACGGTAAATCCGAAATTTATCTATTTGGATCCTCCATTTTTCACTAAAAAAGATAGGGCAGGAAAGGTTGCTTTAAGCTACGAAGGTAGTAAAATTAACCTGACAATCCCAGCATATGAGGACTGTTGGGAGGGTTTGTTTGATTATTTACTTAATATTGGAATAACACTGTATCTGTGCAGGGAAGTGCTTAATTCTAAGGGAGTACTTTGTTTGCATGTGGATTTTAGGACCGTTCACTATTTTAGAATCATCTTTAGATAGTATTTTTGGAGATGATAGGTTTCTCAATGAAGTGATATGGAGCTATAAAAGCGGAGGTGTCCCAAGGCGACATTTCTCGAGGAAACATGATAATTTGCTAATTTATGCAAAAGAAAAAGATAATTTATATAATTTTCAATATGAAAAATCTTACAATAGGGGAGGGCTACCGTACAGATTCAAAGGTGTCGTAGAATATGAAGATGAGGGTGGCTGGTATACTAAAATAAATAGACGAGATGTGTGGGAAATTTCAATGGTTGGCAGGACCTCTTCTGAAAGAACAGGCTATCCTACACAAAAACCGGAAATGCTTATTGAAATTCTAGTAAATGCATTTTCAAATGAAGGGGATATTGTATTTGATGGATTTGCAGGTAGTGGCACAACTGGTGTAGTAGCAGTAAAAAACAAAAGGGATTTCATCATGTCTGATAAATCACCTATTTCCATAGCTGTTATGAAAGAGAGGCTTGGAGCAAATGTTAATAAAATTGAAAACTATGAAAGTGAATCTGCAAAGATGCTTTCTATTGGAAATTCAGTTGCAGAATTAATATATGTTCCTATTGACTTTAATGCACTACATATGGGTAAAATGCAAGAAGAAAAACTGACAAACTGGTTAGATATGCGGCCTTTGGGGGCGATTTACAGCTTAGAGCATAGGATGACTTCAGGAAGCAATCGTATATTTTACGGTGAAGGAGAAGAAGCATTGGCTTATGCAGAGCGTATACCACTATTAAGGGGCGACCATGAAATCATAGTTACAAATGCCTTTGGGCAAAGATATAAACAATTAATAAGAGGGAGCGAAAAGCATGATTAATTTAGAAAACAATGTAGCAGCCAGAGTAATCTCACATTTTGAACAACTTACAAAGATACCTAGATGTTCAGGTCAAGAGCGGAAAGTAAGCGATTATCTAAAGCAATTTGGAGAGCATTTAGGACTAGAGACAATACAAGACGAAGTTTTAAATATTATTATTAAGAAGCCTGCATCTCCAGGTTATGAAGATCATACTCCTGTAATTTTACAAGGGCACATGGACATGGTTTGTGAAAAAGATGATCTATGTTCTATAGATTTTACAAAAGACCCAATTAAAACTAAGGTTGAAAATGGGTTTATTGTTGGAGATGGAACCACCTTGGGAGCTGATAATGGTATTGCAGTAGCTATGGCCATGGCAATTTTAGAAGACAAAGATGCTGTTCATCCTCCTATTGAGGCCCTATTTACTGTTGATGAGGAAAGGACCATGCTGGGAGCTAGAGAGGTGGATTTGTCCCTTTTAGATGGTAAAATTCTCTTAAACTTAGATACAGAAGAAGAAGGAGTTGCAGTTGTTGGTTGCTCTGGTGGAGTAAGAATGCAATTGGAATTTCCGTATAATAGAGAAATGAATAGTGAGTTTAGCTCGGGATTAACAATAGCTGTAACTGGTTTAACCGGTGGACACTCAGGCATGGAGATTCATTTAGGAAGAGCAAATGCCAATGTATTGTTGACTAGGTTGCTGTTGGAAATAGAAAAGGAGCTGCCTTTCGGACTAATTAGCTTTAATGGTGGCGCTATGGATAACGCTATCCCAAGACTGGCTAAAGCTGAAATAGCCTGCCATGGCAAAGATATCAAGAGAATTGAAGAGCTTGCAAAAGAAATGGAAGAACTTTGGAAGTTTGAGCATGGCACAACAGATCCAGGGTTGACGGTAGCAATAAAACCAAGTCCTGTTAGAGAATTTATTGAAGACACTGTAAGGACCAATCTTTTAAAAGCAATGCTGATAATGCCAAATGGAGTACAGGCAATGAACCAGCAACTGCCAGTAGTAGAAAGCTCAATAAATATGGGTGTCGTCATAACTGAACCAGATAAAGTTGTGATTAAATGTTCTTTGCGTTCAGCAAATGCAACACTTCAAGATTTAACTGAAAATAGATTGAGAATAATAGCAGAACTATTTAATGCCAATGCTATTAAATCAGGTGCTTATCCAGCATGGCCATATAAACCTTATACAAAAATACAAGAGATAATAAAAGATTCATATAGGTCTTTGACGGGTAAAGAATTAAAGATTGAAGTAATCCATGCAGGTTTAGAGTGTGCTATGTTTGCGCAAAATGCACCAGATGTGGAGTTAATTAGCTTTGGACCTGATATTACAGGAGCACATGCACCTGGAGAAGCTATGAACATCGCTTCAGTAGAGAATGTTTGGAAGCTATTGCTAGAAGTATTGAAAAATATCTAATAAAGGAGTTTAAAATGACAAACGAAAACAAACATGAGCATTGCGGATGCGGCTGTGAGCACGATCACGATCATGATCACGACCATGAAGATATTATTTATTTAACTTTGGAAGACGATTCAGAGTTGGCATGTGAAGTAATAGGAGTATTTGATGTGGAAGACAAATCTTATATTGCTTTGGATCCAGGTGAAAAATACGATGATGAAGTGTTTATCTATGGCTTTATTGAAGATGAAGAAGGAGAATCCATAGACCTTATAGTAATTGAGAGTGAAGAGGAGTTCAATAAAGTTGCAGCAGTGTTTAATGAACTTTATGTAGACGAAGAAGAGGAAGCTTAAAGAGGACATTTTGTCCTCTTTTCTATAGGAGGTAAAAATGGATATTAAACTAGATTGCTCAAATGGAAAATCCTATGATTTAAATGATTTAAAGGGACATTATACGGTATTATATTTTTATCCTAAGGACAATACTCCTGGATGTACTATGGAAGCTATTGATTTTTCACGATTAAAAGAAGAATTTGACAAGATAGGAGTTGTCGTAATTGGCGTGAGCAAGGACAGCTCAACATCTCACGATAAGTTTATTGAAAAACATGATATTACTATTCCTCTTCTATCAGATCCAGACAAGCTGTTACATGAAAAGTTTGGAACTATAGGCGAAAAGAATATGTTTGGGAAAAAAGTAATGGGTACAATAAGGACCACTTTTATTTTAGACAAGGAAGCCAACGTGATAAAGACATATCCTAAAGTTAAAGTAAAAGGTCATGCGGACCAAGTATTAGAGGATATAAAGGCCATAATAGAAGATGGGAAATAGAGAAGATTTAGTATATAGAACGTACGGGACGCATTTAAAAGAAAAATACGGTTACAAGGTCTATAAAATTCCCTTGACCATTGCTTGTGGTTGTCCCAACAGAGATGGAACACTGGGTTTTTCAGGGTGTGCATTTTGCGGTGAAGAGGGTGGTTCTTTTGAAGGACTCGAAAAACATATTCCATTGGCAGAGCAATTTGAAAAGAACTCGGAGCTAGTAAGAAAAAAGTATAATGCTAAACATTTTTTTGCATATTTTCAGAGGTTTACCAATACCTACATCCCGATGGCACAGTTGATTGACACAATTGAACAGGCGGTGGCTTTGGACGTGGAGGGTATTATTCTATCTACTAGGCCCGATTGCTTACCTGATAGCCATTTGGAATATTTGAGTGAAGCAAACAAAAAAGTTCCTATTACTTTGGAACTTGGACTTCAAACCACTAATTACCACACTTTGGACTATATTAACCGAGGACATGGGTTGGCAGAGTTTGTGGATGGAGTCATAAGGGCACATAATATGGGGCTTAGGATTTGCACACATTTAATACTGAATCTCCCTGGAGACAATGACAGGGATGCAATAGAGGCAGCACATCTTATGAATGCACTAAAAATCGAAGAAGTAAAACTTCATGCGCTATATATTGTGGAAGGTACAAAACTAGGAGAACTGTATAAAGAAAATGCTATAGAGATTGGCTCTTCAGAGGAATACTTTCATCGAGTTGAGCTGTTTCTACGCCATTTAAATCCTGAAATTATTGTTCAGAGAATTATAGGTAGAGCTCCAGAGGAAGGAACATTATTTGTAAATTGGCAAACATCATGGTGGAAATTACGGGATGATTTTGTAGAAAAAATGATTCTTGAAAATAAACGACAAGGTGACTTGTTATTTGGGTAAATATATTAAGACAGATTATATGAATTAGAGGAATGATAAAAAACACGTGCAAAACAAAGAGTAATATCATATAATCATTAGTAAGAAGTATAAACGAAAGGACAGGTGGTAAATATGGTTATTTTTGTAGTAGGAGCCAAAGGAGTCGGTAAAACCAGATGGTTGATTAACAACGCCAACAAGGACATGAAAGAGGGCAATGGTAATATTGCGTTTGTAGACGTTGATGACGATCATATCTTTAGCTTGGATTATAATGTGAGATTAATCAATGCTATGGAATATGGAATTACAGATTCAGACATGTTCTATGGTTTTATCTGTGGAATGCTAGCAATGGATTATGATTTAGAAAAAATCTATGTTGATAGTATATATAAGATTTTGAACTTCTCTACTGAAAGTTTAGTATATTTATTTGAAAAGTTACAGGCAATTTCTGATCAGGCAAATACCAAGATTTACATCAATATGGAAGGTGCTTTAGACCAGCTTCCTGAAGGTATTCGCGAGAACGCAGTTGAGATTACCGGAGATGAAGAATAATCCGTTAGAAAGAGATGTTTATGAGTGTATTAAGGCGAAATGCCTTTGATATTTTTTATGAAAAGCGTTCATTTCTTATTAAACAATATGAGATGGGTGATTTGTCCAAGAGAGAGTTTTTAGAAGCCAACTTTGATTCTGTTCAATCCTTAAATATCAAGCCGTTTTCAAGAGTTGACAGTTACGAAAAGGGATTGTTTAATTATCAATACTATAATTCCATGGCTAAGTACTATAGGATGATGGCACAAGATGTTAGGAATACAAAAAAACATCGAAAATATTATAGTTATTACTATAATAAAGGCAATAACTACTATCATGAGAAAGACAAAGCCACACTTACCTTGATGAAATTCTTAGACTTCCAAGGCATGGAAGCGTATTATATTAAAGTTCAATCAAAAGGCCTAAAGGATAAATTGTTCGAGATAGTGTTTAATGATTACAAAGAAGCTATATTTCATTCAAAAGCTCAGTGGTTGAAAGACATTCTTATAGAAATGGGAATATTCTTTGATGAACGAAGATCATCTTTAATTGATCAGTACATTAATGATGTATATTAAATATGAATAGATGCTTAAGCGTCAAACCGCAGTCAATGTTTGACTGCGGTTTGTTCCGTAATAAAAAGGATAGTTAAGGGAGGGAAACATGAAAAACTTCGTAACAGTAAATTGGCTGAAAGATAATTTGAATAAAGTAATCCTACTGGATGTTCGAGAAGAATATGAAAAAGGGCATATTCCGGGAGCTATATCACTGGAATTAGAGTCTAAACTAACGGTAGCAATTGAAAAACATGGCGGACGTCATCCAATGCCAACACCAGAAGAATTTGAGAAGACATTGCAAAAGGCGGGGCTATCATTAGATGATAATATAGTTTGTTATGATAGCGGAGAGTTGGCTTATGCTGGTAGATTATGGTGGATGCTAAAATTCATGGGCTTTACAAGTGTAAAAGTTCTAGAAGGCGGATATCCAAAATGGATTGAGGCGGGGGGAGAAAGTTCTACTGAGGAAGTATTGCCTATTCCTAACCCTGATTTAAAAGTGAATGTGCTAGAAGATATAGCATTATCTATGGAGCATGTTAGAGATAATATTATCTATAATCCAGATGTTGCACTGGTTGACAGCAGGGCGGCTGAAAGATATAGGGGAGAAATAGAACCGTTGGATTTTAAAGCAGGACATATTCCATCAGCTTATAACTATCCATATGAAACCATGATAGCAGAAGGGGAAATTCCTTCGGAAGAGAAGCTAAGAGAATGGTATAAGGATTTATTCGACTATAAAGATGTTGTAGTATATTGTGGTTCTGGTATTACAGCAACTGTAAACATACTTTTAATGGAAGAAGCGGGACTAAAGCCTAAGCTATATTGTGGAAGCTTTAGTGATTGGATTACCTATCCTGAAAACGAAATAAACACTACCGAAAGATAATAAGGTTGTCTAAAAATTCTGCTAATCAAGTAATTTTTTTCTTGGAAAAATAATTAACTATGCTATAATATATAAGTTGGTTTTGACCTCTACCGGGAGGTAGTAAAAGAATAGGAGAAAAAATGACGAAATACATTTTTGTAACCGGTGGAGTAGTATCCTCATTGGGAAAGGGTATTACTGCAGCCAGTTTAGGACGTTTGTTGAAAAGTCGCGGTTTTAATGTAATAATTCAAAAATTTGACCCATATCTTAATGTGGATCCTGGTAAAATGAGCCCGTATCAACACGGTGAGGTTTTTGTAACCGATGATGGAGCAGAAACTGACCTGGACTTAGGCCATTATGAGAGATTTATCGACGTTAATTTGACAATAAATAATTCAGTGACCACCGGGAAAATTTATTCAGCCGTATTAAACAAAGAGCGTAACGGAGAATATGGCGGAGGAACCGTACAGGTTATTCCTCACGTAACCAACGAGATAAAAGATCGCATCGTTAGAGGCGGAAAAGAAAAAAACGTAGATATAATCATAAGTGAGATTGGCGGAACAGTAGGAGATATTGAGTCATTGCCGTTCTTAGAGGCCATAAGACAGATAAAGTATGATGTGTGCGTAGAGAACGTTATGTATATCCATGTGACCCTAGTACCGTATTTAAGTAGAGCAGGGGAGCAAAAGAGCAAGCCTACGCAGCATAGCGTAAAAGAACTTCGTTCTTTGGGAATTCAGCCTGATATGCTAATTTGTAGAACAGAAAAGCCATTGGAGCCTGGATTGAAAGAGAAGATAGCTTTATTCTGCGATTTGGAGCCCCATGAAGTAATAGAAAATCTAGATACACAGAGTATTTATGATATTCCAGGAATGCTGGAAGAACAAAAATTACCACAATTGGTATTGGAACACTTGGGATTACCTGATGCCCCATTGTCTATGAAAGAATGGGACAGTGTAGTGGAAGCAGAAAAGAATCCTGAAGGTGAACTTACTGTTAAGTTAGTAGGAAAGTATGTGGAGCTTAAAGATGCATATATTTCAGTAGCTGAATCCGTTCGCCATGGTGGTATTCACAATAGAATCAAGGTTAATATTGACTACATTAGCTCCGAATTATTAAACGAAGACAATATTGATGAGCAATTATCTGGAGGAGATGCCATATTAATTCCAGGAGGCTTTGGAGATAGAGGTGTTGAAGGAAAGATACTAGCTGCAAAGTATGGAAGAGAGCATAAAATTCCAACTCTAGGACTACAATTGGGAATGCAGATGATGTGTATTGAACTAGCTAGAAACTTAGCAGGAATTGCAGATGCTACATCTGGCGAGTTCGATTCGGAAGCCGCTAATAAAGTCATAGATAGACTTCCGGAACAAGATGATTTAAATGAAGTTCCAATGCGTTTAGGCATATATCCATGTAGAATACAAGAGAACACTAAGGCTCATGAGATATATGGAGAAGCCATAGTGTATGAAAGACACAGAAATAGATTTGAATTTAATAATAATTACAGTAAGGCATTAGAAAGTGCAGGTTTAATTATATCAGGAGTTTCACCAGATGAAAGATTGGTAGAAATTATAGAACTAAAAGATCATCCATGGTATTTTGGTGCTAACTATCATCCTGAATACAAGTCCAGACCAACTAGATGCCACCCTATATTTGCCAGCTTTATTAAGGCGGCAAAAGACAAGAAATACAGTAATTACAGAGTTTGACGCCCTTTTAACAAGGGCGTTTTATTTATAAATCTTGACTATTGGAGGATAAAGTGATAAATTAATACAGGAGTACAATGTTGATGAACTAATGATTTTAAGTCTTAAATTCATCATGATATATAGGGTAAGGAGTCAGAGGTTTGGCTGACTTTTGCTCTTTTATTATTTAGAAAGAGGAGTGGTTATATGGCGTGGCATATTACTCAACGAATTGGGCAAGCTATTTTAGTACTATTCATAGTTGCTCTATTAACCTTTGTATTGATGAACACAGTGCCTGGAAGTCCTTTTATGAACGAAAAGGCTCAATCACCAGAGGTAATTGAAGCACTAATGGCAAAATACGGCTTGGATCAGCCTAAAAGCGTTCAGTTTAAGAACTATATTGTAAATATGCTAAAGGGAGATTTTGGAGTTTCTCTTAAAATGCAGAAAAACAGGGAAGTTTCCGAAATACTAAAAGAGATGTTTCCAACATCTGCAAAAATTGGAGTTATTGCCTTAATTTGGGCAGTTTTATTTGGAGTACCCATTGGCTCTATCGCAGCATATAATAGAGGGAACAAACTAGATAGTTTCTTGCGGATAATAACTACACTGGGGATTTCTATGCCTAGCTTTGTTGTCGCCACCATATTACTGGTACTTTTTGGAGTAAAATTCAAAATGCTTCCCACTATGGGATTAACTGGTTGGAGTAGCTACATATTACCGTGTTTTTCTCTGGCGTTTTATCCAATGTGCTATATTGGGCGTTTATCCAGAGCAAGCATGTTAGATGCTATTAACCAGGACTATATTAGAACAGCTAGAGCCAAAGGAGTAAAAGCTGGGGTTGTATTATTTAAGCATGCTTTGAGGAATGCTTTTATACCTGTTTTAACGTATCTAGGACCTCTGACAGCAGGTATATTGTCAGGATCTTTCGTAGTTGAAAACGTGTTTGCAATACCTGGAATGGGAAGGTATTTTATTCAGTCAATACTAAATAGAGATTATCCTATAATAATGGCAACCACTGTATTTTATGCAGCACTGGTTATACTCATGAATTTAGTTGTAGATATCCTATATAGGTTTGTAGACCCACGTATCGATATTACAAAAGGGGTGAACTCATGAGCTTCTTGGAACTTGATAGAAAAAAACTCCTTACCATGCAACCTGATCCCGAGGTGCTTAGTCAATGTGGTGTAACTCTTAACCCAGAGGATTTAATGCCAGCATCTGAAGAAGAAAAAGAAGGCTATATTCAAAAACCTGAGAGTATGGGATATTGGGCTGACGCCAAAAGACGATTTAAAGAGAACAAAGTAGCTATGGTTTCTCTATATTTCATATTAATAGTTATTGTATTTGCATTTATTGGGCCTTTATTTGTTAAAGGCGACTATACAACACAATTTAGAGGAATGGAAAACTTGGGGCCAAGTATGAGATTTCCCTTTGGTACAGATAAACTAGGTAGAGACTTAATGGTAAGAACCATGTTTGGTGCAAGAGTATCTATTATCGTAGGAGTATTTGCCAGTTTGATAGTATTGGTTATAGGTACGATATACGGCTCGGTTTCGGGCTATCTGGGCGGTAAGGTAGACAACGTGATGATGCGTATTTTGGATTTGGTCTATTCAGTGCCAGATGTACTTGTAGTGATATTGTTGGCGATAACTATAAACAACCCTCTTAAAAGCTGGGTTAATGCTAGCCAATCTAGCCTTTCAAAGAGCTTACAGACATTGGGGCCAGGGTTGATATCCATATTTATTGCATTTGGACTTTTGTATTGGGTTAGCATGGCAAGAATCATTAGAGGTCAGGTATTGACCTTGAAGCAAAATGAATATATTACAGCGGTTGTAGCACTGGGTGGAAGTAAAAAGAGAATTATTAAAAAACACCTGTATCCCAACTGCATTGGACAAATAATAGTAATGACGGCAATGCAAATACCATCAGCCATATTCCTAGAATCATTTTTATCCTTCTTAGGAATAGGGGTATCAGCACCTATGACCAGTTTAGGAGCCATGGCCTCCGATGGTTTAGGCGGTATATATTCCTACCCTCATAGATTGGTAATTCCGTCTGTAGTGTTGAGTTTAATAATCCTTAGTCTTAACCTTATAGGCGATGGGCTAAGAGATGCATTAGACCCAAGGCTTAAGAAATAGGAGGTGGCGAAATGACAAATGAAAATACACAAAAACACCTCTTGGAAGTGAAAAACTTGGAAGTTTCGTTCTATACCCATGCCGGAGAAGTAAAAGCGGTAGGAGGAATAGACTATAACTTAGGATACAATGAGGTTATGGGAATAGTTGGGGAATCTGGTTCAGGGAAAAGTGTAGAAGCCTATTCGATAATGGGGTTATTGGCCAATCCTGGAAAAGTAAAAGGCGGAGAAGTTTTCTTCGAAGGCGAAGACATATTAAAATATAGTAAAAAGCAAATGGAAGATTTTCGTGGAAATAAAGCCAGTATGATTTTCCAAAACCCAATGACCTGTTTAAACCCTGTATATACCATAGGAAACCAGCTAATGGAAGCAATATTGGTTCACAAGAAAATATCTCGTCAAGAAGCGTGGGATAAAGCTGTTTCCATGTTGGAATTAGTAGGAATAAGTAATCCGGAAAGAAGAATGAAGCAATATCCCCATGAACTATCAGGGGGGATGAGACAAAGAGTTATGATTGGTATGGGGCTTATTTGCGAACCAAAACTGCTTATCGCTGATGAACCTACAACAGCGCTAGATGTTACAATTCAAGCGCAGATATTGGAATTGATGAAAACCATACAACAAAAAACTAAGATGAGTATTATCTTTATTACACATAACTTGGGAGTGGTAGCAAAAATTTGCGATAAAGTAAGCGTTATGTATGCAGGCAAAATCGTAGAGCAAGGAACTGTAGATGATATCTTTTATTCTCCATCACACCCTTATACATTAGGGTTGATGAGATCTATGCCTAGGATTGATGCGTCGGAACACGAAAGGCTGGTATCTATTGAAGGAACTCCTGTAGATATGTTAAATCCGCCGGAGGGATGCGGATTTGCTGCCCGTTGTGATCACTGCATGAAGCTTTGTTTAAGAGCGCATCCGCCTATGGTGGACTTGGGCAATGGACATAAATCCAGTTGCTGGCTATTGACCATGGTCCCAGGCAAGGGGGGTGCAGACAATGAGTGATAAGACAATATTATTAAGAACTGAGAATCTGAGAAAATACTTTACTATTAAATCTGGTTTTAATACAAAATATGTTCAAGCGGTTGAAGATATCACCATTGAAATTGCCAAAGGAGAGACTTTAGGGCTAGTAGGAGAGTCGGGTTGTGGTAAAACTACACTGGGAAGGACAATATTAAGATTATATGAGCCAACAAAGGGTAAAATTTACTATGATGGGCAATTGATTTTCGATGGGGATAATATTAAGAACAACCCTGATATGCTTCCTTTCAGGCGTAAAATGCAGATAATATTTCAAGACCCTTCAGCTTCTTTGGATCCACGTATGACAGTTGGAGAAATTGTAGCAGAAGCATTGGACATTCACGGATTATATACACAAAAAAATGATAGAAAAGAAAGGGTCGCAGAACTGCTGGATATGGTAGGCTTGAACAGAGAGCATGCCAACCGTTATCCCCATGAGTTTTCAGGTGGGCAACAACAGCGTATTGGTATTGCAAGAGCATTGGCAGTTGAACCAGAATTTATTGTATGCGACGAGCCGATTTCAGCATTAGACGTATCCATTCAAGCACAAATTGTTAATATGCTAGAAGACATGCAAGACAAACTTGGACTGACCTATTTGTTCATCGCCCACGATTTATCAGTGGTTAAACATATTTCTGACAGAATAGGAGTAATGTATCTGGGTAATATGGTGGAATTAGTAGAATCAAATGAGCTTTACAGAAATCCACTACATCCATATACTAAAACTCTACTATCAGCGGTGCCTGTCCCGGACCCTGAAGTGAACAGAAAAAGCCAGCGAATAATGCTGGAAGGCGAGATTCCCAGTGCAATAGATCCTCCATCTGGATGCAGATTTCACACACGCTGCCCATATGTTATGGATATTTGCAAGAAAGAGGCTCCCGTATTTAAAGAAGTGGAAGATGGACACTATGTGGCTTGTCACATTGTGAGCTAGGGTTTAAATCCGTTGGATTTACCATAAAGTACTTATAGGAGGGATATCATGAAAAGAACGTTGTTGCTATTATTAGCACTCATCATGGTGATGAGCGTAATGGCAGGTTGTGGCGGAACAAATGAACCAGCTGAACCGGAAAAAGTAGAAGAACCTGCGGAAGGCGAAGAAACTGCCGAAGAAAAACCTGCAGCTGCAGAAGAGCCAGGTAAACAAGATGGCGTATTGGATGTTTGTATTGCATCTGAACCACAAACGATTGACCCAGCACTTAACTCATCTGTTGATGGAGCGGTAATGATTCATCACGCATTTGAAGGTTTAGTAAAATGGGTTAATGATGGAGAAGGAAACGCTGTATTAGCACCAGGCATGGCTACTAGCTGGGACGTTTCAGAAGATGGAACAGAGTGGATTTTCCACCTAAGAGAAGCAAAATGGAGCGATGGGAAACCAGTAACTGCACAAGATTTTGTTTACTCATGGAATCGTCTAGTTAAACCTGAGACAACAGCAGATTATGAGTATATGCTAGACATGGTAAAAGGTTATGATGAAAAAGCTTTAGCAATTGAAGCAGTAGATGAGCATACTTTCAAAGTTGTATTAAATAACCGTACACCATATTTCGAAGAAATTTGTGCATTCCCTGCAACTGCACCAGTTAGAGAAGACATAGTAGAAGGCAATGATAAGTGGACATTTAAAGGCGAAACCTATGTATCCAATGGACCATATATCATGGAAAATTGGGAGCACAATGCAAAGATAACTTTCGTTAAAAACCCAGAATATCATGACGCTGCAAACGTAAAAGCAGAAAAAGTTGTATTCCACTTAATGGATGACAACAACGCTATTTTAGCAGCATATCGTTCAGGAGAATTAGATTTTGCTGAAAACATGCCAACAGAAGAAGTTCCAGCTCTATTAGCTTCTGGCGAACTAAAAGTTAAACCTTATGTAGGAACATACTTTGTATGCTTTAACACGAAAGAAGCTCCTTTTGACAATGCTAAAGTTCGTGAGGCTTTCTCATTGGCAATCGACCGTAACTTCATTGTAGAAAAAGTAGCAGCAGCGGGACAAATTCCGGCTGGTGGATTCGTTCCTGAAGGAGTATTAGACGCTAAAGGCGCTGACGGCGATGACTTTAGAAAAACAGGTGGAGACTACTACAGCACGAAGCCTGAAGATTATGCAGCAAACTGTGAAAAAGCACGTGAATTGCTTAAAGAAGCAGGCTACGAAGGTGGCGCAGGATTCCCAGTTGTAGAATATCTATACAACACCAGTGATGGACACAAAGCTATTGGTGAAGCACTACAAAACATGTGGGAGACTGAGCTAGGCGTATCTGTAAGCTTACAAAACCAAGACTGGGCTGTATTCTTACAAGAACGTAAGCAAGGAAACTTCTCAATTGCACGTCACGGATGGATTGCTGACTATAACGATCCTATGACATTTATTGACATGTGGTTAACTGGCGGCGGAAATAACGATGCTCAATATGAAAACGCTGAGTTTGACAAGCTAGTAAAAGGCGCTAAAGCTGAAGCTGACCCTGATGCAAGAATGAAGATGATGCACGACGCAGAAGATCTTGCAGTAGGCAAAGACCATATTGTAGCTCCAATCTACTACTACACAAATACTTTTATGGTTAAACCAAATGTAGAAGGAATCTACTACACTCCATTGGGATACTTCTTCTACGATCAGGCAACAGGATATTAATTGAAGAGAATGAATTAAGGTGAAGGGCATTTGCTCTTCACCTTTTTTATATTAATGCATTGAGATAAAAGACATTGAAAACTTATTAAAAATAATATATAATAAGAAGTGGAACGAATACAACCCAATGGAATGAAAACGAACCACCGCGGAGGAGAGACATGAAGAGAATCAAGGTTATGTTTTTTGTAGACAGACCTCACATCACATATGAAATGCTAAAAGTACTCCATGACCACGATGTTCCGATTATTTCCATGGAAGTATATGCAAATGTAATCTATTTCAAGCTGCCATATTTATCAGATGAGCTGTTTGAAAACATCAAAAGGGAGTTTTCACTAGTATATGGTTTTGAAAAACTAGAAGAGATAGATTATAGTGCTGTTGAAGAAAGGGACTTAGAACTAAGAGCTGTCTTGGATTTTATTCCTCAAGGTGTATTACTGTTAGATGCTCAAGGTAAAATTAAATATTCAAACCATTATGCTTCAACACAAGTATTTAAACTATCCGATAAGGAAATTTCTGGGCAGAACATCATCGACACCATTAAAGAAGATGGACTTGAAGAAATGCTGACAACTTCTGGCAGGGGTATAGTGAAAGAAATTCCTGTTTCTGTAGGTGGGGACAAGTATTCTCTTTCGGCACAACCCATATTTACTGATGAACAAATTTTCTGTGGATCCATGGTTTATTTACATCGTCTACATACTTTAAACTGGTTTGAAAACAATGTAACTTTTGAAGATATTAAGGGGACCTCTTCAGGGATTTCTTTGACAATGGAAAAGTCTAAGCAGTTTGCTAAGCTAGATACTCCAATACTTATTACAGGGGAGGTTGGAACGGGCAAGGGACTATTGGCTAGAGCGATTCACAACTATGGCAATAGATCGAATAAACCTTTTGTTAGTGCAATATTAAATTCAGTTCCTGCAGAACTTTTAGGAAGAGAATTATTTGGACAAGGGAACCCTAGTGAACTTGGATTTAGACAGGGGTTGTTCCAATGGGCTGAAGGAGGAACGCTTTTTATTGACGACATAAGCAAATTACCATTTAATCTACAAAGTAGGTTATTGACTGTCATGACTAAAGGCGTTGTAATACCCATAGGAACGGATAATGGGATTCCATCTAATGTGAGAATAATATGTGCCGATAAAAGAGATTTGGATAAAGCTGTGAAAGAAGGGGAATTTCTAAAGGAACTTAATGATTTAATACAGTTGTTTTCGATTAGAATTCCACCTTTACGAGAGAGAATCGAAGATTTACCGGAATTGGCAAATATATTTTTAGCAGATATGAATCAGCAATATGACAAGAATATTAATTCTATCTCAGAAAGCGCCATAGAGAAACTTAAAACCTACAGTTGGCCAAAAAACTCTAGACAACTTCTGGGTACTATTCAGAAAGCTGTACAAAGGTGTAGTGGATAAATAATTGAAGCAGATGATATAGTATTGGATGAAAAAATGAAGTGGAAGACATCAGAGTTTAGAACTCTAACAGAGGCTGTTGAAAACTTTGAAAGACAGTCCATAATAAAAATTCTGAGGGACTCTAAATCTATTAGAGACGGTGCTCAACGTATGGGAATTACCCATACTAAATTATTGCATAGAATAAACAAATATGGGATAACTTCAGAGGAATGGGAAAACAGGTAAGTACATCGGTCAAACGATGATTAAATATTATTTTAGGAGGAAGAACGATGGATAAGAATAAGAAATTAGGTTTTTCAACAAGACAAATTCACGCTGGTTACGAAGCGAATAAATATGGTGCTTTATCAACACCTATTTATCAGACTTCAACTTTTATTTTTGATAGCGCAGAGCAAGGTGGACGCCGTTTTGCATTGGAAGAGCCCGGATATATTTATACTCGTTTAGGAAATCCAACTACAACTACATTGGAAGAAAAAGTGGCATCATTGGAAGGAGCAGATGCTGCTTGTGCATTTAGCTCAGGAATGTGAGCTATTACATCAGCTCTTTGGACGATTTTAGCAGCTGGAGATCACGTAGTTGCTGGAAAGACCCTTTATGGATGTACATTTGCATTTCTAAGCCATGGATTAACTAGATATGGCGTTGATGTAACTTTCGTAGATACTAAAGATCCTGAGAACATTAGAAAGGCTATGAAACCAAATACCAAGGTTGTTTACTTAGAGACTCCTGCTAACCCGAATATGTATATAGCAGATATTGAAGCTATTGCAAAAATAGCTCATGAAGCTGAAGATTGTAAGTTAGTAGTGGACAATACTTATGCGACTCCTTATATTACCAGACCGATAGAATTGGGAGCTGATGTTGTAGTACACTCTGCAACAAAATATTTAAATGGACACGGAGATGTAATAGCTGGATTTGTGGTAGGTCCACAGGAATATATGGATCAGGTTAGATTCTTCGGATTAAAGGATATGACAGGAGCTGTATTAGGACCATTCGAGGCATTTTTAATAAATAGAGGATTGAAAACTCTAGATTTAAGAATGGAAAAACATTGCTCCAATGCAATGAAAGTTGCCGAATTCTTAGAAGGTCACCCTGCTGTGGAAAAAATTATGTATCCAGGATTGAAATCCTTCCCACAATATGAATTAGCTAAGAAGCAGATGGCACTTCCAGGTGGAATGATAGCATTTGAAATAAAAGGTGGAGTAGAAGCTGGGGCAAAACTAATGAACGCTGTGGAACTTTGCACATTAGCAGTATCATTAGGAGATGCTGAAACCCTTATTCAGCACCCTGCAAGCATGACTCACTCACCATATACACCTGAAGAGAGAGCGGCATCTGATATCGCAGAGGGATTAGTTCGTCTATCCATCGGATTGGAAAATGCAGAAGACATTATTGCAGACTTAAAGCAAGCTTTGGACAAGTTAGTATAAAATAGTAAATATGCCCGGGTTCTAGGATCCGGGCGTATTTATTTAAGGAGGACGAGATGGGAGAAATAATATATTCTGTAGCAGAGATTTCTGACATTGAAGAGCTATTGGAACTACAGAAGCGTTATCATGTAAATACCATATCTGAAGAGGATAGACCGCAGGGATTTGTAACGACTTTGTTTACAAAAGAGCAACTGTCAGAACTCATAGAAAAAGAGCAGGGCGTAATTATTGCTAGAAGCGATGGAATGTTAATTGCATATGCCATGAATGGCTCGTGGGAATACTGGAAGCAATGGCCGTTATTTCAATATATGATAGAGGATTTACCGGGCACATTTTTTAATGGTATATCTCTTAATACGGAAAACACCTATCAATATGGTCCTGTTTGCATACACACAGATTATAGGGGAAGAGGTGTTTTAAAAAACATTGTAGAATACTCAAGACTCAAATTTGGATATAAGTATCCAATTATGCTTACATTTATTAATTCTATTAACTCCCATTCAAAAGTCACTCACGTAGACGGGGTTGGTTTAGAAATTATAAAGACATTTCCTTTTAATAATAATATATATTTAGAACTAGGTTATGATAACAGCAAGCCAATAAAGGGTAATACACTTTAATTCGTATTTGTAAAAAATATCAAGTCGCTATGGATAACCATGGCGATTTAATTTTGTGAAACAAGGGAATGCAAGTAAATGACATGTATTTGTAATATTGCTGTGCTATCAATATGGTATAATTGGTATTAATATATTAGGGTTGTAAATATTCCCCAACAAAAAGGAGGATAATATGAATATTATTAGAAAGAGTAGAAAAGTATTACCAATATGCTTGTTGCTAATCTTGACGTTGCTGTCAACAACTGTATTTGCCGTAGAATTTCCAGACGTTACTAAAGATGGAATGTATGGTTGGGCATATACTTATATTCAAGAGATGGCAAACAAAGGCATTATTAAAGGATATCCTGATGGCAAGTTTTTGCCAGGAGGATCAATAACTTATTTGGAAGCTATGCAGTTAATTTCTGGTTTAAGACCGTTGAATGCTAAGGAAAAAAGTGAAGCAGCAGCAAAATATTCCGATTTGATGATTGAGCTAAAAGTTCCAACATGGGCAACTGAAGCTGTGATTACAAATATTATTCACGGTGTTACATCAGAAAGCGAGTTGAGAAATGCAGCACAGATGGGATTGATAGAAAACGGTACAACTAAGCGTATAGACCGTTTGACAGTTACTGTTTCCATGTCTAGGGCTATGGGTTTAGAGAACAGTACAAAACAATTTGCATCACTAATATATCAAGATACCGAAAGTATAACCCCGAGATTTAGAAAACACGTTGCATCTTTAGTAGATGCAGGAGTATTAAATCCTCAGGGAAGAGATGGAAAATTTGAGCCTTTTGCTCCTATCAAAAGAGCTGAGATGGCAAAGATGATTAAGGTTGCATATGACTATTTAGCTAGAAACCCTGTTGAAGCAGCTGTAAAGGAAGCGACAATAAAAGGCATTATACAGACAAATGCTGTTACAGGTGAAAATTATTCAGTTACAGTAAAGACAGGTAATGACCTTAAGACCTTTATTGTAACATCGAAAACCGAGATAAATATTGACGGAAGGAAATCTACACCAGATCAAATAATTGCTGGTCAACAAGTGGAAATAGCATATGATGCCAATACTTCTAGAGCTGTAAAAGTTGATATTAGCACTGAGTTTAAGCAAGTTGGAGAAGCGGCAATAATTTTGGAAGCACCAAACAATAAAGATGAATTGACTTTAGAAGTTGAGGAAAATGGTGCTAAGAAAAACTTGAAATTAAAATTAGCACCAACAGCTAGCATCTTAGATGATGGAAGAGTCATTACAAAAGATAAATTGGCAGTAGGAGATAGGGTGCTATATCAGTTAACTGGTAATGACATATCATATATCAACAGATTGCCTAAGAGTACAGCAGTAACAGGGGTTTTGACTGAACTGGAAGTGAATAAGAACAAACCTAGCTATATTGCTGTTAAGAATGCATCAGGTATTTCACAGAGAATTAAAGTTGTGAATAACGCTTATATCTATCGCCAATCTAAGTTGGTAGAGTTGGACATGTTGCGTATTGGAGACCAAGTTGCAGTTAAGATGGAATATGGAGATGCAATTGAGATTGACGCTACATCAGCACAGAGAACTCTAAAAGGATCTATAAGTGGTTTGTCCTACAGAGTAAATCAGAGCACTGAAATATATGTAGAATTGTCCAATGGAAGTAATGAGGGACCATTTGTCGTTGGTAGAAATGCCAATATTAGAATCAATAACAGTAGCGTGAATCAAAGTGAATTAAAAATGGGTATGAGTGGCGAATTTATCTTAGATGGTAAAGAAGTTACGGATATCTATATCGACGAAGCTAGAAGAGATAGCAGAAGCATCTTAATCGAAGGTAAAGTGGTATATGTCTTTGGTTCAACGGTAGATGTGGAAATCACTTATAATGACGGAAACTACAAAAATGGAGAGAAATTCATTATCAATAACTATAATCCTAGATTTGGAGTTCTAAGAGAAGGAGATTTTGTTTCTATAACAGGATATGTAAGTGGAAATGAATTCGTTATTGAAAAAGTAGATAGAAGATAGTTTCAGAGAAAACAATAAAAACGTCAGCTCAAAGCTGACGTTTTATTATGTCTTCTTATATTTATTCTGTTCTTATGGCCTCTAATGCTGATAGCTTCATAGCTCTTTGTGCTGGAAGATATCCTGAAACAAGTCCTATAGCAGAACTAAATATCAATGCAGCCATAATTAACCAAATTGGTACAATGCTAATTTTACTGGCAAATTCGCTTGACATGGAACTGTTTGCAAACAGTGTATTGAGGACCAGCGAGATGAGGAGGCTGAAAATGCTTCCAGCAATACCTCCAGACAACCCTATAAGTCCTGCTTCTACTAGAAATAGCTTTTTAATATCACTAATTGCAGCGCCGATAACTTTCATTACACCGATTTCTCTAGTTCTTTCATAGATGGACATAATCATGGTATTAGTAATACCTATGGCCGCTACTAAAAGGGAAATACCACCTATTCCGCCTAGAATGGCTTGAAGTACATTAGTTGCTTGCTCAAAGGATTTAGCTTCTTCTTTTAAACTATAAGTTCCAAAACCAATTTCTTTTATTGCCGTTTGCACCGCTTCAACTTTTTTAACATCTCCGACTTTGACCATAACTTTATTATAAGTACCGGCAGGCAATTTTTTATCTGATCCCGGTCTAGCATCTAGAAGTTTTGGTTTAAGTTTTTCTAGTTTCTCCACTTCGGAAATTGGCATTACTATGTTAAAAGCTGTAGTAAAGTTTTGCTCGGACATAACCCCCACTACTTTAATAGGATATTTTTTAGGGTTTTTATTTTCATAGTCCTGAAATGAAATTGTGTAGCTGTCTTTCATAGGATCTGTTTGAACGTTTTTACCGGACGGTGATTTAGGGTCATAAAACATCCCTTTTATCTGTCCTCCAAAGACAGCCACCATTTTATCTCCATTTTTTAGCGTTCTGCCTTCAACAACTTTATAGCCCATGGTTTCCATAACCGCAGGGTCTATACCTATTATTTCAGCAGAGGTTTGAAATCTCCTATAGTTGATACCTATTTGTAAGTTTTTTACAGGTGTGGTTGCGATAACACCATCCAGTTTCTTAAAACTTTCAATGGCATTTTTATTTAGAATACCTTTTTTTGTGCTACTTCGCGTATTTGTAGAACTTCTTCCAAAGGGATTAGCGTCAGCTCCCAGTGGTGTTACAGTAATTGCCGTAACATCTCCCATCTGCTCTATTAGCTGTTGGTTGCTAGCTTTCATACCAAGCCCTAGACTTAGCATTACTACAATGGAAGTAGTACCAATAACAACACCTAAAATGGTAAGAAAAGTCCTTAACTTTCTTCTCCATAAGTTTTGAAAAGCCATGCGAAATAGGTCGAAGCTATTCATCTAATTTTAGTCCTTCTTGAGATTTGCGTTTCTTGATTTTTCTAATAACCACTGTAGCTATCCCTGCTACCGCAGCTAGTCCGACCCAAGTAATGGGACTCTTTAGAATACCTCCAACACCGGAACCACCTTGCATGGCTTGCAAATCTTCAGGAGATATTTCCGGAGCAGGAGTAACATTTATTGTGAATTCACGTTCTTCTGTCTGTTTTTTTCCAGAGCTGTCTTCATAGCTAAAAGTTATCTTACCGACCATTTTGCCTTCATTATTAGGAGTGATAGTAGCTCTAAAGCTATCAGAGTTTCCAGATTCGAAGTTTCCTAAATAGTAAGTTAAATTTTCACCAGTAAAATCTCCACTAGCTTTAATAAGCGTGTTTTGAAGTGTAACTTTACCTGTGTTGTAAAAATCTACGCTTATCTCCGTAGGATTACCCACATTAGTTTCTTGTGGAACAGTAATTTCCCCTATTTCCAACTTGGAAGTTTGTATAACAGGAATTCCAATTATTTCTGTTGCAGTATAAGGATTGTTAGCTGAATCTTCATATTCAAAGTTAGCTGTAAGCTCATATGTTTTAGCTACTGCTTCAGGAACTGTAAACATTGATATAGTTTTTTCCACATGACCTTTTGGTGGAATACTATCAATATAGAAAGTGTTTGAACTGTCTACAGGTGTAAATACAGAACCTCCTGCGGTGGTAGAACCACTGGTTTTAGGATCAGTAGTGTCCTTGCTGGTTAAAAATATTTTTATATTCTTTACAGTTTTATCTGAGTTGGTGTTGAAAAAAGATAGAGTCATGTTAAATGTTGAACCAGCTGGTACTAGTTGAGGATCGAAACTATATTTATCAATAATCAATTTAGGAGTTGATTTAGGAGCATCTTTATCTGTCTCCTTAGGAGCGTTTACAAAAGCTCCTACAATTTGCTCTGTTACTTTTTTCTTTTCAGCAGTAGTTGAATCATCTTCATATTCTACAGAAATTTTAATAGGATAGTTTCTAGTATCGGCTGAGGAAGCAACCATAAAGTCGTAGCTAAAGCTCTTAGATTCTTTGGGCTTTAACATAGGTACTATAACTTGGCTTACACTTTTTGAAACCACATTTGATTCTTCAGCTGGAGTCGCTTTGACTATGATATTACGAGCGTCTTGTGTTCCTTCGTTTACGATGTCAAAGGACACGTTAAAGGACTGATTTCTATAAAGTGTTTTGGTTGGAACTACCAGGTTCTTGATCACCATAGAAGAGTTTTGATTTGCTCCCCGTGTTACAAAGAAAGAGAATGAACCCTTTCCTCCAGATTCTTTTACTCCGCCTTGCATCCAAGTCATATTCACTAGGTGAGTTCCAGGCTGAATGTCTGCTGCAGCTCTAAGGTCGAAAGAAATATATTCTCTTCCACCAGCGGGAAGGTTTAAAATAGTTTGGCTTGAAATTCCACTGGCCATTTCTACCTTAGCTTCAGTTAATCCATCTAGTGAAACAACCAAATCTTTTACAGGAGCATTGCCAGTATTTGTAAACTCAAATCCAACTGTAAAAGGATCTCCGGGGTTTATTTGGTTAGTTGGCAATATATCAGTCCTTGATACGGTAACGGTAGGAGCAGCAGCTAGTACTCTAACGTTTGTAACGGCAGTTGCAGATGCTACTTCGCTTTCCTTTCCTGCACCTTTATAGTAATCCACTTTAAAGGTAATACTTGCAGTTGTATTGCTTGCTAAATCGCTAGCCTGAACTGAAAAGCTATAATTTGTTGTATTGGAGTTTTCACCTCCAGGTTGATATCCCTTGTCCAGAATAAAAACCTCGTTGGGCTTATCAGTTGTAGCTGTAACCCCTAGTATATTAATCTTATCAGTATCGATAACATTAGATGATTTGTCAGTAATACTGATATTAATAGATTGACTTTCACCAGGACGTAGATTTACAGTCGATGGCGCGATAATGTGTACACCTGAACTAAATAGTTGGTCCGATTGCGAGGACTCTACTACTGGGGTAGTAGGACCAGCAAATGCTTGCGTAGGAAGTATTAATAATAATACCAGTATTAATAAAAATGATTTCTTACTCATGGGTTGTTGGCTCCTTATTTAATATGTCGTTACGAATAATGGTGTCTATGACTTTACCATCTCTAACATGAATTATTCTATCTGCATAATCTGCCGTTTCTTCATCGTGGGTTACAATAATTAAAGTCTGATTATGCTCCTTAGCCATACCTGTAACGAGATCCAATATTTCCAAGGATGTTTTCGTATCCAGGTTTCCTGTGGGTTCGTCTGCGAACACCAGTTTCGGGTTGTCTACAAAAGCGCGGGCTATACTGACCCTTTGTTGCTGACCACCGGACATTTCTTTAGGTTTGTGATGGAGTCTTGTGCCCAATCCCACTTGCTTTAATATTTTAATAGCTTGCTCTTCACGCTGTTTTCTTGGAACACCTTTAAAAATAAGGCCAAGACTGACATTTTCTATGGCGTTTAGAGTAGCAATCAAGTTATATGACTGAAAAACAAAGCCTACATTTAACTGCCTAAAGTGAGTGACATTTTCTTCGGTTAGCTTTTCCAGATGGATTCCACCGATGATAACTTCACCGGATGTGGGTTTTTCCAAACCAGCCATCATATTAAGCAAAGTGGATTTCCCTGATCCTGATGTACCTAGGAGACAGATTATTTCATTTCTATAAATATCCATGCTCAAATCGTTAAGAGCATAGATTTTCTCATCTCCCATGGTATATATTTTCTTTAAGTTCCTGACGGAAATAAATGGTTCCATTGTACACCTCCATGCATACATGATGATTACAATCATCATGTTTTCATAATATCACAACGTTTTTATCAAATAGTTACAATAAGATTAAGAAAGTCTAAGATAATACTATAATGACAATGTTTGTCCAGAAAGTATCAATAGCAAATATGCATTTTCTTCTTTATGCTATGGTTGTAATATGATAAGATGAAATCGAATAAGTATATAATAGGATATTTAATTATCGTTATCGAGGTGAAACATGGTATATAATACGGTGGTAATGGACATGGATGGTACATTGCTAGATGATAAAAAGCATATCACCGCAAACACTTTGGAAGTGTTAAATAGATTGCAAAAAAAGGGCGTAAATATTGTAATTGCTACGGGGAGATTATGGGAATCTCCCAATCAATATGCAAAATATTATAATTTGTTCTCCCACACCATAGCAGCTAATGGAACTATTATTACGGATAATAAAGGGAATTTAGTTGATGAGGGGAGTTTAAGTTCGAAATCACTGCTGTCCTTATTGAAAATAGTAAGAGAATATGGGGCGGGCTATTATTTTGTTGGAGATAAAATAATATATACGTCCAATCTAAAAGCTGATGTGGGAGCATTCTATCAACCAATTGGATTGGAGCATTGTTTCCCAAGAATTGCTGAGGCGGAAGCTAATAGCATTGGCGTAGATTCTGCAGAACCAATGGGGATTAGAAAGTTTTTGCTCTACCATAGAGATGATACGGTATTAGAGAAAATAAAAAATGAGATAAATACCTTGGAAGATGTGGAGATTTCTTCTTCATTTAGGCAAAATGTGGAAATTACTCCTAAAGGTTTCCATAAAGGTTGGGCATTAAAGCGTTTGATGGACCATATAAATGTTAACATTAGAGAAACAGTGGCGTTTGGAGATTACTTAAACGACAAAACTCTTTTGGAAACTGCTGGAATGGCTGTTGTTATGGAAAATGGCCATCCTAAATTAAAAGAAATAGCCACTAGAATTGCACCGGCTAACAACGAGGATGGGGTGGCTGTGGTACTAAATCAAATGGAGGCGGAAGGTTTACTATGAGTTTGAATATCGTTTTAGTGGAGCCTGAGATTCCATTTAATACAGGTGCTATTGCTAGAAGTTGTGGGCTAACTCACTCTACTTTGCACTTAGTAAAACCCTTGGGTTTTTCAGTAGAAGAGAAAGCAGTAAAGAGAGCTGGTTTGGATTACTGGGATTTAGTAGATATTAAATTCTATGAAAATATAGATGAGTTATTAGAGCATTTACGGGATAAACGTTTTTTTCTTGCTACAACCAAGTGTAAAAACAAGTATTCAGACGTAGAATATAATGACGGAGATTATATATTGTTTGGGAAAGAGACAAAGGGCCTACCTAAAGAGCTCTTGGAAGAGAATCCAGATAATTGCATAAGAATACCGATGTTAAAAGATTTTGGTCGTAGTTTAAATTTGTCAAATGCATGTAATATTATTATGTTTGAAGCTTTAAGACAGCTTGATTTCATTGATCTAGAGTAAAAGAGGGGGCGATTGCATGTCGTTTATCTTACCGGTATTAGGGGGGTTAGGCCTCTTTATCTATGGTATGAAAATTATGGCAGATGGTTTACAAAAGTCTGCTGGAAACAGATTGAGATCCATAATTGAGAAGTTGACTACAAATAGATTTATGGGGCTTTTAGTTGGAACCGTTGTAACTATGCTAATCCAAAGTTCGTCAGCCACTACTGTTATGGTTATTGGTTTTGTTAACGCTGGAATTATGACGTTAGGACAGGCAGTTGGAGTTATCATGGGTGCGAACTTAGGTACCACTGTAACTGGGCAGTTAATAGCACTGAATTTAACTGACTATGCTCCCATAGCCATAGCCATTGGTGTGGGTATGTATACTTTTGGCAAGAAAAAGAAGACAAAGAATATTTCTGAGATTTTAATAGGCTTTGGTATATTATTTGTTGGCTTAGGAACCATGGGTTCAGGGTTGGAGCCGCTTTCTAAAATGCCAATCTTCACAACCGTTTTGACAAAGATGGAAAACCCAGTATGGGCAATGTTGACAGGACTTGTAATGACTACCATGTTACAGAGTTCTTCGGCATCAATAGGTATTTTGCAAGCCCTTGCTTCTCAGAAGCTAATCAACATCAACATTGCATTTCCTATACTATTTGGAGATAATATCGGTACTACAACCACAGCACTTATTTCAGGAATTGGGGCTCATACAACAGCTAAACGAGCTGCCATGCTCCACTTTATTTTCAACTTAATAGGAACCATATTGTTTATGACCATATTAAGAATTCCTATACAAAAGTTGGTTTTGACAATTAGCCCTGGAAATGTAATGAAACAAATTGCCAATGCGCATACATTATTTAACTTAATTAACGTAATCATTCAGATTCCTTTTGCCAACTTCTTAGTAAAAATGGTAGAGATAATTGTTCCTGGGAAAATTCAAACTGAGGAGAAAGTATCTAAGTTTTTGGATGCTCGTTTTATGGAAACACCTTCCATTGCTGTTAACCAAGTCAAAAAAGAAGTTATTCATATGGGAGAGATGGCTCTGCAAAACCTTAATGACACTAGAGATCTCCTTTTCTCAGGGGATGAAGAATTACTGGATAAGGTATTTTTACAGGAAAAGGCAATAAACAAGTTAAATCGTGAAATCACCAGATATATTGTAGATTTAAGCAGTGAATCACTATCTATTTCTGAAACTGAAAGACTAAATATGTTTTTATATATTATTAATGACTTAGAACGTATTGGTGACCACGTGGAAAATATTGCTGAATTTACTAAGACGGATAACGGTGTCATCGCCATTAACTTTACAGAAATGGGTAGACGTGATGCCAAGGCTATTTTCAATGGCACAATTCGTATAGTTCAAATGGCTTTAACAGCATTTGAAAGAGTGGATTATAATTTAGCTACAGATGTAATAGAATTGGAAGAAGATATAGACCAGATGGAATTAAGATTTAGAAAGAATCATATGCAGAGGTTGAACGACGGAGTTTGTTCAATAGAGTCGGGATTAGTATTTTTAGATACAATGAGTAACTTGGAGCGAATTTCTGACCACAGCTATAATATTGCTCGTCACGTAGAGGACATACACAAAGGAAAGTTGAATATGGTAACTCCATCGAACTTTTAATCACTACAAAAACCGAATACTATGTGTTCGGTTTTTATTATCTTGTATACAAAAGAGAAAAAAGGGTATATAGAGATAGGGAATTTAACGCTATCAACTAATGGAAGGAAGATTAAATGAATAAAACATATGATGTAATAATAATAGGTGCTGGTCCAGCTGGTTTATCTGCAGGTCTATATGCTGCTCGAGCTAAACTTTCAACTTTAATTATTGAAAAGGGAATTGACGGAGGGCAGATGTCTGGAACACAGGAAATCGCCAATTATCCTGGAATAGATGATCCAATTGCTGGAATGATATTGGGAATGAAAATGGCGAACCAAGCTAAGGAGTTTGGCGCAGAGAAGTTGCTATCAGATGTGCTAAAGATGAAATTAGATGGAGAGATTAAGGAAATCGAAACCTTAGACGGCACGTTTTATGCTAAGGCAGTAATATTGACCATGGGAAATAAACCTAGGCCCATAGGAGTAGAAAATGAGGAGAAGTTCCAAGGAAGAGGGCTGAGCTACTGCGTTACATGTGATGGTGCATTTTATCAGGACCGTCATGTATATGTAATTGGTGGTGGGGATGCAGCTGTGGAAGAAGCAATCTCTCTTACTAAATTTGCTAAAAAAGTTACTATTATCCATAGGCGTGATGAACTTAGAGCTGCTAAGTCAATACAGGAGAAGGCTTTTGCTAATCCTAAAGTTGCCTTTATGTGGGATAGCGTAGTAGAGTCATTGCACGGAGAAAAATCATTGGAATCAATGGTGGTAAAAAATGTAAAAACTGGAGAAACAACCACTGTAACTGATGATGACGGCTTGCCTTTAGGAGTGTTTTTATACATTGGTTTTTTACCTCAAACAGATTTAATTGAAAACCAGATTAATATGGACAGAGGCTATATTGTAACAGACGAAAACATGGAGACTTCCATAAAGGGGGTTTATGCTGCTGGTGACATTAGAGTGAAACCACTTCGCCAGGTAGTAACTGCCGTTAGCGATGGCGCAATAGCTGCTGTTAGCGTAGAAAAATATTTAGAAGAAAATAAATAATAAAAATTAATGATGCCCTGTTATTTCAGGGCATCATTAATTTTTGCACATAGTGATTGCAATTGACAGCAATATCCTATGTGATATAATTAATTTGACAAATTAATTATTGCATTGATGGGACATAGTAAGGTTTGAAGTAATAAAGAGAGTGGGCGGTTGGTGTGAGTCCATTTATGGAAAATCTGAATCCATCCCTGAGCAAATTACGTTCGAGTGGGCTATATAGTCAATTAGGGTGGCAACGCGGGGTTTTCTCCGTCCCTAGGTGTATATGCTCTTTTTTTATTTTAGGAGGGAAAAATGCTAGATATCAAATTGTTTAGAGAAGACCCACAACTTATTATCGAAAACTTAAAGAAAAAATTTCAGGATGAAAAAATTGCAATAGTCCATGAAATTATTGAGCTGGACAATGAGTACCGTCAATTAAAAACGGACAGTGATAGCTTAAGGGCAGAGAGAAACAAGAAATCCAAAGAAATAGGAGCAATTATTCATAAAGAGGGTGCTGAAGCTGCAGCAGAAATAAAGCTAGCTGTTACTAAACTTAACGATAAGCTAATGGAAATGGAAGAGCGAGAGAGAGTACTAGAAGTTGAAATAAGAGAGAAAATGCTAGTAATACCTCAGATAATCCATAACACTGTTCCCATTGGTAAAGATGATACTGAGAATGTGGAAGTGGAAAGGTACGGAGAGCCTGTAGTGCCAGATTATCCCGTTCCATACCATATTGATATTATGGAATCATTATTAGGAGTGGACTTAGACAGTGCGAGGAAGACTTCAGGAAGTGGCTTCTATTACCTAAAAGGCGATATTGCAAGGCTACATAGTGCAATCCTTTCCTATGCTAGAGACTTTATGATTGATAGAGGTTTTGAGTACTATATTCCTCCTTATATGATTCGAAGCGAAGTTGTTACAGGGGTAATGAGCTTTACAGAAATGGAAAACATGATGTATAAAATTGAGGGAGAAGACCTATATTTAATTGGTACATCTGAGCACTCCATGATAGGTAAGTTTATTAACACTTTTGTGGATGAGGATACTCTGCCACAAACCTTGACTAGCTATTCTCCATGTTTTAGAAAAGAAGTAGGAGCTCATGGAATAGAGGAAAGAGGTGTATATCGAATACACCAATTTGAAAAACAAGAGATGATAGTTATTTGTAAGCCAGAGGATTCCATGTACTGGTATGATCAATTGTGGCAAAACACAGTAGATTTCTTTAGGTCATTGGAAATTCCTGTAAGAACACTAGAATGTTGTAGTGGTGATTTAGCAGACTTGAAGGTTAAATCAGTTGATGTGGAAGCATGGTCACCAAGGCAACAAAAATATTTTGAAGTGGGATCCTGCTCGACGTTAGGAGATGCACAAGCCAGAAGACTTAATATTAAAATTAGAAACAAAGACGGCAACTACTTAGCCCATACTTTAAATAACACAGTGGTTGCTCCTCCCAGAATGTTAATTGCATTTCTAGAAAACTTAATCCAAGCAGATGGAACTGTTAAAATTCCAGAGCCTTTAAGACCATATATGGGAGGAAAAGAAGCGTTAGTTCCAAAAAAATAGGTATTTAAAAATACGTTATAAAACCCCGACACATCAAATAATCGTGCCGGGGTTTTATACTGAAAAACAATACTGATAGTTACTTCTGCCTATAAAGATCCAACAATTCCTGGAAAAACGGACTTATACTTCCTAGCGATTTAGGATAGATAATGGAAAGTTCTTTTTTGGCTCGGGTCATAGCTACATAGAACAGCCTTCTCTCTTCTTCAATGTCTTTTGTATCCTGCATTGGGAATTGCCCTAATGCCACGTCTATTACATATACTCTGTCGTACTCCAAGCCTTTAGAACCGTGGGTGGTAGTAAGTTGAACCTTTGCTGAGGTATTTCTGTTTGAATTGGAAATAACACTTTCCAGATATTCTAATCTACCTAGAAACAAGGGATAGGATTTTGAGCTATCGGCAACAGTTCTCAACAAGTTGAGCAAATGTTCGTGGAAGTTTACGCTTAATCCATCACGAAGGCAACGTTCCTTAACGTAGTCTTCATAATCTAAATTCTTGAGAATTAATTCCATCGCTTGAGCAGGTGGTAGCTTTGTAATAGACATAAAATCTTTTTTCATATCCCCTAATCTTTGAAAATAATAATTTGGAAGGGAAGGATATTCTTTCAAACTATCAAATACTGAATTGGTAATATGAACACCATTTAGCCAGTCAATGTGTTTGCGCGAAATATATTTTTTCATTTTGTAATATATCTTTGAAAACGTTCTATTGTCCATGGGATTATAAGCCAAATGAAAAAATGCCAAAATATCTTCTGTAATCCAGTGGTTTAAGAGTTCTATCTTTTGTGGGTCGATTCCAAACTCGATATTATGTTGCTCTAGGGCTTCAACCACGGCTATTGAAGATACGTTATTGCGATATATAATACCAATACTATCATCTTTGCAGTCTTTGATGTCCTTGATTAGATACTCTATTTGCTCTGTAATACTGGAGAACTCCAGTAATTTTACAGGTTTTCCTGTCGATTGAAACGCTCGTATTGGTTTAGACAGTCTCTCTGAGTTAACTTTAATAATATTATTAGAAGTTGATACAATTGGTTTTGGGCATCGATAGTTTGTAGATAGATAGTAAATAGGCATATTACCATTGTCTTTATGCCAACTTAATAAAACTTCAGGGCCAGCACCTCTAAAGGCGTAAATAGACTGATCGTCATCAGCCACAATGAAAATATTTTTTTCTGGACAAAGCATTTCTATTAGATTTAATTGTACCAAGGAAGTATCTTGACCTTCATCAACTTGCATATATTCAACGAAGTTGCGGTATTTTCTACGCAGGTAAGCGTCTTCTTGAAGCAGCTTTAAAGCAAATGGCACCATGTCATCAAAGTCAATGAGTTGGTTTTGCCTCTTAAACTTATCATATTGCTCAATTATTTCAGAAAGGCTTGAAATTGAAGACGAATATTGCCTCTTAAACTCATCTACTGTTATGGCCTTGTTTTTTATCACTCCCAACGCTAATAGGATATCTTCCTTTTGTCGCAGAGTTGGTAGTGCATGATGGATTTTATAGAACAATTGCTCGATGATTTTGTATTTATCTATTTTTATCTCAGGGGATTCGATCAACCTAAATCTCTTATTTCTTAGGCTGCTATAAGAATTAATTATTTGATAAGCTAAGCTGTGTATAGTATGAAATCCAGGAAACGTTGTAATCGAATTTGGTAGCTCTCTAAACCGTTGTTTCATAGTTGAGACAGTACTTCTACTAAAAGAAAGAGTTATAAGTTTTTCTGGTTTTGCACCGTCTTGAATCAATCTGTGGGCGCGATTAAGTAGCACTGTTGTCTTGCCGGAGCCGGGGACTGCCAACACCAGTGCGGGGCCATTGTTGTGGGATATAGCTGATTGTTGTTCTTTGCTTAATTTCATAATTTCCTCCCCACATATTGTACCACAAATAGTACATATTAAATGCCTGGAATGGCAACGAAGATATTTATGATAATTGTTTTGTGAAATTTTCAGCAAATTGGATTGAAAATACCCATTCATGGGGTATAATGTTATTAAGAATATAAAGGAGGTACTAAAGATGAATGTGGAAAAATTGTTAAAAGAAAGAAAATCAGTTAGAGATTTTAAAAAAGGTGCAGTTGATATTTCAACCTTAGATGCTGTTGAGAAAGTTATCGATGCAGTTAACAAAGAAACTCCTGATAGTGTAATGTATAGACTATTTACTAACGGAGATTTGGTTGCAGATCGTTTGGATAGCCTCGGAGGATATTCAGGCGTAATGATAAAAGCACCTCATTATGTAGTATTGGGAATGATGGATCGTGAAATATCAACTATTGTTCACGGTGCGTTTTATTTAGAAAAAATTGTAACACAAATTTCTGATATGGGACTTGGCTCATGCTGGGTAAGTACTGGTAGCGTTCCTCAAGAGGTAAAAGACGAGCTATTTGGTTCTGACTTAGGAGAAGTGAATTTTATTTTGGCTTTTGGCCAAGCTAAAGGCAAGAGTATCTTTGAAGAAGAGGTGTTTTCAGAGAGAAAACCTGTATCTGAAGTGGTGTTTTTAGATAGCTGGGGAAATGGCGCTGACAACTTCATTTTAGAAAATAGAGGAATGGATAAATTATTTAACTATGTGCGTTATGCACCTTCTAAAAACAATGCTCAACCATGGAGATATCTAGTTAAAGACGATAGCATTAGCATATACATTGAAAATGCAAAGAAAGATCCAATGAGATTAATTGACGCTGGAATTGCAATGTATTACTTTAGATTATTAGCTGTTAGACTAATAGGACCACAGGAGTGGGTAATGGTTGATGAAAATACTGCAGATGTTCAAGGGGACTTTATTGAACTGGCGGAATTCTCATTATAAAATGCAAATCAATAAAACTCGGAGAGTTAATCTCCGAGTTTTTTATTGGAATATTTCAGCAATCTGCTGCTATTTAATACAGCTAATAGTGCGACCCCCACATCAGCGAACACCGCCATCCAAACATTTGTTAATCCGAGAGCTCCAAGAGTCAGGAAGCCGAATTTAATCGATAGTATAAACCATAGGTTTTCTTTAATTATAAGCTCGGTTTTACGGGAGATATCGTAAGCTTCTCCCACTTTTACCATATTGTCGCCCATTATTACGAAATCGGCAACCTCTATAGTTCCTGCAGAGCCAACTGAGCCCATTGCAATACCTACATGGCTTTGAGCCATAGCCGGACCGTCATTTATCCCATCTCCTATAAAAGCCACAACATGGCGTTTATTTTTTAGAGCACTAATACGCTCTAATTTATCTTCGGGATAAAGATCGCCACCCCACTCAGTAATTCCTAGCGAGTTTGCAACACGGGCCACAGATTCTTCTCTGTCCCCTGAAAGCAATATTGTCCTTTTTCCGTGGGAGTTTAATTTCGATATTAACTCCTTTGCATCAACTTTAATATCGTCTATTAGATAGATAATTCCCACAGGATAATCCTTTGTTGCTAAAAACATAGATGTCTTATCTGGTTCATATATCATATTGTGCCCAAGCTCATCCATTAATTTCCAGCTTCCTAAGAAAAACAAATTATCATTAAGTGTAAAGGAAATTCCTTTTCCAGGTAAATTCTTTGCATCGTATACTGTTGGTAGAGTTTTGTGTGGACCATATGTATCCACAATAGCTCTTGCAAGAGGGTGAGTTGATGTAGCCTCTCCAGCTGCAGCTATGAATAGCACATCTTCTTCTGTAAACCCATGCTCAGGAACGATTCTGTCTACCGTAAAGATACCTGTAGTAAGAGTTCCTGTCTTATCGAAAACAAAAGTATTCGCTTTAGATAGTTTGTCAAAGAACTGACCGCCTTTAACTAATATTCCCCTTTTAGAGGCGGCGCCAATTCCTGAAAAATAGGCCAGAGGAATGGATAGAACCATGGCACAAGGGCAAGATATTACTAAAAAGGTAAGTGCCCTATAGATCCAAGCAATCATAGGTTCGCATTTAATCAAAGGCACGATAAAGGCAATAATTCCAGCTAAAGAAAGTACTACAGGAGTAAAGACCTTTGAGAATCTTGTTACAAATCTTTCTATTTTAGCCTTGCCATCCATGGCATTTTGAATCATTGTCAATAGCTTTGCTACAGCAGAGTTATCATAATCCTTGGTGCTTTTATAGTAAATTAAGCTATCGGCATTAGTCATGCCAGCCAATATCTCATCGCCTACTCCTACGGATATGGGAACACTCTCTCCAGTTAAAGCCGAGTTGTCTACAAAAGTTGAGCCAGTTTCTATAATGCCATCAAGCCCAGCCTTATCTCCAGGTCTTAACATTATTAAAGTACCTGGTTTTACATCCTTTGCATTTACGTTTATCCACTGATTATTTGATTCAATCACACATTTATCAGGTTGAAGCTCCAATAAGTTTTTCAAAGAAGCCTTTGACCTTTCTACAGCTTTGTCTTCAAGCATTTCACCAACTTTAAAAAGTGTCATTACAGCAAGTCCTTCGTGAACTTCGCCAATAATAAATGCTCCAATAGAAGCAACTGTCATAAGCATGCTTTCATCTAGTGCGTTTCCAGAAAACAGTTTTTGAAAAGCTTTTATTATTATTTCATAGCTTATAAGTACGTAAGCCAAGACATATAAATAAATACTATATTTACTAGGGACTAAAAAACCAAAACCCCACAAAATTATCCCAGATATATATAAATACTGTTCTAAAGTTACACGATCTAATTTAAGTCTTATTTTGGAAAGGCTATGCTTGAATATATTAAAACTATGGTCCTCGTGGCAACTACTATCACAACAGCAACTACCATCATGTTGTAATGAGTGAAAATGACTGTCTTTTATGGAATGAGACTCTGAAAACATATTGCAATGATGATTAGGAATATGGGTAGAAGGATATTCTATTTTAGCCCCTGGTTCAATTTTTTTTACCAATTCTACTATTTCATCATATACTACTTCTTCGTTAATTTCACTGTCTAGGCTGACAGTTATGGACTCTTGCAAAAAGCTTACTCTGCCTTGTAATACATTAGGCAATTTACATATTTCCGACTCTATCTTAGCTGCGCAATGGGCGCAATCTATGCCATGAACATTTAATTTCATAGTACACCCCCTTATATGAGCATATGTTCATACGTTGATTATTATTGTATATATTAACTCCGTCTTTGTCAACAAAAAACTGAAAGTCATTATTATTAAACCGATCTGCAATATACTACTATTTATTTTATCTTTATGATAAACTTAATCATATTAAAGGGGAGATAAGATGAATTATAAAGAATTGATAGGTAACGCTAGGGACCTATTGTTTTTAGGTAACTATGAAGAGGCGATATTAGCCTATGATAAAGCGTATATATTGGCTTCATCTGTTGAAGAAGTGTTGGAATCGGGATATGATAAAGCTGAATTATTAGCAAAATTAGACAGAGACCAAGAGGCTTTTACTCTATATAAAGAACTAATAAGAATTGCTCCTAATGAATCTGGTGCTTATTATGGATTGGCCTATACAGCTGAAAGGATAGCGAGGCCATTGGAGGAGATTGCTAGCTATTATGACAAGGCTATTTCCAAGGACTCAGATTATCACAGGGCATATTATTACGGTGGACATATTTATGACCAAATGGGAGATAAAGATAAGGCATTGAAATACTTCAAAAAAACAGTTGAATTAGCTCCTGGAGATCATGTTGCTTGGAACGACTTAGGAGCGACCTATGAAGAGTTGGGACATTACGAAGATGCTATTTTCTGCATTAGAAATAGTTTAGAGGTTTGCCCTACATACGGTAGGGCATGGTATAATCTAGGGGTTGTATTGCATAGATTAGGGGATAAATCAAAAGCGTTGGAAGCCTATGAACAGGCAATTAAGATAAACGATAGGGCGATAACTTATTTAAATATGTCTGCAATATACAATGAAGACGAAAAATTTGATTTAGCAGAGAGTATTATCAGAAGGGGGTTGCAAAATCATCCTAAAGCAGATACTTTATGGTATAATTTATCTTGTGCTCTCTTGCGACAGGAGAGGGTTGAAGATGGTATTGAAGCAATGCTAAAATGTATCTCTTTGAATACGGAAGCAAAGCATTGGATGGAGAATGATCCCGATGTGGAAAACGTCTATGCTGAAATAATTAGAAGATTAGATCAGGAGGATATTGATGGTCATAATAAAGACAGCTGAACAAATACAAAAAATGCAAGAAGCAGCAAATATTCTAGTAGATGTGCATCATCATTTAAAAGAATTAATAGTGCCTGGAATTTCAACCTTAGAAATAGACACATGGGTTGATGAATATTTGGCTTCAAGAGGTGCAACAGCGGAGCAAAAAGGCTACATGGGATATCCTTATGCTACTTGTGCATCGGTTAATGATGAAATATGCCATGGTTTTCCAAGAGAGGATTTGCTAAAGGATGGCGATATTGTAACCATAGATATGGTTGTTAACTATAATGGTTGGTTGGCTGATTCTGCTTGGAGCTATGCAGTGGGAAATATCGATGATGAGAGCAAACGTCTTATGGAAGTTACCAAGGAAAGTATGTATAAAGGCATAGAACAGGCGATTGTAGGAAATCGCTTAGGTGATGTGGGTCATGCCATTCAAAAACATGCTGAAGCAGCGGGGTTTTCTGTTGTGAGAGAGTTTGTTGGTCATGGCATAGGTAAAAATATTCACGAGGATCCTCAGGTGCTACACTATGGGATGCCGGGAAGAGGTATTAGGCTTACTGAGGGAATGGTATTCACTGTGGAGCCGATGATTAATATGGGGACATTTAGACTTACTATAGATGGCAACGGTTGGACAGCTAGGACAGCAGATGGCAAAAGATCTGCTCAATATGAACACACCATAGCTATTACTGAAAATGGGCCCATAATACTAACAGATCAGGGAGAGCTAAGATAGATGAAAAAGGTTCAGTTAACTGAAGGACCTATTTTTAAAGGCTTATTTAAATTGTCAGTGCCTTTAATGGCAACGGCTTTTATTCAAATAGCATATAATTTAACCGATACATTGTGGCTAGGAAGATTGAGTGCAGATGCTATGGCATCTGCAGGAACTAACTCATATATCACATGGTTTGGTATGTCTTTGGTAGCTATTTCTAGAGTTGGTTCAGGAGTGGGAATAGCCCAGTCCATAGGTGCTGGAAAAAGGGATAGGGCGTTGTCTTTTGCCAGACATGGAATAATTCTCAATGCATTTATATGTTTAGCATATAGCTTGTTGATGTGGTTTTTTCGCAGTGAAGTTATTGGATTTTTTAACTTGAATAGCCCTAGTATTATTGCTGATGCCGAAGCTTATCTAAAAATAATCACCCTAGGGTTGTGGCTTTTTTTCTTTAACCCACTGCTGGGAAATATGCTAAATAGCGAAGGGGATAGTGTTACCCCATTTCAAATAAGTTCCGTAGGGCTGATAATTAATATTTTCCTAGACCCAGTTCTCATCTTTGGAATCGGACCCATACCTGCTATGGGGGTTATGGGGGCAGCATATGCCACGGTGTTTGCGCAATTTGTAGTATTTGTGTTGTTTTTAATAATAGGAACTAAACGAGGAGCAATTTTCTCTGGGATTGCTTGGAAAGAAAAAATTGAATTCAAGTATTTTAAATATATAACAAGAGTTGGATTACCTGTATTTTTTCAAATTGGAGTTCACGGAATAGTAAGTATTATTCTAACGAGAATAGTTGCAGGTTTTGGAGATTTGGAAGTTGCGGTATTCGTAGCTGGACAACAGATAGAGTCGGTATCATGGATGACCGCAGAAGGAATAGCAGTGGCTATATCCACATATATTGGGCAAAACTTTGGAGCTAGATTGAAAGACAGATTGTGGTATAGCTATAAGAGTTCAATGTATTTCATAGGATTTTTTGGGCTAATTGGAACTTTATTCTTAGTACTAGGTGCAGTTCCTATTATGAAAACCTTTTTCCCCCATGATGCACTGGCTGTTGTGGCAGGTATTTCATACTTGAGAATAGTTGGGTCATCTCATATATTTATGAATTTGGAACTGGGGAACGAAGGGGCATTTAGCGGAATAGGAAGGTCTGAAATATCTTCTGCCGTAGCTGTTATATTTAACATTATGCGCCTACCTATGGCATTTCTATTAATTAGACACTTTGATGTAAATGGAGTTTGGATGGCCATTGCCATATCGTCTGTTTTTAAAGGCATAGTAAATATAATATTGTTTAAACCTGTGTTGAATAAAACCATGAAGGCTGAGGAGTTAAAGGTAGCTTAGGGAGTAAAAAATTATTATTACAATACAGATAATCGCAGGATTTTATTAAAACAGCAACTTTAATACTAGACGAAATGGGTGTATTTGTATTAAACTAAAGAGATGGTTATATAATATTCAACTATAAGAAAAAATATTATTGCATCAACAAATCAGGAGGTAGATATATGAAAAAGTTTTTGATTTTCATTATGATGGCATTAATCCTTACGAGTTGTGGAAACAATGTTGAATCAGATAAAAACACTGGAGAGCAGGTTCCCGCTGAGACAGAGGCAAATGCTGAGGAAAATAAAGAAGACAATTCAAAAGAAGAAAGCAAAGATAATGATGAAATATCTAAGGAGGAAAAAATGAATTTTGATCAGTTAAAAGCTCCTGTAGCAGGAGAGGAATTAGCGGTATTACACACATCTATGGGGGATATTGTATTTAGATTGTTTCCAAATGCAGCTCCAAAAACTGTAGAGAACTTTAAAACACACATAGAAAAAGGATATTATAATGGTGTAATCTTCCATAGAGTTATAGATGGCTTTATGATTCAAGGTGGAGACCCTACAGGTACTGGACGTGGAGGAGAAAGTATTTGGGGAACTCCTTTTGAAGATGAGGTAAGTATTGAATACAGAAACCTTAGGGGTGCGTTATCAATGGCAAACGCTGGTCCTAGCACAAACGGAAGTCAGTTTTTCGTAGTTCAAGGTGCTCCTGTTTCTAAAGACATTATTGGACAAATGAAAGAGGCTGGAGAAGCTAAGGGCTATCCTAATGAGGTTGTAGAGGCGTATGAGGAATTAGGTGGAGCTTTCTGGCTAGATGGAAAGCATACTGTTTTTGGTCAGGTTGTGGATGGTATGGATGTAGTAGATGCCATTGCGAAAGTTGAAAAAGATCAAGCTGATAAACCTCTAAAAGACGTAGTAATTGAATCTGCAGAGATTATCAAATCAAAATAACATACTAATATTCAACTTACAATTAACGAATTAATACAGTGTATTCTCTAATAAATGAACCTTAGAGGGATGGCGTGCCATCTCTCTAAGGCATAGGGAAGGTGAGTAAATGAAGATTGGGAAAGTTCCAAATAGCGTTCTTCAGCAAGTGGTATTTCCTGCGTTAAAACACAAGAGAGACGACATATGGGGTATGCCTTCTATTGGAGAAGACACAGCTAAAATAGATTTTGGTGAAGAACTTTGCATATTAAGTGTTGATCCTATAACTGGGACCAGCCGTGATATTGGAAAACTTGCAGTTCATATTAGCTGCAATGACATAGCAACTGCAGGGGCAGAGCCTGTGGGGTTGTTAGTAACCATGCTTTTGCCTGAAGGTACCACGGAGGAAATGCTATTCGATATCATGAAACAGATGAATGGGGAATGCGAAAAGCTAAATGTTTCCATAATCGGTGGTCATACAGAGGTAACAAATGCTGTAAATCGTATAACTCTAATCACAACTGCCATTGGACGCATTTCAAAATCTAACAGGTTGCGAACGGAAGATGTAAAGGCGGGCGATGTTGTGCTCATGAGCAAATGGGCAGCTTTGGAAGGTTCGTGGATACTATCAGCAGAACATAAATCAGAATTAGAAAAACTGCTAAGCGCTGATGATAGAGCCAAGCTTTCTATGCTAGACGAACACATTTCTGTAGTAAAAGAAGGAATATTGGCCGTTCGTCATGGTGCTAAATATATGCATGACATTACAGAAGGTGGACTACTAGGTGCTATATGGGAGGCATCTGAAGCAACGGGGAGAGGAATTGAAATTGTCAAAGACAGTATTCCTATCTTAGATGAGACAAAAAGGTTACTAGACCATTATCCAGGCGTTGATCCACTGCAACTTATTTCATCAGGCTCTATGATTATTATCATGGATTCAAAAGATAGTGATGGATTTATTGCAAAAGCAAATGAAGTGGGAATTAACATTACTCCCATTGGAAAAGTTACAGACGGAAGTGAAGCTATATTACTAGACGGTGCATGTAGTTCAACTTTGTCTGAACCAGATGTAGATGCACTATATGCAGCTTTGAAACGTTTTAGCAACTGATAGATAATGCTATTTGTTTCTTGAAAGTGGAGGGTGAATATGTGGGGGATTGCAATATTAATATTTATTTCCCGTATTGTCGATGTGAGTTTAAATACTATTAAAACACTGATGATGGTTCAGGGAAGAAAATTACCAGCATCAATAATTGGTTTTTTTGAGGTTGGTATTTACGTATTGGCATTGGGTAAAATAGTGGGCGCACTTAATAATCCGGTGTACTTTATAGCCTACTGTTCAGGTTTTTCTGCCGGCACTTATTTGGGTATAACTTTAGAAAATAAACTGGCTTTAGGTTTGCTGTCAGGAAGAATTACCATTGCCCCTGAAAAAGCAGATATGCTTGCAGATATCTTAAGAGAAAATAGATTTGGAGTTACGGTAATTGAAGCAACTGGGAAAGATGGACCTAGGAAATTACTTTCAATTGTATTTAACCGCAAAGATTTAAGGAAAATTGAGAAGTTAATAAAAGAATATGATGACAGGGCTTTTATGGTAGTAAACCATATTCATCCTGTATCAGGTGGATATATTTGGCATGGAATGAAAAAATGATGATTGGAAGTGCAAGATGATTAAAAGAAATACCTTATTTACAACAGATGTTTCAGCTTATGCCAAAGGCTCGGTTATCTCTGAATTTGGTAATACAAAGGTGCTATGTACAGTAATGGTAGAGGAGAAGGTGCCGCATTTTATTAAAGACACTGGAAGCGGATGGATTACTTCTGAATATTCTATGTTACCAGCTTCAACACAAAATAGAAAAGTCAGAGATAGTTCTAGAGGTAAAGTTGATGGAAGAAGCCAAGAGATACAGCGCCTAATAGGTCGTAGCCTAAGATCTGCTATAGATTTGAAAAAACTAGGAGAGCGAACTCTATGGGTGGACTGTGATGTATTACAAGCAGATGGGGGAACTAGAACTGCAGCAATTACTGGCGCTTGGCTGGCTCTCAGAATGGCATGTGACAGTCTTTTGGAAGAAGGTTTAATAAAAGAAGATCCTATTACGCACCAGGTGGCTGCCATAAGCGTTGGAGTTGTAAAAGGTGAGGTGGTAGCTGACCTATGCTATGATCAAGATTCTGCTGCTCAAGTGGATATGAACTTAGTTATGGATGGCAATGGAGACTTCATTGAGATTCAAGGTACGGGTGAGGAGTCACCGTTCTCCATGGAAAGATTAATGGAAATGCTAGAGCTGGGGAAAAAAGCCATAGAGTTGTTGATACAAGAGCAAATTATTGCTTTAATAGCACATAATGAAAAGAAAAAACTCTCTAAATAGAGGGTTTTTTATATTATTTTTTGGGGCCATTTATCTTTATCACGTTGCACCACAGCCGTCTTTCCTATATAATATATAGACAACAAATAAAAAGAAAAGCTGAAAAGCATTGATTAACATATTATAGTGAGGAGATTAATATGGAAAAGGGGCAACGTCGCATTCTAATTTCTCAGGATGAAATAAAAAGACGAGTTACCGAATTAGGTGGGGAACTAAGTGAAGATTATAAAGATCAGAAACCTTTAGTAATTGGAATTTTACGTGGAGGTTTTATTTTTACCGCTGATTTGGTAAGGGCTATGGACATTACATTGGAAGTGGATTTTCTAACCACATCTAGCTATAATCATGGGTTTGAGAGCACAGGAAATGTAAATATCCTGCAGGATGTGAGAACTCAAGTTAGAGAAAGAGATGTTATCTTAGTAGATGATATTATGGACTCGGGAAATACTTTGAAGGTGGTAAAGGAAAGGTTGCTTGCTGCTGGTGCTAATTCTGTAAAAATATGTGTAATGCTAGATAAACCAGAGCGTAGAACCGAAAGCATAACGCCAGATTATGTTGCTTTTGAAATTCCTGATGTATTTATTGTAGGTTGTGGTTTAGATTATGGCGATTATTATCGTAATGTTCCATATATCTATACTTATGAATAGTGGAGAAAAACATGGATAACCAACAGGATTTAGACCAAATTCAAGAAATTGTATTAGAGCCATTAGAAGATATGATTCAAACTGAAGAAGATCTTCGCAACTACAGGCAGAAACTGTTGGCTGAGCAGAGTTGGAATGGCAGAAGAATTTCAATAGGTCAAGCTAATTGGCTGATGATTTTACAAGCTGTGGCATTTGTCATGGTAAGCTATGGAATATCGCAAAGACCTTCTTATGAAATCACTCTTATTAATCAGCTTTTGGTAGTGTTATTACCGGGGCTGTTATTAGTATGGTTAAGTAGGCGTTCTATGGTGAAGACCTATCGATTAAATCCGCTGCCAATTAGGGTAGTTACCCTAATCATTGGTATGACGATTTCCATTTATCCCTTAGGAGTATTGATTAATGCAATAGTACTCATGGGATTGGGGCAATTTATGGAGTTGGCTGCGCCTACAGTCTTAGCTGAAACTGGATTGGGAGCGTATTTACAGGCTATATTATTGGTATGTATAATTCCTGCTATTTGTGAAGAGATGATGTTTAGAGGAATAATGTTAAATGCATATGAGGAAGATGGCAAGAGATATGCCATATGGGCAACTGCTTTGCTATTCGGGATATTTCATTTTTCTTTACAAAATCTTATTGGACCATTTTTATTAGGAGCTTTACTAGGCTTTTTAACTATGAAAACAGGGTCAATATATGCGGCAATGATAGCTCACTTTGTACACAACTTTATTTCAAACACTATTATACATGGAATGAGACTAGTTCACTTAGTGGATACTGCTGAAAAAAGACTTCCAAATGTTGAGCAAATTGCAACTCAAGATTTGGCGATTGCCTTTGGAGCAGTGGGATTATTTGTAATATTAGGATTATTTATTTTTATTCGTTTGGCACAGAAATTAGTTGAAGTGCAAAGACAACAGGAATTAATGCCCAAACCACTAGAATCTCAAGAGGCTAAAATAAGAAAAAATCAGGAATTTCTTCCTCCGGGGAAAGATAATATTTTTGAGCAAACGCCCATCTGGCTATTAGTATTGATGTATGTGATAATCAATGTAGTGAGAATTGTTTATGCAAAGTAAGGATGGTGTGAAAATGAACAAAATCATGGAAGCTGCTAACTTAATTAAGAATTCTAAAAAAACTATGGTGTTGACTGGTGCGGGGATTTCTACTGAATCAGGAGTTCCTGACTTCCGTAGCGACAAGACAGGATTATGGACTAAAATGGATCCTGCAGAGGTGTTGTCAGCACACATTATGGAAAAATATCCTGAAAAATTCTACAGCAATGGTTTTAAAATTTTGACAGATATGGCTGATGTGAAGCCCAATGCAGGGCATATTGCCATTGCCGATATGGAAAAAGATGGATTTGTACAAGGAGTAATTACTCAAAACATAGATAACTTACACCATAAAGCTGGTTCTAGAAAAATATTTGAAGTTCATGGACAGACTAGAACTGCCAGTTGTACCAGATGTGGTAGAGAATATGATTTCTCAATACTACAAGAAAAAGTTGATGCTGGAGAAATTCCTCCAATTTGCCCGAGTTGTGGAGGAGTACTGAGAACTGATGTAGTCTTATTTGGAGACCAAATGCCCGTGGCATATAGTCATGCTGTGCGAGAGTTGGAAAATACAGAGTTGTTAATAGTTGTTGGAACGAGCTTAGTTGTAGCTCCTGTAAGTTTCTTACCAAGAATGGTGAAGAAACTAATTATTATAAATAATGAGCCAACTCCATATGATAGAGTTGCAGACGTGGTATTTAACGAAGGTTCAGGCAAAGTGTTGCAAAATATATATGAGGCGTTGAATGAAAAATAATAGAGTTTATGGAGACTTTAGCCTTATTTATGATAGGCTAATGGAAGATTTTGATTATAAGGGATGGTACGAAGAACTAAGTACCATCCTTTCGCCATGGAATAAGTCGATAAATACTTGCTTAGAAATAGGATGTGGTACTGGAGAGCTAAGCAAATATTTAGCTGATGACTATATTCTGGATGCCGTAGATTTATCTGAAGATATGATAAAAATTGCCAAGAATAAAGGCATCAAAGCTAATTGGATTTGTGAAGATGTAAGAAAGATAGTGGGTAAGGGGAAATATGACTTAATAGTTTTTACAAGCGATGTAATCCACTATATAAAGCCTTCTGAGAGGGTTGAAGTGTTAATCAAACTTAGGGAAATGCTATCTTCTAAAGGGCAGATTATATTTGATGCCAGATGTTTAGAAATTATGCAAGAATTAGATTCTGCAATGTTTCAAGTAGATGAGGAAGATTTATTCGCCGTATATACCTATGAAATTAGTGATATGAAAAATCTTGAAATCGAAGTACAGGCATTTTTCTTAAAAGAAGAATGGATTAGAATAAAAGAGAACCACAAGTTGTACTTGGAATCTTCAGAGGGGTGGAAGGATATTATTACAAAAGCAAATCTGAAGATAGTATCACAGTCTAAGTTTCTAACGAGCAAAGAAGGACTGGAAGAAAGCTTGAGGACAATGTATTTACTAGAAAGGTGAAAGTATGAAAGATTATTTAATTAGAGCTATTAATCCAAATAATAGAGTTAGAGTTATGGTAGCTAGAACTACGGCAACTGTTGAAGAGTTTAGGAATACACATGGGGCATCAGCAACATCAACAGCGGCAATGGGAAGATTATTGACTGCCTCGGCAATGATAGCTGCCCCTATGAAAAATGAAAGCGACATAGCTACCTTTATTATTAATGGCGGCGGTCCAATTGGCAGAATGGTAACTGTGGCCGATTCTAAGGGGAATGTAAAAGGTTATTGCGAAAATCCAGAGGCAGATTTACCTGATAGAGATGGACATCTGGATGTAGGTGGAATAGTTGGTACCAACGGGTATTTACAAGTAATTCAAGACTTGGGATTAAAAGAACCATATAGTGGCCAAGTTGAGCTTGTAAATGGTGAGATTGGAATGGATTTCGCCCAATACTTCTATACATCAGAACAGATTGAATCAGTAGTATCTCTTGGCGTCCTTGTGGACACTGACTTAACAGTAAAAGGGTCAGGTGGGTTTATCATACAATTAATGCCAGATGCTACGGAAGAGGATATTGTTGCTGTGGAAAAGGCTGTACACAAATTAGAACCGGTTAGCTCGATGATTTCTCGAGGAGTGACTCCAGAGGAGATAGCTGAAATTATGTTGGCACCGTTAGAGTTAACTGTACTTGAAACCACAGATATTGCATATCATTGCGATTGTTCCTTAGAAAAAATGGAAAGAGCTCTGATATCTTTAGGTAAGAGGGATTTGGAAGAGATTATTAAAGAGGATGGAAAAGCTGAACTGGTTTGTCAGTTCTGTAATAGCAAGCACATGTTTGATGAAGATAAACTTAGAGAACTTATGGACATTGATTCAAAGGAGGAATAGTCTTGAAACTTCAAATGTCTGATGGAACGAACTTGATTGTGGAAGTAAATGAGGGCGAACAACCAATTAGGGGGCAAGTTCTCATTGTGCACGGATTAGCAGAGTATAAAGAAAGATATAACCATTTGGTAAAGTTTTTAAATGAAAACAACTACAGAACAATCCGATATGATCAACGTGGCCATGGTGACAGTGAAGGAGAAAGAGTATATTTTAATGAACGGGACACGTTATTTAAAGACCTCTATGAAGTAGTCCAATTCATAAACAAAGATAAACTTGACGCTCCACTTTTTATTTTAGGGCATAGTATGGGAGGCTTCACTGTAGCAGGTTTCGCTGTAGAGCATCCGAATATGGTAGATGGATTAATACTTTCAGGGGCTATGACTTATAATAGCAGTGGAAAGCTGAAGCCAATTCCAAAATGGGTTCCAGGAAAGATAAAGATACCAGGAAATTTCGCTGGGCTTCAAGCACATAAAATATCCCACGATTTAGAAATAGTAACAAATTATAAAAATGATCCAAAAGTTATTAAGCACGTGACGGTTGGGTTAGTGAGAGGTTTTTATAAAGGTGTTGAGGTAATTAAAGAAAAATGTAGCAAATTTAATGATCCTGTTTTAATACTTCATGGAAGTGATGATTTATTAGTAAGCGTTGAGGACAGCAAGTGGCTATATAATAATATTTCTAGCAACGATAAAGATATTAAAATTTATGATGGATTATACCACGAGATATTAAATGAAATTCAGAAGGAACAAGTGATGGAAGATATTCTAGAATGGCTGAATCTTCGCACTACAGTATGATGGATTAAAGTATGGAGTTTAGGAACATTAAAATAAGGTTTTTTTTCTTGACAAAAAAATACCCATAGGGTAATATATTAGTGTTGTTGCTCCAAAAGTTGGAGCAAAACGCCCAGATAGCTCAGTCGGTAGAGCAGTAGACTGAAAATCTACGTGTCGCTGGTTCGATTCCGGCTCTGGGCACCATTAGTATTGTAATTTTTTTGCATTGTGATATAATCATAATGCAAGTGCGGAAGTGGCTCAGTGGTAGAGCATCGCCTTGCCAAGGCGAGGGTCGCGAGTTCGAATCTCGTCTTCCGCTCCATGGCGACATAGCCAAGTGGTAAGGCACGGGTCTGCAACACCCTTACCCCCGGTTCAAGTCCGGGTGTCGCCTCCATTAACCCGGCGTTTTACGCCGGGTTTTTTATAACGATATAAGTAATTTCAATGAAATGAAAGGAGAACCTATGACCAATATAGTAACCCCCTCAATCTTGCCAGGATTTAATGAGTATTTACCTGAGGATCAGATACTTTTTAATAATATGATGGACACCATTCGTCATAATTATGAATCTTTTGGATTTTTGCCAATTGATACACCTGTTTTGGAAAAAGCGCAGGTATTGCTTGCAAAAGGTGGCGGCGATACTGAAAAACAAGTTTATCGCTTTTCAAAAGGGGATACAGATATGGCGATGAGGTTTGATTTGACTGTTCCCTTAGCCAGATATGTGGCGCAGCACTTTAGCGAATTGTCATTCCCATTTAGACGTTATCATATAGCAAAAGTATATAGGGGAGAGCGTAATCAAAAGGGAAGATATAGAGAGTTTTATCAATGTGACATCGACATAATAGGAAATGGTTCTCTAGCAATAGAAAACGATGGAGAAATACCAGCAATTATTTGCCGAACTTTTCGAGATTTAGGCTTTGATGATTTCACTCTTAGGATTAATAATAGAAAGCTATTAACTGGTTTTTACAGATACTTAGGAATAGAAGATTCTTTGTCAGTTCTTAGGATTGTAGATAAGCTAGACAAAATTGGTATTGAAAAAACCATAGCGGAATTAGAAGAGCTTGGGCTTTCTGAGGATAGTGCTAATAGGATAATGCAATTCATTGCAATTGAAGGCAATACACAAGAAGTTTTAAAAGCTCTTAAAGCATTGGAAATAAATGACGAATTGTTTTCACAAGGTGTATTAGAATTAGAACAAGTTGTACAGGTAATTGAACTCTTTGGAGTCACAGAAAAAGACTATAAAATAGATTTATCTATTGCCAGAGGTTTGGATTATTATACAGGCACAGTATATGAAACTACACTTGACGAATACCCAGAAATAGGTAGTGTGTGCAGTGGTGGAAGATATGATAACCTCGCAGATTACTATACTAAGCAATCATTACCAGGTGTTGGTATTTCCATTGGTTTAAGCAGGTTGTTTTTCAAGCTAAAAGAAGCTGGGCACTTTAAGGACTCACCTAAGAGTTTGATAAAAGCATTAATAATTCCTATGGGAGACAATAACAATGAGGCAATTTCACTGAGTACAAAGCTACAGGACAATGGTATTGCTTGTCAGATATATTTGGAATCTGGTAAAATCAATAAGAAGTTCAAATATGCCGATCAATTAGGAGTGGAAAAAGCAATAATAGTAGGTGCAGAAGAAGTTGAAACTGGACTTTGGACCCTAAGGGATATGGTTACTGGGGAGCAAGAGAAATTATCTGAAAATGATTTAATATCATTATTAAAAAATGTTTAAAATTCACTATAGTTGTGGTATAATAACACTAGCGTTGAAGAGAAGAGTAGGCGAAACAAGACTTAAAGCGAGTGAACGGTTGGTGCGAGTTCATAGTCTGTTCGTTGAAGACCACCTCTGAGCTTTATGGAAACATAATCGTTGCCGGCGTTAACGGATTTGAGAAGTAATGAGGGTGGAACCACGAACCTATCGTCCCTTTGGGAGGTAGGTTTTTTTTATATTCAAAAATAAGGAGGATTGTTAAATGAAACAAGTAAGATTATCTTATCCTGATGGAAGTATACACGAATTTGATGATGGTGTGACTGTAAATGATGTGGCTATGTCAATTTCTGCAGGATTAGCTAGAAATTCGCTGGGAGCAGTAGTAGATGGTAAAATAATGGGAATGCAAGAACCTATCCATGGAGATGGGGAATTTAAGTTGGTTAACTTCAGTGACCCAGAAGGGAAAGAAATATTCTGGCATACCTCATCTCACATTATGGCCTATGCCATTATGAAACTATTCCCAGATGTAAAATTTGCCATAGGGCCAGCAATTGAGCAAGGGTTCTACTATGACTTGGATACAGCTCATAGATTTACTCCCGAAGACTTAGAAGCGATTGAAGCTGAAATGAAAAAGATTGTGAAAGCGGGAGAAAAACTAGAGAGATACGAAATGGGTCGTGATGAGGCATTAGAGTACTTCAAAAAACTGGATGAGGTATATAAAGTAGAATTAATTGAAAATCTACCAGAAGATGCTATTATATCTTTCTACAAATTAGGTGAATTCGTAGACCTTTGTGCAGGTCCTCACCTTTATGACGTTAAAAAAGTAAAAGCTGCAAAACTACTATCCATTGCCGGAGCGTATTGGAGAGGCGATGAAAAGAACAAGATGCTTCAAAGAATCTATGGTATTTCCTTTGAAAAGAACAAGGATTTGGAAGAGTATTTAGATCGAATAGAAGAAGCGAAAAAACGTGACCATAGAAAGCTTGGGAAAGAGTTGGGCTTGTTTACAATGCATGAAGAAGGACCAGGTTTCCCATTCTTCCATCCTAAAGGAATGGTATTGAGAAACACTTTAGAGGATTTTTGGCGTAAAGAGCATAGAAAACGTGGTTATGAAGAAATAAAAACTCCTATAATCCTAAACGAAGATTTGTGGCACCAATCAGGTCACTGGGATCACTATCAGGACAATATGTACTTCACAACTATCGATGAGGGAAATTATGCAATTAAGCCTATGAACTGCCCAGGCTCCATATTATTATATAAGAGCAATTTATATAGCTATAGGGATCTTCCTCTAAGATGGGGCGAACTAGGATTAGTTCACCGTCACGAATTGTCTGGAGCTCTTCATGGACTTATGAGAGTAAGAGCGTTTACTCAAGATGATGCGCATTTATTTATCCTTCCAGAGCAGATTAAAGAAGAGATAATTGGAATCATAGATTTAGCAGACTATATGTACAATGTATTTGGATTTAACTATAGGGTTGAACTATCTACTAGACCGGAAGATTCCATGGGTAGTGATGAGCAGTGGGAATTGGCAACTAAAGGCTTGATAAATGCATTGGAAGCCAAAGGACTACCATATACTATTAATGAAGGTGATGGAGCGTTTTACGGACCTAAGATCGACTTCCAATTAGAAGATGCTATCGGACGTACTTGGCAGTGTGGAACAATTCAGTTGGATTTCCAAATGCCAGAGAGATTTGACATTTCATATGTAGATAAGGACAACGAAAGAAAACGTCCTGTAATGCTTCACAGAGTAGTATATGGTAGCATGGAGCGTTTCATTGGGATATTAATTGAACACTTTGCAGGGAAATTCCCAACTTGGCTTTCACCGGTTCAGGTTAAAGTGCTTCCAATCTCGGATCATCAATTGGAGTATGCTAAAGAAATCGCTGCAAAGCTAAAAGAAGCAAATATTAGGGTTGAAGAGGACTATAGGGCGGAAAAAATTGGCTATAAGATACGTGCGGCTCAAATGGAGAAGGTACCATATATGATGGTGCTAGGAGACAAGGAAAAAGAAGAGGGCAAGGTAACTTTAAGACGTAGAGATGGAGTGGACTTAGGAGCCATGGATTTACGTGAGTTTATTGAGCTAATTCGAGGAGAAGTAGACGCAAAAGCTATGGATTTCTAGACGTTATACTGTTAGCACAGAACTCGTCTTTGAAAAAAACATTTGACAGAACCGTAAAAATAGGATATACTCATTAACGTGAATAAATCACAAGTAGAAGTTATCCGCTTCTCACCTAATAGTGCAGACTCATTAGGTTCGATATTATCGTAGGAACGATAGTTATTTTGCGAGCAAGCGGACATTTATGTCCGCTTTTATTTTTTACACAGGAGGTGTAGTTTTATTAAAGAGCTTCAGATCAATGAAGAAATCCGAGACAAGGAAATCCGTGTCATCGATGAGGAAGGTAACCAGCTAGGTGTAATGAATCCAAGGAAAGCTATGGAAATGGCTGAGCAGAAGAAATTGGATTTGGTGAAGATAGCCCCATTGGCAAAGCCACCAGTGTGCCGTTTTCTGGATTACGGAAAGTATAAATATGAGCTGGCGAAAAAGGAAAAAGAGTCACGCAAAAAGCAACGAGTTATAAATGTTAAGGAGATTCGTCTTACTCCAAATATCGAATCCCATGACTTGCAAGTCAAAGCGAAACACGCTATTGAATTTCTAAAAGCAGGGGACCGTGTAAAGGTTTCTGTAAGATTTAGAGGAAGAGAAATGGGTCGTACGGAACTCGGTAAGGATGTGTTGCTCGCCTTCAGTGAACTGACTAAAGAAGTCAGCCAAATTGATAAGCAGCCAAAATTAGAAGGACGAAACATGAATATGTTCTTGTCCCCACAGACAGATAAGTAAAGGTAGGAGGATAATATGCCTAAGATGAAAACCCACCGCGCCTCAGCAAAACGTTTTAAAAGAACAGGTAGCGGCGCTATTAAACGCTTTAAAGCGTATAAGGGTCATTTGACCGGTAAGAAAAGTGCTAAACGTGTAAGAAACTTGCGTCAAGGCGCGCTAGTGAGCAAGGGAGATCAACGTCGTATTGATCAAATGATCCCTTAATTTAAGGAGGAGTTTTAATGGCAAGAGTAAAGCGTGCTGTAAACGCTAAGAAACACCATAAAAAAGTATTAAAACAAGCCAAAGGATATTTTGGAGCGAAATCTAAACTTTATCGCCCAGCTAATCAAGCAGTGATGAAGTCACTGAACTATGCGTACATTGGACGTAAACAAAAGAAACGTAATTTCCGTTCCCTTTGGATTCAACGTATAAATGCAGCAACTCGTCAGCATGACATGAGCTATAGCCGTTTTATTAACGGATTGAAAAAAGCTGGAGTTGAAGTTAACCGTAAAATGTTATCAGAAATGGCTATTCATGATGAAGCAGGTTTTGCTAACTTAGTAAAATTAGCTAAAGGCGAATAGATTTCAAAATTATTACCGAGTCGATCATTTTGAGAAATAGGTGAATTATCATCTGTTATGAATGTGAACTCGGTATTTTTTATAGGAGTGCCAAATGAAGAAAAAAAGAATACTTTGGTTGCCTAATGAAAATATGAACCCTCCACAAGTGTTGGCCATCGGTTTTTTTGCTCTTATAGCAATAGGAACGGTGCTTCTTAACACTCCATTTGCATCTCGCAATGGAGCTTCTGTGGGCTGGTTAAATGCGCTGTTCACTGCAACTTCAGCTACTTGTGTAACTGGGCTTACAGTTGTAAATACAGCTTCCACTTATACTTCTTTCGGCCACTTTATAATAATGCTCTTAATCCAGGCGGGAGGCTTAGGATTTATGACCATGTCTACTTTATTGGCGTTATTTTTACGTAGAAAAATAACATATAAAGATAGGTTGGTAATAAGAGAACAAATGAATGTGGACACTTCTGCTGGAATAGTAAGATTCATTATTAACGTGTTAAAGTTCACTTTTATAGTTGAAGGAGTATGTGCATTATTATTATCTACAAGGTTTATTCCTAGATTTGGAATAACAAAAGGCCTGTGGTTTTCTATTTTTCACTCTATATCAGCATTTTGCAATGCGGGCTTTGACCTCTTTGGAAATAGCCTATTAGATTTTAATAATGACTGGATTGTTTTATTAACCATTTCATCGGCAATAATAATAGGTGGATTAGGTTTTGTAGTTTGTATGGACATATTAACTAGAAAGAGATATAAAAGGTTGCACCTACAAGCAAAACTTGTCCTCACAATGACTGGTATATTGATATTAGCAGGGACAGTAGCTTTTTTGGTGCTCGAATGGAATAACCCTGGAACACTAGGAGAATTAAATGGTTCAAGTAAATTGTTGGGTGCAATATTTCAATCAGTAACTGCTAGAACTGCAGGGTTTAATTCCATAGATTTATCAAAATTCAATGATAGCAGCTCCTTTTTTATGATTATGCTCATGTTTATAGGTGCAGGATCAGGATCCACAGGTGGTGGTATTAAAATTACGACTTTTGGTGTAATTTTTTTCACTTTTTTATCTGTAATCAGAGGATATGAAGACGTAAATTTATTTGGCAGGAGACTATCAGAAGGGGTAATAAGAAAATCAATCACAATAGCCATGGCGGCAATGTTTGTGGTAATGGGAACCATGTTTGCAATAAGCTTGCTGGAAAGCTTTAAGTTCATTCAAATAGCTTTTGAAGTGGTTTCTGCATTCGCAACGGTGGGAGTAAGCCAAGGCATTACACCGACATTACATGTGATTAGCAAATTGCTAATTATTATTACCATGTTTATTGGACGCTTAGGACCGTTGACAATGATATATGTATTTAACACAAAGGTGGTACCTAAAAACTATCGCAATGCAGAGGGTCAAATTAGCGTAGGCTAGGAGGAATATATGAAATCATTTGTAGTTATAGGAATTGGTCGATTTGGCTCATCCCTTGTACAAACTCTATTTAATATGGGCTATGATGTAATGGCCATTGATAAAAGCCACGATGCAATTCAGGCGATTTCTGAATATACTACAGAAGCTATAGAATGTGATGTAAGAGCAGAAAACAGCCTAAGAGCAGTAGGGTTAGCAAATTTCGATGCGGGAATTGTGAGCATGGGGAGCGACTTGGAATCATCTATATTAGCTACAATATCACTTAAGGAGCAGGGTGTTCCTAAAGTAATAGCAAAAGCACAAAATCTTTTACATGGAACAGTATTAAAGAAAGTTGGAGCTGATGAGATAGTGTACCCTGAGAGAGAAATGGGGGAGCGAGTAGCTCACAGATTAATAAACTCCCATATTTTGGAATATATTAGTTTATCAACAGAATATGGCATGCTGGAAATTCAAGTGCTATCTACTTGGATCGGACAGACATTAGGAGAAGTGAAGATAAGAAACAAATACAATGTAAACGTAGTTGCCATACAAAGGGATGAAGAAACAATAATCAACCCACAAGCTGATATGAGAATGGAACAAGGGGATCATTTAGTTGTAATAGGTTCCACTGAAAGCTTAGAACAATTGGAAAGTTTGATATCAGATGATGTATAACGAAATCACATCAACAAAAAATCCATTGATAAAAAAGATATTAAAGCTTAAGGAGAAAAGAGGAAGACAGCAGGAGAATTCTTTTTTATTGGAAGGTCCTGTGGTAATTGAAGAGGCGTTGAGAGAGGGATATCCAATTGACACGCTAATAATTGCCAAAAGTAGAGTTAATGATTTTCAGTATCTTGAACATAGCAACACAATTGTCGTGGCAGATGAATTGTTCAAAACTTTTACAGAGACGGTGACAAAGCCTGGAATCATGGCGATTGCTTCCATGGTGGAAGATATCCATATTATTGATGGAAAAATTTGGTTATATTTAGATCAGATACAAGACCCTGGTAACTTAGGTACCATTATTAGATGTGCAGATGCATTTGGAGTAGGGGGAATAATGCTAAGCTCTGGATGCGTTGACCCCTACAATGAAAAGGTATTGCGTAGCACAATGGCATCAATATTAAGGGTCCCTTTGATATTAAAAGCAAGTGATGAAAGACTAAAGAAACTAAAGGAACAAGGCTATGAAATAGTAGGAGCTGATGTTCATACGAGCACTTATTTAGGTAATTGGCAACCTAGAGAAAAAACTATCTTAGTATTTGGCTCAGAAGCCAAGGGTATTTCTCCGGAAGTGGCAAAAATATTAGATAAACAAGTGAAAATTCCTATGAGGGGCAGAGCAGAATCGCTAAACGTAGGAGTTGCTACGGGAATATTTCTATATAGTTGGCAAATGAAGATATAAAAAGAGGCACTCTATTATTATGGAGGCCTCTTTTTATTCTGTGTACACATTTAAGAAACATATTATTCACGCTAAACATAGTATTGTGCTTGAGCTTCATATAGTCTTCTATATAGTTCGTTATGTTTTACTAATTCCTCATGGTGACCATTCCCTATGATTTTTCCGTTGTCTAGAACCAATATGCGATCACAGAATCTGCTGGCACTCATTCTGTGAGAAATAAACAGTGCTGTTTTGCCTTTAACTAATTCTGAAAAGTTGCCATAAATTTCACTTTCTGCTAAAGGATCTAAAGCGGCTGTAGGTTCATCAAGAATGGCAAATGAAGCATCTTTGAAAATAGCTCGTGCAATTGCAATCTTTTGTTTTTCACCGCCTGAAAAATCGGCAGCATCTTCATATAAGAATTTGTTTAGGCGTGTTCTAATTCCGTTAGGAAGCTTGTTAACACTAGCAGAAAAGCCAACTCGATTAATGGTATCTTCAACTTTTGTTTGTATTTCAACGGGAATAGAGTTGTCTTTGCTGGTGTGGCAGGAAATATTCTCCCAAATCTGCAAAGGGAATAATTGAAAATCTTGGAATACATATGCTAATTCCTTCAAGTAAGATTCTAAATTTAATTCTTTAATATTGATACCGTTCCATAGAATTTCACCACTGTTAGGTTCAAATAGCCTGGCGATTAGTTTTACGATTGTGGATTTACCAGCGTTGTTTCTTCCGACTAAAGCCAAAGTTTCACCTTTGTGTAGCTTAAAACTAATGTTGTCTAAAATAATCTTATCCGTCTTAGGATATCGGAACGTCACGTTTTTAAATTCCAAACATACAATGGGATTAGCAGCTGTTGTATTACCAGAGTCAGAATATACCTCTAACTCTTCAAATTCTGCCAGAGGTTGAAAAAATCTAATGGTTCTCATTATATCAATGACAGAGGTAATAATTTCTGAAACACTTTTAGTAAATTGCTCACTAGCTGTTATCACTACGGCAAAGTTACCTAATGATATCTGTTTTCCCCATAAAGCCATTGCTTTAAGTCCGGCATAGGAATATATTACAAAACGAGATACTGAAATTATCAAAAAGTTTTTAATTTGGACATTTCTAGTATCGGCATGTACTTCATGTATTCTATCTAAAGTTACATCCATTAAGACTTGTAGTTTATCCTTTACGACATTATCCAATGAATATAATCTGAATTCTTTTTGGAATTCCTCATCTACCAATGCATTTAAATAATAATTGTACCTACGGTTTATGGGCATAATATCTTTAATAAATTGCTCCTGAATTTTACTTGATTTTTCTAAGAAATATCCACCAACAAGGCACATGATTATAAGAAAAAGCAGTATCCACGGGCTAAACGAATAGAGTATGGCACTAAGACCTATTAACTGTAAACCATGAATAAATGTGTTTTTGGACTGTTCTAATAGCTGTAGAAGCAATAGATTGTTTATTGGGTAAGAAGCCCTGTTCTTTAAGTCTAAAACCTCAGGATCTTCCAGCAGTTGATACTTGAGAGCTAATACTTTATTAGACATATGGGAATTTATCTTTTGGTTGACCATTAGTCTGTCTTTTTCAAATTGCCTAAGAGAGAGTTCACTTAGGAGCCTAAGCAATATAATTATTATTCCCCATTTAAGCACTGTAGTTATAAACACTTCACGATTCCAATCAGAAACTATGCCATCGATAACTATCTTTGGAAGGTATACTAAAGCTATGGAAAATGCTGATGTAGATATGGTAGTTATCAGGAAGCTTAGATAAATTCTAGGCTCTAATTTTGCAGTAATGGACATATAATATAGGATTAACTTAATAGTAGATTTGTTTTCTTTAGTCATATCAATCACCTTTATAATAACTAGCTTGGACTTCGTACATTTCGTAATAATTTGATTTGTTTTCTAACAACTGCTCATGAGTTCCTTCCTCCGATATACATCCGCCATCTAATAGGGAAATTTTATCGCAAAATCTTGTGGAAGCAAGTCTGTGAGAAATGAAAATTGCAGTTCTGCCTTTTAAGATTTCATGGAAAGATTTATATATAGATTCCTCAGCAAGAGCATCTAAAGCTGCTGTAGGTTCGTCCATTATTAATATTTTTGCATCCTTTTTATAGAGAGCCCTGGCAATCATAAGTTTTTGGTTTTCTCCACCGGATAAAATAATACCATCATCCTCTATTACTCGCAGAAGTGGAGTATCGATTCCAAGGGGAAAACTGTCTATTTTTTCCATTAAACCCACTTGTATTAATACATTTCTGACCCTTTCCCTGTCAATATTGCCTACAGATACTGCAACATTTTCTGCAACGGTTAGAGCCATTGGATTAATGTCTTGAAAAACTGTACCAAATATTTTAGACAAATCTCTTTGAGAAATATATCTAATGTCTACTCCTCCAATTAGTATTCGGCCTTTATTAGGTTGATATAAGCCAGTAAGGAGCTTAATTAACGAAGTTTTACCAGCCCCATTGATTCCTACTAATGCCATGCTCATACTATCCTCAATCCTAAAGTTTATGTTTTTTAACACCCAATTTTCGGAGCCTGGATATTTAAACCAAACGTTTTCAAATTCGATATCATAGCTTATGCTATTTGGAAAAGATCCACCCCCACTTGGTTCTAGTTCTGCATCCAATAGGTCATAGTAGTCGTGTAAATATATGGATTCTGCATTAATAAAAGATAAGCCACTGGCTAAACTTGTAATGGAGTTAATGAATAATATCAGCGCTGTCATCAACATTAAAAACCTAGGCGTGGGAATTGACCCTATCATATAAGCATTACCTAAAAAATATACTCCAAAAATGAAAGTGATGGTGGACGCCAACGCTACGGGGATTGAAAGTTGAAACCTCTTATTGCGCATAGATTGAAGAAAGTCATCATATTCTGACAGAAGCTTATTATATATATTTCCAAATGCACTTTCCATTTTATAGACCCGTACATCTTTGCCGTACTTAAAATCAGAGCTGATTTCTGACATTCTATATAGACGCCGATTTATTGCCCTTTCTTCATTAATCTTAGTACGTTGATACATAGTAAAACGACTTTCCAATTGCATACTAAGGAAAATAGCAATCAAAGCTACAACTATTATTCTATAATCTACAAATAATAGCACAACACCTATGGACAGAGCAGAGAATAAGTGTCCCAAAATGTCTAGAGATCGCTCCAATATACCTTGAAATCCATTGGCATTACTCTGTAGTGCACGTCCCCAATTTCCGATGGAGCTAATAAACTGGGCATCTTCGAAAAGGCCCATTTCCATAGAAGAAAACTTCTGAAAAACCTTTAAAAATTCACCATTTCTCAAATGAAAAAAATATGGAAAAATTTTGTTCTTAGTGTAAGCGCCAATGGAACTAGATATAAAATACACTAGCACATATATAAAAACTACTAGGAATAAATGTTTGGAAGCGCTAATATCGGTGACTTCACTTCTATTTATTATAGAGCCAATAATCTTAGCAATTATCTCTACAATATAAGCACTGGAAATTGTAGTAATTCCCATAGATATTCCGTAAAGCAAATATGAAAAGACAACACTGGAATTTGATAATATTGGATGTGCCATGTTTTTGAATAAATCTCTAAAGCCTCTCCTCCTAGGATGGAGATATTTTTCTCTAAATTCTGGGTCACGTAGTTCGTATACGAGATTTCTTCTAGTTTCCATGTTTTACTCCTTTACGCTATTTGCTTTAGTTTGAAAATAATTGGCCAGCTTTGTGAGAGCTTCTTTATTGGTCTTGTAATATACCTTTCTATCAGATAGATCCATATGCAAGAAACCGTTGTTTACCAATATAGATAAATGGTGAGATAAAGTAGACGGGGCAACTCCCAATAATTCCGCCAGTTCCTTTGCGAAATATGGACGCTGCGTCAACAAGTTTATTATTTCATACCTCAATGTGTCTCCCAATGCTTTACACATATCAACTATTCGCTCATCGCTGATATCATAATGTCCAGTTAAGTCCATTAATTCTTCAATGATAATCCCGAGAAAGACAGTATCTTTCAAATGCTGGTATTTATATGTTTTTAACCCCGCTGCATTGTAAGAGAGCACAGATATTTCTAAACTAAGTAACGGCACTATTTCCTTTATATTTTCAATGAACATACCTAAAGTTTTTTCCAAAGTTTCCATTTGAATGGCTGGGTTTTCCAAGTATTTAACGGCTTTACTATATCGCTCCTCCACTAAATAGAAATGTTTCTCTACTATTTCCTGAGCAGTAATTAGCGTAGCAATAAATGAAACCCTACAATCTTCATTGGTAATTTGTTCCAGTGCAAACCACTTTAAACTTTCAGGAAAATTTAATTCTGAAATCAGTTGGAGCATATCATCTGTGTTAATATTTACATCACCGGTTTTCCAGTTAGAATTATTAAAACTCTGAAAGTAGTTTTCATCACAGATATTAGCAGTGCCAGCCTTGTTATAATAATAGGTTAGTAAAGAATTAAGGTGTGCTATTAACAGCTCCTCCTCAGAAATATCCTTGGCATCGGAAACTTCCAACATATAGAATAATGTATTAATATAAGTCATATTGGACGCTGACTCATCTACATAAGATGTACTGATTTTCAAAGGAATATTGTCTTTCATAATGGGATATGCTTTTTTTAGCATGTTTTTACGATATGTGATTAAATCTGCGTAGCGAGTGTCCATATCTTCCATAGGAACTGGATATCTTTCAGGATTATCGCTAATGTGAATTTTTTCAATATCATCGGCATCTTGTAATTGCATAACTTGTATAATTAAAGATATGGCTTCGTGCAAATAATTTGGCTTTTTAATAAGGTTTATTTTCATATTCTCCTCCTTGATTCGAAAAAAATAGTTTACAATTCGAAATATGTTGAACACAGCTTGTCATGAGATTCGAAAAATGTCAAACCATAATTCGTAAAAAATCGAAACTACTTTTATAACCAGGTTGCTTAGCATTAGTGAGTAGTTATTAATAAAAAAACCACGATTGAAAACCATATATTAAATATGACTTTCAATCGTGGTTAATGTTTGCAAGTGTATATTTTATTTGTCAAAAATAATTTTGACTGGATCTCCGGATATCTTTTCTTCAGGAACTTTTTCCTGTTCATACATTTGTATTTTCCATTCTTTTTGTTTGAGAAGCTCTTCAATTCCATCTCCATAATACACTAAAGTAGTCGTAGTCATGTCATCTGCAATGGTGGAGAAATAATACTTTCTTTGTTGGTTATCTTCAATAAGAACATTAGAAGGGAAGGTTCTGCTATAATCGTTCCTATCCCTTTTCAAGAATAATTGTACTCTAAAATCATTATATCTAATGTAGTCAGCAAAGATAGGTTTATCGTCAATGATGCCAATTTGTCGGTCGATAGCATATACTTTGGTATGCAAGTCTTTGATAATATCTTTGCCTTTTAGTGTAAACTTCCAATTGCCCTCAATGGTTCTAGGAGGGATGTTGAAATTTGGGTGCTGACTAAGGTCGATTCGATTAAATAATAGCTCAATGTCGCTGTTGTTATTGATTGAATCATTAAGAACTATATCAAAGGACAACTGAGAAATATAGTTTGATACACTCCATGCACGTCCTGAAACACCCTTGAAGATGCTTTCGCCATCCATTCTTATGTCATCTAGTACAGGGGAGATTGAAATTATTCTACCTTGTCTAAATTCTCTATATTTTTTTGGGTCTTGCAATTCCATTATTGCAGTAACGTGAAGAGTGTTCTCATCTAACAACACTTCTTCAAGGCTGATAATGACACCTTGGTCTTCAACCTGTAAATCAGGTGTTATTATAACTTCTTTCATTTTATCGGGATTGGGCGATCCTTCAACCATGGAAGATACTATTCCATCATATGTTTTTTTCACAGAGGCGTAAATTCTTTGTCCAGGTGAAGATATCATAAAACTAATAATTAATACTGCTGCTACGGCTACTTTAGGAATCCAAAAGGTTCTTTTTTTTCTGGAAATCTTTGGACTGACATAATCCATTATTTTTTTTACTTCGTGTTCACTAAATTCAACGTCAACCTCATGTTCTTGTAGCTCCATATCGTTTAGTAACTCATACACGTTTTTGTTTTTCAAAGTAGTTCCTCCTTTGCATTTAATAGAGTTTTTCTACCTCTAGAAACTCGATTATATAGATAGTCTTTATCTAGTCCCATTTCAGCAGCTACTTCATCATAAGACTTACCATTAAAAAACAATTGGATGAAAATAGATCTATCCTCTTCCTTAAGGCAATTAAGCAAGGATATTAGCTGCTCTTCGAATTCTTTTCTAATAATCAATGCTTCTGGTTCATAATCTGTGGAGCATTCTTCGCTCATTAATGGCAGTTCTTCAAGTGAATCAGCAATTTTCCTGAATATATCTATGCTCCTGTAGACTGCTATGGCTCCTATCCATTTTTTTAAGCTACCTTTTAAAGGGTCGTAGCTATCAATGTTCTCCCACACCTTAAGAAAGGTGTCGTTTAAGCATTCATCTTGTTCCTCAGGGAGATATATTAATTTTTTTCGGATAATAGATTGAACCCAAGGGCCGTAGGCTTTTATTATTTCACACAATGCTTGTTCGTCTTTGCTCTTTAACCTTTTAACCCATAGTAATTCTTGTTCGGAATGCATAATTACCTCCTTTCAGTAACAATCGTTCTATATAGTACTACGGAAAATATATAATAATCTATCAAAAATCATCATAATAGCAGTATTTTTAGAATAAAAGCTCATATCATGCTTAGTTCTTCCCAAGGGAACAATTGTACATAAATGAACACATCCCTCAAAATCAGATTTGAGAGATGTGTTTTCATGTAGCATAAACCGTATACTATAAAAGGACATATATATTAGCATTACTACTTATAGTAAACCTATTTATCTTTTAGCTCTTCTCCAGCCGGCAGCCTCAGCTTCTTCACGAGAATTAAATCATCTTTCTCCTTTGCTTTCAGTGATAATAGTCTTATAGTAATCACGTTGTCCGTACTCGTGATATATTTTTTCTCCACTGTTACTAATATTACCTTTTATTCTATTTTGTCCAGTAGGATCGTGTTGAACGTCATCGGAAACAGGAACTAGATTCGCTTCTTGTTCTTTAGACCAAATTCCAAGTTTTTGCTCTTTTGCACTTGCTTGCAATTCGTCAAATATATGGTTATATTTGTTGTCTGGTTTGTAAGTTTTAGAATAGGCTAAACCTAAGCCGACTAACTTAGCATTAATAGTGTGATTTTTAACTTCTTCTGCAGTAGGATTATCTGAAGCAGGAGCTTCTGTCCATATATATCTTAAAAGCCTGTCATATCTGTCTGTTTCAGAAACATCTTTTTGCAACCATATTGTCTTACCAAGCAATGCTGCCTTAGTATAATCCGTAGCCTCTTGAGCAAATGGTTCTGGTGATCCTGAATTAGGATTTAACTCAGGACAATCTATTCCGATAAATCGTAGGTTGAAACTGTTGCCACCGATGTTTACCACAACGGTGTCCCCATCTGTAATACTAGTTACTGTAGCCTCTACAAAGGAAGCTGGAATTGCAGGGGAAGAAGCTGCCTCAGGTACATATCCGTCCCCAATTACCACAGTTCTATTGTCGTTATCCCAGTTAACTTTTTGACCAAATTGTTCCGCAATAAACCTTAAAGGAACAAAGGTTCGATCCTCTTTTAATAGAGGAGCAACTTCAATGGGAGCAGTAGTAGCGTTGTCCATTAATAACTTTGCTTCCACTGTAGTAGATTTTTGGGCTAATGCATTTTGCAATTGTTCGTTAATAGCAGTTAATTCAGGAAGATATGCATTTTGATTTCCAATACTTAATACCAAAACCTTTTCGAAATGAGTACCTTCAAAGAAGTTGTCTTCAGCTTTATCGTAGCCAAGTTTTGTAATAATCGCAGATTTGCTAGAATCATCCCATTTCACTCCATAGCCTAGGTTTTCGGAAATAACTCTCAATGGTACCATAGTTCTTTCGTTTTCGATAAAAGCAGATACATCAGATGTTAAGTACACTCCATCTACCCAAATCTTAATGGGTTCTTGCCCTTGGGAATAAACAGGCTTCAACAATAAAATGCACACCATAAAAATAGCTGCAATATACTTAGTAAATAATCTTTTTTTCATTTTCTCCTCCTTGTTATTTTCTCATCATTTCCATTATAGTGCATGGACTATATAGATTCAACTAGGGGAAGGGGCTATGAGATTAAATGCTCCTAAAAATTCTAAAAATATTTCTATAAAAAATAGAGTTGAATTTCTTTGTAAAATAGTGGAGTGATTGAAAACAAGGCTTTTAAATGCTATAATTAAGACATTATTATAATTGTAAAACGAGCACACAGCTTATTATTAGCTACTAGTTATAGATGGCGCAATTGAAAGGAGCAATGAATGAAGAATCAGTTGGAAAAACTGCGTATAGAGGCTGAAAAAGCATTAGAGGAATCTAAGTCTCTTAAGGAAATAGAATCTTTGAGAGTGCAGTATTTAGGGAAAAAAGGTGAGCTGACAGCTATTTTAAAAGGCATGGGAAAACTTTCTGCTGAAGAAAGACCAATAATGGGTCAATTGGCAAATGAAGTTAGGGGTGGAATAGAAAGTGCTCTTCAGAAAAAGAAAAATACCCTGGAAGAATTAGCTTTGAATTTACGATTAAAAGCAGAGCGTATAGATATTTCCATTAATACAAAAAAACACGAAGTCGGACATGTGCATCCATTAATTAAAACGACACAGGAATTAGAAGATTTATTTATTAAGATGGGTTTTATAGTAGTGGATGGACCGGAGATTGAAACGGTTGAGAATAACTTTGATGCATTAAATTCACCGGCAAATCACCCTTCTAGAGACTTAACTGACACGTTTTACTTTAATGCTAACAGATTGCTTAGAACACAGACATCGCCTGTGCAAATAAGGGCAATGAGAGAATACGGGGCTCCTTTACGTATGGTAAGTAGTGGCAGAACATTTAGATTTGACGATGTAGATGATACCCACAGCCCAATGTTTCACCAGTTCGAAGGATTAGTGGTGGATAAAGGTGTTTCCATGGCAAACCTTATTGAAACTTTAGATATGTTTGTTCGAGAGTTATTTGGTGAAGATATGAAGACTCGATATCGCCCTCATTACTTTCCGTTTACAGAACCAAGTGCAGAGGTAGATGTAACCTGTACTGTGTGTCATGGTGAGGGCTGTGCAGCATGCCATGAAACCGGTTGGAGTATGGAGCTACTAGGCTGTGGAATGGTGCACCCCCAAGTATTAGAAAACTGTGGGATAGATTCGGAAATATATACAGGCTTTGCTTTTGGAATGGGAATCGACAGAATAACAATGGTTAAGTATGGAATAAAAGATATTAGACTATTGTTTGAAAATGATGGCCGTTTCTTATCGCAATTTTAGGAGGTTCAAATGCTACTACCTATTGAATGGTTAAATGATTATGTTGATATAAAAGAAAATAATAGAACTCTGGCAGATGGACTTACCCTATCAGGTTCACACGTGGAATCCATACAATCAAAGGATGATATAAAAGGCGTATATACAGGGTTAATTACGAAAATTACATCCCACCCTGATGCTGATAAATTAAGAATTTGCACTTTGGATTTGGGGGATTTGGGAGTACGACAAATAGTTACAGGTGCTACAAACGTGCAAGAAGGACATATAGTTCCTGTGGCATTGTCGGGAGCAGTATTAGCTAATGATTTGAATATTGTAGACTCTCAATTAAGAGGAGTGGAATCCCAAGGGATGCTTTGTTCCTTTGAAGAACTAGGATATTCAGAATCTGTAATACCTAAGGAATCAAAAGACGGAATAATGATTTTTACTGAGGAAGTTTCATTAGGTGAAGATGTAACCAAATTATTTCATATGGATAGAGGGATTATTGAGTTTGAAATTACCCCAAATAGACCAGATTGCCTTGGTATTTTAGGAATGGCAAAAGAGACTGCAGCAACTTTTGACATAGAATATAATCCGCCTATTATGGATTCATATTGTCAAAGCAAAGAGTGTGATATTAAAGTGAGTGTGGAAACAGAGGGATGTTTTCGATATATAGGGAGGGTTTTAGAAAACGTTAAAATAGAACCTAGCCCACTGTGGATGCAGTTGAGATTAATGGAAGCTGGTATGAGACCTATTAATAACGTAGTAGATATATCTAATTACGTAATGTTAGAGTACAATCAGCCATTACACGCATTTGATGCAGATGAAATCGCGGCAGGTAAGATAGTCGTTCGTCAAGGTAAAACGGGCGAACAACTGACTACACTAGATGGCGTAGTCAGGGACATTGAAGAAAGCGATATACTCATTGCCGACGGGGAAAAAATACTAGGCTTTGCAGGAATAATGGGAGGACTAATAGGAGAAGTAACAGCTGGAACAAAAAGAATATTTTTGGAAAGTGCTAACTTTAATGAAAGACCGATTAGGTTGACTTCTAAAAGGCTGGCTTTAAGAACTGAAGCATCTACTAGATTTGAAAAGGGTTTGGATCCAAATACCGCTATATTGGCAGCCAATAGATTTTGCCAGCTAATGGAAAATGTTGGAGCTGGAACTGTAGTTGGAGGAGAGTCTGATCACTATCCAAATCCTGTAGAAGAAAAGGTAATAGAATTAAGACAAGAAAGAGTCAATCATTTGTTGGGATTGGACTTAGACGAATCATATATCGTTGGTGCTTTAAAGAGACTGGGAATGGAAAGTCAGGTTAAAGATGGACTAATTTATGTTACAGTTCCCACTGTGAGAGGCGACATAGTTAAAGAAGTGGACCTAATTGAAGAAGTGGGTAGAATATATGGTTTCCACAAAATTGCTCCAAAAGCATTACATGGAGAATTAACAGAGGGTGGTCGCAGTCCAGTTAGAGATAAGTGTGACAGCGTTCGTGATCTTCTAGTTTCGATAGGCTATAATCAAATATTGACATATAGCTTTATCAGCCCTAAAACATATGACAAAATAATGTTGAGCCCTCAAGATCCAATTAGGGAATCATTAATAATAATGAATCCCCTAGGGGAGGATTTTAGTATAATGAGGAGAACTCAGATTCCTAATATGCTAGATGTATTGGCGAGAAACGCTAATAGAGGCTTAGAAAAATTCAAAGGTTTCGAAATCGGTCGCATTTTCATTGGAAAAGATGAACAAATGATAGAAGATCCACATGAGAGACTTACGTTATCCCTAGGTGTTTATGGTTACGACTTTTATGAAGCAAAAGAAGCTATTACTTTATTAGCAGAGAGAACAGGAATTAACAAACTATCCTTTACAAGATGTGAGGAGAATCCTACATTCCACCCTGGAAGGACAGCCAATGTTTATATTGATGAAAAATTCATTGGTAGAGTTGGGGAAATACACCCATTAGTGCAAGATAATTACGGTTCAAAAAAATCTTTTGTAGTTGCTGAACTGGATTTGGAAGCCATGGTAGAACATATGGATGACAGAAGAACCTATTCTCCACTGCCAAAATATCCAGCAATGCAAAGAGATTTAGCTGCAGTAGTGGATGAAGAAATCATGCTTTGTCAAATTGAAGATATCGTAATAGCCAATGGTCAAGAGATGTTGGAAGACTTTATGTTATTTGATATCTATAGGGGAAATCAAATTCCAGAAGGTAAGAAGAGCGTTGCATTTTCTATTACTTTCCGTAATAAGAATAGAACTTTGAAAGAAGAAGAGGTCTCTGATATTATGGAAAAAATAAAGGATGATTTAGAGAGTAGATTAGACGCTAACTGGAGATTATAGCATTTTAATGGAGGTGGGAAGATGAAGTCCAATAGAATACCTGTTGAGATAAACGGAATGGGATTTACGGTAATAGGAGAAGGGAAAGAAAACTATATTAAAATGATTGCCCACCTGGTAGAACAGCAGTTGAACAAGGTCAAAGAAAAAAATCCGCAGCTCTCTGGTTTGCAAGCGCTGACATTGGCAGCATTTAATCTTGCCGATGAGGGTTATAGGAACCAGGGCGAGGGAACAGAAACCGGGAAAGCTGCCATTGAAAGCCATTGGATGGACATGACTAATGGGTTAAAAAAGGATATAAATGAGCTTAAAGATGGCATCGCTACTAAAGATAGAAAAATTAGAGAACAAAATGTAGAATTGGATTCATTAAAAGAGAGGTTGAAAAGTTTAGAGCAATTGGATACTGTGAAAAAACGAAATGAGCAACTCCTTAACCGACAGATAGAAGATCAATTGGAATATAGAAGATTAAAGCAGGAGCATGAGGCTCTTAAAGAAGCATATGAAGCATTAACGGACGGAGAGTAGTTTTGAAATCTTGGGAATTATTAGCACCAGTAGGAAGTAGAGAGGCTTTGATTGCAGCGGTTCAAAATGGTTGCGACGCTGTTTATCTAGGTAGCACTAAGTTCAGCGCCAGGGCGTCTGCAGCTAATTTTGATGAAGAAGCCATGGCGTGGGCTGTTGAATATACCCATATGAGGGGTGTGAGATTGTTTGTTACAGTCAACACCCTTTATCGTTATGAGGAAATGCCAAAAGTTATTTCATTGGTAGATGAATTATACTATATGGGAGTAGATGGAATAATAATACAGGACTTAGGTTTAGCTGCCATTGCGTCTGGAAGATATCCAGGAATGGAATTACATGCCAGTACCCAGATGTTTATCCACAATATGGATGGCGGTTTATATATGGAAGAAATGGGTTTTGATAGAGTGGTAGTAGCTAGAGAAACCTCCCTTAAAGAAATATCCAATATGAAAAAGCACCTAAATATACCAATGGAAGGGTTTATTCATGGAGCGCTATGCGTATGTTATTCAGGGCAATGTTTATTTAGCAGCTTAATAGGAGGCAGATCAGGAAATAGAGGAAGATGTGCTCAGCCTTGTAGAAAACCATATACCTTAGACAATAATAAAGGATACTTTTTAAGTCCTAGGGAATTAACCTCTTTAGACACGATAGTCCAATGGCATGAAGCTGGTATATACTCTTTTAAAATTGAGGGCAGAATGAAGAGACCTGAATATGTAGCCACTGTTGTAGGGACATATAATAAGGCTCTAACAAACGCCATAACAGAGCAAGACCGAGATGATATTGCACAGATTTTCAACAGGGGCTTTACTAATGGATTGGCGTTTGACAGTTTTGGAAAGACCTTTATCAATGAGAACAGACCTGATAATAAAGGAGTGCAAGTTGGCATAGTATCTTATGAAAAAAAGGGTAAGCCAGGTTTCATAACTCAAAAACCAATAGCAAAAGGCGATGGATTGGCTATTGAAATGAAAAACTCAATTACTGATGGATGGACTGTGAATAGCGAATATGAAAAAGGCGATTGGATATCAATTCCCATAAGAGGAATATCGGAAGACGATAAAGTATATAGAACATCATCGGTGGAATTGCTTAATAGAGCAGCTGATTCCTATGGGGAAGAAAGAATAAAAATAGGATTAAAAGGATTAGCTAGAATATCCATTGGTGAAAAACCAAGATTAAGGGTTTCTGATGGTACTAATGAATTTGAAATAATTGGAGAGTCCATAGTTGAGCAAGCTAATAAAGTGGAATTAAACAAGGAAATGTTGACTTCGCAATGGAGTAGATTTGGAGACACTAACTTTTATTGGGAAGAACTTGTTTTGGATTTAGGTAGTGGCTGTTTTATGAGTAAGGGGGCTCTCAACGCAATGAGACGAGAGCTAGAGCAAAAGATAACTGACAAGTATTTAGGACAAAGACCAAAAAGAGCTAAGGATTTACCTATTCTCTTAAAAGTAAATGAAAAGGTTATTGAAACTAAGATTTCAGTTTCAATTAAGACTGTAGAACAATGGGAAAAAATACCTAAAGAATTTATAAAAAGAGTTTATATGCCACTTAGGATTGTCGATAATGAAATATTAAAAGAAGCTAAGAGCAATAACCTAGAACTTTATATCAAATTTCCACCTGTTATGGAGACTCCTGATTTAGAAAAAGCCATGGAGTCATTATACGGTATAAAAGAGCAAATAAGTGGAGTTGAAGCTGTGGATTTAGGTTCTTTTAGAAGATTACTAAAGGAAGGCTATAAAGTTCACGGAGGAGCTTCAATGCAAGTGTTTAATCCGTGGTCAGGAATTCATTATAAGAGCAAGGGAATGAGCTCCTACACTGCTTCAAGGGAACTATCCATTCCTCAGCTGCAAACTTTATCTGAATATATTGAAATGAGTGGGGAAGTTATTTGTTATGGATTTGCTCCGGCAATGATTACACGCCATTGTCCAGCTTCGACCATCAGAAATTGTAAAGATTCTAGCAACTGTGGAACTTGTTCATATAATAACGGTCATGCACTAGTAGATGAAAGAGGTATATCCTTTAGATTCCATAGACAAAATGGTCTCACAGAAATATTGAATTCCTATCCAATTTGGGCTCCAGACGAATTAAAGAATCTGAGAAAACAAGGTTGGGAATATTTAAGAATGGAATTTACTATAGAAGAAGATCCGGAGAAAATTATTAGGAACTATTATAATTCCTTGATGGGAATATTTGATGCCGATTTAAAGGAAGAACTAATCGAAAGATATGGTTCAATTACAAAGGGTCATTTAAGACGCGGAGTAGAGTAGGAGGAAGTATGAATACTAAGGCATTAAAAGTATTAGAATACAATAGAATAATTGAAAAATTAGAAAACCTAGCTGAATCACAGCCAGGAAAACGATTGTGTACCCAACTTTCACCATATAGAAGCGTTGAGGAGATTCAATCTGCTCAGCAGGAGACTACGGAAGCAGTTTCTCTATTACACCGCAAAGGGTCACCACCATTATTTGGAATATACGATATGAAAGACTCTTACCACAGGGCAATGCTAGGGGGAGCGTTATCTCCTGGACAACTGCTGAATATTGGCGATAGTTTGCGCGTGATACAAATGCTTAAAAAGTACTCTAAAAAACAGGAGGAAGACATCTCATATCCCATAATTGATAGCTATATATCTTTATTAACACCAAATCCTAATTTAGAGAACTTAATAGATATTGCTATTATATCGCCAGATGAGATTTCTGATGATGCATCTTCTACATTAAGGTCGATTCGCAGAAAAAAGGCATCTAGAAAAGAGAGTATCCAAAGGCAATTACAAAAATTAATAACCTCGGCAAACAACAAGAAATACCTTCAGGACAGTTTGGTGACCATGAGAGGTGGGCGTTATGTAGTCCCTGTTAAATCAGAACACAAAGGCATTGTAGATGGATTAGTGCATGATGTCAGCTCATCTGGTGCAACTGTATTTATTGAGCCTACAGCTGTAGTTAACTTAAACAATGAACTAAGACAATTGGACGCTGAAGAGGATCAGGAAATCCACAGAATTTTACAGGAACTAAGTGGATATGTAGGTGAAATGGCTGAAGAACTAACAGAAAACCTTCGTCATTTAACCGCATTAGATTTTGCCTTTGCGAAAGCTAAATTATCGGTGGAGATAAAGGGCACAGAGCCTTTATTGACAGACACTGAAGCGATGGAAATAACAGAAGCAAGGCATCCACTATTAAATAAGAATACGGTAGTACCTATTGATATAAAATTGGGTGGAGAGTTTTCAACACTAATTATTACAGGGCCAAATACTGGCGGAAAGACTGTAGCATTAAAAACGGCGGGACTGCTTACTCTAATGGCGCAATCAGGGCTTCACATACCTGCTAGAGAACAGTCTACTGTTAGGGTCTTTAATGAAATATATGCAGATATTGGTGACGAGCAGAGCATCGAGCAGAGTTTATCAACTTTTTCATCGCATATGGTAAATATTGTTTCTATAATGAAAGATGTAGGGCCGGATGATTTTGTGTTATTTGATGAATTAGGTGCAGGAACAGATCCCACTGAAGGGGCAGCTTTAGCCATGGCAATATTAGAGAATTTATTGAAGAAAAAAGTCTTTACCATGGCGACCACTCACTATTCACAGCTTAAGGTATATGCTTTGACAACTCCAAATGTAGTCAATGGTAGCATGGAATTTAACGTTGAGACATTGAGCCCGACATATAGATTAAGCATAGGTTTACCAGGAAAATCTAATGCATTTGAGATTTCTAAAAGACTTGGTTTGTCAGACGAACTCATTGCTGATGCAAAGGGATTTGTCGAAAGAGAGAGCATCGAATTTGAGGACGTACTTCAAGCGTTGGAAAGAGATAGAATAGCTGCTGAAGAACAGAAACAGATGGCATTAATGCATGAGATGGAAGCTGAAGCAAATAAGATTGCATTATCAATGGAACGGAAAAAACTTTCTGAAGAAAGGGATAAAATAATACAACAGGCTAGAGAAGAAGCTAGGAAAATATTGAGACAGACTAAAGAGGAAAGTCGTCTAATCTTAGATGAGATTAAAGACATAACCTATGCTTTGGAAAAAAATGACGCCACCAGATTACAGCAGGCACAAGAGGTGCTTAAACATGCTGAAGACAAGTTAAATGTTCAGATGGCAGATGGCATAAAAAAAGTAAAGAACCAGAAAGCGCCAAAATCATTAAAACCTGGAGACAGTGTGGAAGTGCTTACACTGGGCTATAAAGGGACAGTGTTAGAAGTTGATGAAAAGAGAAAACAAGCAAGTATTCAAGTTGGGGCTATGAAGTTAGATGTAAAGTTTAATTCACTTAAAGTATTGGACCAGGTTGAAAACAACCATGGACAAGTACAGGCGAAACGTATGGTGGATTTGAAGGCTTCAGCAATGTCACCGGAGATAGATGTGAGAGGTAAAAACATAGAAGAAGCTAGAATAGATATAGATAAGTATTTAGATGATGCATATATAAGCGGCCTTAAAGAAGTCCAGATAATCCATGGTAAGGGAACGGGTGCTCTCAGGGAAGGGTTGCAGCCATATTTAAAGAAACATCGTCATGTAGCCAGTACACGAGTGGGAGGATTCCACGAGGGAGGAACTGGGGTAACAGTAGTTGAACTTAAATAACAATTTTCTTAAATGTGATATTTCTATGGAAAAATAATTACTCGTATGATATGATATTTTTGGTTTTGTGAAGGGAATAGTAATCAAGAGGTAGTCTAAAGCGAGCCGAGTTGGTGAAAGTCGGCGATGAGCACTTGATGAATAGAGTCCTGGAGAACCTGCTGGTAGCGTTATCACCCAAAAGTGGATTAATAATCAAGTAGAGTGGCACCACGGGATATCTCGTCTCTTCCTTTTGGAAGAGACTTTTTTTGCAAGGAGGATAAAATGATAGATTATAAAAAGATATTAGTAGAATTGTTAAAAATGCATTTTCCTGAAGATGTAGATTTGGAGAGTTTAATAGAAGTTCCACCAAACCCTGATATGGGAGACTTTGCAATCCCCATGTTTCAGCTGTCAAAGCAGATGAAAAAATCACCTGTTGCCATAGCAGCAGAACTGGCAGTGACAATTGAGCCTAAGCCATATTTTACAAAAGTTGAAGCTATGGGACCTTATTTAAATTTCTTCGTATATATGCCGATAATGGCAAAAGAATTAATAAATAGCATTGTAGAAAACCCAGAAGGTTTTGGTTCTTCAAAACTTGGTAATGGCAAGAAGGTTTTAGTGGAGTTTTCTTCACCTAATATTGCAAAGCCATTTCACATAGGCCATATTAGGAGTACGGTAATCGGTCATGCCCTATACAACATTTACAAGACTCTAGGCTATGAGACGGTTTCTATAAACCATCTTGGAGATTATGGTACACAGTTTGGCATGCTAATTACCGCCTATAAAAAATGGGGAGATAAAAAGGTCGTAGAGGCAGATCCCATTAGGGAGTTATTAAAGCTATATGTGAGAATCAATGAAGAGGCTGAAAATAATGATGAAGTGAAAGAAGAGTCAAGACGATGGTTCAAGGCGTTGGAAGAAGGGAATTCTGAAGCTGTAGAACTATGGCAATGGTTTAGAGAAGTAAGTTTAGACGAGTTTTCTAAAGTGTATAATATGCTTGGTATTGAATTCGACTCCTATGCGGGGGAATCGTTTTACTCGGATAAGATGCCAGCAGTTATTGACGAGCTAGAGGCAAAAGGGTTATTGGAAGAGTCGGATGGAGCGTATGTAGTTGACATTAAAGAGAAAAACATACCACCGGTTATGATTATTAAGTCCGACGGTTCAACAATATATACTACTAGAGATATTGCTGCAGCTTTTTATAGAAAGAACCACTATGATTTTTATAAAAATATTTACGTTGTAGGATCACAGCAATCTCTGCACTTTAACTCTTGGTTTAAAGTGGTGGAGCTAATGGGATATCCCTGGGCGAAAGACTGTATTCATGTGCCTTTTGGAATGGTAAGTTTGGAAGATGGAACACTTTCTACTAGAAGAGGAAAGGTCCTGTTTTTGGAAGATGTTTTAAATCAAGCAGTTGACAATGCATATGAGATAATAAAGGAAAGAGGCAGCCATATTGAAGACGAAGAGGGATTAGCCCGTCAAGTCGGAATTGGTGCTGTAATTTTCCAAGAACTATTCAATCAGAGAATTAAAGACTATGTGTTCAGTTGGGATAGAGCATTAAGCTTTGATGGCGAGACAGGACCATACGTGCAATATACTCATGCAAGAATTGGGTCATTGCTTAGCAAAGGAGAGTTTAAACAGGGGGAGTTTGACGAAAACCTATTAGATGGTGAAGCTGAAAGGATGCTTCTTCAGGCGATTTATAGATTCCCACAGGTAATAATTGATTCTCATATAAAATATGAACCATTCTTTATCACTAGACATATTGTAGAGATTGCAAAGCTATTTAATGCATTCTATAATCAAACTCCTATAAATGTGGAGGATTACCAATTGAAAAATGCACGTCAACACTTGGCATATGCTACGAAAGTGGCCATAAGCAATGGGCTTAAGATTTTAGGAATTGAAGCTCCAGAGAGAATGTAAACATAAGAAATGTTGAAATAATTTTCTGTATAGTTTATAATGAGTGTAGGAACTATATATCTGCGATGTTCGAGCAGCTCTAGTAATTCAACCGACAAGACAGACACGGGAGTCTGTGTTCGGCAAAGGATAACAAGCCTCCTTGAGAGGACGTTTGATGTTGTCGACAAGAAACCCACCTTATTAAAGGGCGGGTCTGAATTCCAAGAGTTATACGGCACCGCGGATTCAAAAACAATAAACGCCGAATACCGGCGTTTTGTTATTTACATAAATAGTAAAGCAGAGGCCATTTGACCTCTGCTTTTTTAGTACCTTCTTTTTATTCTCTCTTGACGTCTTTTTTGTTGTAATCTCAATTTTTTCTTACGTCTATTACGTTGTCTTATTATTAGCATAATTATGAATAGAAAGAGAATTATTGCAAATAGCGGAATGAAAATCTTTTGTAATATAGGCCACACCCTAAATGCTGTTTTATTATTTACATCAATTGTCGTAACTATGGGAAGTGTGCTAACGATTTCACCATTGACTCGGATGTCCATCTCAGCAATAGGATCACCTTTTTTTAGAGGTAAATCTACTTTTAGCTCCCTCACTACTCTTTCTACATCAAAGGTTTGTCCATCTAAGATAGGCATGGTAAACCCTTCTTTTACTACTGCAGGAACTATCTCTTCCTTGGAGTTGGTTATTGTAAAATTGTCAACAAATTCATTTGCTTTTATAATAGTTGCTATTTTAAAGTTTGCAAATCCAAAATTGAACAATGCATGAGTATCGGAATAGACATTAGCTCCTTCAGCACCAAATACAGTAACAATAAGTGTTAGATCTCCCCTTGTAGCTGCGGACAACATGCAGTTTTTAGCCATATCGCTATAGCCTGCCTTAGATGCTACTAAACCTTCATATGCAATAGCAACGGTTTTACCCCCAACATCAACTGTACCTTGATTATCAAATAATTTACTAATATTGTTTATAGATCTAGGTGCAGTAGTCTTATTAGTAGGAGGAATAGTAAATTCTTTATAAGATAATAACTTTTCGACGCTTTTGACTTTCATAGCATAAGCCATTAATTTAGCCATGTCCCTGGCAGTAGACTTATGTTCCTCGTCATGAATTCCACTGGGATTAATAAAATTAGAATTTGTCATCCCGATTTCTTTGGCTTTCTCATTCATCATCTTGCTAAATTCGCCTAGAGTACCACCTACATGGAACGCAAGTGCCATGGCAGCGTCTCCAGAAGACTGCAAGAACATAGAAGCTATAAGCTGTTCCACTGTTAGCCTTTCGCCCTCTTGCAACTTGAAATCACTACCAACTCCAAGCTCTATTGCCTCTGCTGTGACAGTTATGACCTCATCTAGCTTAACATTATCTAATGCTACTAAAGCTGTTAATACCATGGTAGTTGAGGAAGGATTAATTTTTTCATCAGCATTTTTGCTTAATAGAACTTGGCCTGAAGCTGCATCCATAAGGACAGATGAGTTAGCAGACAATTGTAGCTCTTCTCCATAGGCATTTGTAGCAAAGTTTGTTATAATAAAACAGAGCAACATTAGTTTAATTACAAATCTTTTCATGAGTCACCCCCACATTATTATTATAATTATATCAAAGATTATGTTATTTGTCAGCGATAAGCTATGGAGGAACTATTTTGAAAAAATCTTTAGGTTATATTTTAGTGCTTATAGTTTTTGTTATCATTGGTTTGATAGTTAATAATTCTGAATTTTCCTTAGGGAGAAGTGATGAAACTGAAAAAGTTGAGATATTATTAGATGACAGTGAAAATACAGAGGACAAGCTTTTTGTACACGTGGTGGGTGCTGTTAGATATCCTGGTCTAATCAAATTATCGCCGGGAGATAGGGTGGCAGATGCCATAGAAAAATGTGGTGGTCTGTTGGATGAAGCGGATATAAATATGATAAATCTTGCAGAAATGGTATCAGATGAGGATAAAATACATATACCAGCAAAGGGAGAAGAGACCTATCTGGAAAATGGAACAGGAAAGATAAACATTAACATAGCTTCTCTTGAAGAACTATGTGCCCTACCAAATATTGGGCCAGTTACTGCTGGAAATATCATAGAGCATAGAAAGAAAAGCAAAATAACTTGTAGAGAAGACTTATTAGAAATTGCAGGTATAGGTGAGAGAACTGTCAGCCAGATTGAGGACTTGATTAAATACTAGGAGGAACAAATGTTTGTAAAAGAAAAGTTTTTAGAAACCTTAGAGATATCTTTGCGACTGGATTTTGGTACGACCTTGGAAAAGGCTTCTGAGATGGAAAAGTATTTGAGTCTATCAAGAGCCATAATGAGCTATGTTGCCAAGCAATGGGCGGATACGAAAAGAGCTTATGAAAATGGAAGACAGGCATATTACTTTAGTGCAGAATTTTTGGTGGGAAGATCTCTGGGAAATAATCTAATTAACCTATGTATCTACGACGAAATAAAAGAAATATTAGATGAACTGAATATAGATTTAGATACAATGGAAGAGTTGGAAGAAGACGCTGGTTTAGGAAATGGTGGACTAGGGAGATTAGCGGCCTGCTTTATGGAATCTGCAGCAACTTTAGAATTACCATTGCAAGGTTATGGTGTTCGTTATAAGGAAGGTTTATTTAAACAGAAATTTGTTAGGGGCTTTCAATATGAGCAAGGTGACGACTGGACGGGTAAAGGCGACCCTTGGTCAATTAGAAGAGAGTCTTTATCTCAAATTGTAAAATTTAGAGATTTTTCCGTAAAAGCCATACCTTATGATATGCCAATAATTGGCTATGATACTAAGAATATTAACACTCTGAGACTATGGCAGTCAGAAGCTGTAGACGAATTCGACTTCCAAAAATTTAATGAATTTAAATTTGATGAAGCGGTAGCTGCTAAAAATAGAGCTGAGGATATTACCAGAGTTTTATATCCTAACGATCATGAGAGAAAAGGTAAAATCCTTAGATTTATGCAACAATATTTCTTTACAAGTGCATCAATTAAGGACATGATTGATAATTATCGACGTGTCCATGGAAGTTTAGAAGGGTTTGCAAAAAACACGAGAATTCAATTAAATGATACCCATCCAGTGATAGCCATAGCGGAATTGATGAGGCTGTTATACGATGAAGAAAGATATAGATGGGATTATTGCTTCGAAATGGCACAGGAAATCTTTTCCTACACTAACCACACAATCTTAAAAGAAGCTTTAGAAGCTTGGGATATAGATATCGTGCAAGAAGTATGTCCCAGAAACTTTGAGATTATACAAATGATTGATCATCATTTTATCTCAGTGCTACAGAGCAAGGGCTATGAGAAGTCTGAAATTGATAAAATGAAGATAATAAGTGGCAATTCAGTAAGAATGGCTCATTTAGGGATAGTTGCCAGTCATACGGTAAATGGGGTTGCTCAGCTTCACACTGAAATATTGAAAGAGCAAGAACTAAGAGACTGGTATGAGCTTTATCCAGATAAATTTCAGAATAAGACCAATGGAATTACCCCCAGAAGATGGCTAGACTATAGTAACAAGAGATTAAGTGCGTGGATTACTAACTTACTAGGCAGTAAGGACTGGATAAAAGACCTAGATAGGCTAGTTGAACTGAAAAAATTTGCTGATGATGAAAACAAATTAAAAGAACTTTTAGAGATAAAGCAAAAAAACAAAAGAGATTTAGCAGCATATATCTCAAAGCATGAAGGAATAATCATAGACCCCGAAAGTATTTTTGATATTCAAGTAAAGAGAATTCATGAATACAAAAGACAGCTATTAAATGCTTTACACATAGTATATCTATACCAGAAGCTAAAAGAAAATCCTGACTACGACATGGTGCCTAGAACGTTTATTTTTGGTGGTAAAGCAGCTCCAGGTTATTTTAGGGCCAAGGCTATAATAAAATTCATTAATGAAATTGCCAGGGTTGTAAATAGTGATCCAGAAGTTAATGGGAAACTTAAGGTTGTCTTCGTAACAAACTATAGGGTAAGCTATGGAGAAAGGCTTTTCAGTGCTGCTGATATTTCCGAACAGATTTCCACAGCTGGTAAAGAAGCTTCAGGAACAGGGAACATGAAGTTTATGCTAAATGGAACACCTACAATTGGGACATATGATGGAGCAAATGTGGAGATTGTTCAAGAAGCTGGCAGAGAGAACAACTTTATTTTTGGGGCAACAGTAGAAGAGTTAAACGAAATAAGACATAAATACAATCCGATGGATTTATACCGTGACGATGAAACCATAAGACAAGTTGTAGACTCGCTGATGTCACCATTATTTAACGACGAAAACACATTTATGTTGCTAGATATTTACAATGCTATAACAAGAGGTAGTGATTGGGAAAAAGCTGATGCATACTTTATTTTGCATGACTTTGCAGATTATGTGAAGGCTCAACAAGAGGTAGACAAAATCTATAGAGATAGAAATAAATGGGCGAAGATGTGCCTTATGAACATTGCTGGAAGTGGAAAGTTTAGCTCAGATAGAACCATAAATGATTATGCCAAAGAGATTTGGGGAATTTCTCCAGCAAAAGTTGACTAATGAGGTTATCAGCAAAATAGATGTGTGTTTAATGACGAGCAAATACAATAATAAATAATGTAGGTAATATTTGAGGAAAAGGTAGCTTTATTTCAGATTATGTTATATTATTATCATTAAGGAGATTACTAAGGAAGATGGGGAGGGAAAGTCAAATGTATCAAATTATGAAAAAGGAATTTTTAGCACCCAATATTTTTTCCATGCATGTATTGGCACCTCGTGTAGCAAAATCTGCAAAGCCGGGACAATTTGTGGTGGTAATTGCTGATGAGAAAGGCGAGAGAATTCCTTTAACAATTTGCGATTACGATGAAAAAGAAGGCACTGTGGAAATAGTGGTGCAAACCATGGGAGCATCTACAAGAGCAATGGCGAGATATGAAGTTGGAGATAGCTTTTTCAGCTTTTTAGGGCCATTAGGTAGACCTTCGGAATTTGTGTCAGAAGATTTGGATGTACTTAAAAAGAAAAAGATGCTATTTATCGCAGGAGGAGTTGGAACAGCACCTGTATATCCGCAAGTGAAGTGGCTTCACGAAAAAGGCGTTGCAGTAGATGTTGTACTTGGCGCAAAGACAAAAGACTTAGTTATTCTTGAAGACAAATTAGCTTCTGTATCAGATAACCTTTATGTAGCTACAGACGATGGAAGCTATGGTTTCCACGGTTTAGTTACAGACTGTCTATTGGATTTAGTAGAAAACAAAAATAAAGAATATGATGTTGTAGTTGCAATTGGCCCTATGATAATGATGAAGTTTGTTGCTTTGACGACTAAGAAATTAAATATTCCGACTGTAGTGTCATTAAACCCATTAATGGTTGACGCGACAGGAATGTGTGGTGCTTGTCGAGTATCCATTGGTGGAGAAACAAAATTTGCATGTGTAGATGGACCTGAATTCGATGGACATTTAGTTGATTTTGACGAAGCATTAAGACGTCAAACTCAATTTAAGCTGGAAGAATCTGAAAAACTTAAAGCTTTTGAAGAGTGTGAATTCTGGGGAGGTCGAAAATAATGGATAGACTTAAAAGAATACCGGTTAGAGAGCAAGACCCCGACGTTAGAAATAAAAACTTTGAAGAGGTTTGCCACGGATACAATAAAGAAGAGGCAGTTCAAGAGGCATCAAGGTGCTTAACCTGTAAGAACCCACTTTGCCGCCCTGGATGCCCAGTTAACATTGACATTCCAAAATTTATTAAGCATATTGCAGAAGAAGAATTTGAGGAATCAGCGAAGACTTTAGCAAAATACTCAGCACTTCCAGCAGTTTGTGGTAGAGTTTGCCCACAGGAAAGCCAATGTGAAAAAACCTGTATACTTGGAAAACGTGGAGAACCTGTTGCAATTGGAAAGCTAGAAAGATTTGCAGCAGATTGGGCAAGAGAAAACGACGTGGACTTGTCAGACAAAGAACCAGACAATGGCCATAAAGTTGCTATTATTGGAACTGGACCAGCTGGTATAACATGTGCCGGGGAACTGGCAAAATGGGGATATGATGTAACGATGTTCGAAGCTTTGCATGAGCCAGGCGGAGTATTGATATATGGTATTCCAGAGTTCCGTCTACCAAAAGAAAAAGTAGTAAAATCTGAAGTTGAGAACTTAAAAAAACTTGGAGTGAAAATCGAAACTAACGTATTAATTGGACAAACAGTAACTATCGAAGAGCTATTTGAAGAGGGCTTTGAGGCTGTGTTCATTGGTTCTGGAGCAGGTTTGCCAAAGTTTATGGGTATACCATGAGAAAACTACAATGGTGTATTCTCAGCTAACGAGTTCTTAACTAGAAACAACTTGATGAAGGCATATAGAGATGATTTTGCAACACCAATAAAAACTGGCACAAAAGTTGCTGTAGTAGGTGGTGGAAACGTTGCCATGGACGCAGCAAGAACAGCTAAACGTCTTGGAGCTGATGTGCATATTGTCTATCGAAGAACAGAAGTTGAACTTCCTGCAAGGGTTGAAGAAGTTCATCATGCTAAAGAAGAAGGAATAATATTCCATATGTTGACAGCTCCAGTTGAAATTATTGGTGATGAAACTGGATGGGTTAAGTCCATGGAATGTATAAAAATGGAACTAGGAGAGCCAGATGATTCAGGTAGACGAAGACCTATTCCTATTAAAGGCTCGGAATACGAAATCGAAGTTGATGTGGCAATAATGGCACTGGGAACTTCACCAAATCCACTAATTGGATCAACAACTAAGGGCTTAGATAGAGATACCAGAGGGTGTATTATGGCAAATGGAGATGGGGAAACCAGTAGAGAAGGAGTGTTTGCAGGAGGCGATGCTGTAACAGGAGCGGCTACTGTAATACTTGCTATGGGCGCAGGAAAAGACACTGCTAAAGCCATTGACCAATATATCAAAAACAAAAAGTAAAGCATAAAAATAAGAACGGTCATTTTGACCGTTCTTTGTTTGTTCAAGATTTAATTAATATCAAGTTCAGTTTTATATAATGCTCTCTCGTCAGCCTTTACTCCTTTTAAAATATCTAACTGTGCAATGAAAATAGAAATTAAAATTAAAGCCGCACCAATGATTGCTTGTATAGCTAATCTTTCATCTAGGAATAAATAAGAGAAAACTGCTGCAAATACGCTTTCTAATGACATTATTAGAGAGGCGCTGATAGGAGTTGTATACTTCTGACAAATGAACTGTAATAGAAATGTCAGGAAAGTATTCACAATTCCAAGATAGAGAATTGCCCATTTAGCACTGCTTTTGAAAAGATCCAGACTCATAGGAGGATCAAATATTAGTGTAGAAATAATACTTAACACAGCACAAACAGCTAATTGGATTGTTGCCAAAGCTATGGGATCATAGTTTCTAGAATAAATGGAAACCCTTAGTAGGTGCAAACCAAATACTAATGCTCCCAATACCGTTAGAATATCCCCATAATTAATAGAGAATTCATCTTGAATGGACATTAGTCCCACCCCTATAAACGTTACAACCGATGCTATAATAGTAACTTTCCCAGGTTTTTGTCTAGTAGTGAAAAATACTAGCCAAGGCATTATTATTACATAAATTGTCGTTAAGAATGCATTGTTACTGGCGGATGTATATTTAATCCCTATTGTTTGCAATGTATATGATACAAAAACTAATACTCCTAAAATAGCTCCGCTTTTTATAGTATCCTTAGAGGACTTTAAAACACGAGGCATAAAAACTACAAACAATCCTACAGCACCTATGGCAAAACGAATTACCATAATTTGCATAGGAGTAACAATGTCAATACTGTCTTTAGTCACTATGAATCCAAAGCCCCAGACAATTGCCATAAAAAGCAAACCTAGGTTGGCAGCCGTCATTTTTTTGGATTCCATTTTTCGATTATCCACAATATGACTCCTTCGTTATAAGATTTCAGTAATGATATTATTTAGTAAATTCCAAAGATGATTAGAAATTAAATGCTTTCCAACGGTTAGCAGATAGACTCCTTTAGGAGCATCATAACTACAGCTTTCATCAGGTTTCCATGGTTTTAGAACAAATCTGCATATACGATCTTTATCGTACACATCAGAATTTATAGCAACCTCAAGTGTAAATTTTCCATCATGCTCTTCATATACTGTTAATCCCATATTAATATATGAGTCATTTGATGGATTTACCAAACCACTAAAAACAATCATATCCCCTTGTATCTTAACTGATAAAGGCTTATATGTTCGCTCTTTATGGATTATTGAAAGGTTCAGATATCTATTTTGAAGCCATCTGTCTATGCTCGCCATAGCTAATAAATCATCACGCATATGCATAAATAATGCATCCCTATATTCTGGTTGTCCGTCGATTATGTAATCAGAGAATATACCGGGAAGATCCTGAGGTAAAGTAACAGATTCCCTAAAATACCCAGCAATTTTGGAAACAGATTTCAAAGAAATACTATCCATTGGGACCCAGCACGATAGATTTTTCAGTTGACTCTGCATGTCAATAATTACCTTAGGAGCATTATCATTTATATGAAAATACTTGCTCCTAGAATCAATCCATGGAAATAAGAAGTGATTAACATTGTAGCCTATAATTCGCGATTTGTCTGTAGTTTTAGCGAAAATACATAATAAAACTTCTTTTTCATCTAGTAGCCTTTCAGACAAATAAAGTGATAAATGAGCAGAACCATCGCTTTTCACAAGCAGCAATCCTGTACAAAAAATATGCTCTTTTACAGGTGATAAGCCAGTTGTGGCAATGGAAATATAAGCTCTTTCAGAGAGGTTCCAGGGTGATAAAATATAATTTTGTTCAAAAGTTTTCATAACTACCTCCATAAATAGGAGCAAAAATAAACTATTCGTCTATGATATCAAAAACTTGCAGAGGTGTAAATATTATTCAAATATGAGATGGTAATAAAAAACAGGATATGGATTACCATATCCTGTTATTATTCACAACAATATTATCCTAGAGTAATTAAATCCTTTTCTACATCCTGGATGCCTGAAATACCAAACTTCTCAACTAAAACATCAACCACGTTAGGAGATAAGAATGCTGGTAAAGTTGGCCCTAAATGGATATTTTTGATTCCTAAGAAAAGCAATGCCAGAAGCACAGTTACAGCTTTTTGTTCATACCAAGCGATATTGAATTCAATAGGCAAATCGTTAATATCGGCTGCATTAAATATTTCTTTTAACTTAAGAGCCACAATAGCCCATGAATAACTGTCGTTACACTGCCCTGCATCTAGCACTCTTGGTATACCGTTGATATCTCCAAGTTTCAACTTGTTATACCTGTACTTAGCGCAACCGGAAGTTAAAATTACAATGTCCTTTGGTAGATTTTCAGCAAAGTCTGTATAGTAATTTCTGGTTTTGTGTCTACCATCGCATCCTGACATAACTATAAACTTTCGAATAGCCCCAGATTTAACTGCATCAACAACGGAATCTGCCAGTTCAAAAACTTGGTTATGAGCAAAGCCGTTGATTATTTCTCCTGTTTCGATTTCTGCAGGCGGTTGACAGGTTTTGGCAAGTTCTATAATCTCGGTGAAATCCTTAGGTTCACCAATGGCGCCTTCAATGTGTTTTAATCCAGGATAGCTAACCATTCCAGTCGTAAAAATACGGTCCTTATAGGAATCTTTAGGGGGGACAATACAGTTTGTAGTCATCAGAATTGGACCATTGAAGCTTTCAAACTCCTCTTTTTGTTTCCACCATGCATTTCCATAGTTTCCATGAAGATGAGCATATTTTTTGAACTTAGGATAAGCATTGGCAGGCAGCATTTCGGAGTGGGTATAGATGTCTATTCCAGATCCCTCAGACTGTTCTAATAACATCTCTAAGTCTTTCAAATCATGACCTGAAACCAAAATTCCGGGTCTATTTCCAACCCCAATATTAACTTTAGTTATCTCAGGGTTACCATAGTATTTAGTATTTGCATTATCAAGTAAAGCCATGGCGCCTACTCCAGCTTCGCCTGTTTTTAGAGTGAGGGAAATTAAATCTTCTACGGACATAGATTCATCAATAGTCTTTGAGAGCGCTTCTTGTAAGAAGATATCCAAATCTTCATTGTCTTCTAATAGTACGTTAGCATGGTGAGTATAAGCGCTAAGCCCTTTAATTCCATAGGTGATTAGTTCCTTTAAGCTTCTCTTGTCTTCGTCTGTTGTGCTTAGGACACCAACTAAAGATGCTTTGCTATCCATAGCAGAAGGGTCTCTCTCATCCCAAAGTCCATGTTCTGAAAGCTTTAAATCTGTATTATCGTCTATTAATTGCTTTTTTACATCTAATGTTTTTATTACTCTAGACCTTAAGTTGTCAGTATTAAAGTTTGCGTTAGTAATAGTCGTAAAAAGGTTTTCGGTAATAATATGATTGACATTCTTATCAACAGATTTACCATTTGCCCTTATTTTAGTGGTAACCTCAGACAAGCATTTAGTCACATAAATTAGTAAATCTTGCATTATAGCTGTATCGGGTTTTTTTCCACAAATACCAGTAACCGTACAACCTTTGTTTTGCATAGTCTCTTGACATTGGAAACAGAACATACTCATAATTGATCCTCCTTATTATTATCATTTCAATATCTATCACAATAATCATATTGGATAAGTTAGATAATGTCGGTAACCTATGGTACAAGATTGTTATAAAAGTATAATATCTTTATTATTTATTTCTATTAGTTTTTCATCTTTCATTTTCATCAACTCTCTTGAGAGAGAAGGTCTTGTTACTCCTAGAAAATCGGCCATCTCACCTCGTGTCATCTTTAAATTTACCATCCCTTTATCATCAGCACGAATATTTAAAAACTCAATAATTCTTCTTCTTAAAGAATAAGCTGAGAAGCCTACCAATCTTCGATTCAAATAATAAGCTTTACTAGCTAATATAGACGTCATGTTTTCTCTAACAATCTCAAAAGCATTCCCTTTACCATTTTTATACCTATCTCCATCAATAAACAGCACTCTACTATGAGAAACAGCAAGTAAATCATATTCATAGTTAGTGTTGTTAAGACATAAAAAGACTTCGCCTACAACCGTTCCTGGTTCAGTAAATCTATTTATAATTATTCGCTTGCCTGTTTCATCCAGAAATTCAACCTGCAAAGAACCCTCTAATAGAATCATCAAATACTGAGGATTATCTCCCGACTTAAAAATATATTCACCAGCATCAAAATCATTGATAGAAGCATATACGTCCTTTAAATATTTTTCAACATCCTCATTGGTAAGGTGTAAAAAGAGACTGGAATTCATAAAACCCCTCCTTTACCGTTGGTGCATTGTTTGTAATTTATTACCCATTTAACCTAATAATAGTCTTTTGACCATATAAAGATATTAATAATAGAGTTTATAATGGCACGAAGAAAGTAAGACAATACAATATGTTTATGATATAATTTATAAGATATAGGTATGTTAATTATTTGAAATTGCAAAGGAGTCACCTTTGAAAAATAATATATATTTGGACAACTGCTCCACCACTCCATTAAGTAAATATGTAAAAACTGAAATGATTGCAGCAATGAATGAGGACTATAAAAATCCGTCAAGTTTGCATAGACTTGGCATCACTTCAGAAAAAGCAATGGAAAAAGCATTAAAATCTGTATCAACGCTAATGAATGCCATGCCCAATAAGGTGTTTTTCACTTCAGGAGGCACCGAAAGCAACAATATGGCTATTTTCCAAGTTGCAAAAGCGAGAAAGAGAAACGTGAAAATAGCGTTGACAATGGCAGACCATCCATCTATTACAGAAACTGTAAAGGCATATGGAATAGAGACATATATATTGCCGATAGATAGATTTGGTGTAATAAAATTGGAAGAAATTGAGTTACCAGAACACCTTGATATGATAATAATTACTCATGTTCATAACGAAATAGGATCAATTCAACCAATGTATGAAATCTGTAAAGCCGTGAGGAAAAAATATCCAACAACGCATATTCATGCAGATTGTGTGCAAAGCTATGGTAAGTTCAAATTGCATCCAGAAGATTGGGACATTGATACCATGAGCGTTAGTAGCCATAAAATACATGGACCAAAAGGAATTGGTGCAATATATATAAAAAACCCGAACAAGACCTCACCATTTATTGTAGGAGGATTGCAACAGAGGGGTTTGCGTGGAGGAACTGAAAATATCCTTGGTATCGTTGGATTTGGCGCTGCAGCAGAGGAGAGGCTACAATATTTGGAAAGTAATCTTGAAAAGGTTGCATTACTAAAAAGAACATTTATGAATATCTTAGAGGACGCAGATATAGAATACCACGTTAATAGCAGTGAAAACGGAACGCCGTATATCTTAAGTTTAAGCATACCAAATGCAAAAGGCGAAGTAATACTTCACATGATGGAGGAAAGAGGTATCTATATTTCGACATCATCAGCGTGTAGTAGTAAATCTTCCCATGCTAGGAAGCCATTGGATGTTATGGGGATTTCGAGAGATAGAATAGAAGGTACTATAAGAATATGTTTCAATGAGCAACTAACAGAGAAAGAAGTGACCATAGCAGCTACTGAATTGGTAAAATGCATAAGAACATATAATCAATGGATGGGGAGATAGTATGAAACGAGTGTTAAGTGCCAGCTTAGGCGAAGTAATGCTTAAAGGGAAAAACAGAAAATACTTTGAAGATGAACAGATAAAACAGATAAAGAAAGCTTTAGAAGACTGTAGCCTAAATCATGTATATAAAGAAATGGGCAAGATTTACATGGACTTGCCGGAAGAATTATTCGATAGAGCCATAAAAAGACTGAGAAAAGTATTTGGACTAATATATATTAGCCCTTGCATAAAATCCACACCTGAGCTCAAATCAATTCAAGAGGCGGCGGCAGAACTTGTTAGAGAGTATATGGATAAAACGGGATATAATACTTTTAAGGTGGAAACCGCTAGAGCAGATAAGGCATATCCGCTAAAGTCGCCAGAGATATCTAGAAGAGTTGGAGGATATGTGTTGGCTATGGTGGATGGGCTAAAGGTAAATGTTCATAAACCGGATTTTACTCTTTATGTGGATGTTAAAAATCCCAATAGCTATATATATATTGAGCGCTTTCAAGGAGAAGGAGGAATGCCTGCTGGTGTAAGTGGAAAAGGACTTTTATTACTTTCAGGAGGAATAGATAGCCCAGTGGCAGGGTACTTAATGGCCAAAAGAGGAATGGCAATTAGTGGATTGCATTTCCATTCCTATCCTTTTACTCCAGAGAGATCTGTTGAAAAAATAAAGACCTTAGGAAATATTTTAAGTCGTTATATTGGTGGATTTAAGATTTTTTCAGTAAATCTTCTACCCATTCAACAGGCAATTAGAGAAAATTGCAAAGAAAATTATATGACCATACTCTCAAGAAGATTCATGATGAGAATAGGGGAAAGGTTGTCAGAGAAAAATGGCTACCATGCAATGATAACTGGAGAAAGTTTGGGTCAGGTGGCAAGCCAAACTGCCGAGAGTATGTATTGTATAAATAATGCTGTAAACATGCCGATATTACGTCCTCTAATCGCCATGGATAAGGTGGATATTGTAGATATTTCGAGAGACATAGAGACGTACGAAACATCGATATTGCCATATGAAGATAGTTGTTCAGTATTTTTACCAAAGCATCCATTAACTAAACCAAAACTATCTAGTGTCTTAGAGCAAGAGATGAAATTAGATGTTGATAGCTTGATAGATACTGTTATTAGTAAAATGGAAATAATAACCATCGAATAGGAGGAAGATATGAATCAGGACAGAATGTTTAAAGTTGGAGGAGCACTACTACTGGTCGTTTTACTAGTCATAGGCTATTATGCAAGTTTTGTTTATGAAAAACCATATGTTCCATTTGAGGATTTTGACCAAGCGAAAATTCAATCAAAATCGGTGGTTTTATTAGATAGAACGACTAAAGATGTCATATTTAGCAAAGAAGGAGATATGCGCCTAGCACCAGCATCATTGACAAAAATTCTAACTGTGTACACAGCTATAATGAAAAATGTAGAATTAAGTCAAGAGGTGACAATAGATACTCCATCATATCAAAAAATGGTAGAGATGAACGCTTCCATGGCTGGATTTTTAGGTGGAGAACAGTTGACCATGAGCGATTTACTCCATGGGACGATATTGTCTTCTGGTGGAGAAGCAGCTAGCTCCTTAGCAATTGCAGTATCAGGAAACGAAGAAGACTTTGTATTTGAAATGAATCAAGTGGCTAAAGGAATTCCCATGGAGAATTCACACTTTGTGAATAGCGTGGGAATGGATGATGCCAATCAAAAGTCCACGGCGCTGGATATTGCTAAACTACTTGATAAAGCTTTAGACAATAGCACATTTAAAGATGTATTTACAAAAAAATTATATTGGGCAACTAAAAATCAAAACCATCCTGATGGCTTATTATTGGAAAATACAGTGTTAAAGGAAATACCAGAAAACGGACACCCTGGAATAATAGTTTTAGGAGGGAAGTCAGGTACTACTGAGACTGCAGGATTGTGCTGGGCAACCTTAGTCAAAGTTCTGGATAAAGAATATGTCCTTGTAACCATGGGTGCTCCAAAGGAATTGGAAGCTAGCAAACCACAATGGGAAGATGCATTGTATATTCTATCTCAGCTAATAGACCCTAAAGAGAAGGAAACACTTAAAGACAAGCCTCTAGTAGAACAAAATACTGATACTGAGAAGCCGACTGAAGAAACTACTCCAGCAGACGCAGAGAACAAAGATGGAGAGGAGTCTACTTCTGAGAATAAAGAAAGTAATAACCAAGAGGATGCAGCTCAAACAGAAGCAGATAGTACAAAAGACACTGAACAGAAAAGTGACGACTAATGGTGTGAAGAGATATTTAAGCCTTCAACAATATGGTAAAATAAAATATGGGAAAAGAGTTGTGAAATTGCCCATTGACTTAGGGGCAACATGCCCAAATCGAGATGGAACAATTGGCACAAAAGGATGTATATTTTGCACAGATAGAGGCTCGGGAGAGTGGACTGTCCCAGAACTGACAATATCAGAACAATTGAAATATCAGACGTGGAAAGCTAAGAAAAAATGGGGTGAGGACATTGCTCCACTGGCATATGCCCAAAACTTTTCCAACACATACATGCCGTTAGAAGAGCTTATGTGGAAGTGTAAAGAAATGTTAGATGGCGGAGTATCAGGAATAAGCTTAGCAACTAGAATTGATTGTTTGGATAAAGATAATGTTGAGTTTTTAAAACACCTGTCATTAAAGTATATTGTGTGGCTGGAACTGGGATTACAGTCAATTCATAATAGTTCTTTGCAGTGGATGAATAGAGGATATTCTCAAGAATACTTTCAAACTAAGTGGCGGGAATTAGAGTTGAACGAATTAGAAGTAATTGGTCATATAATATTTGGGTTGCCAGGCGAATCGAAAGAGGAAATGCTTAAAACTGTTGATTATATTTCCGAAGCGGGATTTAGCGGTGTCAAATTTCATCAATTATATATTGTGGAAAATTCTCCATTGGCAAAAGAACATGAGAAAAACAATCTCAGGATGCTCGAGAAAGAGGAATATGTGGAGCTGGTCGGAGAGGCATTAGCCAGATTAGATTCAAGGATAGCTGTTCACAGGTTAACAGGAGATGGAGATAGGGAAAGTCTCATTGCACCCCTCTGGGGAAAAGATAAGGCAAAAGTATTAACGGAAATAGATAGATATTTAAAAATTAATAGTATTACCCAAGGATGTAAACGAAAGGGGATGTGCAATGATTCAATTAGGTAGAAGACAGGAATTGGTAGTTAAAATAGTAAATCAACGAGGAGCAATTCTGACTGAAGAGGGAAAAGGTGGAACGCAAGTTTTTTTACCGAAGGAAGAGTTAAAAGAAGGAACCAAATCTGGGTATAAAATAGAAGTTTACGTATATAAAGGCAGTGATAACGAGTATTTAGGCACTGTAAAAGAGACGAAAGCCTCAGTGGGAGAAATTAAAAGATTGAGAGTAAATGCTGTTACAAACATAGGAGCATTTCTAGACATTAGTCTACCAAGGGATGTTTTGTTACCAAAGGCAGAAACAGTAGGAAAACTAGTTGAAGGCCAATGGATTATGGCATATCTATATGTGGATAAAACAGGCAGGTTGGCAGCAACCATGAAGATAAAGCCATATTTGAAAAACGACCCTAAGTTTAAGAGAAACGATTGGGTAGACGGTGTAATCTACAGCTCTCACCCACAATATGGATATTTTGTAATTGCGGATGGAGGGTATGATAGCTTAATCCCACGAAGAGAAGTTAGAAGGCTTTACGAGATAGGGGAAGAAGTTAAACTGAGAGTTGAGAGAGTTTTGCCAGATGGCAAATTAGTTCTTTCTCCCCAAGAAAGAACAGACAAGCAAATGCCTCAAGATGCAAAAAGATTATTAAGTTTAATAATAAAAGCGGGAGGTAGGTTGGAAGTGGGAGATAAGTCCTCTCCTATAGTAATAATGAATCTTACTAAAATGAGCAAAGGATCATTTAAAAGGGCAGCAGGAAACTTATATAAAGCAGGTGAAATATACGTAGGAGACAACTTTTTAGCATTAAAGAAAAAGAGATAATATGAATATTAATGAAAATTATATAGGTAAGGTAAGCGATTATACCTACGATGGGAAAAGAGTAGTAAAGGCAGAGAATATGCCGGTGATATTTGCTGATAACGGTGTAATTGGAGACCAAGTAAAAGTTAGGATTCTAGGCAAAAAAAGAGGTGTGTTGCAAGGAAAAGTAATTGGAACCCTTGCAACATCTTCATGTAGACAAACAGTTCCATGTCCTTATGGGCATAGTTGTGGTGGTTGTGATCTTCAAGAGATGAATTATGAAGCGCAAACAGAGTGGAAATCATCCAGATTGGAAAGAGAATTAAAGAAAAATGGAGTGAAATTTCCATCGCCATGTAATAACCTAGCCTCTAAGAATAACAAAGGATTTCGAAATCATATGCAATGGCAAGTAAAAGATGGGAAAATTGGGCTATTTGCAAAAGGAACCAATGAACTGGTGGAAGTACAGCAGTGTATGATTCAAACAGATCTGGGAAATGAAATACTAACTATATTGTCAGAAAGTGAAGCTGTGAATAATAAAAGCCTTAGGCTTATTGGCATCAGGACAAATACACTACAAGAGGCAATTGTTATTTTCGTTACCAATGAGAACAGTAAAATCAACATTGCAGCAGAGACGATAGTTAAGCTGTCCGATGCTGGAGTCATAGGCATATACCAAAGCGTAGAATCATGCATTCAATTTCACTATGGAGCACGTGTTAAAACATTATACGGCGAAGGAATATTTAGAGAAAAAATAGGCGAAGAAACCTTTCAATATAAGCCCACGGGTTTTTTTCAGACAAATACTGAAATAACATTAGGGGCCATAGATATAATTAAACAGAACATAATAAAGGATTTGCCTGTAATAGATTTATATTGTGGAGTTGGTGTTCTAGGCCTTTCAGTATTGCCTGATAAATTAATATATGGAATAGAATATGGAAAAGAAGCTGTCGAGATGGCAAAGATAAATGGATTAAAAAGGGAATCGAAAGCAGTTTTCATATATGGGAAAGCAGAAGAAAAGTATAGAGAGATAATAGATAAAATTAATCTGCACCAATTGATATTAGACCCACCTAGAGGTGGATGCGATAGAGAATTAATCAATGAGATAATAAGAGCAAAGCCAGTGCAGATAGTTTATCTATCTTGTAATCCCAATACGTTGGCAAGGGACTTAAAGAAACTTACAGACAATGGATACTGTGTAAAGGAACTGATGAATATAGATATGTTTCCGTGGAGTGTTCATGTGGAGTGCATAGCGTTGATACAAAGGGAAATTTCGTAGAAATCCTGAGATTCAAACTCTTTCACGACTATTTTGCTTTTGAAGAAGATGACCAAAATAACAAGCGAAAAGTGCTAAAAAAGTATTTTAATGTCTCAGTGGTGGTTGACCTAGTTAGTGGAGACACAAGAAAATAAGGACAAAATTGAGAATCAGCAAGGATTAAAAAACTTGCTGATTTTTGCATTTATTCTTTCAGACTTGTCAAAAGGACAAGTCAAGAATGGTGATTTTGATAATTCTAGAATGGCAAAAAAGAAAAGTCTAGACTTGTCAAAAAGACAACCTAACTATATAGAGATTAGTTAGATTGATAGAGTTATATTGATATTAGGGGGAGAAAGAGGAAAGTACTTTTCTTTTCATATAATATAAAAGCTGAAACGGTGGATTACCGTATTAGGTTAGAATGGAGTAAGAATGTTATGATAGGACTTTTGTTGTGATGTAGTTATAAAGTAAATCATTATACTTGATATCATTCGTACAGTGGAATATAATTAATTAACAGACTTCTTTAATTGGAGGTGTTTAGTATGGATTATTTATCGGCAAAGGAAGTAGCTGAGAAATGGAATATATCAAGACGCAGAGTTCAGATACTTTGT
>JAAYFJ010000026.1 GCA_012728295.1 Tissierellia bacterium | reverse complement strand
GAAATTAAAACGAGAAGCCATAGAAACAAAGCCTGAAGATATTAAAAACTATGCCAGAATGTTCAAGGACAGTTTGGATAAAAAGTTTTACGGAGTTCTAGGTTCCAAAGAATTGATAGAAAAATCCGAAAGAGAATATGAGGTAGTTTTGAAGATATTATAAAAGATAAATAATTAATCACCTTGCTATTCAGCAATTTGAATAACAAGGTGATTTTATTATAGATATTTGTCAATGAATAATATTTTTTTCAGATATAATATTCAGATTTTCCTAAATATTATTAGCTTACTATTAGATAATAAATAATATAACCCTTGTAAATAGCATATTATACACCCTTTCCAATTGAGAAATTTCAGTGACTATGTAATAATAGTAACAATTTCAATAGGAGAGTGCATATGAAATGAAAAAAATTAGAATATTAAGTTTTTTATTGGTTTTAACATTATTATTCACAGCGTGTGGTGGAAACAATCAAACAAAAGAAACAACTCCACCAGCTACTGAAGAAGCTAAAACAGAAACTACAGCTACTACAGAAACACCTGCAGGAGATGTAAAAACCGATATCGTAATATCAACTGCTGTTGATTTTATTACGATGGATCCCCTAGATACTAACGATACACTATCAGGTGGATTGCAAAGAACTATGATGGAAGGTCTCTATGGGTTTGACCATGAAATGAACTTTGTACCACTTTTAGCTGAAAGTTACGAGTCTAACGACAATGCTACAGAGTTCATCTTTAAATTAAGAGAAGGAGTTAAATTCTCTGACGGAACTGATTTTAACGCTGATGCTGCTATTATCAATTTAAATAGAATGGCAGATCAAAATCAAGGTTTGAAGAGAAACAGTTTGTTCAAGATAATCGCAACAAATGAGAAAGTTGACGATTACACCATTAAAATTACTTTGAGCGAACCTTTTGGAGCATTTGTAAATACTATGGCTCACCCTGCTGCATTATTTATTAGTCCAAAAGCATTAGAGGAGCATGGTAATGAAGTATCTCAAAATCCTGTAGGGACAGGTAGATATACTTTCGACAGCTGGACTCCTGGGGAGAAATTAACAATAAATGCTAATCCAGATTACTGGGGTGGCGCTCCTGAATTTACATCCATAACTTTTAGACCTGTTGTAGAAAACGGAACTAGAATTTCCATGCTACAATCTGGAGATGCGGATTTCATATTCCCAGTACCTACAGAACACATAGCAGCATTAGAAAATAACCCTGATATCACTGTTACTACTATTCCTTCTATTATTACTAGATGGGTAACAATGAATACAGCTAAAGAACCATTTAATGACGTTAGAGTTAGACAAGCATTGAATTATGCTTTGGATAAGAATGCTTATGCGCAAGTTGTATATAACGGATATGCTGACGAAGCTGTATCTCTTATAGGTCCAAACGTTCAATTCCATAAGGCGCAAACTCCTTATACTTATGACGTTGAAAAAGCTAAAGCTCTTCTAGCTGAAGCCGGTTATCCTAATGGTTTTGAGATTTCTTTGTGGTCTAATAACAATACTGCAAATATCAAAGCTACTCAATTCATTAAACAACAACTTGAAGCTATTGGCGTTACTGTAAATGTACAGAACATGGAAATTGGTACTTTAGATCAAGAAGTTACAGGTTATCCTGTAGGAACTCCTGGAGATCAGGTTGGTGTAGAAATGTATGTTATCGGTTGGTCACCTTCTACTGGTGATGCAGACTGGGGTCTAAGACCATTGGCAGCTACAGAATCCTTCCCTCCTGTATCGTATAATATTTCTTATTATAGCAATCCTGAATTCGATGCAGCTATACAATATGCTCTTCAAACTGCAGTTCCTGCAGAAAGAGAAGAAGCTTATGATAGAGCACAAAAAATCGTATGGGAAGATGCTCCAAGTATTTTCTTGACTGTAGACCAAACATCATTCGCTTCTAGAAATAACATTGAAGGAATTGTAACTTTACCTGATGGATCTCTAGACGTATCTCAAGGTAGAATAGTAAAATAAAGATGTTTACTTGGTAAATAGTTTGTAAATTTTAACGCTTATTTATTAAGACCCCAATTAAACTGTGGATTTATCCATAGTTTAATGGGGCTTTTCTATTAATATAAAAAGTATTCGGAGGTGAAGGATGTTTCGTTATGTACTAAAAAGACTTCTGGCTGTTATCCCCACTCTAATTCTAATATCTATATTCGTTTTTAGTTTTGTCAGACTAATTCCTGGAGACCCAGCTAGAAGAGTGGCTGGTGTGGATGCGACTTTAGAAGATATTGAAATGATTAGAGAGTCCCTAGGTTTAAACAAACCCGTACTAGAACAGTATAAAGATTATATGTTGGGACTACTACGAGGAGATTTAGGAACTTCTTTGAAAACTAAAAGACCTGTTACTTATGAAATCGGTTTAAGATATATGAATACTGTAAGATTAACTTTGGCTAGTTTATTTTGGTCTGTTATTATCGGAGTTCTTATAGGTGTGTTTTCTGGGAAAAATCGGAGCAAAATTCAGGACTATGCTGGAATGACTTTTGCTGTTTCAGGAATTTCAATTCCTTCTTTCTGGTTGGGGCTAATTTTGATACAGCTATTTGCTGTAAAACTGAGATGGTTTCCCACTATCGGTGCCGATCATGGATGGAGAAGTTTAATTTTACCTTCTTTGACTTTAGGTGCTAGTGTAGCTGCTATTATAGCTAGATTTACTCGTTCTTCCATAATCGGAATATTAAAAGAGGATTATGTTAGAACAGCCAGAGCCAAAGGATTAAAAGAGAATAAAATTATATGGAAACACGTTTTTAGAAATTCAATGATTGCTGTCGTAACTGTTGTAGGTTTGCAATTTGGATTTTTACTTAGCGGATCTGTAGTTACGGAATCTGTGTTTGCTTATCCTGGTCTAGGCAGCTTACTTATCGACTCAGTAGGATTTAGGGATTATCCTACATTGCAATCTTTAATTTTAATTTTTTCCCTACATTTTGTTTTGATAAACTTATTTGTGGATTTGATTTACGCAGCTTTGAATCCTGAGATAAAGTTAAAATAGAAAGGAGAATTATTGTGATTAGAGATATTACAGAAATGCATGACGAAAAAATAAGGACTCCTTTTAATGAATTCGTTAGAAAATTTAAAAAGCAAAAGACAGCAATTATTGCCTTAGTATTTATTGTACTTTTAGTCGTCTTTTCTATATTTGGTGAAGCAATAGTTCCTTTTGGAGTAGATGAATATGATTACCTTCACGTTTTAGAAGGTCCATCTGAATCACATCTATTTGGAACTGACGAGTTTGGCCGCGACATCTTCAGCAGAGTAATTTTGGGAGCTAGAATTTCCCTTTTAGTTGGAGTTTCTTCCGTAACTGTCGGATCAATTGTAGGTACATTTTTTGGGCTTTTAAGTGGATATTATGGTGGATTTATTGACAGCATGGTAATGAGAGTTTCCGATACCTTATTTGCCTTTCCCGGCACAATCTTAGCCATTGGAATTATGGCGATATTAGGTCCTGGGATTTTCAACGTAGTCATTGCCGTTGCAGTCTTCGGCGCGCCGTCCTTTGCACGTATAGTACGAAGTAGTACCTTAGCGCAAAAAGAATCTGTTTATGTTCAAGCAGCAAAAAATTTGGGAGCCAGTGACTTTAGAATTTTGTTCAAACACATTCTACCTGGCGCACTCCCTGAAATAATTGTATATTATACTATGAATATTGGATCTTCAATACTTACAGCCTCTAGTTTAAGTTTTTTAGGAATGGGTGCACAAGCTCCTAGCCCTGAATGGGGACTCCAATTGAGTACAGGAAGAGCTTATGTCGGTCTAAACTGGCATATGACATTCTTCCCTGGGTTGGCAATATTTTTGACTGTTCTCTCCTTTAATCTTTTAGGCGATGGACTTCGTGATGCGCTAGATCCAAAATTGACACAGTGAAAAGGAGAAAAATATGAGCGAATTAAATTCTGATATTATATTGTCAATAAAAAATCTTCATACTTACTTCTTTACTGATAAGGAAGTTATAAAATCTGTAGAAGGTGTCAATTTTAATCTGAAAAAAGGTTCTACTTTGGGCATCGTTGGCGAATCTGGTAGTGGTAAGAGTGTAACTGCTCTGTCTATCATGAATTTATTATCTGGAACTACTGGGAAGGTCGTAGATGGAAGTATTCTTTTAGAAGGTAGAAATCTGGTAGATTTAAGTGATGAAGAAAAACGAAAGCTTCGCGGTAAAGAAATAGCCATGATTTTCCAAGAGCCTATGACATCTTTGAATCCTGTATTAACTATTGGAGAACAGATAACTGAAGCTATAATAGAGCATTTTAAAATTAGTAAGAGTGAAGCTATTGAAAGAACTATAAAAATCTTAGAAGAAATCAGTATCCCTAGGGCAGAAAAAATTATTAATGAATATCCTTTCCAGCTCTCTGGAGGTATGCGCCAAAGGGTTGATAGCTATGGCTTTAGTCTGTGACCCAAAAATTCTAATCGCCGATGAACCAACTACTGCACTGGATGTGACTATTCAAGCTCAAATTTTAGATCTTATTGGAAGGTTAAAAGAAATTGCTGGGACTTCTGTTATATTCATTACCCACGACTTAGGAGTTGTGGCAGAGGTATGCGATGAAGTTATAGTTATGTATTGTGGTAGAGTAGTAGAAAAAGGAGATGTATTTTCGCTATTTAAAAATCCAAAACACCCATATACAAAAGGACTTATCAACTCTATTCCAAAATTGGGCGAACATGTGGAAATATTGGAATCTATTCCTGGGAATGTTCCAAATCCTAAATATATGCCCAAGGGTTGTAAATTCGAACCAAGATGCGCCTATTCCATGGATATTTGTAAGGAAGAAGAACCACCGTATTTTAATTTCCCCAATGCCCAAAGTAGTAGATGTTGGCTGTGTAAAGACGAATGTGGGGTGATGATTGATGGCTGACGTGTTATTAAAAGCTGTAGATTTGAAAAAATATTTTCCTGTTAAATCCGGAATTTTGAATAGACAAACCCAATATGTGAAAGCTATAGACGGTGTAAGTTTCGAGGTTTACCGGGGCGAAGTTTTTGGAATCGTAGGTGAATCTGGTTGTGGTAAGTCCACTTTAGGTAAAGTTATATGCAAACTGGAAGAAAAAACCAGTGGAGAAATATACGTTGGAGGCCAAGAAATCTCCTCTCTTACTAAAAAAGAAATGAGAGATCTTCGCAAGAAAATCCAAATGGTATTCCAGGATCCTTATGCTTCTTTAAACCCTAGAATGTCCATTCGAGATATCGTAGCTGAGCCATTAATAATTCACAAATTATCCGAAGGAAAAGAAGATATAGATAAAAAAGTTGTGGAGCTTTTGCGAATGGTAGGATTGGATTCCTATCACGCCCAAAGATATCCCCATGAGTTCAGTGGTGGACAAAGACAAAGGATTGGTATTGCTAGAGCATTAGCAATAAATCCAGAGATTGTTATCGCCGACGAACCAGTTTCTGCTCTAGATGTTTCGATTCAATCACAAGTTTTAAACCTATTGACTGAATTGAAAAAAGATTTAAATTTGACATATATTTTTATCGCCCATGATTTAAGTGTTGTAGAGCATATTAGTGATAGAATTGGCGTTATGTATTTGGGGAATTTTGTTGAGATTGCGGATAAATATGAACTGTATAAAAACCCACTCCATCCATACACCCAAGCCCTACTCTCAGCCATTCCTATAGCAGACCCAACCTTGAAAAAGGAAAGAATTATTCTAAAAGGTAGTATACCAAGCGCTTTGAACCCGCCTAGTGGTTGTAAATTTCATACCAGATGTCGTCATGTTATGGACATATGTAAAGTTGAAACACCAAGAAAAAGAGAAGTAGGAGAAAATCACTTCGTATTTTGCCATTTATATAATGACTAAAATAAATTAAGCATTCCAAAATTAATGGAATGCTTTTTGTTATAAATAAGTTTTATAATTTTTTCTACTAACAAGTTCCAAGGTAATTGCAGTATTTATATTCTATTTACTCCAGTGTCTATCGCTGCTTGTTTTACTGCTTCTGCTACTGCTGGAGCTACTCTTTCGTCGAAAGCTGCTGGGATTATATAATCTGGGTTTAGCTCGTCTTCTGCTACTAGATTAGCTATTGCGTGTGCTGCTGCGATTTTCATCTCTTCGTTTATATCTGATGCTCTTACTTCGAAAGCGCCTTTGAAGATTCCTGGGAATGCTAATACGTTGTTGATTTGGTTAGGGAAGTCTGATCTTCCTGTTCCCATTACGTCAATTCCACCGCCTTTTGCGATTTCTGGCAATATTTCTGGTACTGGATTTGCCATTGCAAATGCGATGGAGTCTTCGTTCATTCCTGCTACCATTTCTGCTGTTACTATATTAGGTCCTGAGACTCCGATAAATATGTCTGCGCCTTTCATAGCATCTGCTAGGGAGCCTGATTTCTTTTCTTTGTTAGTTGATGCTGCTACTTCTCTAATCATTGGGTCTAGAGTTTCGTCCTCTGGATTTAAAATTCCTCTTCTGTTACAAATTATTACGTCTTTCATACCTGCGTTAACTAATAGCTTTGCAATTGCAATTCCTGCTGCGCCTGCTCCACTGATTGCTGCTGTTACGTCTTCCATTTTCTTTCCTACTACTTTAAGTCCGTTGATGATTCCTGCTAGTACTACGATAGCTGTACCGTGTTGG
>JAAYFJ010000013.1 GCA_012728295.1 Tissierellia bacterium | reverse complement strand
GCATAGAGGTCCATAGGCTCCCTTGATCAATCTTAAGTACTCTTGATAAAACTAACAATAAGATTAAAAATACTGTGATAATTAAACGAGGGAAACCGATTTTTTTATATATTTGCTTTACATTTGTCATTCGGAATCCACCTCCTTTAAGTTTCCAGCCATGGCTAATCCAAATTTTTCATCTGAATCTTCAGGTTTTAATATGGCTTGTAATTTTCCATCTGTAATTATTGCTATTCTATCTGATATTTGACGAAGCTCTGCCAACTCACTGGAGGTCATAATAATAGTTACTCCTTTTTCCTCGTTGAGTTTTTTAAGGGTGGACAGCACCAAGTTTTTAGCCCCGATATCGATTCCCCTTGTAGGTTCTGATACCAAAAGAATATCCGGCTCCAATGTCAGCGCCTTGGCAATACATACTTTCTGTTGGTTTCCACCGGACAGACTTCCTGCTAACTGTCTTCCTGAGCTACATCTAATATCTAAATCTTCTATCATCTTTTTGCCGTGTTCTTCTACGGCTTTTTTGTCTAATAATTTTAAAGGTCCAACGTATTTAATAAACTTGTTTTTTAATTCAGCAGATGAAATTGCAATATTATAGTCTATTGGACTATCTAATAGCAATCCAACGCCCTTTCTATCTTCAGATAAGAAGGCCATGCCCTTTTGAAGCATATCTCTCGGCTTTGACAAGTCCAGAACTACTCCATCTTTCTCAACCATTCCTGTTGATGGATATAGTCCCATAATACCGTTAGCCACACCAATTTTGCCTTGTCCTGCCAGTCCTCCTAATCCTAGGATTTCTCCTTTTCTTATGTCTAGAGACAGCCCTCTTACGTTTTCTCCCGGCATGTCCACTTTTAGATTTTTTATAGACAAAGCTATTTCAGCATTTTCGTCATCTTCTTTCGTATCACCAGTGATAATCTTTACATCACGACCTACCATAGCCTTAGCCATATCCCCAACACTTACTTCGTCAGTAGACGCTCTTTGTACCACTTGACCATCTCTTAGTACTGTAATATGTTTGCACACAGCTTTGATTTCGTCTAAGCGGTGAGTGATGAATAATATGGTGATTCCCATCTCTGATAATCTTTTAATAACTTCTAAGAACCGTCCTGCTTCGGATTCTGTTAATACAGCAGTCGGTTCGTCTAAAATTAATAATTTTAAGTTTTTCTTATCAATTTCTCTAGCTATTTCAATAAACTGCATATAGCCTACCGGAAGACCCTTCACCTTTTGTTTCTCATCTAATTCTAGGTTAAGTTTATCCAAGGCTATTTTTGCATCATTTTGCATGCCGGCGATGTCTAAAGCTTCAAGTTTTTTTCCTAATATTTTAGATGAAACGGTGGGTTTGGTGTTTTCCCTGTTCAACTTAATGTTTTCAGCAATGGAGAATCCAGGTATTAGCATAAATTCTTGGTGAACCATGCCAACGCCGCGTTCCATTGCTTCCTGTGGTGATTTGGGTTTATATTCTTCTCCGCCCAAGGTCATTGAACCTTGAAAACCTCCGGTTTGATGAATCACCGGCATTCCAAACAATATATTCATAAGTGTGGATTTTCCGGCTCCGTTTTCTCCAATAAGGCCATGGATTTCTCCTTCTTCTATTGCCATATCGATTTCTTTAAGTACCTGCACGTCTGCATAGCTTTTAGAAACCTTATCTACGGTCAATAAATCCATAGCTTTCCCCCCTTTCTCGATTACCGCTTTTTAAGATAAAAAAATGGAGTCTTGTATAAGACTCCATTTTTTCCAATGTCAATTAGAATCTTTGTGATCCGATAGTGAACATTAGGAAGTTGTCATGTCCTTCCAATGGTTTAATAGTAATGTCCCCATCAGTTGCTTCTTGTAGATACTTAGTCATAGCTTCCATATCTTGGTTAGCTACTTTACCCTCTGCAAAAGCTTTGGCATATTCAACGCCTGCATTAATCATTGCTACGTTAGCTGGCTTTTTCCAAGTTGCGAAACGTCCAGTACCACCTTTTTCTTCCAATACTTTTGTTATTTCAGCGTTTAGATAATCTAAGTCGCCTGCTTTGTCTTCAGGAATTTTGATTCCCAAAGCGTTTGGATATGCGTGGTATGGAGATGGACAGCATTGCTCTGGATATAGTGCGCCTTGGTCTAGTACTGCTTTAATCAAGGGCTCTTGCATACCACAGTTAGTGCTGAAGAATGCAGTTTCTTTTCCATATTTTTAAACTTGACGTGGAACGTCTTCAAGAATGAATTGTTGTGCGCCTGGCATTCCAGCATCACCTGTTGGGTCTGGAGCGTCAATTTCTACAAATTCAATACCAGATTCTGCAGCTGCTTTTTTCAACTCATCACGACGAGCTGCTAATAGAGGATAGCTCATGTGACGTGGGAATGAATAGTGGATGAAAGTCTTTGCACCCATATCCTTGGATGTAGCCATAATGTCAACACCACGTTGGTATTGGTCTAAGTCTAAGCAAATGTCAGCACGTGCTGCAATTACTTCTGGGTCATCGTGAGGAGCGCCTGCAATTACAAGCATGTCTGGACGAGATTCTCTAACAGCGTCAATACCAGCTGAAACACCAGTTACAGCTTGGCAAACGATAATAGCTTTTACATCTGGGTCAGCTGCCATGCTCTTCATGTTGGAAATTGTAGTCTCTTGCTCAGTACCAAATTTGTCTGGATAAGTTACGTGAATAAGAGCATCTCCCATTTCTTTTTTAAGAGCTTCTCCAGCACGGAATTCCTCTTCACCTTGAGAAACAGTACCTGTCATAAGACCAATTTTGTAATTAACCTCAGCTGGCTTTTCTGCTTCTTCAGTTGTTTCTTCAGCTGGTTTTTCTGGTTCCTCAGCTGGTTTTTGACCACATGCTGCTAAAGACAATACCATCATTAATGCTAACAATAATACTAAAAATCTTTTCATATCTTTCTCCTTTCATCCTACCTATGTACTAGGTAAATTTCATTCAGTATATCAAATAAAAAAATAAATGTCAATGTGATATTTTTATACTAGAGTAAAGCGACTTGAGCACTTTGAGGAATATTTTTGCATTCTTTCCTAATATAGTCAGTTTTCCCGACAAACAATCTGTAGTTGATGTTTTTATTGCTTATTAATGTATTTTTTTAGTGCTATAATATTCCATTTGTTAATCTATCTGCCTCCCAGTCTGGATAGCATCGTCAAGTACATTCTTAATAGCGGCGTTTCTTCAACTATTTCCACGTCTGACCAGGTGATAACAGCACCTTTGGATATATCTTGCTTAACTTTTACCCCTCGTTCTAAAAGACTGATTGGCATGCAGCTGTTGTGGATAAAATCCTCCCAACTCATAAGGCTACCTAAAACCATATCTCCACCTATTCCGTCAAACGTCTCATCTTTGAGTAAATCTCTCTTTGCCACTGCAGGAACAGCGGCCACCGGTTTCTTCCCATTGGGCTTAATTGTTGCAACACCGTCAATCACTGCTCTAGCTATGGATATTGGCGTTTCTATACTGGTTAAATGATATGGCCTATATAGTGCATAATTTGGTCCTTCTCCCATTTTTAAAAAAGTCAATTCCTCTTTAATGATTTCCTTATCGTGGGTAACTATTACAAATACTCCCGGTGCAACACCTCTTACATATTCTACAATTCCATATTTTTCTAAAATTCCGCCATCTTCCTTTAGTCTAAAAGTTGTAGCTAACTCATCAGCTGTAGCCTTAGGTCCATGTCCTCCCACCACATCAGGAACCATTCCAGTTGCATTGGCCATTAAGCACAGCTCTCCCATAGTCTTTGTTCCATCAATAAAAGAACACAGCATCTTGGGAGCAAGACCACTTTTTTTCGCCTGTTCTTTCACTGAATCAGGAGTGGCTCCGTAGTCTATGGGATTATTTTTACCTTTCCCTATGGCAAGCACTTCCAATCCCAGTAGGTTTGCAAATTCCCACAACTCTACTGCACTTCCCGGCTCATCTCCTGCAGTTCCTGTATATACAACGTTTCTCTCATCAGCCAACTCCATTAAATATGGTCCCACGCACATATCAGCTTCTACGTTTAAACTCACCATATGGATTCCCGCTTTGATAGTATCTTCTGCCAATTCAGCTCCGTCTACCGGATCTCCAGTGGCATCTACAACACAATCAGCAATTTTCACCTGTGAAGCAAGCTTTATATCTGTACCATATGGTATAAGACCTTTAGCTATGGCTTTTTCAGCTTCCTTTGCATCTGTTACCCACAAGCTTTTGTCCGCAGATATTCCTGCAGATTTCAAAGCTTCTTCGCAGCTCTCCCTTCTTCGGGAAATAATCATTACAGGCTTAAACCCTTTTAATCCACATAGTTGGACAAACAAACTCTTGCCCATAAACCCCAATCCTACCACCACTACCTTGATAGGGTTTCCTTCAGATTCCCTATTCTTTAACTCTCTATTTAATCGTATCATGCTTTACCTCCCTAGCTACGGACATTCCAGCAACATAACCTGAGCTCCACGCCCACTGGAGATTATATCCTCCGCAATCTCCGTCAATGTCCAACACCTCTCCAACTGCATAAAAACCTTTTACTAATTCCGATTCCATAGTTGCAGGACTAAAACCATCAGTCCTTAATCCACCAGCTGTAGTCTGAGCAAATACATAGTCTCTATATCCTGTCATGGGAAAATCCCAACCACATAGACCTTGGGCTATTTTTTGCAAGTCTTTACGGCTTATTTCCAATCCCTTTGCATTGGAATCTATGCCATGGAATGATAAAAATGGAATTATTATCTTCTTTGGTAACAACCCAATCATAAGCTCTTCCATACTGCGATTTTCATGGAGTTTAACCCTTTTCATAAGCATATCAGTGGTTTTTTGTCTGTCTTGTTCCCACAGTATTACCCTTAGCAAAATTTGTTCTCCATTATTGTATCTGTGGATTGCCTCTCTGGACAAATCCAATATCCCAGGACCTGATAATCCATCTGCCGTCCAAAGCACATCACCATATCTTCTATCTACTTCTTTCCTATTAGCTATTAAAGCCAGCCAATACGCCAACTTAGTTCCATCCATAGACTTTGCAGCTGGAATCTCGGCTTTTAGCTGCACCAGAGAAGGTAGGATAGTTGTAGCCCTGTGACCAAATTTAATAGCTAGTTCATAACCATTTCCATCGGATCCTGAGGCTGGATGAGCACTTCCTCCAGCTGCCAAAACAACTGCTTTTGATTTTAGCTTTACATCTCCTAAATCCAGTTCAAATAATCCGTTTTCTTTATTTATATTTAAAACTTTTGCATTATATTCTATTTTTACACCATGCTCAATTAGCGCCATAGTCAAGGCTTCAACGACTGCAGAGCTTTGTCTGGAATACGGAAATACCTTTCCCGATCCTTCTTCCACCCAAGGCTCTATTCCAAGATTTTCAAAAAACCTAATCGTATCGTCTCTACCAAATCTTTTTAACGATTGCAAAACAAATTCCGGATTTCCTCCATGGAAGAACTCCGGTCCCATATTCATATTGGTGTAATTGCATCTTCCATTCCCTGTTGCCAGCAGTTTTTTCCCCAAGCGATTATTTCGCTCCAAAACTACTACATCCAACTGGGGATTGGCAGATTTTGCAGTTAGCGCCGCCATCATTCCTGCAGCACCGCCTCCTATTACAGCCACATCCATATTTCACCTCATAGTCGTGTTTTAAACATTATACCTTATATTAAATTGGATATAAAGGCAATAAAACCGTCTTTGTTCTTAAAGTAAAAAGTTACCAAGGAAATCCTTGGCAACTTTTCTAGCTTTCAATAGCTTCTGTAATCGCTCTTTTATATTCTAAAAACTTTGATGACAACGTAAAATCCAAATTCTTTTTCTCTTGGCTGTCAATTATAAATTCACGGGCTATATGACCGGGATTAGCACCTAAGATATATATTCTATCACTTAACTTTATAGCTTCATCTATGTCATGGGTGATAAACAACGTACTTAACTTTATCTTTTTCATAATATCCAAATACCACGAATGAATTGATGCCTTGGTTATGGTATCTAGTGCGCTAAAAGGCTCGTCCAACAAGCAAACTTCTTTGGAGAACAGATACGTCCTCAATAGAGCTGCCCTCTGTTTCATCCCTCCGGAAAGCTGTGCCGGATACTGATGCTCTGTACCCTGTAGTCCAAATTCTTCAAAGTGAGTGGAAGCCTCCAGCCTCGCCGCCTTTTTGTTCATTCCATTTATGATTAATGGTATTGCCACGTTATCTAGAACTTTTAAGTGCGGTAACAGCAAGTCTTTTTGGAGCATATAACTCATGTGCCCTGTCTCTGTGGTAATATCTTTTCCTCCCAACAGGACTCTTCCTTCATCAGGCTCAAGTAGTCCGCTGATAATATTAAACAGCGTACTTTTCCCTCCACCTGATTTGCCTAAAATACTCACTAGTTCGCCTTCATATAGAATAATGGAAATATCTTTTAATGTTAGAACTCCATCAAAAGACTTAGTTATGTTCTCAGTCTTTAATACGATTTTTTTATTGTTCAAGATAGTCATTGCTAAATCCAAATCCTGCTGGAATCGGGTTGGAGATTAACTCATGTTCTGCCAACCAACCATAGAACCTATCCCATCTTTCAGGATCAATATATCCCCAACTCGTTGCATCGTCAATGTATTTGTCAGCCAAATACTTCTGGCTTGCCACTATTAAATCCTTATCTAACTCCGGTACGTGTTTAACCAAAATCTCTGCTGCTTCTTCTGGCTTTTCCACTGAGAACTCATAGCCTTTTTTCAATGCTTTCATCATTGCCTTTGCATCTTCTGGTCTGTCTTTCAAAAAATTGTTATTGGCAATGAATATAGGAGTGTAGTAATCAAGAGCTGGGTCTATTGAAGCGAAATCGAAATAATCTATTTCCATTCCCTTTACTTCTGCAGCAACTCCGTCCCACGCATAATATACCCATAGTGCGTCAATGTCTGTTTCCAGACCAGCAAAAGTATCTGTAATGGAATAAGGAACTACATTGAGCTTGCTAAAATCTCCACCATCTTTTTCCATTACATGTTTTATTATTGCCAACTCAATAGGAGATTCCCAGGTTGCATATGTTTTTCCTTCCATGCCTTTTGGGCTATCCATTCCCTTTCCCTTTAAGGAAAGAATTCCTGAAGTATTGTGCTGGATTATAGCACCTATTGCAGTTAATGGTAATGGTTCTTCTTGACTTAATGCCGCTGCAAACAAATCTTGAAAATCAACTCCCATCTCTGCTCCTCCAGATACCACCAATAACGGTGCTCCTTCATCTGGCGGTTGAATGACTTTTACATCCAATCCCTCTTCTTTAAAGTATCCATTTTCCAAAGCCACATATATTCCCGTATGATTGGTATTTGGAACGTAGTCTAATACAAGTGTAATAGGTTTAAGGCTCTCCCCTTCTGCAGGGGCCTCATTTTTAGCACCGCAGCCTATTAAGCTAAATACCATTGCTATTACTAAAACTGATAAAATAAATTTTTTCATTTCATCCCTTCTTTCTATAAATATACTATTTGGTGTCTTGATTTACCTTTGCTTGTTCCCAAGGCATAGAATACTTTTTAAGAACGTTTACAAGGCTCATTAGTAGTAGGCTGACTGCAGAAATAATAAATATGACTGCAAACATCTTGTCATATGAAAATGATTTTTTTACCCTAATCATATATACACCTAAGCCGTTATAGCCTCCTAGCCATTCTGCAATCACCGCACCTACCACCGAATACGAAACGGAAATTTTCAATGCAGCAAAAAACTGATTAAGAGCTGACGGCCATTTAATATATCTGAAAATCTGAGCGTTATTGGCACCCATTGCCCTCATTAGGTCAATCATATCCGGGTCTCCTTGCCCAAAGCCCTCATAAAGCCCAACAGCAATGGGAAAAAACGTAACGATTACAATAAGAGTAATCTTTGGCAAGATTCCATAACCCATCCAAAGCACCAACAATGGAGCAATGGCCACTGTCGGCACTGTTTGTGTGAGTACGATTAATGGATAGAGCGCTCTGTAGAACGGCTTATATCTATCCATTAAAACTGCGGATAAAAACCCAAGTATTATTCCTATAGCTAGCCCAACAAAGGCCTCTGTCAATGTGACTTGCAAGTGGACCAGCAAGGCTCCAAAATCTGATACTATTGCATTTATCACCTTCATAGGTGATGGCAGCATATATGATGGCATCCATCCCCTGGTGGAAGCCAGTTGCCAAAACAGCAAAATAATTGCTAAAAGGCTAACGGACTGAAGCTTATTTCCGATGCTTGTCCACTTTTTCATGAATTGTCAACACTCCTCCCTCAGGACGATAGAACAATTTAATATATGTGGCAAGTTCATCTGCCCCTGCTGAAATTGCAATTTTCTGAATGTCTTTTATCAGGTCCATCAAAGTGTCTAAATCGCCTTCTACAGTGGTTTCGAAAGGTCCCACCTCATAGTTTAATCCTGACTTTTCAATACGATATATTACCTCGTCCACGATATTTAATACTGATTCTTTTTCTTTTCCCAATGGCAAAACTTGAATTGCTACGCTAGCTTCCATAATAGCCTCCTTAAAATAATAAAAACCTTGCTGCATTGCAAGGTTTGCGCTCTCCCTACGTCGGTACTAACCGTATCAGGTTCATTGGGTCTAGAATAAATTCTACTCTCAGCCTAAGGCTCCCCTTGCTCTATATTTTAGAATATTATATCATAGTTGGAATTGAATTTCCATATGCCTCCATGGCTTTATAGCTATGTGCATTAACATATAGTTTATTAATTAACCACATTAATTCTCATTCAAAGGGTATAAGAGTAATATGAGATATCAAGGAGGGATATTATTATGGACAAAAAATATTTACTTTATGCAATGCAGGGAGAAAAGATGTGTTTCCAACACGTTTTGCTAAATGCACTGGACTTAGAAGCTGATGGTTATGAGGTCAAAGTAGTTTTTGAAGGAGCAAGTGTAAAGTTGCCTCCAATGCTGGCCCAGGACAATCCCCTTTATAAAAAAGCTCTTGAAAAGGGAATTATAGCAGGTGTTTGTAAAGCTTGCGCAAACAGCATGGGAGTATTAGATGAAATCATCAAGTTAAATTTACCTCTTTTAGATGACATGCATGGACATGCTGGAGTTAAACCATTTGTAAAAAACGGATATGAGGTTTTAGTGTTTTAAATTTTTAATATTAAACGCCCAAGAAGAATACTCTTCTTGGGCGTTTGATTATTGTCTAATACTAAAGTAATATTTAATGCTTAGTCTAAAAACGTAACTGTTAGAGCATATTTTGCTTTTTCAGCTAACAATACGCCTGAATCTCCCCAACCTTCAGGGGTCATAGACTTGGCTCCACCTTCAGGAACCGGTCCACCAAATATCATTAACAAAGGAATCGATCTTCCGATTACAATCTCCGTTGCTTCTGTTTTACCTACGTGGCCTGCATCTGGTTCAAACATTTGCAATGCAGCAGCTTTCAATGCCGGTTGGCTATCTACTAACGAGGAAAGTGCAACTAAATCAGGGTAGAATTCTACAGTAATTTCCCCCTTATGGCTTTCATTAACTGCGAAAGGCACTTCCTTAACCACTTGCCATAGTCCTTGGTCATCCAACTGAAGCAATGATAAGTTTATTTTCTTAACCCTTGCATCTACGTTGTATTCAAAAGGTAATAACTTAGCAGAACTAACGGAGGAAATAAGTTTTTGCTCCGTTTCAGAGAACGTTCTGGGAGTCAGTTTATATTCCACTATTTCTTCTTTGTTATTACAACCAATTAATACTGAAGATAGTAACAGAACAACACATATAGCAGCGACAAACGATCTTTTCATATAGTCCCTCCTCTTCATTTATAAGTTCCACTAATATCATACCACGAACAAGTTGTAAATTAAACGGATTTTCAGGATATTAACCGAATTTTAACTATTTCATAAATCTATATAGAAAGCAGGCTGAGAGATAAATCTCAACCTGCTTTTTTAAGAAGACAATTTTATTTATTGTAAAATCTCCATGCATCACTTATTATTTCTTCCAAATTCTCATGCTCTGGTTTCCAGCCTAATTCTCTTTTAGCTTTGTCTGAGGATGCAACTAATATCGCCGGATCTCCAGGCCTTCTCGCTTCTACAACGGCTGGAATTGGATGCCCTGTGACTTTTCTTGCCGTCTCGATAACTTCTTTTACAGAATACCCTTTCCCATTTCCCAGATTAAAGACATCGCTTTCCCCACCTTTTTCCAAATATTCCAAAGCTAGAAGATGGGCTGACGCCAGGTCACAAACGTGGATATAATCTCTTATGCAGGTACCATCTGCAGTTGGGTAATCATCCCCAAAGATGCTGATTTTATCCCTTTGACCTGCAGGTACTTGAAGCACCAATGGAATGAGATGGGTTTCTGGATTGTGCATTTCTCCCAAAGATCCATCTGGTTGTGCTCCTGCAGCATTAAAGTATCTTAAGGAAATATATTTCATATTATATGCCCTTGCAAACCACTTCATCATCTTTTCCATGGCCAACTTGGTCTCACCATATGGATTGGTCGGTTCAGTGGGATCATCTTCTAATATCAGTTCCCTAATAGGTTCACCATAAGTGGCAGCAGTTGATGAAAATACTAAATTTTTCACACCTTGCCTTCTCATTACGTTTAGCAAGCACATCATGCCATATACGTTGTTGTGATAATATTCATAAGGCTCTACCATACTGACACCCACCAATGAATTTGCAGCAAAGTGTATGACCCCATCTATATCATGCGAAAGAAAAACTTCTTCCAGTGCTTTTTCATCTCTTATGTCCAGTTGATAAAACGGAACGTCCACCGCTTCTCTATGGCCTGTGGATAGACTATCTACCACCACCACATCTCGCCCTTTGTCACTAAAGTATCTTACAGCATGGGAGCCTATATATCCTGCCCCTCCAATGATTAGAATTGCCATTACTACTCCTCTCTTGGACCGTCTGATGTTCCTACCATAAAGAACTCAGCTTCCAATCCTGTATCTTTCAAGTATTCTATTTTTATTGCATCCATTGCTTCTCGGATATTCGCTTTGGCTACCAACGCTATGGCACAGCCTCCAAACCCTGCTCCTGTCATGCGCGCACCTATGACTCCTGCTTGAGCAACTGCTGCCTTTACAAGGGAATCCAAATGAACTCCTGTCACTTCATAGTCTTCTTTAAGGGATTCGTGTGATTGGATTAGCAGTTTCCCCAACTCTTCCAAGTCACCCTTTTCCATCGCCTCTGATGCCGCCTCAACTCTGGCTTGCTCTGTCACACAGTGTTTTACTCTCCGATTTAGTACTTCGTCTGATACCAGATGCTGAACTTCTTGCCATTGTGCTACAGTCATTTCACATAAATGCTCTATCTGAATACTTTTCTTCAGCACTTCTAAAGCCTTTTCACATTGACTACGCCTTTCATTGTACTTAGATTCCTGTAAGGACCTAGGCTTATTTGTATTCATAATCAGCAGTGTATACTCACCTAATTCCAATGAAACGTATTTGTGCTCTAGGTTTGAGGTGTTCAAAATCATAGCGTGGTCTTTTTTCCCCTTTGCTATGGCAAATTGATCCATAATTCCAGTCATTAAGCCTATATGTTGATTTTCCACCCATTGCCCCATAAGAGCAATCTCTTCCATGGTGAATGGTTCCCCAAGCATATCGTTAATAATCTTGCCCACTAGCATCTCTACTGATGCTGAAGAAGATAGCCCTGCTCCACTGGGGATATTTCCATAAATAGTCATATTAAAACCTGGCACAGTGTACCCTTTTTCTTTAAAGCACCTAATCATTCCCAATGGATAGTTCATCCAATTTTTCGATTTTGCAAAGTCCAGCTGGTGTGACTGATACTGTCCTGTTCTGTCCATATTTAGGGACTGCATTCCATAAACTCCATCTTCTCTACAGCTTACAACACCATATGTCCCAATATCTATAGCGCAAGGCATTACCTTTCCACCATTATAGTCGATATGTTCTCCAATGATGTTTATTCTACTGGGAGAAAAATATTTCTTTTCAGATTTATGTCCAAACTTCTCTTGGTGAGCGATATACAGTTTTTCAAATATCTCGTTATTGTTTTCCATTGGTAAACCTTTCTATGGCATTGCGTAGTTCAACTGCACATTCTTCCACTCGCCTAGGATTTCCCGCTGCCCAAGCACCTGTTTCTGAACTGGCATTGTATTTTATGCTATTAGCTCCCCTTAATGGTGGAAAGAATTTAATATGATATCTAAAATAATCACTTATGTTTTTATCCTCAGCTTTATTAAGAGGACGATTGTACATTCCCATCATATATGGAAAATCTCTTTCAAACATGGTATCAAATCCACCGATTAACGCTTTTAACATAGATGCTAAGTCTGAAATATGCTTCTTGCTAAATTCTTCTAAGCTTACAATATTTTCTTTAGCTACTATATACGCTCCATATGGATATTCAGAAAAAAATGGAATGAAGGCAATAAAGCTACTATTTTCCATAAGGACTCTATCTTTATATTTTATCTCATCTGCAACCATTTGTTCAAAGAGGTTTTTCCCAGTTTTATCAAAATATTTCTTCTCGTTTTCTAGCTCTACTCTCATGCGAAGAGGCATTTGCGAATAGGAATATATTTGTCCATGTGGATGAGGCATAGTTACACCAACTTCCGCTCCCCTGTTTTCAAATGGAAATATATACTGTATATTCTCATCTTTTTCCAACTCTTGAAATCGACTTTTCCATAACTCCACCAGCTCTTCTATATGATTTTGAGGCAGTTCCCAAAGTTTAGCATTGTGTTTTGGCGAATATAATACCACATCACATATTCCATAGGATGGTTTAACTTGATAAAGTTCACTGCCTACATCATCAGGTTCTGGTGGGTTAGTTGAAAGTATTGGAAAATCGTTGGCATACAAATGCACGGTATAATCATCTGGGACTTTCCCTGAGCCCGCACAAAAAGGGCAATAGTCCTTTGGCATATCTGGTCTTTTATCCCTTGAAGCCGCAACCATGGTCCAGTCGTCTAATAATGGATTATATCTCAATTCAGCCATAATAACCTCCCGATTTATAAATATTTTATTTCATAGTTAATTTCGAATTCAATTATTTCCTTTGAATCAATATATTGCACTCTATTGTTTTCAAGCGCTTTTTCCAAACTGTCATAATATCCGTTAGATGGTTCCAATGCAATATTGTACTCTCCTTTAAATCCACCTTTATTTATCCAACAGCCTAAATATGGAAGCTTTGTACCTGAAAAACTCATCTCCCATGCCAAATTATACTCTTTGTATAAATAGCCACATACTATGTTTTCTGGCAATGAATCCATATACCATTTATAAGCTTTCGTGTCAGTGTAATCTGCAATGTTCTTTATGTTTTGGGGTAAATCTAAAGGGCCATCCACTTGGACAACAAGGTTGTCTGGAAGTATCATTTCCATATTTGGATAAATTTTATATAGCCCATGCTGTGCCCACAAAAACGGAACTTTCTCGCTTCCAATATTTTCTACAGAATATTTTGCAATAAGTTTGTTTTCAAGTAAGATAAGTTTTCTCGTAAAGATTAGTGGAAGTGTTTCCAACTCAATTCTATTGATTATATAATCTTCTCCCAACTGATTTTCCCACTGCCTCGACCATATTTCTCCATGATCTGGAATGGTGCTTGTGACATCTATTGATGGGATACATTCATCCCAGCCGGAAGTGTCAAACTTTGCAAAGTCACCATGCTTTTCCGGCAGGTGATAATAGCCTAATGATGGTTGAAATAAAAGCTCCATGTCTTTTTCTTTTATTCGTAAAGAAACCACTTTAGCGCCAAAGTCCCTTAGAACATTGACGCATAAGTGGTCGTTTTCCAACTTGTCAAATACTGGATTATATATTATTTCCATATTCGCCCTACTTCTTAGCTATATATTTACGCACGTCTATGGCTACTGCCACGATTATAATTAGTCCTCTGACAATATATTGATAATAAGGAGATACTCCAATATAGTTTAGTCCGTAATTAATAAAGGTTAAAATTATTGTTCCAATAATAACGCCAGGAATAGTTCCAACCCCCCCTGAGAAGGACACACCACCAACTACACAGGCAGAGATGGCGTCTAACTCAAAGTTAAAACCAGTACCTATATTTACTGAACCTACCCTTGCAGCCTCAAAGAAACCTGCAAGTCCATATAGTAGTCCCGAAATCAAATATACAAACAATATGTTCTTTACTACGTTTACTCCAGATACCGCTGCAGCTTCTGGGTTTCCTCCAATGGCAAACATATTCTTGCCTAGAGTGGTTTTATTCCAAACTACCCACAGAACTAATGCAGTAATAATAAATATGGGAATTAAATTTGGCACTTTAGGAATTACCTCGCCTATTGCCAAGGTTCTATATCTATCTTGTAGTGTACCTATGGGCTGTGCTCCACCTTTTTGGCTGGATATATAGATTTGCACCAATCCAAATACTATTAACTGAGTTCCCAACGTTGCAATAAAAGCGTGAAGTTTTAAAACCGCCACCCCTATACCATTAAACAATCCGAACAAAGCTCCAACTGCCAATGCTAAAAACAACGGTATAAACATACTTACCATACCCAGTTCAGGGTACATTCTAGCTGCAAATTCTGGTTTTTGAAGCATACTTGCAGCAATGGCAGCAGTCAATCCCATTATTCTACCTGCTGATAAGTCAGTACCTTGTAATACTATCAACCCTGCAACACCAAGTGCCAATATCCCCCTGGTGGAAGCCTGGCTTAAAATATTAATAAAGTTTTGCCACTTTAAAAAGCTTGTATCATATAAAATAATCCCCAAAATCATTATACCTAAAATAAAATATAGAGCATAGTTAAGCATTAGTTCCTTGCGCTTTTCTCTCAATTTTACCTTGTCTATTATTCCGGCTTTTGACCCTGATGTAGCCAGGTTTGCCTGTTCTTTTTTGCTCATCTCTTCCCCCTTATAAATATTTACCCGCCATATGCATAATAGTTTCTTGATCTATGTCACTGACATTTTCAATTCCTGCAACTTTGTAATTACTCATTACCATAATACGGTCGCAAATACCTAATAGTTCTGGCAACTCACTGGATACGATTATTACGCCTTTACCTTTAGTTGCTAAGTCAAGTATTAATTGATAAATCTCATATTTTGCACCTACGTCAATTCCCCTTGTAGGTTCATCTAGTAGCAACACCTCTGGGTCTGTCAACAGCCATCTGCCAATTACAACCTTCTGCTGATTTCCCCCTGAAAGAGATTTTATTAAAGTTCTCTGACTCGGTGTTTTAACAGACATACTGTCTATTACCCACTTAGTGCTTTCTTTGATTTTTTTATCGCTTAACAAAAGTCCCGAACGATAGTTTTCAATGCTGGCAATTGTAGAGTTTTGACGAATGTCCAATACTGGAAATATTCCTGTAGCCCTACGTTCTTCCGTCAATAGAGAAAATCCATTGGCAATCGATTCTTTCTCATCTTTGTTGGCTATTTCTTTTCCGTGGAGAAGCATTTTTCCGCTCGCTTTTTTCGCCACCCCAAAAATAGTCTCTAACAGCTCAGTGCGCCCTCCACCAACCAGTCCAGCTACACCTAAAATCTCCCCTGCTCTAAGCTCAAAGCTAACATCTTTAATGGCAGGCGCATAACGGCCGGTGAGGTTTTTTACTTCAAAGATTACCTCTCCAGGAGTATTTTCCTTAGGAGGGAAACGATTGGTCAAGGTTCTACCTACCATCATCTGAACAATTTTATTGGTGTCCATTTCTGACGCTGGGGCAGTTCCAACCCATTTTCCATCTCTAAATACGGTTATGTCGTCAGAAATCTGAAGTATTTCTTCCATTTTATGAGATATATATACTATTCCCATGCCTCTTGATTTAAGCAGGTTAATTATTTCAAATAATTTTTCTACTTCTCTGTCAGTAAGCGATGAGGTGGGCTCATCTAAAATTAGTACTTTTGCATTATAGCTAACAGCTTTTGCTATCTCCACCATTTGCCGCTCGGAAACAGAAAGCTTTTCCACTATGGTCTTAGGGTTGATGTCTAAGCCTAGGGTATCAAAGGCTTTCTTAGTAAATTCATTCATCTCTTTATGGTCTACTAAACCCATTTTTTGTGGATATCGTCCAAGCATAATATTTTCAGCAACTGAACGCTTCATCACCTGGTTCAATTCCTGATGGACCATGCTAACTCCATGCTCTAACGCTTGTTTAGGGTTGGCAAATCTAACCTTTTCCCCTTCTAAATAAATCTCTCCTTCATCTTCCATATAGATTCCAAAAAGACATTTCATCAATGTGGATTTGCCAGCTCCATTCTCTCCCATGAGGGCATGCACTGATCCTGGCCTTACCTTTAGTGTAGCTTTATCTAATGCCTTGACGCCCGGGAAAGATTTGCTAATATCAATCATTTCCAGCAGATACTTTGTTTCACTCATAGGTTCACCGCCTTTATTATGTATTAAAATATTTCATCATATAAACATGTCCATCTTCTATAATATCCTGTTTTTTACACTCTAACAAGTGGTAAATAGCATTATTATGAAAAACTACTTCTCTTTAGTAACTATTCTTGTGAATCACTCTTATATTTAAGCCATATTTCCCCATTTTAAGTTAACTCTAACCGTACATTTTATTGACTATATATCTAGCTAATTTCCTAGGTAAAAATCTATATAGCATCAACAGGGCGGCATACCCTTTATCCACTCCATAATATGGTCTGATGCTCTTTTGTATGGCTTTCTTTGCAATGAACTCCCCGACATATTCTGCACTCATGCCTTTGCGTTCGTCATTTTCCATCTTTAACACGCTTTTGGAAATTCTATTTTGATACTCGATATCTCCTTTTGGAGATTTTTCTCTAACTTCTGTAAATGGTGTTTTTACATCGCCAGGCATAATAACGCAACACTCAACACCATAGGGCGCTAATTCCCCACCATATGCTTCCATCAGCTTAGATGACGCTGCTTTTGATGAAGTGTAGAATCCTTGGAATGGAATAGCTATTTCTCCTGCTACTGAACTTAAATAGAATATCCTGCCATGTCCTTGCTTTCTCATAATTCTTCCACCATATTTCATACACAAAAACGTCCCAAAGAAATTAACTTGCATCTGCCTTTGTGCGTCTGCCATCTCTGTGAATTCAATTCCGCCTGATATTCCATAACCTGCAGCCAATACCATAATGTCCAAAGTGGATTCATTCTCCATTATTTCTTTAAATACTTTTACCACTTCTATTTCAGAACAAATATCTCCTACCATATGGATAATATCTTCATTATCCCATTGGACTTCTCTTCGACTCATAGTATAGACCTTATAGTTCATTTTTTGCAAAGCAACAGCAGTTGCCTTTCCTATTCCACTGCTTCCCCCTGTAATCAGAGCAACTGGCTTTTTCATTTTTCCACCTGCTTTATTCACCTTAATAGTATTTAAACAATTCAATTATACAACAATAAAATGTTAGATGATATATTAATTAAACGGTATTCTGTTTTTCCTAAAGCTTTTATATTATATGTTAATTGCATTGCTTTCTATATACCCATATACTTAAATCTATATAACAAAAGACCTCTGTATTACAGAGGTCTTTGCCTGAGGTTATCTCATATTCAGCCGTTTTTTGTCAGATTATTAATTATTCTCCTGTAAATGGAGCATAAGGAATACGAACTGCAAAACCTGAATCATCATAAGTATATTCTGTTCCTTCGATGAAATCAGTTCCGTTAGCTGCGTTTTTGGCTAATGCATATAGTGCAGCTGCCATAGCTACGTTATCTTGTTTAACTGTTCCTGACATAGTTTTGCTGCTAATAGCGTCTTTAGCTTCTTCAGTTGCGTCAACTCCGAAAACGCCAACAAATACTTCTTTTTCTTGTGATTCGCCAGTGTTTAGACCAACTGCTTGAAGTGCGTTAATAGCACCAATTGCCATGCCATCGTTGTTAGCAATAACAACATCAATATTGTCTTTGTCTTTTGCTAACCAGCTATCCATAGCATCTTTAGCTTTGTCAGTTGCCCACTCAGCAACAGCTTCAGCAATTTTGTTTAATTCGATACCAGCATCTTCAAGAGCTTTTACAGAGTATTGGCTTCTTGCTAATGCTTCGGCATTATCTTGTCCGCCGTGTAGTAATACATAGTCTAGTTTTCCGTTTCCATTACGGTCTACAGCACCATCAGCCCAGAAGTTTTTGATTAATTCGCCTTGCATTACGCCAGCTTCTTCAATCTTAGTACCGATAAAACGTGCTTTTTCATAAGTTCCGTATACGTTAGCATCATCAGGCTCTCTGTTCCAGAAAATCAAAGGAAGTCCAGCTTCTTTTGCTTTGTCGATAACAGCTTGAGCAGCACCTGTATCTACAACGTTTACTAAAAGAGCATCTACTCCTTGGCTAATAGCGTTGTCGATTTGGTCGTTTTGAGTTGCTTGGTTGTTCATACCGTCAAACTCAAGAACTTCAATGCCACCTTCTTTTTCAACCATTTCGTTGAAAGCCGCACGTACAGTGGAGATATAAGTATCAGCATATTGATAATAGAATACTGCTACTTTTTTCTTGTCTCCTGATGCTTCTTCTGTTGTCTCTTCAGTTTTTTCTTCTGTCGCTTCCTCAGTTTTTTCTTCTGCAGGAGCTTCCTGTTTAGCACAACCTACGAAAACTGACATAATCATAACTACGGCCAATAATAATGCCAACCACTTCTTGTTCATATTGGTAATTCCTCCTCTTTAATCATCTTTCTATAAACCACGATCCATCGGCTGAAATAGATCGCCGTTACCTAATGTATCAACTCTTTTAGATATTCCTCTAAAGAATCTTTTAGTTTTGGATTTCTTAAAGCAAATTCAATCGTAGCTTTAATAAAACCAAGTTTGTCCCCTACATCATATCTTTTTCCCTCAAATTCATAAGCTAAAACATTTTCTTTTTTTGCTAAAATATTTAAGGCATCTGTCAATTGTATCTCGCCACCTTTACCCTCTGGGATGGTCTTAAGAATATTGAAAATCTCCGGGGTAATAATATATCTTCCCATTACTGCTACATTAGATGGGGCTTCAGATGGAATGGGCTTTTCTACAAGACTATTAACTTTCATTATTTTTTTATCTATATCTACTGTATCGATAATTCCATAGGACGATACTTGACTATTGTCGACCTTTTGAACACCTACAACAGAGCTTTCTGTCTTTTCAAAAACTTCTATCAGCTGAGATAAACATGGTTTCTCCGGATTGTAAACCAAATCATCTCCCAGTAAAACTGCAAAAGGTTCATTACCTACAAAAGATTTTGCCCTATATATGGCATGCCCTAATCCTAAAGGCACTTGCTGCCTTACGTAGTGTATGTCTATTAAGTTTGGAATATCTTTAACTATTTTTAACAGCTCTAATTTACCATTTCTCTCAAGCTCCATTTCCAACTCTAGATTTCTATCAAAATGTTCTTCTATTGCCGTTTTTTGCCTACCTGTTATTATTAAGATTTCCTCAACTCCTGATGCTACCGCTTCTTCTACAATATATTGCAAAGTGGGTTTATCCACTATCGGAAGCATTTCCTTCGGTGTAGCCTTAGTTGCCGGCAAGAAACGAGTGCCTAATCCTGCAGCAGGTATAACAGCTTTTTTTACTTTCAAAATTATCACCTCAATAAAATATTTCTTGTTATAACTGTCATTGTCCTTTCTCTTTTACCATGTTGTCAATCACCCTATCGCTTTCCTTGTTAATTATATTATCACATCTTTAGTCTTAATTGTAGCTATGAAAAAGAACAAGCGGGGGTGTCTCTAAACTCCCCTGCTTGTTCTTAATTTATTTATTTCCTAATTATTATTATTGTCACACCGCAAACACTGATATTTATACGGACTTTACAAAACTCTAACTTTTCTTATAATAATATTTTGTAAATATTTTACTTTTTTTGAAACATCCATAATAAAAAATAGACTATTTTTTACTACTTTCCAGCTTTGATGAGTTATCATGCTGAGTTGATATATTAAAGTGCCCTATATTTGTTCTTAAAAGTTGCATCATCTATGGATAAACCCTTTTCAATGTCTCTTAATATCCTTTCCTTATCATCTGGAAAGGTTCCTCTCAACGGAACATAGTTGCTTGCATGGTTGCTTCTAAATACTCCGTGGGGAACGTCTATGTTCTCTACCATAGTCTTTGTTTCCAATAGCACTTCATGGGGCTCCAAGTAATGGAATGAGCCATCTTGCACCTCTTTATACAATGGAGCGTGTGGTTCCAGTAATAAAGTCAACAGTCCAATGTAATCTGGTTGCATATCATTGATGACTCTTGCGCTTTCAACGGCGTGTTCATGACTTAGAATATCACTACCTAGTCCCGATATGAAGGTTACTGATAGCTTTATTCCAGCTTCTCTTACCATTCTTCCGCTCTTAATTATCTCATCCGGTGTCACGCCTTTTTTTACATGCTCCAACACCTTTGCACTGCCAGATTCCACTCCTAAATATATCATATCTAATCCATGCTCTTTAAGCATTAACAGCTCTTCTTTACTTTTCTTTAAAATCGATTTGGTAGTTCCGTAAGTGCTTATTTGCTTTAATTCTGGAAATACAATCTTTGCTAAATCCAGTATTTTTTTCAAATCTTCTGCGGGCATCATCATGCAATCCCCATCAGCTAAAAACATCTTCTCTACGTGTGTATATAATTCTCTTGCCGTTTGCATATCTTCCATAATTCTATTATATGGCTTTATTTTAAACGGCTCGCCTTTATACATGGAACAAAATGTGCAACCATTGTGTGAACAACCAACGGTAGCTTGTATTATTAAACTTCTCGCCTCACTAGGTGGTCTATATACCCTTCCCTCATAAAACATCATATCACCCTTTATTTCATAATATGTTTTTTCTTTTCAATATATTATACCATAATTCCATAAATATAATCAAAAGGCGCCAATAGGCGCCTTAGTCTTCAAATACATGTGCTTGTTCCTGTCCTCGCATTACCCTAAGACCTCCAAAGGCCAATGCTTCCAACTCATTTTCCCCTGGTACTACAACTACAGGTGCAATAAATTCAATTCTCTTTGTCAATGCTTTAGTTACTTTTTCAGAAAATGCAATGCCTCCCGTTAGAATAATGGCATCCACTTTTCCTTCTACTACAGTGGAAAGAGCACCAACAGCTTTAGCTACATTGTAAATCATGGCATCTAAAACCAGCTTTGCATATTCGTCACCTTCACTGATTCTAGCCTCTACTTCTCTTACATCGGTGGTGCCCAAGTGGCTGTTCAGTCCACCTTGAGAACGTAGTTTTTTAAGCATAGTCTCTTCGTCCATTTCAGTAGAAAGCCTTAGAAATTTTCTTAGAGGCAATCCTCCAGAACGTTCCGGACTAAAAGCTCCTTCATCATCACTGACCATGTCCACCATTTTTCCACCATCGAACACAGAAAGCGTTATTCCACCGCCAAGATGCACGATGACATATTTAACATCAATGAGGCTAACACCTTGGCTCTTAGCATATTTCAATGCATTGGCTCTCATATTTAGAGCATGGGCCATAGCTGAACGCCTTACTTCTTTTAGGCCGGTAATTCTTGCAATTTCTCTTAATTCGTCCGTTGCCACAGAGTCGTAAATATACGCTGGAATCCCCAAATCTTGTCCTATATGATAGGCAATAACTCCCGCCAAGTTTGATGCGTGTTGTGCCATAGGATTATTTAGCAGTTTATCGCACAGAGCTTTATTTACTTCATATGCGCCTGACTGCAACGGAGCCACCGGCCCTCCTCTACCTACGATACAATCCAAATCCTCCAATTTAAGATTGTTGCTCTCCAACGCTTCAGTCACCAATTTCATTCTCATAGGATATTGATCGCCTATGGTTTCATATTTTTTCAACTCTTCAACTGAGTGATCCAAGGAGACCTTAAACATAATATTTTCGTCGTCATAAACGGCAATTTTAGTGGAAGTTGATCCTGGATTAATAACTAATATTTTCATTAGCATGCCCCCTGTTCCAATGCCACAGCAAATGCCAGTGAAAGGTACTTCTCCTCTGCAGAGGAAGCCCTAGATGTTAGTAAAATTGGTACTTTCGCCCCTACTATCAACCCTGCCATTCTACCTTTTCCTGCATGGATAATTGATTTACTTAATATATTACCACATACGAAATCTGGTACCAGCATAATGTCCGGGTCCCCAGCGACTTCGCTTTCATATTCTTTTAATAGTGCAGCTTCTTTATTAAATGCCAAGTCAAATGAAATAGGCCCCGCTACTACACAATCCTTTATCTCGCCTGACTGTGCCATTTCTGCTAAGGCTTGTCCATCTAAAGTCTCTGGCAGCTTTGGATTCGGTTTTTCAACTGCCGCCAAGCAAGCCACTTTTGGTTTCTCTACTCCCAATGTCTTCATTACTTTGACAGCAGATTCCAATATCGATTTTTTCTGTTCTAGCGTTGGATATGTCACCATCCCACCGTCAGTAATAATAAACAATTTATGATATGCTGGACACTCCAACAACGCCATGTGAGAAATGGTGGCACCTGTGCCTATTCCTGTATCCTTATTGACTACCGGCTTAAGAAGCTTAGCAGTATCAATATGACCCTTTAATATCATATCCACTTTTTCTTCTCTAACCATTTGAACAGCCATGGATGCTGCTTCTTCTGGGCTACTTGCCTCTACTAACTCATATTCACCGGTCTTATCCAATTTGTTTAATATCGATTCCATAGATGAAATATCGCCTATGAATATAGGATAAATAAACCCTGCGTTTCTACCTTCAATAGCTGCTTCTATGGCATGCTCATCAGCCGCTACCACAGCTAGTCGCTTTCTATTTACGTTTTTAATGCTATCTAGCAATTGCTCAAAATTTTTCATAGCCACCTACCTTTAAGATAACGATAGGCGGAGTAAACCGCCTATCAGTTTTAAATATTAAATTAATTCTGCCCCTTTTTCATAAGCCTGTAAGTTTAATTCTGCAAATTGAGGCTTAACATTTTCTTTTATGACTTCCTTCCAATCTACATCAGATAGTCCAAGCATCTTTGCCATTGCTCCAAATAGTACCACGTTCATAACCTTTTCATTACCCATTTCACCTGCAATTGTTGTAGCAGGAATTGGATAAGTCTTAGCATGACTCTTAAGCTCTTCCAAAATTCCCTCTGGGTACTTTGCTAACCCAGCTTGAATAATAGCAGAAGGCAATTCCTCTTCGTTTACAATCACGCTACCTTCCGGTTTAAGAAAGTTTAAATATCTTAAAGCTTCCATTTTTTCAAAAGCAACAATAATATCTGCTTCACCTTCTCCAATAACTGGAGAAATAACCTCTTTCCCAAAACGAACCTGCGTGGACACACTTCCTCCCCTTTGGCTCATTCCGTGTATTTCAGACATCTTAACGTCATAACCGGCTTTAATCAAGCCTTTAGCTAATATCGTACTTGCCAATACAGTTCCTTGGCCGCCTACTCCTACTAATAGAATATTGGTTACTGACATAATTAACTCTCCTTTACATGGATGGCTTTAACTGGGCAGACTTGTGAACAAACGCTACATCCCACACACTGAGCCGCATTAATACTAGATTTCTTAATTGCGTCTTTAAAGTGAACTGCAGGACAGCCAGTCTTAGTACACTTCTTACACCCAATACAAATATCCTGATCCACTTCATATTTGGTGTCTAAAGCTCCAAATTCTTCTACGTCCTCAGGGGAGTATTTTTTCAGCGCACAAGGATATCTGGTGATGATGACACTAGGTTCTTCTAATGCCAACGCCCATTGTAATGCATCGTTTACTTCATCCATCTTATGAGGGTTTACCGTCCTTACATGCTTGCATCCCAAAGCTTTTGCAATGGTAGCAATATCCATCTCAAGAGTAATGTCCCCATGAGCTGTATATCCCGTTCCCGGATTTTCTTGATGCCCTGTCATTGCAGTTGTCCTATTATCCAATACACAGGTTACCAATTTTGATTTATTATATAGGGCATTGATTAAGCCGTTTATTCCCGTATGGAAAAACGTTGAATCTCCCATTACTGACACTGCTCTCTTACCCTCTCCAGCTCTTTCAAAAATCCTTTGAGCTCCATGGCCTGTTCCTGCACTACCACCCATACATATACAGGTGTCCGTTGCACTTAACGGTGGCGCTCCACCAAGGGTATAACAGCCAATATCTGCTGCAACCATAACATTTTTCAATTTACCAAGGGTATAGAAAAATCCTCTGTGAGGGCAGCCCGCACAAAGAGTTGGAGGACGTAGTACTAATTTATCTTGATCGAAGCTGATGGTCTCTGTAGTCTTTCCTAACAGTTTTTCAGCTATAATCTTAGTGGATAATTCCCCAATATCTGGAAGCAATTCTTTTCCTATACACTCAACTCCCTCTTGCTTCATCTGACGCTCAATAAATGGATCTAGTTCTTCAATTACATATACTTTATCCATTCTTTTTGCAAATTCTTTAATCTTAGTCATTGGTAGAGGGTTTGTAAATCCAAGTTTTAAATATGAAGCATCTTCACCAAATACTTCCTTAGCATATCTATATGCAACTCCAGAAGTTACTACCCCTATTTTGTCAGTATGATATTCCTCAAAGTTAAATGGCGTATTTTCTGAATACTCTCTTAGTTTTTCAAATCTTCCCACTAAATCTAATCTATGCCTTTTAGACTTAGCTGGAACTGCATCAAATCTTGAAGAGCCCATAGCTCTATCATATGGCTTAATGCTGACTTCTTCTCTTTCTCCCAACTCAACTAAGCTCTTGGAATGGTCAACTCGAGTAGTCATCCTAAGCATTACAGTCGTATTATATTCTTCGCTAACTCTATATGCTTCTTTAACCATGTCTTTGGCTTCTTGACTATCTGAAGGTTCAAACATAGCAATCCTAGCAAATGCAGCGTAGTTTCTATTGTCTTGCTCATTTTGAGATGAAAACTGTCCTGGATCATCCGCAGATACAAATACAAAACCACCGTTGACACCCATATAAGCGTAGGTAAACAATGGATCCGCAGCTACGTTCACTCCTACCATTTTCATAGCTGCAAAGGAACGACCACCTGCGATTGATGCTCCAATAGCTGACTCCAATGCTACTTTTTCATTGGGAGCCCATTCTGCAGTGACTTCTTCATACTTTTCGATATTCTCCAAAATCTCCGTACTGGGAGTGCCTGGATATGCTGATGCAAAATGCACTCCAGCCTCGTAAACTCCTCTTGCTACCGCTTCATTACCTGTCATAAATTCCTTCATTAACCATCCCTCCTTTTCTGATTTAAGTATATCATGCTATCTGTATTTAAGTCAACAAAATGTGTATTTATTGCCTATTTGTTGACAATTTGTTGTTATATTCTTCTCAATAATGTTTCCTCCTTAACAGTGTTGTTTTTGTCAATCCAATATGGCATATTAACTTGAATATTTTTTCAAATTGACGCCTCTACTATTTGTTTATATGATATAATATCATTATTAATATTTTAGGAAAGCGGTGACATTAGTGACTGAAAAGGAGTTTATTGAGTTTCTAACAAGCCTTGCCAGTTTAATTGCCGAGATGTTTGGTGATAATTGCGAGGTAGTTCTATCAGGAAGTGAACAAAAGGTAATTGCTATTTTCAACGGCCATGTATCCGGCCGAGAAGTAGGCTCACCTATTTTGGACATTGCTAAAAAACGCATAGCACATAGTGCAGATGGTTATTTTATAAACTATGACATGAGAGATGCACTGAAAAAAAATGTTAAGTCTTCTACTATTTCAACAATATTTAATGGTCAAAGATATGCTTTGTGCATCAACTATGATTGCGAAGATATATCTAGGGTAAGCAGAATGCTTTCAACTTTCTTGACTACCACTGGATCCCTTGGTTCAACACCCGATTTTTCCGATGACAATGTAATCAAATCTAGCCTTGAAGATATTGTTACGGAAATTGGAAAACCATTGTCCATGATGAATAAACAAGATAGGCTTGAAGTAATTAATAGAATGAATAATCTAGGCCTATTGAAAATGCAAAAATCTATACCGGAAATAGCTAGAATAATGGGAATATCCAGATATACGGTATATAATTATATGAAAGAATTGGATATCTGATGAAAAGAAAAAATTGGCACCAATATTTTATGGAAATAACTGATATGGTGGCATCTAGATCAACTTGTGACAGGGCTTATGTAGGTTGTGTGTTGGTAAATAGAGACCATCGCATTGTTTCTACAGGATATAACGGTTCTGTTGCTGGGAATCCACACTGTTTTGACGTTGGACATACCATGAGAGATGGCCATTGTATCGCAACTATTCATGCAGAGATGAACGCATTATTATACTGTGCCAAAGAGGGAATTTCTGTCAAAGATTGTGATGCTTATATAACTCACTTCCCTTGTCTAAATTGCACTAAGGCACTAATTCAAGCAGGTATTAAGGCTATCTATTATAAACATGCCTATAGAGTAGACGAATATGCACTAGAATTATTAGAAAAAAATAAAATACTGGTAGTTCAAGTGGAGTAAAGCAAGTTTAAACCCTCAAACGTCAATCGTTTGAGGGTTTTATTAATCGCTGTCTTTCAATGCTTCTTTAGCCAAAAGGTCAGCCCTGTCATTTAGTATGTTCCCACTGTGAGCCTTTACCTTCATAAATGTCACTTCTACATCTCTATGATCCTTTACGAACTGTACATAGGCTTTGGTACATTCTTTTTGGGCTTTCCATTCTCCCAACGGCCATCTGCTTATCCCTTCATAGTCATGGTATATAATTAGTTTTTCGACTTTATTTTCTGTAGCCCAAGTTATGGCTGCCATAGCTCCTCTAATTTCCCCGGCTACATTTCTCATATCTGCCCATCTTTCATCACTGAAAGCTTCTGACAGTTCATATTCTTCTTTGTTATGAATAATAACCGCCCCATAGCTAAACCTATGTGTAGCAACATCATAACTCCCGTCCACATATGCCACAGTATCATTTGGGTTAATCTTTGGTACCACTTGTTCCCCAGAGATAAAGGCTTTTGCCAAGGCTTCATCTTCGAATTTTTTATATATCGCTCCGGGAAAACCGTGAACTTGTGCTTTACATTCCTCCCAAGTGGAATATATCCCAGGCTTTTTCCCCTGCTTTACAGCGTAGTATTTCATATTTTCTCCTCATATATATAAAGGCGACTTTCGTCGCCTTTATATATTATATTCTATTTTATATTAGCATGAGCGATTCTAGAGGCTGCAGCTGCTGCTATAGCTGCTACCAAATCATCTAGGAAAGTAGTGACCATATGTTTTTTTCTACCGTCTAATTCCTTTATTATTCCCTTTTTCTCTTTATCCAAGTATCCAAAGTTAGTCAAACCTATGGTTCCGTAAAGGTTAATTATTCCCAATGGTAGGACTTCATCTATACCATATAGCCCCTCATCTGCTTCAATTATACTCTGTATTGGCTCAGGTAATAGTTTTTTTTGTGCCATTTCATCAATAGCAATACCTGTAAGTATTGCATGAATGACTTCTCTTTTTCTCAAAACTGCCATTACGCTTTCCTCGGCTAGTTCCATAGTCATTCCTTGAAAATAAGGTTTTTGCAAGTCATATACCAGCTCGGCAATATCTTTTAACTGCACACCTTTTTCTTTGAGTTTTCCAATTGTAATTTCCTTTAATTCTTCCATATTATGTGGGTACATATTATCTCCTTCATACTTTTATTTGTTATCGTCATTAAATAATATATCTCTTACTTGGTCTTCCCCAGTCTTAAAACTCTTTTCCGCATTTACAGCCGGTTCAGGTTTTTTCAATGAGGTATCTCTACGACTGGATTTCCACTCAATCTCAACTTTAGGCTTCGGTTCATCAATTATCACATCTTCAACGGGATTCTCCACAGACTCTCTTGAAGTTCTGGAGGTTTTCTTGCGTTTCTTCTTAGAGCCGAAAAGATTGCCTAACATTTCCTTAGTTCCAGACCATGCATCACTAATTCTATCTTCCTCTTCTTCTAAGACTTCTGCTTCTTTTCGTTCTTTTTCTCTATCAATAGATTCTTTAATAAAGCTAGGTAGAGGTTTTTCTTCGTAGACTACTTCTTTTGCTTCAATTTTTTCTGGAATTTCTTCTATTTCTTTTTTTCCTATTACGCTCTCGTTTTCTACCTTGTTTATTTCCTCAATCACATCTTTTACAACTATCGTCTTAGCTTGAATCACTTCTTCGTGTTTTTTTTCAGTTGATTTGAACTCAACAGCTGGCTCGACTTCAACAGCTTTATCCTCTGCCTCTTCTATACCATTAACCGTAACTTTAGCGGCTCTTGCCTTCATAATCATTTCGATTTCTTCTGGAGTAAGTTGCATCCCTCCAGCAAGCGATTCTTTCACTTTATCCTCTTCTACAATACCCTCTTTTTCAGAAACGCCTTTATTGTCTAATCTCTCTTCAGGCTTAATTACGCGTTCTTCCTTAATTATAGGATTGATGTCTTGAGATACGGTTTCTTGTGGAACAGGCTCACCCACCAACTCCTCTGGTTCTTTTTCTAAGTTACTCTTTGGCGCTGGTTTTATTGGAGTTTCAGAAATAATAGGTGCTACCACTTCCTCTTTCAGTTCTTCTACTGGTTCGGATTTTATCCACTGCATAGTCTCTTGAGATACTTTGACTTCTTCCTTTAAAGGTTCTTCTAGCGGTTCTTCGCTTTCAATAGTTGCAGCTTCTTCAAATATATCATCTTCAGCTTCTAGCTCTTCATCTTCATCAACTTCATATTCCTCTTTGGTTCCGATTCTGCCAACCACTCGGCTCAATCCAAATAATATTGTTGGCAACAGCATCCCTGCCACCAGAAAAATAATATTATATCCTTTTCCCCAAATGGATAATACCAATATCACAGGTAACATAAATACATCTAATGGCAACGTCCAAACGCTTCCACCAAATCCCATGCTAAACAGCTCTTGTCTATGTCCTGCAAAAGCCACAATAAGTGTAATCAACGCAATAAAAAATATTGCTAAACCCGATGTAAAATCACGTTTCTTATCTTTTTTGCCTGGCAGAAGTTTTGCCAACAACCAATATAATAATACCGGTAACAATGACAGTGCAACTTTAACGGCAATATGGTTATAGATAAATCCCCACTCTGCCCCATAGCGATTCATCGCCCAAATTACAGCCCCGCAAATGGCGACTACAAATGCATGATATAGTAGCCCCAACCAATTATTCAATCTCATATTAATACTCCTTCCCCATCATGTGATGGTAATATCTCTGAATATATTTCGGTTACTATGGTTTTGCGCCTTGACTTTCTAGGTATTTTGCCATTCCTGATGAAAACTTTGTGCTACCATCCTTAAAAACCCAAAGAGCTTCTGCTCCGGGAATGGATTCTATTAACTTTTCTCCCTCTTCATGTGGCATTAAAAAAACTGCCGTAGAAAGAAAATCTCCTAACCCTGAATCTTCACAAAATATCGTAACGCTTCTACTGTGTTCCCCTGGAAACAATGTAACAGGATCTATTAGGTGATGATATGATTTACCATCTACCATATAAAATCTTTGATAATCTCCACTGGTTACAACTGCTCCTTCGCCAATGAAAAGAACATCTACTAACGGTTTGCCTTTTTCTCTAGCAACTATGTCCGGATTTTCAATACCTACAGCCCAGAGATTCCTATTCGCTAATAACGGTTTCCCAATGGTCCTTACATTTCCTCCGGCGCTTATTATACCAGCTTCAAGCCCTGCAGCTTCAGCTTCTTTTGCAACCAACTCTACAGCATAGCCTTTTGCCACTGCCCCTACATCTACTCTAGCGTTTTCATCGGTTAAAAAGGCAGTTCCAGCTTTTTCATCTATTATTAAATGGGACATTCCCATATGCTTTGCTGCAGCTTCTAACTCCAACTTAGTGGGCAATGTACCATCGTGAGGTGCTTCTTCTGAGTGTTCCCCACCCTCTATGACATGACCCTCTCGATGTTTATGCCAAACTGCTGTAACAGGCCCAATAGTGATATCAGTTTTGTTGGAATACTTATTATATGAATCCTGTGCCATTATGAGCAAATCTATAGTCTCTTTTGGCAATTTAACAGGTTCTTTCCCCGCTTTTTCATTCAAGGTAAATAAATTATTTCCATTTTTAGGTCCATTGTAAATATTATAATAGTCATCCAATTCTAATAATCTACTGTGAATCATTTGAAAATATTTACTAGCCTCATCAGTGCTCTTAGTATGCACAATTACTTTTATCACGGTGTCAAAACTGTCTAAATAAACTTGATCATATGCTTTATACTCCGACTCTCCACCTTTTTGACAACCCGCTAGCAACAGAGTCACCATTAATGTAATTACAATAAATTTTTTATAATTTCTAATAAATATCAATCTATATCCTCCAAAACTCTAGTCAATCTCTTATCTAATACTGATAAATCCTTTAAGTGTTGCTTTAGTATTCTCAGTGTATGGGCAAGATATAATCCTTCGCATATTCTTTCATCCATTACTACGCCTAAATCACATATTTTAGCAGTTTCGATTTTATCATCATTTATCACGGCTTGTTTTTCTTCTTTTCCAATTGCTAAAAACAAACTGGTGTTCCCAAAATTATAAATATGATGATAAATAGACGGTAATTTTATGGACTTTAAATAAGTCACAAAAATTGAACAGTGAAATGGACTTTCTGCTATTAGACCTCTATGCAAAAAGTTGTGATTATCTGCAAACTTAACACTACCCGCTACAAAAGACAATAACGGACTAGGCCATCTCATGCAGATATCTAATATTTTATCTACACCTGTATTGCCAGGTTCTCCCACATTCTTTTTAATCGCCGTTTCCAATATGTGGTATATGTCATAGATGCTCTCATTTCCCGTAAAGTGGAACTTTAAAGTAGTCTCCTCTCCACCATCTCTTAAGCTTTTCATAACGCTAAAGGAAATAGATATGTGATTTCTAGCATAGTGTCGATTTCCCATAATAAAACGGTTTAACTCTGGTCTAATTGCCAATATTCTTACGAACACTGCCACAAAAACGTGAAGATACGTTAAGCTCATTCCGTCTTTACGCTTTTCTTTAATGTAATCATCTATTACGCCCACATCAATGGGATATTTAGCCATTACTTGAGCGTCATTTCGCTGTTTCATAACATATGGCATTATTTTCATAAAAGGATTTATGCTATCTATTCTTCTGCCGTCACTTCTGTTTTTTAAACGTCTAAAACCACTATATGGTTTTATCTTTTCCCTAGGTGCAAAAATTAAATTATCTACTAACTGCAACAGATTATCGCCTTGTGCATCCGTGATACCCAGGTCAGTAAAAACATGTTTTTTATTATTGAGTTCCATTGGTTCATAGTTGTACTCAAAAAATCTGTCCGTAACCTCGTCAGCATAGGCCTTACCTAAAGAGCGCACAGCTTCTTCTGAAATTCCCGTTTCGTTTATTACACTTTTAATAAAGTACGGGTTTTTAAATCCTGAAGAAATCATCTGCTCCACAGTTGGTTTCTGAATCATAAAACGCTCCCTCCAAAGGCATTGCCTTAAAATATTAACTAAATATCAGTTTATTATATCACATTCTGATAAATAACTCACTTTCTTGTGCTGTCTAACGTAGTATATTTTTCATTATTGCAGCTTATAGAAGTAGGTGCCACTGCTATTTACAGGGCACCTACTTGATTTACAAGATATTAATTACTTTAATCCCTCTGGTCGGCGACAATTAATATCAGTAGCCCTGAAAAAAGAAGATACAAAATCAGGTCCTACATGCGCCCCAATTACAGGACTAACGTTTATAGGATGCATTTCCCCTGTTAATCCTGCTTGTTTCAATGTTTCTGCCAATTGCATTGCCAAGTCTTCATTTCCTGAGTGTACAATAAAGACTTCTTCATCTTGAGATTTTATATATTCCACGGTTACAGCTGTTAATTCCTTTAGTCCACCCTTTACCCCTCTAGCTTTTTTAAAATTACGCAGCTTTCCAAATTCATCCATAGTCAAAATTGGCTTCATTCCCAAAGCTGAGCCGGCAATTCCTGCAACTGCAGATAATCTTCCACCTCTAACTAAATGCATCAAATCATTTACCATAAAGAAATGACCATAGTTTTGCCATTCTTTTTCAATAAATTCTATATTCTCTTCAAGGCTCATGCCATTTTGCCTGTTAGTAGCAACATCTTTTGCCAATAGCCCTAATCCACCTGAAGCACAGAGTGAATCCATTACCACAATTTTTCTATCTGGATATTCTCCTTTAAGACTGTTCATCGCCACAACAGAAGAATCAAATGTGGAGGATATCCCCGATGAAAAACCTAGATATAATATATCCATATCTTTTTCCAAGTACTCTCTAAACACCTCTTCAAAGATAAATGGTGTTATTAGAGAAGTGCTAGATTCAGCTTTTTCTCTTAAAGCCTGATAATAGTCGTTTTTTTCTTCTTCGTTAATTCCTGGCTGATACAATTTGGTAACGCCATCTACCTCATAATTCATAGGAATATAATGTATATCCAGTGCTTCCCATAAATGATTTGGTAAATCCAATGCTGAGTCGACAATTATTTTATAGTTCATTAATATACCTCGTATTTATTATTAGTTGTACTACTGATCGTATCTCTTTTACTTAGTATGATAACTCCATCCCACTAACCCGTCATTCCAAGTACTTTGCATATACGTGGTGGAAGCAGTCATCAACTGGTCATACATAGCTGTGTTTGACAATACATCTACAAATGGGCTGGCTATCTTCTCTGTGATGTAATAGTGATCTGGAAGCCGTTTAGTATTAAGATTTATCAATCTTACTGCCTCGCCTCTAGTTACGTTCAAGCCTTTTGCAAGTTCCACTGAACTTGAATATCCTAATACTTCCACAGCTTTATTCAAAAGCTTATTGAAATCGTCTGTTGAAATCGGCTCTGCAGGATAGAATTTCTCTCCAGGCACAGCTATTGCTAAGCCCCTAGCAGAAGCATATCCTACTACATCGCGATACCAACTATTAGGCTTAATATCGCTATATCCTATGGGCTGACTCCCTATTTTCTGATCGCCTGCAACCAGTCTAGCAAACATGGAAGCTGCTTCTGCTCTGGTCAGCAATCTATCTGGTTCAAACTTAGATCCTTCGGTTCCAATAATATATTTAGGGAAGACTTTCGTTGACCTAACTTCTCCCTCTTTGTACCAATCGCTTCTTTCCTTGGACACCTCATAATCGGAGCGTAGACGATTGTAGTGATTTACATATCTATCATATTCCGCCCTGCTGTAATTCCAATATGATTCAGTATCCTTATATTCTGGAAATCTATAATAATACCATGAAATATCCCAAGTCTGTCTATTGCTGTAGTCATAAGGATACCAAGACGTATTCCATTCACGATTCGCCCCTCTTGCCACAGTGACAACTACCACATCTTCATTATTATCTCTTAGTATCAGTTGTTCGTTGCTAATATATAATATTGTTTCTCCTCTTAATCTATCGTTGCCTCTAATATTGATTAATTGCTGATCTTTTCCAGTTTCAGTAATAGAATATAGCTCTCTACCAGCCTCATCAACTACTTTAATGCGACCTGATGCTGCAAATGTAGGAAGTGTATATAGTAAAACAAAGCCCAAAGCCAATAAACTAGTTCGTTTTAGTCGAATTTTCATTTTTATCCTCCTAATATTTTATTACTATATCTTATCACACAGGCAACAAAATACATACTTTTTATGTGAATTGTAACTTTTTCTTTACTTTCCATCAACTTTTGGCACCGCTTAACGTTATACCAACAGTCCCCCCACCAACGGAACCGCCAGCATGCTGGCCAATGTGGTAATAAAGATACACTGGGCAGCAAATTTCGGATTAGTATCACACTGCTCTGACAAAACTGAAGCCAAGGCAGGAGCAGGTAACACTATTGTAAATAATAATATTGCAGGAACCAAAGTGCCAGCGCCATAGCCGGTAACCTTTAGAATGAAATATGCTATTAATGGGTATATCAGCTGTCTTACAGCAGATAATATATATGAATCTCTATCTGTGAACATGTCTTTCACATTATATTTCGAAAGGGACAATCCTACTACCACCATGGAAAGTGGCGTATTCATATTTGCAATATAGCCCAAAACACCAGTTATGACTTCTGGAACTTGAATCTGCGAAAAGAACAGAAATAATCCAATTACAACCGCAATATTTATATTGTTTAATAGTACGGACTTTAGCCCCATATTATCTACTGGCCTAAAGCCTCTATTAATCATTCTTAAACCCAATGTAAAAATCAAAATGTTTTGCGCTAAATTTGCCAAGGTCATATAGAATAATCCTTCTGATCCATAAAGTGCCATCATCAGCGGCATTCCCAAAAATCCATTGTTGGAAAACGTTAGCACGAACATCCATAGCCCCTGTTTATTCATAGGTATCTTAGATTTTCTTACAAAGAAAATTGCAACTCCTGCCATAATGCACAGCATTAGGAAGCTACCTGCGAAGGATTTAAGACCGTTTGCTATTAATTTTGCATCATAGGGCTTTATTAAAGTGTGCACAATTGTCAAAGGCATAGTTACTCTTACTAAAAAGTTTGAGAAATCTTTTATTCCATTCTCAGTAACGATTTTTCTTATACCTGCAAAATATGCAATAAATATCATTGCAAATAATATGAGTACATTCTTAGCTACAAATAGCAACTACTCCACCTCCTTAAACCATTTATCAATGTTGGAGAAGTCGCCTTGATACAACCACTTGCCTTGTTTCACCCTATTTGGAGCAAATTCCCTAATAACTATTTTTTCTCCACTTTCTGACATTATAATCAATTTGTGCCCTTGAAATTTGGATGCCAACCCAATGGGCTTAATGGTTTTTTCTTCAGAAAGTTTTTCCAGCTGGGCAATTTGTTCGTCACCTAGCATTATTTCTTCTCCATCCATTGGCTTAATCCATATTTCAGATGGGGTATGCTCCCAAAGCACAAACTGCTGCGGCCTTTGTAAAAAGCTTAAACCAACGGCTAGAACAACAGCAATTAAGACAACAATACGTTGAAGTGAGTTAGCAGCTTCATTACCTGATTTCCCTTTTCCCCTAAGATACTTTCCTGCTAGCCAAAGAGTTAGTATTAAAACTATCCCAAATAGCATGCTTATCTGTATATTCATATTATTATTCCTTTCTCACAAAACGGGAGCCAATGGCTCCCGTTTATTATTAACTTTGCTAAATCAGGTCGTTTTTATCGTCTGTTTCGCTTTCTTCAGTAACTTTGTCATCGTGAGATTCATTAGAATTTCTACGCTGTAATTTTCTTAAAGTTCTTATTATCTTATCTTCTATCTCTTCATCTGTAAGAATTTCTCTTGCAGTGGCAGAAAGGTCTTCTTCTCTAATTTCTAAAGTCTCATCAACTTCTTCTACGGTCTCAGATACTGGAGGTAATTCCCCACCGTTGAAAATGATTTCAAATTCATCGCCACTCAAAGTTTCTCTTTCCAATAGAGCATCAGATATTCTAAGCAAAATATCCAAGTTTTCCGCAATTAGTGTAGTAGCTTTCTGATAAGCTTCACTAATTATTCGTTGCATCTCTCTATCTATTTCTGCAGCTACCACTTCAGAATAGTTTCTAGTTTTACCAAAGTCCCTACCCATGAAAACGGTTTCGTCATCACTTCCATAATTAATAGGTCCTAATAGCTTGCTCATTCCAAAATGTGTGACCATAGCTCTAGCCATATTAGTCGCTCTTTCAATGTCGTTTCCAGCACCTGTAGAGACATCCTCTAAGACTAATTCTTCTGCAACTCTACCACCTAATAAGGATACCAGCTCACCTTCAAGTTGTTTCTTAGTCATGAAGTTCACATCATCTTCTGGAATAAAAGCTGTAAATCCTCCAGCCTGTCCCCTTGGAATAATGGTAATCATGTGAACAGGATCTGAATCAGGAGTAAGCCTTGTAACCAAAGCATGTCCTGCTTCGTGTACTGCAGTTAGCTTTCTCTCTTTATCAGTAACTACTTTAGATTTCTTAGCTGGTCCCGCTTGCACTTTAATGGATGCTTCTTCCACATCGGACATATTGATTTTATTTCTATTGTGTCTAGCTGCAAGGATTGCCGCTTCGTTTACCAAGTTTTCTAAGTCTGCAGGAGTAAATCCTGGAGTTCTTTTAGCAATAACTTTTAAATTTACATCACTATCCAACGGCTTGTTTCTCGTGTGAACTTTCAGAACTGCTTCTCTTCCTCTAACATCTGGTCTTCCCACATAAACCGTTCTATCAAAACGACCGGGGCGAAGCAAAGCAGGGTCTAGAATGTCAGCTCTGTTAGTAGCTGCCATAACTATGACGCCTTCATTTACACCAAATCCGTCCATCTCAACCAATAGCTGGTTTAACGTCTGCTCTCTCTCGTCATGTCCGCCACCTAAACCGGCACCTCTACGGCGACCTACGGCATCTATCTCGTCAATAAATATAATACATGGAGCTGATCTCTTGCCTTGTTCAAAAAGATCTCTAACCCTACTAGCACCCACACCTACAAACATCTCCACAAAATCTGAACCAGAGATGGTAAAGAAAGGAACTTTAGCTTCTCCAGCAACAGCTCTTGATAAGAATGTCTTACCTGTTCCAGGTGGTCCTACCAATAGAACACCGGTGGGGATTCTCGCTCCAATTTCAACGAATTTTCGTGGGTTTTTCAAAAATTCTACAATCTCTGCCAATTCTTCTTTTTCTTCTTCCAAACCAGCAACGTCTGCAAAGGTTACAGGTTTTCTGTCCCCTTCTTTATGCAACTTAGCTCTAGATTTCCCAAATTGCATTGCACCTCTTCCGCCACCTTGAGTCTGTCTTAGTACAAAGTACCAAAACAGTCCTAATATAACGAAAATTGACAGAGTTGGAAGCATTTCAAATAATATAGATCTCTGAACAGCTTCAGCTCTATATTCTAAATTGCCAGACTCAACTTTATCTTTGATGTAGTCAGCGTAAAACGATTGTTTCATAGCATCACTGATTCTAGTCTCATATGCTGTGCCATCTTTTAGCACTCCTTTTATCAAGTTATCTTGATCCTTTGAGACTACACTCTTAACCTCATCTTTATCTAAATATTCAATAAATTGTGCAATACTAAGGGTTTCAGTTTTTGCTACATCTGCACCAAGCCATCTGACGCCCATATAAACGAGTAGAATTATTAAAATATATACTGAAATACTTTGGAATCTTCTATTCACTTTAACCTCCTAATTAATATGCTAACCTTCATTATAACATAACGCTATGATTATGGAAGGCAAAGTTTATATATATATTATTTATTTATACTTTTCTTCTTTTAAGCTTGCTACATAAGGCAAGTTTCTATAGTACTCTGCATAATCAATTCCATATCCCACTATGAATTCATTGGGAACTTCAAAGCCCACATAGTCTACAGGAATATTTACTGTACGTCTGGAAGGTTTATCTAAAAGAGTACAGATTCTAACATCATGAACTCCCCTACTCTTAAGTAGCTCAGTTAAATAAGATAAGGTAGTACCAGTGTCAATGATGTCTTCAACTATTAACACATCTTTTCCTATGACGCTGAAATCTAAATCCTTCACGATTTTAACCTCACCAGTGGACTCAGATGCTTGCCCATAGCTGGAAACAGCCATGAAATCCATAGTCATTGGAACTGTAATCTTACGAACTAAATCCGACATAAATATAGAAGCCCCTTTAAGTATACCCACTACATAAAGTTCTTTTCCTTTATAGTCCTCACTAATTTGTTTTCCCAAATCGGATATCACATCTTGTATTTCTTCCTCTGAAATTAATATATCCTTTACATCCTTAATCATTTCACATTTACCATTCATGGTTTCCCTCCCTATAAACTATTGTTAGTGGGTTTTTAGTGTGTTCTGTTGCTAGATATCTACCGTCAGCACGATATCCCACTACCCAAATCAAATCTCCTCCAGATTCTATTAAGGGTACTCTGTCCCTCAATAACGCAGGTATCTTCTCATCGATGAAATAATCTTTTAACTTTTTAGAACCTTTCATTCCCACGGGATAAAAAACATCGCCATTCTTTCTAGAGCGAACAACTATTTTCCCAGGCAATTTATCCATGTCAAATACTTGAACCTGCCTATCAGATAAGTTGCTTTCTTGTTCTAAAATAAAAGCTCCCCATGGAGTTACATTTATTCCACCTTTTAAATCCACAGCCTCTGGAATTTTTGAGGTCCAAATACCATGTCTGAATAAGATTTCATCACCTATAGCATATACCCTAATTTCGCCTGGTAAATCCATTTGCCATGAACCTGGAGTCAAAATTTGCTCTACTACAGCTTTAATATGCTCGAACCCCACATTCCATAGCCCATCCTCCAACATTGAAAGACTATATCTGATTAATCTGGAGCTTTCAGCAAATTGTAAGCCCACAATTTCACGATTGAGAAATATCCCCTCTTTCCCAACTCTTCCATGTTGTGAAAACAACAACTGAACCCTGTTCTCCCAAAACTTTTTATCAGCCAAAGCAATGTTTCCCAATCTTAAAAGAGAATCGTTAATATCCTTGCCTAAACGTTCTCTCAAAATAGGAAGCACTTCTAACCTAAGGATATTTCTAGTGACATCTGCAACGAAATTGCTTTCGTCCTCAACATACTCCATACCATTTACATTGCAAAAATCCAATATTTCAGTTTTTTTCCAAAACCTAAGTGGTCTAAGCTTATATCCATCCCAAGGTATTATTCCTACAAGTCCGTCCATTCCCGTTCCTCTAACAATTCTCATAAAAATTGTTTCAACTTGATCGTCCTCGTGGTGACCTGTTGCAATAACAGCATTAGGCAGCTCTTTCATCAAATTATTGGAAGCTTCCAACCGAATCGCTCGACCAGCTTGCTCTAAGCTAATTCCTCTTTTCTTGGAAACTGCAACCATACTGTCTGTGTGCAGATGAAAACTCACATTATTATCACAAGCTAAGCGTCTCACAAAAGCTGTCTCCCTATGAGAACCAGGTCTATATAGGTGATTTACATGAAGCATATGCACCATTTCTCTAGGCCAAGTATTTAATATAAGCTCAACCATGAGCCTTGAATCAGGACCACCTGACACCATAGCAATAACAGGTCTATCCTTATTATCTTCATAGACCGCCCTCAGCCATTTTAATGTATTTTCCCACAGGTTCATATCTACACCTCTAATATCCCACATTGTTATATTCTAATAATATCAGACATTAACGCCCTCGCCAATAAATTAGAAGTATTTAGTAAAAATAAAAAACCGGAGTGATCCGGTTTAATTGCAATATATTATGATTATCTAGGTCTTTTTCTGCGTTTCTCTCTTGTATTAACTTCTACTATTCTCTCGTTGCTATCTTTTAAATAGCGATTTAACTTGTCTTCAAAAGTCAAAGCCTCATCTCTAGCTCTAGGTTTTTCAAATACTGGAGCAGGAGCTTTTTTTACCGGAGCACTTTTCACAGGAGCTGGAATTGTCTGCTTAATGGACAATCCAATTTTACCATCATCGCTCATTGACAGCACTTTCACCTTAACTTCCTGGTCTTTCTTCAAATGATCAGAAACTTTCTCTACATATTCATGAGATACTTCTGAAATGTGCACAAGCCCATTTTTACCTCCTGGTAATTCGACAAATGCACCAAAATTGGTCATACCTGTGACCTTTCCCTCGACAATACTTCCCACTGTCAACGACATCCTAAAATGCTCCTCCTTTAAAAATAGTTATTATTCTTCAACTTCTTGATTCTCAGTTTGCTCATTTTCTGTCTGTGATTGCTCACCTACATCATCATATATGATTTCTCTCGGTCTTACCATACCTAATTCATCTCTAGCAACTTTTTCTACAAATTCTAACGACTCGCTATATTGGATTTCTTTCTCCAAGTTCTCTATATCCGATTGTAAAGTCGATATCCTTACTTCATTCGCAGCTCTTTTAGCCTCTAATTCTGATAAAATTACCCTTTGATTGGCATAGTGATATAGTGCATACGCCAAAACGGCCAGCACTACCAAGATTTTGAAACCATAACGTCTAATGTTATTTTTTCGTTTTTGTTTCACTTTCATATTATCACAACCTTAGTTTTACACATATTTCTATGCATATTATCTCATCTATCAAGTGTAATTTCAATAGATTTTCGGCTTTGTTGCCCTATTGTAACCATTTTTGATATACACAACCACAATATTAATGATTTTTTGATTCTTCTATTATTTCATATAAAGAGCCTGCTTCAGCTTTACCTGGATTATCTTCCACAGACAATACCCTTACCTTGACGGTGGATTGTCCAAAGACAATAACAATCTCATCGCCGATATCCACTTCAGCACCTGCTTTTGAGACTTTCCCATTTATACTAACATGGCCTTTATCACATGCTTCTCTTGCCACGGTTCTTCTCTTAATCAACCTAGAGTTTTTTAAATACTTATCAAGTCTCATATGCCCTCCTAAAAACAACAGGCCCGAAGGCCTGCTGTACACTGCTATAATTACTTGTTAACGATTTCTTTTAAAGCTTTTCCTGCACGGAATACTGGTGCTTTGGATGCTGGGATTTTAATAACTTCTTTAGGATCTCTTGGGTTTCTACCTTCTCTAGCTTTTCTTTCTCTTACTTCGAAAGTACCAAATCCAACTAATTGAACTTTGTCACCTTTTTTTAATGCTTCTTCTACTGATTCAATAAAGCTGTTTAAAGCTAATTCTGCGTCTTTCTTTTTTAAATGGCTCTTTTCTGCAATGCTTGCTACTAATTCTTGTTTGTTCATGCTAGTCCTCCTTAAATTTTAAATAAAATAACTACTCTAATTCTTTGGCGCGTTGCCAAAGTTCTTCCAGTTGCTCACGACTTAGAGTCTCTAACTCTTTGCCACCATTATGAGCTAGTCTATCCATTATCTCAAAACGTCCTATGAATTTTCTATTGGTAGAAGTCAGTGCCAGCTCTGGGTCGATGCCCAACATATAAGCTAGACTGCAAACTGAAAAAAGTATGTCTCCCAGTTCTTTTTCCATTTCAAATTCATCGCCGTTTATTAATGCCTGCTCCAATTCTAAGAGTTCTTCCTTAACCTTCTCAGCCGGTCCTTCAGGGCCATCCCAAATAAAATCAATGGATGCACATTTGTGAATAATCTTCTGCGCTACCATGGTAGAAGGCAAAGCAGGAATGGAGTTTAGCTTGTCTATAAATCTATGGATATTTTGACGCCCATACTTCAACTTATCCCAATTATACCCTACATCCGTTGTATTTGCTACCTTTTTTTGCAAAAAAACGTGCGGATGGCGATAAATTAGTTTGTCTGCCAAAACTGTAGTGACGTCTATAGGATAAAATTCTCCGTTTTCATAGCCTATAAGCAAGTGAAATACCCATTGCAACAAATAGTCGCCCAGTTCTTCTACCATTGCCTCAATATTGTCCTCGTCAATGGTTTGAACCAGTTCATAAGCTTCCTCTATTAAGCTATTTCTTATAGAACTGTGTGTTTGCTCTATATCCCAAGGGCAACCACCAGGCGCTCTTAGGCGCATCATTATTTCCAAAACATCCCTCATGTCATAGATTTTTTTGTCTTTTGGCATCACGGGGACAAAAATCGCAGTTTCATGACCGGCTATAACTTCCCTATCCAAATCAGTGACGGTGATTCTCTGCATCGATTCCTTTACAGTTCCTGCACTATGAACTGCCATTACATAGTACTCGTCACCATATATCTCAGACAACGCTAGTTTCAACTCACTTAACAGATGCTGATTATATATCTGCGTGATTAGCAAATCTCTGTGAATATCTAAATCAAGAGACGATAATCCCTCTCCATTTAAGAACACTAGCCCAGATACCGAGTCTTTTCCCACCGCTTTTAGTACCGGCTCTATAAAGCTAATACCACTTAAGACCTCTGTCTTAACATTGGCCTCCATAAGCATTATCACAGTTTTCTCAGCTACGTGTGGGTCTCCTGGAACATAATAGTTCACATCTCCATATTCAGCAGCAGAGATTAGTTTTTCTACAATCTTTCCATAAACTTCTTCAAAGCTATCTGAATCTTCATAGAATCTGTCAAAACTCTCATAGGGAATATTGTTGTTCTCAAATATTTCCACTGCACCATGCTCTGATGTTCTAAGAAAATGGGGCCCTTCTCCGATAATTCTATTATAGACAGCCATGCTAATCCAATCAGGATTACCGGGTCCAAGACCCATGATATAAATTGTTCCCATATTATTCTACTGTTTTGTAGTCTAAATATTCTTTAATTTTAGCGTCTTTAACTAACTTTTGCATCTCGTCTTGGAAGTTTTGACGTTTGATAATTGTCTCAACCACGTCTTTTACATCTTCCAAAGATTCTTTTCTATTTAGAGCAGCTAAAATATAATATCCGTTTTCAGATTCCGTTGGCTCACTGTACTCTCCAACTTTTAAACCAAAAACAACTTCTTCAATTTCTGCTGAGAACATTCCTCTGTAGCTATATCCAAAGCTTCCACCATTGGCAGCTGTAACTTGATCGATAGAAAATTCTTTTGCTGTTTCGGCAAAATCAGCACCTTCGTCTAGTTTTGCTTTTACTGCATCAGCTTCCTCTTTAGTCTTTACTAAAATACCACCGGTTTCAACCTGTACAAGCTCTTCTTTATGCTCGTTGTAATAGTTTTCAATCTCTTTTGCGTCAATGGTCATCTTTTCCATTTTTACTCTTTCATATTCCTTCATTAACAATTGAAGACGAATATTTTCAGTAAGGAAAGTCTCATCCATTCCATTGCTTGTCAAATACTCTTGATAAGCTGTATCTGTTTCACTTTCGCCATTGATTTGAGCTTTTAATTTTTCTAATTCTGCCGCTATGGCTTCGTCAGTAACTTCAACTCCAATAGCTTTTGCATCTTGTAAGATTGCCGTTCTATCTTCCAAGCTCTTAAGTACATTTTTGGCTAGCTGATATTTGTGCGCTATACCATCTTGGTCCAATTGATCTAAAAAAGCTTCTCCGTTTTGTTTGGCTGTGTAATTACGCATATAACTATATTCAGCGTCGAATTTCTCTCTGGTAATTTGCTCACCGTTAACTTCAGCCACAACACCTTCCGGACCTTTTTGGCAACCTGCCATCAATAACGTTCCAAACGCTACCAAAACTACTAACCATAGGATTTTTTTATTCATATTTCCCTCCTTGTTCTCACGGAATAATTATACACCATTTTTCACCGTTTTCAAGTCTTTAACTAATTTTATCAACTCTTGTGCTTCCACAAGTCCACTTTTAACCAGCTTTAAGGTCATTCCAACATCAGTTGTACGGTGTAGTACCAAATTGCTTCTATACAATGCTATAAGCCCATTTACTACTTCTATACCTGGAGTTTTTTCCTTTGGCCACAGGATTTTCAACTGCCCTTTGTTCTCATGAATAACGGATATTCCAAGACTTATTGCATCATTTCTCAACCTAGCTACAGCCATTAAATTCTCCACTGTATCAGGTAGTTCTCCAAATCTATCTACTAGCTCATCTGTTAAATCCATCTCCTCCTCATCATTGGAAACTGATGCCATTCTTTGGTATATTTCCAATCTGTGAGGCTCATATTGTATATAACTGTGAGGAATAAATGCAGATACGGATAAATCAAGTTGAGTATCCACTAACTCTTCCACAACTTCACCCTTTAATTCAGAAACAGCCCTAGATAAAAATTTGAGGTATAAATCGTAACCAATGGAATTCATGTGACCATGCTGAGCCATGCCAAATACATTACCTGCGCCTCTAATCTCCAAGTCCTTCATGGCAATCTGAAAGCCTGATCCAAATGCCGTAAATTGTTTCATTGCCATAAGCCGTTTCCCTGCAGATTCAGTCAAAACTCCATCATTTGGATAAGTAAAATATGCATATGCACTACGGTTACTTCTACCAACCCTACCTCTTAGTTGATATAGTTGCGATAGCCCCAGTCTATGGGCATCCATAATGATTATAGTATTTACATTGGGAATATCCATGCCAATTTCTATAATGGTAGTACATAATAAAACATCATATTCTCCACGGTAGAAATCAACCATTACATTCTCAAGTTCTTTTTCACTCATCTGCCCATGGGCAACGGCAATAGTTGCCTCAGGAACTAGTTCTTTTAATCTCTTTGCCATGACTTCCATATTGCTAACTCTATTATGCACTACATAGCATTGTCCACTTCTTCTCAGTTCCCCTAAAATCGCCTCTCGAACCATTACCGGTGAAAAAGGGGTCACCATAGATTGTACAGTGAATCGCTCCCCAGGAGGCTCTTCAATGGTGGTCATATCCCTAATTCCACTCATAGCCATCTGCAAAGTCCTAGGAATCGGTGTAGCAGAAAGTGTTAAGGAATCCACTCCTTTGGAAATGGTTTTTAACTTTTCTTTATCCTTTACTCCAAAGCGTTGTTCTTCATCTATAATCATTAGTCCTAAATCTTTAAAGGTCACATCTTTAGACAAAAGCCTATGTGTTCCAATTAGCACATCTACAAAACCTTTTTTCAAATCACTTAAAATTCTTTTTTGCTCTGCTGAGGATTTGAATCTATTCAACACCTCTATTTTTATGGGAAAACCTGAAAATCTTTCTGCGGCAGTAATATAATGCTGCTGTGCCAAAATTGTTGTGGGGACTAAAAACGCCACTTGTTTACCATCCATTACAGCTTTAAAAGCTGCCCTTAGGGCAACTTCAGTCTTCCCATATCCCACATCAGCGCAAAGCAACCTGTCCATTGGCCTTTCAATTTCCATATCCCCTTTAATAGCAGCTACTGCTTCTAATTGGCCGTCTGTAGGCTCATAGGGGAACGCTGCTTCAAACTCTCCTTGCCATGGGGTATCCGGTCCGAAAATATAACCTTTTGCCTTGTGCCTTATTCCATATAGCTCTATTAATTCTTTCGCCATTACTTCAACGGCTTTTTTAGCCTTTTGCTTCGTCTTGTTCCACTCCGCAGAATGCAGGCGACTTAATTTGACTTTGCTCTCAGGAGCCCCGACATATTTGTTTAAGTTGCTAAGTTGTTCCACAGGCAGATACAGCTGATCAGTACCACCATATGCCAAGTGGATATAGTCTTTGGTAACCCCTGCAGCATCCATGGTATTTACACCTTTATAAATACCAATTCCATGTACCTCGTGAACAATATAATCACCAATCTCTAAATCGGATACGCTCTTAATGTTTCCAGTCTTGCGTTTACTCTTCTTATCTGCTTTCGAAACCTTTAGTTGACTTTGTGCCACAACCATCAGTTTTTCATCAATAAAAGTAAAACCATATAATAGTGGATGTGCTATGACCGATAGTTGTCCTGACTTGGGAGGTTCTAAAGACTCATCTCCATTGACTGGAATCAATCCATCATCCGGCAAGCGCCTTAGCCAATCATCCCGTTTTTCCACAGAGTCTGTTGCAAAGATTACTTTATAACCTCTTTGCAAAGCCTGTTTCAATTCCTCAGCCATAATCTCCCATCTGCCTTGATATCTTATACCAGGTTGGGTGACGATGCTAACAATAGCCCTCGGCTCAAATGGAAGTGAATTGGGGAGAAGGTCTGTCAAGTAGATTATCGGAAAATTTGAAGCCCCATCCAAAACTTTAGAAATAAATAGAGGCAGAGCGTTGTATTCCTTTGATAGGTGCTTTCTCTCCACTAAAGATACTACTAATTCACCAATATATTGAGAATAGCTTTCCACAGACTTAAGGATATCCCTAACGCCTACTAAATAAATATTTGTACCAGGGTGTAAATAATCCCAAAGAGTAGCTTGATCCTCTAAAAACGGCAGATACCATTCCCTATTAGGTGCATATTCTGCGTTTTCTAAATCATTTGCAACTTGCCAAAGGGGGCTTTCTTCATCTACAGATGCTTTCTTCAAAGATGCCATCATCTTTTCTAAAAGAGCAGTTCTATCCTCCAAGGATTGAAGCCAATCTACTGCAATGGTAATCTCAGCCTCAAGTATCTGTTCTTCCGATCTTTGGCTAATGGCATCAAATCTTCTAATGCCATCTACCTCATCTCCAAAGAATTCCACTCTTATTGGTGAAGAATCTCCAGGGACAAAGAAATCAACTAAATCTCCTCTACGGCTGAACTGTCCGTATCCCACTACCTGTTGTTCGTTTCTATAGCCCTTTGCCAACAGCTCTTCCAATAGCTTCTCTTGACTAAGCTCCTCGCCATTTTTTATTATAAAAGGCTCCAACAGCCTGTCCTCAGGTCGGCACAAGGGCATTAATAATCCAGAAACTGTGGTTACAATTGTCGCAGGTTCCTTTCTTATAAGGGTATCCATAGTCTTTAATCTATTGCCAAGTCCACGACTCTCTTCAGCATCAACACGATATAGCCTAAAGTCTTCACCAGGAAACCTATGACAGTTTTCCATTAAAACATCTAAAGATTGAAAAGTTTTTTCTAACTCTATATTATCCTTGCATATTATTAAGTTGTTTTCATTTTCCAACGCGGCAACTAACTGCCCTGTTACTTCCTGCCCAACACCTTGCACTAAAATAGGCACTTCCCCAGAGGATAAGTGCTGTTTCAAATCTCTTATGGACTTCAACTGACCTATGGCCTTAATAAGCAAAGAACTCAACTAATCACCTACTTTAAAACCCACCTATAATATCATCATTACTAATCTAATAAATTATATCATAATAGCTATAGCATTACACAATAATTAACCTTTCAAGAAGATTAAAAGACCTGAGAAAACCTCAGGTCTTTGCTATCTTTTTATGATTTATTTAAGCATACTGAATAAATCTTTTGGATTGTCTAATATTGGAACTAGGGATTGATCTACGCCTACATTGCCTTCTTTAGCAATATCATATAGTAATCTCAGCATAGAGAAGTCTTCCAATGCAAATCCAACTGAGTCAAAAATAGTTATTTGATCTTCAGCTCTTTCAATAGGCTTCCCAGTTTTAATAACATTCCAAATCTCTGTAACTTCAATTTCATCACCAAGGTTTTGAATTTCGCCTTCTACTCTACTCTGTGGCTCAAATTCAACATAGACATCCCCCATGAACATTACTTTTGAATCCAGTTCAGTTTTTCCAGGGCAATCTCCACCTACACCATTAATATGCATTCCTGGCTCAACCATATCAGGAGTAATGATTATTGCGTTTCTCTTGTCCGCCGTAACTGTTGTGATGATGTCTACACCTTTACAAGCTTCTTTAGTGCTATTGCATTTAACTAACTTCAGACCCTCTACACCTTTTAAGTTTTCCATTAATTTGTCAGTAGCCTTAGGATCCACATCATAGCAATATATTTCTTCGATTCCTAGAACATGGTGGAAACCCAATGCTTGGAACTCACTTTGACTTCCATTTCCAATCAACGCCATCTTCTTAGGATTTTCTTTAGCAAGATATTTTGCAGCCATGACTGAAGTTGCCGCTGTTCTTACCGCAGTTGTAAGTGTAAGTTCACTTAATAATAGTGGAAATCCAGTTGACACTTCTGCCAGCATTCCAATCCCCATTACAGTTAAGAAATTGTGTTTTGGGTTTTCAGGATGACCATTTACATATTTATATGAATAAGTATCTTTATCACCAATAGGCATCAACTCCAACACCCCAACTTCGCAATGGTGTGCTGTTCTCGGAACTTTATCAAAGTCTTCCCAACGTTTGTAATCTTCCTCAAGATATGGTATCAATCTCCCAATTACCTTTTCAGCTCCGACGGATTTCAAGTAATCGGCCATCATTGGAAGGTCAATATACTTGGTTTTTAATGCTCCCACTTGTAACACCCCTTTTAATTTTTGTTTGTTTCATTAGAAAATAAACAGTATTGTTTATATTATCTACCATACCACAAATATTGCAGTAATGTCCACAAAGATATAATAATTCACCTGAAATATCGATAATTAACGCATTTAATGTGATTGAGCTAATATATTGTCCTAGTAAAAAACAACAGGGAGTAAACCGTAAAGAAGCCTCCCTGTTGTCTATTAATTTATTTTAAATATTTTTTTAGTTCTTCTGCTTTATCTGTTCTTTCCCATGGCACATTTAAATCTTCCCTACCAAAGTGCCCATATGCTGCACACTGCTTATACCATGGCTTAGTAAGCTCTAAATTATCAATAATAGCTGCCGGTCTTAGATCAAAATGATTCAATACGATTTGCTCTAATTCCTCCTCGCTCAATTTTCCAGTTCCAAATGTTTCTACATAAATTGATAGTGGGTGCGCTATACCAATAGCATAAGACACTCCAATTTCACATTTATCTGCCAACCCTGCGGCAACTAAGTTCTTTGCCACATAACGTGCTCCATAAGAAGCAGAGCGATCTACTTTTGTGGCATCCTTTCCAGAGAACGCACCTCCGCCATGGCGAGAATATCCACCATAGGTATCTACGATGATTTTACGTCCTGTCAAACCGGCGTCAGCTACTGGACCTCCACTTACAAATCGACCTGTAGGATTGACATAAAACTTTGTGTTTTCATCAATCATCTCAATATCTACGACAGGCTTGATAACATTCTCTATGATATCGTGTCTAATGGTATCTAAATCCACATCAGGGTTATGTTGTGTAGATACTAAGATATTCTCCAATCTAGTTGGAACTCCATCATCATATTCTACCGTTACTTGAGTTTTTCCATCAGGTCTCAAGTATGTTAATATGCCTTCTTTTCTAACAAATGACAACCGCTTAGCCAATTTATGTGCTAAGGAAACGGGAAGTGGCATTAACTCAGGAGTCTCGTTACAAGCAAATCCAAACATTATACCTTGGTCTCCTGCGCCAATTGAATCATATCTATCCACTTCTTCTTTTTTAAATAAATCTACTCCTATGGCAATATCAGATGATTGCTCTTTTATAGCTGTTAATACAGAGCAAGAATTTCCATCAAATCCATATGCTGGGTCATCATAGCCAATGTCTAGGATAATCTCCCTAGTTAATTTTGGAATATCAACATAGCAACTGGTGCTAATCTCACCTGTGATAACAATCATCCCTGTGCTTGCCATAGTCTCACAAGCAACCCTTGCCTCTGGATCTTGCGCTAAAATGCTGTCTAAAATACCATCTGAAATCTGATCACAAATTTTATCAGGATGGCCTTCTGTTACTGATTCTGAAGTAAATAACCATTTTTTCATTATATTTTTCTCCTTCTTTATGTTCCATTAAAAGCTATCCTGCGTGCAAAAAAAATCGACCTCTAAAAGAAGGTCAAATAATTTTGCTCTCATCTTTCAGATTGTTTCTGTAGGATTTGGCACCAAATCGAATAAGGTTGCCGGGTTTCAAAGGGCCTATTCCCTCCACCGCTCTTAATGAGTTGTATTTAATTATAGCTTTATATTAGCATAACTTTTTTCTACAGTCAACACAAATTCCACAATAAATGAAAATAGTTTTCATTTATTCTCGTATCATATCTACTTTTTCCCATTGACCTCGTTTGTAAAACCACATTGCCACTATCATTCCCATTGTCCAGCCCACAGGCCAGCTCAACCAGATACCAAAGGACCCTAAAGACAACCCCTTTGAAAATACAAAAGACAGAACTACTCTCAAAATTAAATCAGTAAAAGTAGAAATCATAAAAGCTCTCATAGCACCAGTTCCACGCATAACCCCATCAGGTATTAATTTAAACACCACAACAGCATAAAACGGTGCTATCAGCCTAAGAAACCTTATACCTTCGCTCATAACAGCAGGATTATGATTATTCTCCGGTAAAAATATACTCATGGCAGCCGAAGTAAAGACTCCATATAGAACTATAAAAAAAGATGCCATAATAAGAGCCATTACAATGGCATTTTTGAAACCTTGATGAATTCTTTCAATGTTGCCAGCGCCTTTGTTCTGTGCAGCAAAACCACTGACTCCATTGGCAACTGTTGTCAAAGTCATTACTGAAAAAGTATTTAGCTTAATTGCAGCGCTATAAGCTGCCATAACATCTGGTCCATAGCTGTTTACAAGCCCTTGAATAATAAGGTTCCCTACTGATATAAAAGATTGCTGTAATACACTGGGAATTGCAACTTTAGCTATTCGCTTAAGCATTGACCCTGAAAAAAACTGAACCCTTCTAGGTTCTAATTTCCAAAGGCGACGTAATAATATTACCATCGCTGAGATTGACGCCAGCCCCTGGCAAATAAACGTTGCCCATGCTGCACCAGCAACCCCCATATTTAATGTCTTCACCATAAAAATATCCAGAGCAATATTAGAAAGCGAAGAACAAATCAATAGATATAGTGGAGTCTTTGAATCTCCCAGTGCTGCAAAAACACCAGTTGCAATATTATATAGAAACAAAAATAATAGCCCTAAAATAGTTATACGTAAATATATTTCACCGTCTGTAAAAACTTCTGATGGGGTATTTAGCCATATCAATACCTGCTTAGATCCTAATAGTCCTATAGCCATGAGCAGTAAACTAATAACAGTCATGGAAATAATAGCTGTTAGAGCGGCTGTCTTTACTCTACGGTATTTTGTCGCACCATAATATTGGGAGATAATAACAGACGCTCCAATATTTATTCCCACGGCAATAGCCATGAATATCATTAATACAGGAAAAGAAACTCCTACTGCCGCCAAAGCATTTTCTCCCACATAGCGACCGACTATCATGCTATCTACCATATTATATAGTTGTTGAAAAAACATACTGCCCACAAGTGGCAAAGTAAATCTCCAAAGCACCGAAGACGGTTTGCCGGTGGTTAAGTCCTGCACGACTCCACTCCCTTTCTTAAAGTATTATAACACCACCATTGTTAAACTCGCAAACCAAATGCCAAGTTTATTATAATTAATGTACGGGTAATTATTAATATGAAAAATAATAGCTGTAATAAAAAAATATATCAAGAAACCAATGATTAAGGGAGGCCACTATGAATATATTTATAGCTTCAGGTAGTCCAAGAAAAAACGGAAACACGCAACAATTAACTGACATAGTACATAAAGAATTAACCAAACTTGGACACCATATACAAGAAATATGGCTACATGACAAAAAAATTGAACCTTGTATTGCCTGTAGGAAATGTCAAAGGGATTGGACTTCTTACGGATGTTTTATTAAAGATGATATGCAGGAAATTGTAAATCAGGTGATGGAGTCAGATATTATTGTACTGGCCACTCCAATTTATGCATGGTATTGCACGCCACCCATGAAAGCCATGATAGATAGGTTTGTATACGGATTGAATAAATTTTATGGCGATGAAATAGGCCCATCCCTATGGAAAGGAAAAACATTGGCATTAATTACTACATGTGGTTATAGGCCTGAAAAAGGAGCAGATTTGTTTGAAGAAGGCATGAAAAGATATGCAAAACACTGTAATTTGAATTACAGTGACATGCTATGCGCTAGACATCTTGGGTACAATGTAGAGTTTATGGATAAAGAAAAAGAAGATAGTGCACGAAATTTCGCACATTATCTTCATAGCTTGCAACTATAGTGTTTTCACTTAACAATTGCCTGTAAGAGATTTTCAATTTTCTTGAAGTCAATGAACCTGCTCTCCCTCAACACTTCTTTTCCTTCATGAAAAACCAATATGGTGGGAACGGTAAATATGAGCAATTGACCCGTAATGTTCTTATTGTCCTTTATTTCCAGTTTTCCAACAGGCACATCATAATCCTGCATCAAATCAGCAAGCCTTGGATAAACGCTTAGGCATACATTACAGCTTTCGCTTCCAAAATATAAAATATATGTTCTTTGCTGAGTTAATTCTTCAAACGAAATATCACCTGTAATTTGAATAATTTTTCCCATAAAATCACCCCCAATAAACATTCTAATTTATATATACACTTTTATAAGCGACAATAACCCTATAACTATGCAAAATATATCTCCAAAGCATGAAGGAGGTTTGCTGGCGATTAAGTCCTGCAAGACTCCACTTCATTTCTTAAAATGATATAATACCACCGTTGTTAGGCTCGCAAAACAAATGCCAAGTTTATTATCTTTAATATACGGGTAAATGTTTATATGGAAAATAATAAAGATGAGGTGATTTAATGGAAGTAGGAATTAAAGGAAAACAGGTTGTGGTTATTACTACAGAAATGACAGCTGCCAAATTGGGCAATAAGGGTGTGGAAGTCTTTTCAACTCCTGAAATGTTAGGGCTAATGGAAATGACTTGTAAAAAGAGTGTGGATCCGTTTTTGGAACCAGGACAAGGAACCGTTGGAATAAGCGTTGAGCTAAAACATTTAGCTGCTACACCTGTAGGTATGGAAGTCGCCTGCGAAAGCGAATTGGTGGAAGTTAAAGGCAATATGCTAACCTTTAAAGTAGTTTGCACAGATGAAGTGGAAAAAGTCGGTGAAGCAGTGCACAAAAGATTTATTATCGACCAAAGTGCATTTATGGAAAATTTTAATAAAAAAGCAGCTATGGTAAAAAAATAGAGAAATATGCTAAAAACCTCGGATAACCGAGGTTTTTTTAATGCTCCGACTTTAACTACCTACAACGTCTCTAATAAATTTCTTTGCGTCTTCTAAATCCTGCTCATTTGGTCTTCCCTTATTTATTCCACCAACTAATTTTAACGGTCCAAATGTATCAAACGCCTCCCGTCCAAAATGGCCTATTACATCAAACCCCTTGCTCTTCAACAACTCTCCCATAATTTTTTCAAATTTGTCTATTTTCTTTCCATATGTGCAAAAACTAAAGGCCTTCTGCCCTGGTATCACATCAATGCCTTCAATGGCATTTGTCAACGCCTTGTGATATTGCCAGGCATATATTCCAGATCCAAATCCTATCACATCATACGACTTTGCATCGTAAGAACCAATGTTTTCCACACTTGTAATGTCTGCGCCTATTTCTTCAGCCATAGCCTGGGCAATTTTTTCTGTATTCATGTGATGGTAACTCTTATAAACAATTAATACTTTCATAACCATTCCTCCTCGTATATTAAATATAATACCCAATTGGAAAATATTTAACATACTTAATGGTAAAAGCTAATATACTACAATTCTACACTTCTGTTCTTAAAGAACAAATACATAAATGAAGTCAAAGGTGCCACGAATATTAGCCCTATACAACCTACGAAAGTGTGCAATATTTCCCCAGCTATGCCCTTTGAAGTCAGAATATTTAAAAGCGGTGTGCCCTGAGCCATATATACCATCATAACAGAAATATAGCTTCCCATATATGCCAGTAAAAGTGTGGTCGTTTGGCTACCAACTATGGTTCTTCCTATGTTTAACCCCGATTTTATCAGCTGAGCATTGCTAACATCCGGCGTATTAAACGTGATTTCTTCAAGAGATGAAGAAATGTCAACAGCTAAGTCTAAAATAGCCCCAGAGCAGGAGAGATATATTGCTCCTTGCATTATTCCAGACAAATCCAAATTGCTAAACCCAGCATAAATTAAGGATTCAGCCCAAGGCAATTCTGTGCCATCGATTTTTAATAATATCTTAAATACCAAGGACAGTACAAATGTAAGTGTAGAACAAAGAAATGTAGCTGTAATGGCACTATAAGATCTTCTGTTGATTCCAGATACTAACAATATTGTAAATATAGAAATTAAGCTTCCCACAAACAAAGATACCAACAAAGGATTGAACCCTCTAAGTAATAACGGTGTCAGCAATTTGAAAATTGATAATATAGCAAGAACAAAAGACATAATTGTTCTAACTCCTGTGGCACCGGAAAAAATAATTAATAGTATTCCAAAAACCAAAGCTATTATTATCTCTCCGCTTATTCTATATTGGTCCACTAGGTTTACAAACCTAATATCATTATCGTCATCTCTTTCAATTAATGCAAAAGCCACATCACCCTTGGAAAAAATCTTATCTGCCTCCATTTTCCCCTGAAGAAAATTCACTCCCCAAGCCTTTTCTCCTTTTTTAGTACCGCTTAAAAACTCCACATAAGCATTCTGGTTGCCCTGTTTATATATCCCTACTTCATAAACTCCAGAATTATCTACTTCCAAAATTCTTGCTCTTGCGTTTTCAGAATTATAATATATATTTCATTGAAACCCAGTCGGTATTAAAATAAGTACTGCAATTACAAAAAGATATACAACACTTAACACTATATCTTTTCTACTCAATGTCCTTCCCCCTAATAAAAAATTGGAGCGAACAAACGTTCGCCCCAATGCCGTAAGGCTATTACTTCAACTTTAAGCTATCCATCATCTTGAAGAAAATATCGGTATTGTCGTAGTATCCGCCATAATTCTCTGCAGTTGCCCCTAATGCATATACAGCCACAGGAACTCCTGTATGAGCATATGAGGTCCAACCAATTCCCGCTTTATTGTTTAGAATGTGTGTAAGCGTTACGGAAATCGGATTGTAGCCACCGTATAATAGACCCGTTTCTTGTGTTTCTGCCCTATTATCTTCCGGTTTCATCGATTCTTCAAAAGCATTTTTTAGCATTTCATATTCATACTTAGTCAACACAAATGGATCCTCGATTTCCTCGCCTTCTGCTACATCAGGCTTAACCTTCAATCCAAAAGTTTCTTCTATTTCAGCTAATACTGTAGAAAGCTTTAACTCAGGATTAGATTTCTTCATTTCCTCAAACTTTGTGTCGAAATCTACATAGCTCATCTTTTGCTTTTCAATCATGTCAAAAGCTGTATCATATCCCATAGTAGCATGTCCAATGGTCAATCCACCAGTCTCATGGTCACCAGTAACAAGGATTAGAGTGTCCTCAGGATGCTTTTCATAAAATGCAATGGCTTCTGCAATGGCTTCTTCATATCCTATTACTTCGTGGATAACTGTCCCTGCATCGTTGGCGTGACAAGCCCAGTCAATTTTGCCAGACTCAACCATCATAAAAAAGCCTTTTTCATTATCAAGTACTTCTATTCCCTTTTTTACATAATCCGCCAAAGTAATGTCGCTATCCACTTGGTCTATGGTATAAGGCATAGAGCCTGAATCTTGAAGTCTTTCAGAAACTGCATATACTTTATCACCGGCTTTTATTTCTTCGAAATCCGCCCTAGTTTCAGTTACTTTATAGCCGCTTTCTTTTAAAATTTCATAAAGGTCTTTTTTATCCTTCTCTTTTCCTGTTCTCTGACCTAGACTTCCACCAGCAAAATAATCGAAATCAGTCTGTGCCATTTGAAGTCCAATATCATAATATTGGCCTCTAGACTCTACATTCGCCCAAAAAGCTGCAGGAGTTGCATGGTTTAATGTAACAGATGAAATAATACCAACCTTCATATCTGCTTGTTTCGCTTTTTCAGCAATGGTCTCCACAGATGTTTTCTTGTCTGTAGTAAGGCCAATTACTCCGCTATGAGTTTTCGTTCCACTAGATAATGATGTAGCAGTAGAAGCTGAATCGGGAGCAAATGAAGTGGAGTCATGGGTTGTAGCAACACCGGTTACAGGAAATTTTGAAAAATTTATAAGTTCTGGTTTAACTTCACCATATTTGTTATTTCCCTTGTAAACCTGAGCTGCTTGCACTTGCACGTGGGCCATACCATCCCCAATAAATAGAAATAAGTACTTAGGTGCCTTCTTCGCCGGTATTGTTGCAGATGTGTTTGAACCTGCTGCCTCAACCTGTGCTGTCGGATGTGCGTTCTTTACAAGCAACTGCTCCATTGGAGAAAACACCGCAGAAACCACAGTCATAACTGCTAACAAACCTAATGCTATTCTCTTATTAAATTTGAACATTTTTACCTCCTTATTATTTTGTTCAAACCGATTATACTCTAAGCATGTAAAGTCTGAATTGCCCCTATGTGAAATGGAGGTAAAATATTATAATGCCTTTGTATGGCAAACATGTAAAATGGGGTTGTAGGGGATGTGCTTTATGCCATTCCGATCCCATAAAAATATAATATAAAAGATTTAAGAGGAACGGAGCAGCACAAGGCAGCTCCCTACAGCTGGTTTTAAAAACGATTTTGCCCTACAGCGAATACGACAAAGGTTTTTGTAGGGAATGTGCTTCATGCCATTCCGATCCTATAAAAATATAATAATAAACAATCAGGGGAACGGAAGGGTACGAGACCGGCCGAATCAGCACATCTGGTTTTGATTTCAGCCACTCCCAATATATTAGTGTTTTGTATATTATAATAATAAATGGGTATTTTAATAGATCAACATTGAATAATAATCAAACTATTTGACCATTAAGGAGGGGCTTATGTTAAGTGAAAAGTTCTTAGAAGTAATTGCCAACGAAGGTGTAGTTTCTATCACATCTTGGGGAAATGAAGATCCACATGTAACATGTACTTGGAACTCGTATCTAGTGATTAAGGATAACGACAAAATACTAATCCCTGCAGCAGGTATGAACTCCACTGAAGGTGATGTGAAAGTCAATAATCGATTAATAATAACTTTAGGTTCTAGAGCTGTTGAAGGTTTTAATGGTTATCAAGGAACAGGATTTAGAGTAGAGGGCGTAGCTGAATTTTTATCTGAAGGCGAATATTTTGATGAAATGAAGGCAAAATATCCATTTTTAAATAGGGTTTTGTTAGTAAACGTAAAATCCAGTAAACAATTGTTATAATAGCTAGGCTTGGATTGACAAAAAAGCAAGTGCACACCAATGGTGGCACTTGCTTTTCCATTTTAACTTCTATCTCCTGCTAACATTTTTAATTTATCCGTTTGTTCTTCTGTTCCTAGAACAATTAAGCAATCCCCATTTCTAAACTGATAATTTGAGCTAGGGTTTACAAGCATCTCTCCACTGTCTTTAGCTTTTATTGCAAATACAATTAGCCCTGTTTTCTGTGGTATATCTGCATCTTTTAACTGCACCCCGTCCAACGTGGAGTTTTCATTTATAAATACATTTTCTAAGTCCAGTTCCATATCTCCCACGTGGGTTATTACATCTAAAAAACTGATGATATTAGGTCGTAGCATTAACGCTGCCATTCTTTTCCCGCCTATTTCGGTGGTGGATAGGGTATTATCTGCCCCGGCTTTTATCAACTTTTTAGGCGCAGTTTTATCTATAGCTTTGGAGATAATATATAGATCTGGGTTTAAGTTTCTAGCCGTTAGAACTGTCACTATGTTTTCCACATCGTTGGGCATGGCACTTATTAATCCTTTGGCACTTTCAACTTTCGCCGCTTTTAGCATATCCTCTTCGTTGGAATTTCCGTGAAGCACCAATACTCCTTTTTCCAAAAGCTCGTAATATAGGTCCATATCTTCTTCTATTACTACAAATTCAATGTTTTTCTTAATAAACTCTTCTACTATAATCTCGCCTGTTCTACCATAACCACATAGAATATAATGATCTTTCATTTTTGAAATCTTGTTGTCTGTCATTTTGCCCCTCCACATATCATGAATTTTACCTTCTACAAACATAACTACCAACGTTGTAAATGTATAACCGACAACGCCAACTCCCCAAAAAATTATTATTATGGAGAATATTTTTGCCGCCGGATTCATTAAGGCAACTTCCTTATATCCAACAGTTGATATAGTGATTATGGTCATATAAAGCGAATCTACTAAGCTTACTTTAAGTAGCAAGGAATATCCTATGGCTCCTACTAGAATAAGCAAGATAAACAGCGTTGCTATGGTGCGTATTTTTTTCTTGTTATCCACTATATCCCCCCTGTTCTTTTTCTACTACCTACATTATTAAATATCTACCAAAATTTTTCAATCATTATATATTTTTTTCGCACAAAAAAAGAAGGCGTACCTGCCTTCCTTTTACACCAACTTCTTTACTACTTCGCCCTTTAAATATACACTGCCAACGCCATCAACTTTGGCTTCAATATCATGTCCATTTACAGGTTCATCTAATATCCTAATATTTCTAACAATGGTCCCTTGCTTTATTACATCTTTCCCCATTTTCAAATCTCTTATTACGCTTACTTTATCTCCAGCTAACAGCTCTTGACCATGGGCATCTTTGATAGTATTAGCTTTCTCTTCTTCTTGCTTCCCTTCTTGTGCCCATTCATTTCCGCATTCCGGGCACACATAATTCCACATGTCCTCGTAAGTATATTTAGAATTACATTTTGGGCATGGTGGATAACTCATAATATTCACCTCCTTATAAATATCACCCCCATTATAGCAAAGAGCATATCTATTCTCAAGGAACGAGGGGAACCAAGGAACTATCTTCCTAATATTTCCAAATAAAAATGACATTGCAACCATTTTTCATTGCAATGCCATCTTGTTTTTTTATTTTATTGTTTAACTGTGCCTGCTGTAAGCCCTGATACTAAAAACTTCCTGAAAATCATAGCTACTATTGCGGGCGGAATTATAGAAACAATACCCACTGCGGCAATAATTCCATACTTTATTGCATCCCTTGTCATAAACTCCGACATTACCATGGTAAGCATCTTATGCTTATGCGAGGAAATCAAAATCATAGGAATGATATATTGTTTCCACGACATTATAAACATAATTAATACGCTGGTTAATATTATCGGGCAGCATATGGGGACTGCAATTTTAAAGAATATTTGTCTTTCATTAAATCCATCTATGGCTGCTGCTTGCCACAATTCTTTCGGAATCTCTTTAATATAGTTCATTATTATCCACGTATTCAATGGCAAAAACGATGATAAATATATTACAGATGTCCAGAACACATTGTCCAGTAGCCCCAACTTTCTAAAGATTGAATACACCGGAATAAGTGTTGCAAATGCAGGGATTACAATGGTCAATAGCAACAGGTTGACAAACATCTTCTTGCCTTTAAAATCATATCGTGCCAAAGCATATGCTGTTATTAACGATGTTGGAACACCTATTATCAATGTCAATCCTGACATGAGCAGGCTGTTTTTTAGACCTTTAAAGGCAACTTGATGTTCTTTTGTGCTAGTGTCAAAAATAGACTTGTAGTTGTCTAGCATCGGCTCTTGTGGCAAGATACTTGTGCTTGCTTTAAGCATTTCATTTTCGGGAGTTACGCTGATTACAAAACTCCACAGTATTGGTCCCAAGCTAAATACAATAATAAATACCACAGCTGCAATGTATAAAAAGTTTGATTTTTTTCTCATGGCATTCACCTAATATACCTTTTCCACTGTCATGTTCCTGACATATAGATATCCAAAGACCCCTGTCAACAACATTATTACGTAGGATATTGTGCTTCCTAGCCCAAAGTCGAGAAAATTGAATGTGTGAGAGTAGTTGTAGACCATGAGTGTCTGATTTTCAAATTGGAATCCCGATATTGAAATGATTTCGTCAAATACATTCACTGCTGTAGTCGTAAGATTTATTAGCACTACACCTATGGATGGCACTAGCAATGGTAGCGTTATATACTTAAACGCTTGCCATTTAGAGCCTCCCTCTAGGTTAAATGCCTCGTAATAATCCTTTGATATGTTCTGTAGATTCGCCAAGATTACGATGGCTGAAAAAGGTATTATTCTCCAACTGACCACTATGGCAATTACCAGTAAAAATAGTGGTCTGTTGGTAATCCATGAAATTGGTACATTGACCAATCCTAATTTCAATAGGATTTGGTTCATTAGTCCATAGCCAGGAAAGAAGATAAACTTCCACATTATACCATTTACAATTGGTGGTAAAGCCCAGGGAATTATTACTATTGCGGTTAAAAAAGTAGTAAGCTTGGTCTTTTTGTTAAGCACCAAAGCTATTACAAAACTTATGACCAAGCCTATTACCAAAACCGCCAAAAGAATAACTATACTGTTGAGTAGTGCATTATGAAATTCACTGCTCGTTATTACGTTTTTATAGTTTGTAAATCCTATAATCCTTTCGTCATTGGGCTCTGTTAATTTAAAATATTTAAGGCTATAGCCAAATGTAGTAATAATTGGCAAAAACACCGAAAATATCATTATCAATGCGCAAGGCAGTAACAGCAGTAGAGCTATAACTTTTTTCTTCATTTTTATTTGTTTTCTTCTACTAACTGATTAACTTTTTCTACCATCATGTCAGTTGCTTCTTCAGGAGTTAATTTACCTTGTCCCATTTGATTGATGATGTTGAAAATTTCTGTACTCATTTTAGTGTAATATTTTGGAACGCCATTAGGGAATGGAGTTTCAACAATTTTAGATTGCTCCACAATTGCGCCTGGATCTTGGATGATACCTTCTGCAACCATTGTTTCAATAACGCTGGTTCTGGTTGGTGTGTTTCCAATAGCTTTATTTAATGCTGATTGTACTTCTGGCTTGGAGAACCATTTTACGAACTCTTTAGCAGCTTCTTTGTTCTCTGAGAATGGAGAAACTCCCACTGCTTCAGTAAATGATATAGTGTTTACGGCAAGTCCGTCTTTTCCTGGCATTGGAATTGAAGTAACTTGACCTACTACTTTTGACACTTCAGGATCGTTGGTGCTAGTGATAAATGAAGTTGGTCCAAATAAGAATGCCCCTTCTGCATTTCTTATTCCTCTAAATGTGTCAATTCCAGGAGTAGAAACGCTTTGTGGATTGATATAGCCTTTCTTTACAAAGCTGTCAATCAAAGTCAATGTGTCTAAAACGCTTTCTCTATTAAGTGTGTCGTCATCGTTAAATACGATTCCGTTTCTTGTATAAGCTACTGTCATAAAAGAAGTTGTAGTTTTTTCTTCAGCATTAAGTGGGAATAAGAATGGATATTCTATTACACCTTTGTCTTTTAACGCTTGAAGGTTTTCTTCCATTTCTGCCCATGACTTTGGTGCTTCTTCTAAGCCCGCTTGACCCATCATCTCTTTATTCATAATGGATACAGAAGTTGCAGTTGGATTGAGACCTGAGCATATAACCATTCGCCAAGGAAGTGATTTTGAAATATTCCTTATCGAAAACCTAGGTAGCGAAAAGTATATATATTTGAAAGCTGTTGAAAATGACTCTTTAGAGGTTACCGTAAAAGCTGATGTGAGCATTGCCTTTCAAGTTGGAGATAAGTGCGGAATTGAATTTGACTGCGATAACTTCCATGTTTTCGACAAAGTATCTGGGCTGAGAATTTAAACTAGGAGGAGAGACTTGAAACTATATAATAGTACCCACAATTTTTACAGAGGCGATAGTTGCAGTATATTGGATAATTATAATTCTACAAATGAAATCTCATCATTGACCTTGGTGAAAAACGAAGAGTTTGGTTTTTTTGCCAGCTTCAATGTTCCCAATGAAAGCTGTGTAAACCTTATGCAAAACTATGACTTGCCATGGTGGGGGTTAGATAGACGTTATAGATTAGCGGTAGAATCAGATATTCCTGGCATTTCCCCTCATCTTTTAGAGTATGTTAAAGATGATGACGGACTATATAAAGCGGATATTATTCTTAAATCGCAAAGCCATAACTATCCTAAGGGAGAAATTCCAATATTTATTTCAGGGCAAGTGCCTAAAAGCTTCCAGGGCGATTCCTTTGTTATTTCTTTGAAGCTATATGAATCTAAAGGATATGAAAAGGAAAACTTAACAGATTCTATCGATGTTAATGTGAATGTTTTGGATTTCTATTTGGATAATGAATTTCAGGACAGTTTCTTCCTAGATTTGTGGCAGCACCCCTGTTCTTGGGCTAGAGTTTATGATGTGGAATATTATAGCGATGAGCATTTTAAAATAATAGAAAACTATTTAAATGGTATGAAAGCTATTGGTCAAAAGGTTATTAATTTAGTGGTTTCAGATTTCCCATGGGCTGGTCAAAAATGCTTTGATATCGACCGAAACGCTTCCAGACTTTATGAATACAATATTATTAAAGTTAGCAGAAAAAATGGAAAGTTAGCTTTAGATTTTTCAAATTTAGATAGATATGTGGAGCTGTGCTTTCAAATTGGCATTCAGGATGAAATTAACTTATTTGGCTTAATCGGAAATTGGCATGGATATGACTTTGGTTCACCTTTAGAAGATTATATTGACCCTATTCGAGTTAAGGTTTATGACGAAGATGAAAAACTATACGATTTTCTTAGAGATAAAGATGAGCTTAAGACTTATATTTCCATGATATTTGATCACCTCCACGAAAGAGACTATTTAAAAATTACAAAGATTATTGGCGATGAGCCAGGCAGCTTGGAAAAGTTCCAAAGTTTTTCTTCATTTATAGAGTCCTGCACAACACATGAAGTGGTATTTAAATATGCGTTGCACAGCCCGGAATTCTTAAAAGAGTACAAGGGCAATCTGGATAGCTTTTCAATTAATACAATTCTCATGGGCGACTATTGCAAAGATGGTGAACTGGTGGGAAAATTAGCCGATAGTTTCCCAGAAATGACTTGGTATTGTTGCTGCTTCCCGGACACTCTAAATTCATTTATTAAAAACCCTTTGATAGAACAGCGCTATTTCGGACTATATACTTACCTTTTTAAAATGAAAGGTATGCTGCGATGGGCATATGGAATATTTGTGGAAAATGTTTTTGAAGACATAGTATATAAGCCTGAAAAGTGGCCTGCCGGTGATATGATGCTGGTATATCCAGGAAAAGATGGAAAACCATTGCATAGTCTACGAGAAAGAAATATGTTCTATGGAATCCAAGACTTCAATATCCTTAAAATAATAGAGAAGCAAAACAATAATCTTTACTCTGAAATTAGAAGCGAATTTCAAATAAACCACCTTATCTCCTATGAAAATGAAGACATTGTGCTAGATAAATATGTGGACTTTAATGATTATTTAAAAACCAGAAATGCTATCCTAGAGGCATATATAAAAGAGGCGAAAAACAGTGGAAATAAATTGGACTAACGATTTGAACAACCCTGTTTATAAGGATGCTTTGAAGTTGCGGCTGAGCGTTTTTGTAGATGAGCTTAAGGGAAGCCTGGATGTGGAAATCTCGGATGAGGATGGGTGCATATATTCAGTTGTTTACGAAGACGACATTCCCATTGCAGCGGGACGTATTTATTCAGTTTCAAAACAATTAGCTCGATTGCAACGAATCGCTGTTAAAAAAGAATATAGGAACAGAGGTTATGGGAAAATATTGATTGATAGTCTGGAAAAAAATGTAAAGCCTATGGCATAGACACAATTGAAGTTTGTGCCAGCATAAACGCTCTAAGCTTTTATCAAGATATGGGTTATTTAGTGCAAGGAGATTTTTTTACAAGAGATAATATTCAACACGTTTTCGTAGTAAAAGAAATATAAACTAAAAACACGCCAATTGGCGTGTTTTAATTGTTTATCCTATAATGCTAGTTCATCTAAGAAGCCATTTCAAATTGACTATTATATAGCTCCGCATAATAACCACCTTGTTTTAGTAACTCATCATGGGTTCCACTTTCCACAATATCTCCATGGTTCATTACCAAAATCAAATCAGCGTTTTTTATAGTAGAAAGTCTGTGAGCAATTACAAAAGACGTTCTGCCTACTGTCAACTTGTCCATTGCGGCTTGAACCATTCGCTCAGTACGAGTATCTACAGAGCTGGTTGCCTCATCTAATATAAGCAATGGAGCGTTTTGAATCATGGCACGAGCAATGGTTATCAATTGTTTTTGACCTTCAGATATGCTGGCCTTTTCGTTTAATACAGTTTCATATCCATCTGGAAGTGTCATAATAAAGTGGTGTAAGCCAGCAGCCTTGCTTGCAAGAACAACGTCTTCATCAGATACTCCTGTTTTGCTAAATACGATGTTTTCTTTAATAGTCCCATCGAAAATCCAAGAATCTTGCAATACCATACAAAACTGATCATGTACATTTTCTCTAGTAACACTGGAAATAGGCGTTCCGTCTAATAGTATTTCTCCCCCATCCAGTTCATAAAAACGCATTAGCAAATTGACAATTGTAGTTTTCCCTGCACCTGTAGGCCCGACGATAGCCACCTTTTGTCCTCGTCTAATCTTTGCATTAAAATCATGAATAATAGGTTTGTCTTTATCGTATCCAAATTTTACATGCCTAAATTCCACATCTCCAGCAATATTTTTAAGTTCAGTAGTTTTTCCGCTTTCATCTTCCAATTCTTCCTCTCCTAGGAACTCAAAGACACGTTCCCCAGCAGCTGCAGCCCTTTGTAAGCCATTGGCAGCTTGGGCAATTTGAGACAGTGGCTGATTAAACAGTCTTACATATATAATAAACGCCACGATCACCCCAAAAGAAATGGTGCCGTTCATGGCTAAAGTCGCCCCTACAACACACACTGCCAAATATCCTAAGTTCCCTACAAAATGCATAACAGGCATCATTAACCCTGAAAGAAATTGAGATTTCCATGCGCTTTCATATAAATTTCCATTTATTTCTTCGAAAACTCTTTTCGCTTCTTTCCCCGCATTATATACTTTTACCACATTGTGCCCAGAATATATTTCCTCAATATGCCCATTTATTGTCCCTAAGCTGGCTTGTTGCAAAGAGAAGTATTTTTGCGACGTTTTCATAATCAACATCATCAGCGCAAACCCAATTAAACTTGTGCCAACAGCGGTCAGCGCCAATATCCAGCTATTGTAGAACATCATTATCAAAGCACCAATTATCATGGTAATAGACATTACCAGTGCACCTAAACTTTGATTCAAGGTTTGTCCAATGGAATCTACGTCGTTGGTAATTCTGCTTAGAACATCTCCAATGCTGCTATTGTCAAAATATTTTAATGGTAGCCTGTTAATTTTTTTAGAAATATCATCACGCATGTTGCGAGAAATCTTTTGTGTAACAGTGGCCATAATGTAGCTTTGAATGTAATTTAGCACAGATGAAATCAAATAAAATGCAAGCAATGCTCCGGCTATCTTATAAACCATAGCCATGTCAATGCTTCCAATTACAGGCTTCCCTCCAATTAACGATGGAAGGCCTTTGGATATTTCATCGATAATGTTTTTCAAATAATCTGGACCAATTATCTGTAGCGCTGTACCCACAGCAGCAGCCAATAGCGCAATGATAACCACTGGTACAAAGGATTTTGAATAATTAATAAGTTTAACCCATGTTTTTTTAAAGTTTTTAGGCTTTTCTACTGCCCCGCCCATTCCACCTGGACGTCCCATCGGGCCTCGTCCTCTTGGTGCATTATTACTCATGAGACCAACTCCTCTTCGTTAAATTGCGACATTGCAATTTCTCTATATACACGACAGGTTTTCAGCAATTCTTCATGCTTGCCTTTCCCAACCATTTTGCCTTCATCTAATACAATTATTTGATCAGCATCCATAATCGTACCGATTCTTTGAGCTACGATCATTGAAGTGGCACCTGCAACTTCTTCTTTCAAAGCACTTCGCAATAATCTATCCGTTTTGTAATCCAGCGCAGAAAAGCTGTCGTCAAAAATATATATCTCAGGTTTTCTGCATATCGCTCTAGCTATTGCCAACCTTTGCTTCTGTCCACCAGATAAGTTTGTTCCAGACTGTGAAACCTCTGCATTATATTGCTTATCCATGGACTCGACAAATTCAGTACCCTGGGCAATTGAAATCGCTTTTTTTATGTCTTCCAAGGTCGCATCTGCTTTGCCATTGTCACCATAATCCACATTGGAACTTACAGTGCCTCTAAATAGCACAGCTTTTTGTGGAATATAACCAATCTTATTATAAAGCTCCTCTAGAGCATAATCCTTCACGTTGACACCATTTACCAGCACTTCCCCTTCAGTGGCATCAAAAAATCTTGGCACCAAGTTAATCAACGTGCTCTTACCACTTCCCGTGGAACCTATAAAAGCAACCGTTTCCCCTTGTTTAGCAACGAAACTAATATTTTCTAACACACAATCTGCAGCTCCTGGATATTTAAAGCAAACATTTCTAAACTCCACTTCACCTTTAACTCCAGGTTTACCACCGATAACAGTACCTTCTACAATGCTTGATTCTTTACTTAATACTTCGTTAATACGCTTTGCCGAAACAGATGCTCGAGGAATCATAATAAACATCATTGCCATCATCATAAATGACATTATCACCTGCATTGCATATGAAGAAAACACTACCATGTTGGAAAAAATCGTCAATCTTTCCATGGCTCCTGCGCCATTAATAAGCTGAGCGCCAATCCAATATATAGAAAGGGAAAGCACGTTCATAACCATAGTCATTGCAGGCATCATAATAGACAATCTATGACTGGTATAAAGCTGAGTATAGGTCAATTCACTATTAGCCTTATCAAACTTCTGCTCCTGAAACTTCTCCGCGTTGTAAGCTCTAATAACTCTTAAACCTGTTATGTTAGCACGAGTTTCATCATTAATATTATCAGTTAAAGTTTGCATTTTCCTGAAATTAGGCATTACAAAATACATTATCAAGCCTATTGTCAACGACAATACTATCACAGCAACACCTGTTGCCAATGTCCATTGGTAGCCTTTCCCAGAAATTTTAGTAAGTGCCCAGATTGCCATAATCGGTGCTTTAATAAGAATCTGTAATCCCATGGTCACCAACATTTGTATCTGAGTAATGTCGTTGGTTGAGCGAGTTATTAGACTTGCTGTAGAAAATTGATTTATCTCTTCCATGGAAAACGACTCCACCTTAGAAAACATTTCACTACGCAGTCGTTTAGATAAGGATGCCGCTATTCTTGAAGCAAAAAAACCTACCACCACAGCAGATAATACGCTACCCAGCGCACACAGCATCATATATCCACCCTGTTCCCATATGGCAGACATTGGACTTCCCGGCGTTTGAACCAGCTTTGTAATCTGCGACATATAATCAGGTAACTTCAAATCCAACCAGACCTGCGCCACAATAAAAAGTAGGCTTAGAATAATTTGATACCATTCCCTTGGTCTTAAATATTTAAATATTTTACGCATTTACATTCCAACCTTTCAATTACGACATAAATAATACTAACAGTATTAGCTATTATAGAAATTTTTGCGGCCGCTATTTACGACCGCTATTAATGTCTTCTTTTAACATGGGAGCAATTTCAGCCAACTTACCCATAATCCTAACCAATTCTCCAGAGTCATTTTCACCGAGAAATTCTAGCATTTTTGCTGTTCCGCTAACGACTTTTTTGTGATGAGCTTCTGCAACTTCTTTTCCGGCAACTGTTAAATCTACTAATATCTGTCGTCGATCGCTCTGGTCAATCTGCCTAGTTATAAAACCCTTGTTTTCTAATGTATTTAATATTGCCGCCACTCTAGCAGAGCTAATATTCATTTCATTGCTGATTTCGCTAGGCAAAACCATTCGCCTCTTTCTCATAATATAAAGCAACACAAAGGTTTCACCCTGCATTGTTTCATCTATTTTCTTTTGGTGTCCATATCCTTTAAATATATGCATATAATGAAGAAATTGATTGGCAAGTTCTAAATAATCCACAATAAACCTCCGTAATTTAATTGCTAACACTATTAGTAGTTTAACCCTATTAACTTATTTTGTCAAATAGTTTTTATTATTCTGCTAAAGAAAAAACCCATGACCGTCGTCTTGGGTTTCACAATCGAGGGATTAACTAGGCACTCCCCCGCTCTAAATCAATATCAATTTCTTAATCAAATCTAGTCTATCCATTTTTTTATAATGCCAATCTCCCCAATTTCTTCAAGTTGTTTTCTAGCTATTATTTCTGCTTCACTCATTATTTCATTGCCATTTTCATCCACTAATATTACATCCCCTGCTAATGTCCCCATAATATCGTAAACTTTGTCTTTATTTTTCTCGTCGATTATATCCTTATCTATAGTTCCCAATATTTTTAACATGTCCATATTTACCCCACCTTTCGATAGTAAATATATTCAACTAATAACCTTTCCGCCTCCCCATCATTTATGGAAAACGCTTCTATCAATGACATTACACCTTGTTCATCTTCAAATGCAACAATCATATGCTTATCAACGTTTGGCTCCTCTTCCTCTGGCTTCTCTTCCTCGGGTTCTATATTATGTCTTTGCATCCTTTTAAAGATTCCCTCTAGTAGACCCCACTTCGCATGATTTTCTAATACTTCACGAAATTTTTTACCTTTGCCAAAAAAGTGTTTCTTCAAAAAATTTACCAGTTTTATATTTTTTAATGTCGGCTTCTGACGGTAGTCTGGGGCATAATTAATTATAAAATCTGGTACGCAATCAGGGTGATCATATATTATTTCTTCCAATAAAAACACATCACTAAATGTAATCACTGCTGGAAAATTTTTATCACGATGTGAAAAACTATAGTAGCATTCTAAACCGTAGTCCTCAGCCTTTTTATAAGACTCTTCAAGTATCTCCTTAGACTCTCTAAATACTAGCTCCAATGCCAATGTACCAGTGGGAAACACAGTTAAAAAAATATTATACTCTGTTAGTGTATCAATTTTCATTTCCACCCCTCCTAATAGATTCATAAAAAGTTGCCAGTATTAACTCATCTTCCTTATCATATTTTAATAATATCACGATGCATGTCCATTAGTACGGACTATGCTTAAGTGTTCTGAGTGTTTTTTTACTATTTCTCTCTATTATTGAGTATAAAAATAATATGCATCATCAATACGACAAACAGCCCCCTAAATCTCTAGGATTTAGGGGGCTAATATAGTACTTGTTATTCCCAACAGCTATATACCTTTTATTTTAACTTAAATACAAAGCTCTTCATATATAGTGCCAACAGTGATTTTATGGTCTCTGTTACGAAACGCTTTGTTTCTGGATCTAGTTCTCTGGCCGCTTCCAATGCGATACCGGCTTTTTTGTACCAATCATCGTTAAAGTCACTAAATTTAATAACTCCCATGGATTCCACTACTCCATATAGGGTTGAAATAAACAATTCTCGTTTATCGTCATCTACCTTGGAAACCCACTGGCTAATAACCGTATTGATGTGTTCTGCTCCTCCTGTCAGCCCTTGGGTGTAAATAAAATCTCCATCGGAAATCACCCATGAAAACGGATCATGCTGCATAAACCAAAACTGATTGCTTTCAACTACCTTATAATCTTCTTGATGCTGTAGCAACATCCCAACCAATGAAGACTGTGGTAAGGTTTTATGAATTTTTTGCTGTATTTTTTTGTATTTTTCAGTGGAGAATACTTCGTCTCTAAATCCCGGCCCATCGTGACTGAAAATTTTTAGTATTCGATCTTGTATCTGTTTGTCGCATTCCATGGAGGCATATACTGCAATATTTCCTCCTTTTGAGTGTCCACCTACTAGCAAATTGCATGATATTTTCTTTGTTACAGCCTGTAGATATGCAGCTCCCTCAACTTGAGATGGAACCGGCGACATATATGCCATGTTAAAGTCTTCTTTCCAACCTACTATGGTTGCATCGGTTCCTTTGTAAGCTATATATGCTAAATTCTCATCTATCAAGCAAGTTATGGCTCCAAATTGTTTTTCTTCTGCAATATCTAAGCTTTCTTCATAATAGCATAGGCGAATATCTCTATATCTGGGGCTCATTCCCAATGCAATTAACAGTCGGTGATTGCTTTTAGGATCACGGACATTGTCAAGCATTGCTGGTATTTTTTCAGCTTTGAGCAACTCACTTATTTTTACCGTCCCTCTCTTGTCTTGAAACCCTGGAACAATATTACTAAAATTTAAATAACTTAATTGACTTAATACTAAGCTGTCCACCGTATTAAATGGTTTTTCTTGAAAGTTCTCCATTTGAGACTCAACATATTCAATAATGTTCATGGCCTGCCTCCCTTAGCAATTCATTTTCTATATTCAAAGTTTCTTGTATTTATATTGATATATCTTATTTTATTGGATAAATCACTACTTTTCAATCTTTGTAAACAAATAATAAATATATGTTACATTAAAAAATTATTTATCTTATCTATTGACACATATTATTATATATATTATACTTTGTTTAACAGTTAGTTGGCTGACTAACTAACCAGTTGACGAAGGGAGGAAATTATGAAAATCGACTCGACTAATTCTAGTCCTATTTTTGTACAAATAGCGGAAGGGATAGAAGATGGCATACTTTCTGGTGCTTTTCCAGAAGATACCCGTATTCCATCAACAACAGAAATATCGTCATTATATAAAATAAATCCAGCCACGGCTTTAAAAGGGATTAATCTATTAGTTTCTGAAGGTTTTATTTATAAGAAAAGAGGTTTGGGCATGTTTGTTACCCTTGGTGCAGTTAAGATGATTAAGAAAAAAAGGCAAGACACCTTTGTATCAGACTTTATCTCTCCTTTAATAAAAGAAGCCTTGAGACTTGATATTTCCAGCACAGAATTGTTAAGCATTTTAGAAAATCATTTAAGAAAGGACGATAATAATGAATTGTATTAATAGTATAGAGATATCAAAAAATTTCGGTTCCGTTCAAGCTTTAAAAAATATTAATATTTCCTTTTCAAAGGGTAACATTACCGGATTAATAGGTAGAAATGGTGCAGGAAAAACTACTCTATTAAATATAATCTCTTCTTGAATTAAAGCATCTAAAGGATCCATCATAGTAGACAATGAACCTGTATTTGAAAATGATGCTGTTATGAAAAAAGTATATTACATGAGTGTTTCAAATTTTTTCCCGATTGATATGAAAGTAAATGAAGCTATAAAAGTATGCTCAAATCTTGTTGAAACCTTTAACAAAGAGGAGGCTTTACGATATTTAAATCTTTTTAATGTTCCTCTAAAAAGAAAGATATCTAAACTTTCTACAGGCACTCAATCGCTTTTCAAACTATCTATAGCTTTAGCTTCTAACTCTGAATATTTGCTATTCGACGAACCCATTTTAGGTCTTGATGCTAATAATAGAGAACTATTCTATCGATTGCTCCTAGAGAAGCAGGTTGAAAATGAATGTGGTGTTATATTGTCCACCCATCTTATATCTGAAGTTTCAAATATAATTGAAGATGTATGTGCAATAAATAATGGAAAAATAATCATGATGGGCAATGTGGAAGAAATTCTAAGTAATTACTATATCCTATCAGGTCCACAAGAAGCTGTTGATGAAGTATCAAAAGATCTGGAAATAATAAGCAAAAAACATCTTTCAGGTCTAGCGACTTATGGAATTAAAGGTACACCCCCTTACAAGGAATTACCTCTAGGTTTATCAATATCATCCTATAATTTACAGCAACTATTTATAGATATTACAGGTGAACCTGTAGAAGAAAGGACAATATAAAATGAAAGAAAAAGTGATTTTATTCCATTTAAAGGCCCTTGGCAAAGCCATATTCTACGCATTCGCTTCATATTTTGGAGTGTTGATATTTTTGACATTAATCTTCAAGGTTGCTGCTATTGACCAATCAGATGCTTCAATTAATATTTCCGGGATAGAATTAATAATGGCTATTGTTTTATTTATTGTTGCATTAAGCTCTTATAAATCTGAATTGAGATTAATGTTGCAATTGGGCATATCCAGAAAAACAAAGTGGATAACCACCCTTGTTAGCGTTGCTATCTGCTCTGTCTTTTTATCTGTTCTATCCATTCTATTAAGTGAAATAGCAACTATGGTTGCATCACCCGTGCAATTTAATGGGTCATTCCCATATATTTACACTTCAATTTCCATAATATATAGAATTTTGATTTGTAGTACCCTTTTTATTCTGTTTTACTATATTGGAGCATTTTTTACTTTAATATACTCAAGGATGAATACAATAGGAAAAATAGTTTTTACAACTTTATTAGCAGCTGCCGCTCCTATATTATCTTTTGCTAACGTATATTTATTAAATAATATGATTTACAATGCTATTGTAGCATTGACTAAATATATCGCACAAAGTCCTGTAAACTTAATAATATGTTTATCATTATCTTCATTAATGCTAATTTTAATAACATATATAATGAATCGTGATATTGACTTAACTAAAGGCAATGCGAATTTATCCCTATAATCGAATTTAATATATATAATTAATTAACATTAAATCATTAGAGACGGTTAACACCTAAATCCTAAGAAAAAAACTATCTGCCGGTTAATCCAGCAGATAGTTTTTTCTTTAGCTGTGCACCTTGTTTTGTGCTGATTTTCTTAATACTGTTATAAGCATTATTATTCCTGCTCCCAATAATATGTGACCTATACCGGCTATACCTGAAATTGCCGAGTCTGCACTTTTTTCCAGCGGAATTTGTAGCACCTGTATCGTACCTCTTACTAGCATCATTACAACGGTTGTAATTAAGCCTAGATTATATACAATCATAAATTTTCTAAATAACTTTATTTCAGTAATTCTTAAGTTCACTTCGAATAATGCTACTACCATAAATATTATCATACCCAGTACAAATAGATGTGTGTGAAGTTTACCTAACATGGTGATACCATGAAATCCATTGTATTTTGTAAACTCCCGATAGAATACTCCTCCAATCATTGCGGCTAATGCATATGCAAATGAAATATTTAAATATTTTTTCATAGTTAAACCTCTTTTCTCATTGCATTATATCCAATCAACACGGTCCATACATATGCACAAGTTTTAGGTATCATCAGTGCCCCAATTGCCGGAAATGCATTTGACCACATTACCACGGGCAGATAAAATGCAAAGCTAAGTGTTATTGTAAGCCACATATTTTTAAAGCTTAGATCATTTTTCTTCTTCGCAGTTTTATAGAACAACCAGATGATTAGTAATCCCATTAGAGCAAAAGGAATATTTCGATATATCCCCCATGAAAGCGGAGGCGTTGAACTAAGCCATTGATTCTGTGGCATAGCATTCAATACTATTCTTGTAATTGCCAATATCCAGATGGTTATAGTGATATGTTTTTCTCCCTTAATCTGATAGCGTTCTCTCCAAATATAATATAGCAGAACATAGAAAATGGTCATCGTCATCGAGGTAACTAGCTTTCCAACTCCAAGTGCCGAAGCATAGCTTTCTAAACCTGTGGTGCATAAGGCAATGGCTCTTGGAACTAAGTGGAAAGCATCTCCTAAGCCTAAAATAGTAGCCATAATTCCAAAGAGTAAATACTGTTTTTTGCCGTTGTTACCTACAATCATTTTAATCCCAATGGTCGTAACTGTGGTCAAATAAATAATGTCAAATAACGTTTCAAATATTGCTTGCATATATTATCATCCTCTCTTCTCTTTCTGAACATTGTTCAATTTAGTTCATATATTATCCCGCATTTATTGCGGGAATAATTTTAATATATTGCTCTACGGACTATTTCCATTAGTGTATTACAATCTTTTTGCCTTTGCATTACTAAGATCATAATATTAGATAGGACAAAGTCTGTGAATCTCGATTCGTTGAAATCATCAGAAAAAGCGTCTTTTCTAACCTTTTCGTCTAATATTATTGCTTGCAGTAATTCTTCTTTTATCTTAATTAAAAATCTAGCCATGGTATCTTTAGCTTGATCGTTTCCCGAACTGGCAAAGCTTAGAGCGTGCAATGTCAAAAAATTAGGATATGCTTCTATACCGTTTAATATTTTCTGAAATAATATCATTAAGTAATCAGGAAAAGCAATGCCATTATCTCCGATTTCCTTAAATGAAAAGATGTTTTCCCATACACTTTCTATGATTGAAATCACCAAATCATCTTTTGACGAAAAATAGTAATATATTGTTCCCAATGCAACTTGACATTGCCGGGCTACTTCTCGCATATTTAACGAAGCGAGGCCGTTTTCAGACACTATTTTTCTACAAACTTCCAGTATTTCTTCTCTACTAGTAATTTTGTTGTTCAAGTTTCACGCTCCTTTAAATATTTCATTGAACACTGTTCAGTTTTAATTTTATCACTATCATAATATTTTTTCAACATACTTTTTCTTCTGAAGTACTACTCCATTTATTGCTAATTTATGTTTGAAGTTTAAGAAAAATGTAAATAAGTAAACTGTAGCTATGATTTTTTCAAAGTGATTTTCTCGCATTAAGTAGCTTGTGAAAGGACAGAGTTCAATGAATAGCTTAAAAAAATATGATTTGATAGTAATAGGATTTGGAAAAGCCGGTAAAACTTTGGCTGACAAAGTGGCTTCTGATGGATATAGTGTTGCTGTAATCGAAAAAGATAATACTATGTATGGTGGAACTTGTATTAATGTAGGATGCCTTCCTACTAAAAGCTTAGTCCATAGAGCTAAAATATCCGAGAGCTCCTGGAGGATAAACCACCATCGAACCTGGGAGGATAATAAACAAATATTTAGAGATGCAATTATAGAAAAAGACAGAATGACTACGTTTTTGCGTGGTAAAAACTATCAAAAACTTGATACTTATCCTAATGTAGAGATTATTGATGCCTCAGCTTCCTTTGAGAATGCTAATGAAATAAAACTTGTTTTCAATAATGGTCAGGAGGAGATTGTTGAGGGTAAAGTAATTGTCATAAACACTGGAAGTCAATCTAGGATACTTACATTACCCGGCTTTGAAAGTAATGAGCACGTTCATGATAGCAGAAGCATTTTAAATATCCATGAACTTCCCAAACGCTTAGCTATTATTGGTGCCGGTTACATTGGACTAGAATTCGCCTCATATTTCAGAGAATTTGGATCTAAGGTTGTAGTATTGCAGCACGATGACAGGTTTCTTCCTAGGGAAGATTCTGAAGATAGCGCTGCCGTTCTTCAGCGTTTGGAGAAACTTGGCATACAATTTATCTTTAACGCTAAAACCAATAGTCTTGAAAATATAACTTCCAAAGATGATAGCGAGCTTAACCTTCGATTAAACTACTCCGTTGCGGATGATCCTTACTCCATAGATGTTACAAACGTTCTAGTGGCAGTGGGGAGAAGTCCTCTAACAGATGGTCTTAATCTGGAGGCTGTTGGCATTGAAACAGGTCGGGCCGGTGAGGTAATAGTCGACGATGGCCTTCGCACTTCCGTGGATAATATATTTGCCGTAGGTGATGTAAAGGGTGGTCCACAATTCACGTTTATATCCCTGGATGACTTTAGCATTGTCTATCCACAGGTTAAGGCTATGCTAGAAAATAATACAGACAGGGTTATTAATGAGAATCACAACCGAAATAATAGACCAATCTATCCAAATACAACTTTTATAGATCCCCCATATTCTAGGATTGGTTTAAGTGAAGAAGAGGCTAAGGCAAAATACGACAACGTAAAAGTTAAAAAAATGCCTGCAGCTGCTGTGCCTAAAGCGCAAGTCGTTCAAGAAACTGATGGATTCTTAAAGGTTATCATTGATGAAGAAACTGATTTGGTCCTTGGTGCGGTGCTGTTTTGCCATGAAAGTCATGAGATGATTAATATATTTAACCTGGCTATTAATGAAGGAATTACTGCCACAAGATTGGGACAGCTTATATATAATCACCCAGTAATGAGTGAAGCATTGAATGAATTGTTACCGTAATATATATGTACTAAGTATTAATGCGATAGACATTGTGTCTATCGCACGCTTTTTTTTATGGCTACAAATTTAAACACATTTCTCTTCTAGCCATCAAGGTTTCTTGAAAACTATCGCTAGTAAATATATTATGCCAGACATAAATAATAAAACCGCTATTTTATAATTTCTAAGCTTAACCTCATCAACTATACTTTTTATCCAATCAAAAAAATATAGTGAACAACTTGTAAATACTAGCAATATCCCAATTGGTGCCATTACTTTAAATATAATATTGGGGTAAGAGGATTTAGTCACAATTACAAATAATATCATTGCTAATCCCAACATACCCGTAACGTTTGCTATTTTATTGTAATTGTTCATATAGACTCCCCGTTCATTGCTAATTCTCGCATTTTATCATTAAATTATATCATATACATATTTATAGGGTGGAAGATATTCGATTATCTTCCACCCTAATATTATCCATAAGTCTTTACTAAAACATCTTTACTCTATTCTCTGGGGCTACATACATTTTATCTCCAGGTTTCACATCAAATGCTTTATAGAATGCATCGGTAACACTCAATACTCCATTTACTCTAACCTTTGAGGGTGCGTGTTCATCACTTTTTAATTGCTCTAATAGAGCTTCGGAACTTGTGGTGCCTGACCAACTCTTCGCATAGCTAATGAACATTTTTCTAAGTTCTTGTTTGTCATCGCCAATCATGGATGCTATTACAGATACTCCACCTGAGTCTGCAATGTTTTCTCCAAGGGTCAATTCTCCATCAACTTTTTCTCCTGGCAATACTTCAATATTTCCAAAAAACTTGATATACTCTTGCGCCTTTTTATTAAATGATACTCTATCTTTTTCGCTCCACCAGTCACGGAATTTACCTTGAGAATCAAATAATGATCCTGCATCGTCAAATGCATGTGTTATCTCGTGGGCTATTACCGCTCCTATTGCTCCTAAGTTTGTCGCTCTGCCTGCATTCTCGTCATAAAACGGCGCCTGTAGCATTGCAGCTGGGAATACTATTTCGTTTACAGTTGCTTCATAATATGCGTTCATTACATGTGCAGGCATTCCCCAAACATTTCTATCTACAGCTTCTTTTGCTTTATTATGCTCACCCTTCGCTCTCTCTTGAGCTACTGCTACTGCGTTATCTATAAGGCTCCCACCTTCTTTAGGTGATTTTACAATAGATTTAGCATATGATTTGTATTCTTCTGGATATCCAATTTTTATCTGCATTGTATCAATTTTTTTCAAAGCTTCCGCCTTGCTTTCAGGCCCCATCCAGCTAAGGTTTTCTATATTCTTTCTATAAGCAGCTAGGATTTCTTTTACCATTTTTTCAGCGCCAGCTTTTTTAGTTGCACTGAAGTATTTCTTAGCATAAATCTCTCCCAATTCCATTTCAGCTAAAGATTTTGCTGCATCCCATGCCTTTTCTTTCTCGCTTAAACCTTCCATTTGGTAGTATTTAGCATTTGCATCTGAATATGCTTTTGATAAGTATTGTGCATATTCATCTAACAATGCAATCCTTGTATAGTCTTTTAAAAGGTCAAGGTTTTCAGCTGTAAGGTATTTGTTTATTAGTTTCAGCATTTTCGGGTTTGTAACATATATGCCTTCATATCCTAACTTTGCACTATCTTTCAAAAACTCATCTATATTTACATTTGTAAGTTCTGCTTGCAAATTCTCTTTTGTGTAGAAGTTCATAGTTTGTTTAACGTCTGCTTGCTCTTTTTTATCAAGAGCTGCATTAGCAAATTCTTGATAGAATTTCATAAGTTTTTCAGCTTGTACTTTTGACTGTTGAGCGTTCATTCCATCTGCCTGAAGTAGCTCTTGAACAAATACTTTTAAATCCTCAACTGTCTTCTCATCTTGAAAATCATCTTTCCTAGCTGGCAAACCTACCTCTTCCATTGATAAAGCGTGTTTGCTTGCGTCTTTAGGATCTGGGGCAGCCAATATTTTACCTAATTCTTTATGAATCTTCGCTACTGCCTTAAGGTATTCAGATATGGTATTAGCTTTTTTCACGCTATCTAAATATTCACCAAGTTTACCTGTGCCAACTTTGTTTCTTGTCTCAAAATCTAGAGCGGTTTTATAAACGTCTGCCAAAGCCTTTTCTGCACTTCCTGCTTTTAAATCTGCCTTATCGGATATTACTTCTTCTCCAATTTCTGTCAGCTGTTTTTTTAATCTATCTCCAGCATTAGCAAAATTATCTTTTTTAACTGGTGCATTTTCTTCAGGTTCATCTTTTTCTTCTACCACGTACTTGCCGTTTATAAATTCATAAAAATCGTCCTGAAGTCTTGCCAGAAGTTCTTTCTTTAAAACTTCCTGTGTTGGTTTTTCTTTTACTTCTGCTACTACATTCTTCTGTATTCCAGGGCTAACCGCATCATATTTAACGGCACTTACCGGCAATATCATGGACAACGCCATCAGCAAGCTGATTATCGATACTTTAAGGTTCTTTTTCATTTTGTCCCTCTCTCTCCTCAATATCACAAATTAATATTGTACATTTGCTCATTTAGTCACTATTAATAACTAAATATTTATTATGTTTTGATTATATATTATCTTTTTTATTAAATCCCCGAAAATTACACTCAAATTTGTCATAAATTGGTCACAAATAGCTTTTATAATTAGCGTCCATGTAAACACATTGCTATCTTGTTAAAGGAAAACTAGTACATTGACTGTTAAACACTAGTTTTATCTAACATAAAATTTATAGTACTGCTGAAAAATTATGTATATTCTGATACAATGAAATTCAGCAATTAAATTATCATTGAGGTGATTACTATGAAAAGACATATAGATGTTCAAGCCTGTATCGACGATGCCATGGATGTGTTTCACAATGGATATGCCTGTTCTGAATCAGTGATTTATTCGTTGAATAAACACTTCGAATTCGGGCTTTCGGAAGATGCCATTGCCATGAGTTCAGGGTTTCCATGGGGTTTAGGTGGTGGAGGATGCCTTTGCGGAGCTGTAGCAGGCGGTGCTATGTGTCTTGGGTTTGTATTTGGACGAAGGGTCCAAGGTGATCCGTGCATTGATAAGTGTTTCGAAGTTACTAAGGAGTTTCACGATTCTTTCAAAAATGTTTTCAACTCCACCTGTTGTGGGGTGCTAATCCAAGGCATGGACAGGGACGCTCCAGATAGAAAACTTAAATGTTCTGATCAAGTTGCATTTGCCATTAAAAGCGTGTCTGAAATAATAACTAGAGAACTTAATATTTAATACAGATAAACCATCAAGCATTAGTATGCTGATGGTTTGTCTTTATCTAAAATTAAATATTTCTTTGGTTGTATTAGTAGGTAATCATTGGGGTTGCTTAGTAATTTCTATTTAATATTTTCATCTTCTTGATAGAATTGTGAAAATGAAACGTATAATATAATAGAATGATCATTCCAAAGTAAGGGGGCATAATTTTGATTACTGATAAAGAGAAACTTTGGGTTTCCAGAATGAAAAACAAGGACGAAGATGCATTATTTGAAGTAATAAAACATTACGGTTCTTGGGTTCAAGCTATAATAAGTAGACGCCTTGCTTTTTTACCTGAGGAGCAGGACGAATGTCTTAACGACACGTTTTTTAAGGTTTGGGAACAAATTGATAAATATGATCCATCTAAAGGATCTTTTAAAAACTGGATAGGTGCTATCGCAAGCTACATGGCCATTGACACATACCGAAGAGTGTCAAAAACCATTTCTGATTTGCCATTAGATGACGATTCAGTTTCTACTTCCAACTCCCCTGAATCTATGCTGTTGCAAAAAGAATATGAAAAACAGTTGTTTTCTTTACTTGATGGTCTTAATGAAATGGATAGGAAGATATTTATTCAGCTGTTTTTTAATGAAAAGTCCTACGAAGATGTTGCTAATGAGCTCGGAGTAAATAAAAACTATCTTTACAATCGAGTCTCACGTGGTAGAAAAACGCTATTTGATGCAAAAGGGGATATACTATGAAAGATTATAATATTTTCGAAATCCTTAATAATTTAGTGGTGGATGAACCGGATAACGATAGAGAATTAAACAGCTTTGAATTAAACAAAATAAAGAAATCACTTAAACCACGAATTGCTGCTAAGAAAAAAAATAATTGGATACCAAAAATTGTTGCGGCAGCTTTAATTGTAGGCTTCATGCTGACATCTCCTGGTCAGGAACTATATGCTGCAGTGCTTAATACGTATGATATGATCGTTGAATCAATGACAAACTCTGCTGCATCTCCACAGGAAATTGACGATTATATATCCAAGCCCGAATTACAGTTAATCGACAACAACATTCTAGTAAGTGTTGAAGAAATATTAATTGATGAAAACAAAATGTATTTAACACTAATATCAGAAATTTTAGATACTGCTAATTTATCAAATTTTAATAAAGATAAGGAAATCTCAGCTACCGTACTTGGATTGAAAATTTTGTTAAATGGTAACAATATTCTAGAAGGAAATAAAGGTTCATCGCAAAATCTTTCCAATACTATTTCTCAGACTTTTACCGAAGCTGATATAAATGGCTCTATTGACGATAAAAGCAAAATAGACATATTAATCAATTCAATTGGCCTATATCAAAATTCAGATTCTGGACCAGTTAGCCAAGAAATAAATGGAGATTGGAAATTTACTATTTCCGGTAAAGAGTTAAAACGTGGACCTATAACCAAAATAGTCGAATTTGACAAAAAAATCGGTGCCATTGGAAATTCACCTATTTATGCAGATTATTTGAGTTATAATAATTTTAGAATAAATCTATTTCTAAAGAGAAGTAAAAATAACATTCCAGGTTTACCTATAGAAGTTCTGGCTAAAGATAAGCTTAATCGTGAGTATAGATTTCAAATGACCACTGATAAAGGACTAATTACAACTTTGGAATATGTTGGCAATAATGGAGCACAACTGTTAGAGCAAAATGAGATAACACTTCAACTTTTTTACTGGGAGAAGCCAATAAAATCTGGTAAAACTCCAGATCTAATACCTGCTGGAGAGCCTGTGGAAATAATTTTAGAAAAATAAGAGAACGGATGATTATCAAATGATAATCATCCGTTATTTCTATATACTTTTCAATTTAGCTACATACCCTTTTTCATGTGAATATGCATAAAGCCAACAAATTAGCCATAGTTATTAATTATTTCTTGTTTTTTCCAGTCTTAATATATTTACAGAACTCTCTTAATCACTTCTTCTATTTCATTTATTTTATCTTCTTGAGTTGAGCTTTTTAACACTGTTTCTTCCTTTATTTCTCCATCTTTCATAAATAGTACTTTGTCAACAATGGAAGCAACCTTGCTATCATGGGTAACTAGCAATATGGTCATCCCTTCTTTATGAATATTAGAAAACAATTTCATGATATCTTCTCCGGATTTGGAGTCCAACGCACCAGTGGGTTCGTCAGCAAATATTATGCTTGGCTTGTGCAAAATTGCCCTACAAATGCCAGCCCTTTGAAGTTGACCTCCCGATACTTCTGTAATGCTTCTATTCTCAAGACCATCAATCCCGGTTTTAGCCATAATAACTTTTGCTTCGGCTATTAACTTGTTTTTATCTGTATTTTTCTCATATGCTGCTTGTAGAATAATATTATCTATTATGTTTAAGTTCTTTAGCATAGTTGGATTTTGAAATACAAATCCAAATTTCTTTCTACGCATATCTGCTTTCTGATCTTCGTTTAAAGTTGATAGCTCATTTTGTTCAATAATTACCTCTCCGCTGTCCAAGTCCTCAATTGCTGAAAGAGTGTAAAGTAATGTTGATTTACCAGAGCCAGAGGCTCCCATTATTGCAATAAATTCTCCTGCATTAACCTGTAAGCTTACTTTCTTTAATACTACTACTTTTTCTTCTCCATAGCCAAATGACTTTATAATTTGTTTTGCATCTATTATTGGATTCATAATTACTCCTTAATAAATCTTGATATTTTGAGCCCTTTTACATCTCTAAGGGATAGTGTAGTCGCAATCAATACCATTATCAATAATCCAAGAGGTACAAGCAGATAGCTTATTAAGGTGTTTGAAATAAAGTTAATTCCCACAGCACCGAATAATGACAATATTTTCGAACCTATTAATTCACCTAAAGTATTGGCTAATATTATGCCAATTGCACAACTAGCGACTATAATAATAAGCACCTTAAAAATATATTGCTTATGGATGTCACCGTTTTTAAAGCCTAAGGCTTTAAGTAGTGCAACTTCTCTTCTATTCTTAAAGTAAATCATCCTCATAAATAACAGTGTCAAGGTGAATACTAAAATCAAAGTAACCACAGCAGAGATTTTAGCTACGTTTCCTACAGATAATATAGTGCTTCCAAAGACCTGATTAATATACTCTTTTGTATCTGATACCTTTGCATATGGATAATTGCTTTTATAATCTTCTAATATTTCATAGGATTTTTCTTTCTCCTTGGCGCTGATAGACACCACACCCCACAGCACTTTCCCAGCATTTGTTTCAAAAGCAGCTTTTGCCGTCTTCCCTCCATTTGTAATATCTGAATATATACCACTAACCTTCATTGGCTTTTTTTCGCCATTTATTAACAAATTAATTTTGCTGCCGTATTCAACTTCTAAGTCCTTGGCAATCATATTAGATAGGGCAATTTCATCATCTCTTATAGGGGGTTTACCTTCCAAGTAATTTACCTTAAATTTTTCATGGTTCCCAAATTCCACCTTTAGTTTTTCGATTTTCCCAGATTCTAATTCCACATCTAACATTCTGCTTATCAATAAATTGGTATCGGAAATTCTGCCATCCGTATATATTTCATTAAGTATTTCTGTAGCTTTTTCTTCAATATCATCCCTTTGAGACACGTCAATGCGTACATCATAATCGCCTACCCCTAGGTATCCCATAAAACTTCTATCTTCAATGGTATTATACATATTCATCGGAACTAAAATCAGAAACACAGAAAGCACCAATACCAATGCCATAGTAAAATATATTCTCCTGTCAAAAATCAGGTCTTTTATTCCAATGTATTTATTCTCGTCCAGTACATTTAATAATAAAGTAGACAAACCACCAACTTTCTTCTTACTTATCGGAGCCCCAAACCTCAACGCTTGAGCTGGGGATATTTTTTTAAACTTTCTCAGAGCACTTTTTATATATAAATATACAATCAAAAATACAATTGTCGACCCCAATGCGCCTAGTATTATTCCTAAAAAGGGCCCATCACCTTTCCCCATGGCAAGCTCTATATTTTTAATAAACGGTCTTTTAAGAATAAACGAAAGAAGATATCCAACTAATGATGATACTCCTGCAAGAAAAACATATTTGGACAAGTATATCTTCCCAATTTTCTTGGAATTCATACCTATTGCCTTTAAAATGCCAATTTCTTTATACTCTTCTTCAATTTTAGCTACTATGGTAAAACGAACGCACAATAAGGATATTCCCACAATAAATAAGCTAATCATCATTAGCAGAGCTATAAATATCCCATCAGTAATCAGATTTATTACCTTGAAAATGCTATGGGTGATAGCAGGTGGCCCATTGGCCTCTAGCCCATTTTCAACATAAGCATTTTCTATTTCCGTAGAGACTGATGGGTCAAAAAATCTAAACTCAATTAATGACTCCAAAGACCCTTCGTTTATTAGATTTTGAAAATCCTGCTCACTGACTACAAATCGTTTTGATGAAACTAAAGCGGCATTCATCTACGAATCTCTAACGAAGCCTTCTATTGTAAATTCCTTGCCTGCTATAATAGCTTTATCTCCTGTTTTTAATTTCATATCCATCATGTAATAAATAGGGACATAAAGTTCTCCAGGTTTTGCATCTATTATATTACCTTCTAAATCTAGCAAAAAATCAAATTCATTATTCTGCGTTGTCATTCCATTGTCTTGCACTGATGAAGAAAGAGACTCGTTCGCTAATACAATCTTTGTGCCATCTATATTCAGAAACTTAGCAATTTGAAACGACTCAATATCTTCCATATCATTTACAAACTTTTCCAACCTTGGTTGATTAATTTCGCCCACATGCATTTGCATAAAATGCGGTGTCTTTGCTGCTTCAAACATATTGTCCACCGAAGACATTAAGCTTGCCATGACTCCCACTCCAGTGCTAAGCAAAAGCGATGATATTAATATGATTACCATTATTGTGATTGAAATTAGCTTACTACTTTTTAAGTCATTGATAATAATTGTACTGTTCATAAGCCCTCCTCCAACTGAATAATGTTTTTTTCTCTATGAATAACTAACGAAGTCAAGCTTAGAGCAATTCCAGATAGTACTATTACAATCGCAAAACCGCTCCCTACTCCATGTCCCAATAGCCTATTAACAACATTTGATATGGGACTATCGTTTTGTAATAGAGGAACAAAAACATTGTCAGCTATCAAACCTATTAAAGCATAAGAAATAATATAGCCTACTTGAGAAATCAATCCTATTAATCCCCACGCTCTTCCTTGGACTTCATCAGATATATTAGTTCTAACTAAATAATCTAAAGCCATATTTGCAAACGGCAACATGGAAAAGAATAAAAATCCAAATATACATATTAAGAGCTTGTTTTCTCTTAATCCAAACCCTGCCATAAATATACCAGCTAGGAATAATGAAATACTAAGAATTTTATGATAACCACTTTTTATTGTAACTACACCTAGGATGCCACTGGAGACCAAAATACCTATCGCCGACAAACTAATGGCAAATCCCAAAAACTTCTCTTCGGAGAAAGACAAAATAAATGGCGTTATCAACGTCTGTAATATTCCTAAGAAAACAGATATCTGAGAGCTAAGAATCACTAGTTTCCATATTCCTGCATTGTTTCGTAAAACCCTATATCCACCTTTTATTTCTTGAATAATTGTACTTTCGCCATGGATTTTCTTAAATGGAATATCTTTTCTCACCATATTTGTCAGTACTACCATGGGAATAATTGTTAGAATATCAATCCAAAGTAGTAGCTTTATATCTGATACACTTAGAAGCAACCCTGCCAACAATGGAGAAAATAGAAACTTTGAACTATTGATTATCTGTACCATCCCACTAGCTTTGGAGAACATTTCTTTATCAAGCAAATCCGTAACTGTAGCTTTAAAAGCCGGTTCAACTAGTGCGGAAAATATCGAGCTTATAGCAACACCAAAAATTACAATTGCGACACCTGCTTTACCTATTATCATAGATAATACGATTGTTAATATACCAATTGCCGACAATCCATCTCCTATAATCATTAATATTCGTCTGTCAAATCTATCTGCAAGCGCTCCTGCTATAGGACTTAGCAGTAACCCCGGTAGGAAACCCGCCAATATTACCAGCCCAGTAGCTGATGCCAACCCAGTTTCTTTAAATACATAAACTCCTAAACCAAAAGAGCTTAATCCAGATCCTATCGCAGAAACAAAGGCTCCTATCCAAATTAATATAAATCTTTTATAACCTTTATCCATCTAATCAACTCCGATAATCATCTTTGTGATTTCATCAAAAGTTCCTTTCTTAGCTCCAAATAACACCTCAATGTTTCTAATAAAAGCTACTATCTTCTTTTGTTTTAGCTCCTCAGTAAGAATTGAAAACTCATGGCCAAATACGCTAATTGCATAGTTTATTACCATTTCGATAGCCTCATAGGGGTAGTCCATTTTGAAAATGCCTTCTTTAATCCCGTCTTCTACAATTCCCAACAATATTGGAGGGATTTCATTCATAATAACCTTGTGGTTCTTTTCGTTTATAAGAGCATTTTGAGGTCTATGGATAAATTCAACTACGCCCCGGTCATCACTATTATTAAAATTTAAGGACTGGAGAGTTGAAAAAAATCTCACCAACACGGGAAGTGATTTTGTATTTGCAATTTCTTTAGCCCTATTAATCATTTCTCGGCTTTGACGATCAATTATAGAATCCATAATTTCTTCTTTAGATTTGAAATGATAATAAAGTGTGCCTCTGGCAATTCCTACTTCACTTAAGATATCGCTAATCGATGTATTATCAAATCCTTTTGTTCTAAATAATTCCATTGATATATCTAATATTTCCGCCCTTCTCTCTTGTGCTTCTTTCCGGCTCATTATTATCATCCCCTTGTCGACCGGCAGTCGGTTTATATTCTTAGTATATCTTTTTGACGCTAAAAGTCAATACTTAATATCTACTATGAAAAAAGTCACCAAGGAAATCTCCTTGATGACATTTGTTAAGTCTTACTTGTTTTATATAGAATCACCGGGGACGGTTCTTTTTGATTTTGATACGCTTTATATTTCCCCTATCTTGAATAGATTTCTGAATTTGTCAACACTTTCCAATATTGTTTTTATTTATTGTCGAAATCAAATGTCTAAATAGTTAATTATTATATATCCCTATTCTGAAAACCAATAAATACCCGATGACATTTCTCTTTCATAGAAGTATAATATCGAGTTTAACCCCCTTCACCTCTGTTATATACTCTTAAACCTATCCGGGAAGACATGTCCCACCATATTTTGATCTCTATTGTATATCATAGCAAGTTTTATGTTGATTTTCTTTATTGCCAATGATAACTGATCCAGCTCAGCCTTTATTACCCAGTGACATGGTTGTCCATTATATACTAGGCAGCAAGCTATCTGCCTGATTTCTTTTTTCATCAAAAATATCCGTTAGGAGTTTTCCCTCAACGGATATTATAGAACCATTTTATTTTTCTAAAAGTGTCAAAATCAGGAAAACCCGGCACATCCAGGCCGGGCGATTTGTAAAAACTCTGCTGTCCAAAGACGAGATGGCAACTTTCAGCCCGCTTCTCTGGCAAAGTTTGCTTGATTATGCCACTGTTTCCAGAGACGGAACGCTGACCTTCGTCTTTTGGAATGGAATAGAGATTTAAGAACTTTTTTCTCGGAACTTTATGATGAATAATTGAGGAACTAATATTTTGAGGACTGTTTTCAGAATTCATCAATTCTTTTTAGATTTTCACACTATTAAACTGAGATTAGTAGAAGTACTTGCAGCCTTGTTAATCCATTTTACCCCAAAACTTACGAGCAATTTCCCAAGTGTTTCCTTCGATTTTTTCTAATATTAGCAATAATAATCACCGCGATTACACAGAACTCAATTATGAGTTCTGCCTCGAACAGCCTCAAATATTTGGGTGAATCCGGCTTTAAATTCAAAAAATATTGTTGTATTTTATCACTTTCAGCAACATTAAACGTGTCATCAAATTCTTCATGCTTCTCTCCGGCAACATCATAGATATCCAAAGAATAGCCATCCGGAAAGCCTTGCTGATAGACAATCTTACTAATATCATATTCAATGTGAAAATATTCTTTTACACTTTCCATTATATAGTCATCTTGGTTTATAACATATAAGCTTATTTTTGGAAACAAAAAATCAGGTGACATAAGCCACAAGGTATATACATCGATTACTATGAATAGAATCAACATTACGACAAATGCTACTTTCCTCATATGCTATAGTTATCCTCCGTTTCGCAATATTATGTATAAAATCACCGGGAACGGTTCTTTTTGATTTTATTGCATTATATCTTTTCCCACTTCCCTCACATTGCTATAAGGTAGCTCCAGTAACCTGAATATATCTCTGTATGACAGTCCACCGTTTTTTATGATTTCTTCTATCAACTGGTTTGCTATCCTATCGTTTCCCTTTAATTGCTCTTTCTCACTTGTTCCGTGCTTTGAAAAGAATTCTGAGATTATGGTTTGAGCTTTTTCTTCCCTTTAAATATTTTCACCGCTTTAATTGAAATTCTTAAACTTAATTAAACATAGTGTCAGTCAATGCCATTGTATTCAGATTTATATGGTTTTCTTACTAATGGAATCCGTCTTTCTTCAGAAGCACCAAATTTAAAAAAATTTTTCTCGCTTGAGTCAAAGATACATCATTTGCTCCGCCTTCAAAGTTAATATCATTCGATTGAACAATATCGTCTTCCCAAAAACAGACCGCGCAAATTTCAAAAGTTCCATTTGGTCGCTCATCTAAAGTATAATAGCCACAACATGGGCATTTGTATTTCATATCATATCCTCCTTTTTATTTATCTTTCTTAAGGATATCATTTTTATTAAATCACTTGGTCGCTTCAAAAGCGACATCAGGAAATTCCTTATGACAATTTCTTTTGCTTTTCATGTTTAATATAATCAAATTATATGCACCTATTATTTTTTATTTCTTCGCAATATTCCCCACATAAATCAGCCTTTTATTCGAGTCAGTTTCACCACGCACTCCACATGGCTCGACCGTATGTTTTTAATTACAACAATAACAGATTTTCAACCTATTGGTTCGGTAGATACAGTCCACAGTTTTTACCTGTTCGATAGATGCAGTCAACCCCAATATGTCCGTTTGGTAGAACGGTTAACGGTGAAAGGTTATTTTACAAATACCTTTACCATTAGTGCGTATAATCAATAATCTTTATTATTTTTCCAACCTTCTTTTCAATTGCAGCCCTCATCTGTTGT
>JAAYFJ010000052.1 GCA_012728295.1 Tissierellia bacterium | reverse complement strand
TAGATTTATGGATGCCATAGCTTGTCGAAAGACCGCATGGATAAACCACGAAAATATTATAGGCTATAGCGACCTCTTTGTACAAAGCACAGAGGTACACCCTATGGACTTCGTAGCAGATACATTGGAAACTAGAGGCCAAGGAGTTAAGACCATAGCTGTAGAAATGGACAATTATTACTTCACAGCAAAAGCTATGGAAAGCCTGCGCAAAGGCCTTCCCAATGCAAAATTCGTAGATGCCCAAGGTTTAGTAAATTGGGTGAGAATAATTAAATCCGATACAGAAATCGAGCATATGAAACGTGCTGGAAAAATTATGGAAAAGGGTATGATGGATGCTATCAACTACTTGGACGTAGGCGTAAGAAAATGCGATATGGCTGCTGAAATCTATAGAACCTTTACATCTGGAACGGAAGAGTTTGGAGGAGATTATGCATCTATAGTGCCATTGATGCCAACGGGAATAGATGCTGGTGCATGTCATCTAACCTGGACTGATGAAAGATATAAAGACGGAGATATAGTTATTTTTGAATTAGCCGGCGCTTATAAAAGATATCATTCTCCAATGTCTAGAACAATTTCTTTGGGTAAGCCTACTCAAAAACTAGAAGAGACAGCAAAAATCACCATAGAAGGTCTAAACATGGCTTTGGATTTTATAAAACCTGGAGTAACAGCAGAAGAAGTAGAAGCCGTCTGGTCTAATAATTTAAAGAGATACGGCCTAGAGAAGGAATCTAGAATTGGATATTCCACTGGCTTAAATTACCCGCCTGATTGGGGTGAGCACACTATAAGCTTGCGTCCAGGAGATAAGACTGTGTTACAAAAGAACATGACACTCCACGTAATTCCTGGAATGTACTATGAAGATTTTGGAGTAGAAATCAGCGAAGCTATACTGATTACTGAAAATGGCTGCCAACCACTTGCCAATGTGGAAAGAAAACTTTTTATTAAATAGGCATCAAATAAATACCCCTTGGAATCAGAACTTAAATTAGTTCTGATTCTTTTTTGGTCTTCATCTTGACAATTATTCTGTGAGAGAATACCATAAAGGTGATGAAAAATAAAAGGAACAGAGGCGATAATCATGAGTATCAAATTAGATGAAATCCTAAAGTTAAATCATTTTGAACATGCAAAAGTTCTTACAGATATTCCCCTACAAGGTGAATTTCCTGTGGAAGCCATTTCTGTTCAAGAATATCCCGCCGAAGCTTTTGTGCGAAATAACGAATTCATTTTAACTACTTGTATGTCTTGTGATGAAATGGACATTTTTGTGCATTTTATAGAAGGACTTTGTAGGCTTAATGTAACTGCTGTTGCCATTGCCATGGGTTGTTATATTGAAGAAATTCCCCGTGAAATTATTGGTATAGCAGAAAGAAATAACTTGGTTATGATTACTATACCTTGGGAGGTCGCTTTTAGTAATATAGTAGAAGACGTTTTCAATCTGTTAAAATTAGAAAAAAATCTAGAATTAGAAAAGTAT
>JAAYFJ010000081.1 GCA_012728295.1 Tissierellia bacterium | reverse complement strand
GATTGAGCTGCTATTATACCAACAGCTTCACCGATTCCTACCACATCCCCAGTAGCTAAGTTTCTACCGTAGCAATGAGAGCATACACCGGTTTTAGCTTTACATCCTAATACTGAACGCACCTTAACTTCCTCAATACCAGCTTTATTAATCTTGTCAACGATTTCATCAGTAATAAGGTTGTTGTCTTCCAATATTATAGAGCCATCAGCAGGATCTACTATATCTCCAAAACAGAAACGCCCTTCAATACGATCTCCCAGTTCTTCAATTACTTCTTTTCGGTCTGTAAACGCCTTAGCGATAATGTATTGGTCCGTACCACAATCGTCTTCCCTTACTATTACATCCTGTGAAACGTCTACAAGTCTTCTAGTTAAATAACCGGAGTCTGCAGTTCTTAGTGCAGTATCTGCCAGACCTTTACGTGAACCGTGAGTAGACATAAAGAACTCCAATACTGTCAAGCCTTCACGGAAGTTGGATTTAATCGGAACTTCTATGGTTCTTCCTGAAGGAGAAGCCATAAGACCACGCATACCTGCTAACTGGCGAATCTGGTTTTTACTACCCCTAGCACCTGATTGAGCCATGATATATATATTGTTCATTGGGTCAAATTCACCCATCAATACATCTGTTAAATCATCGGTGGCGCGGTTCCAAATGTTGATTACTTTTTCGAAACGCTCCTCATCAGAGGTTAACCCTCTTCTAAATAATTTTTCATATTTATCTACTTCTTTTTCAGCCTCTTCCAAGATAGCCGCTTTAGCTTCCGGAACGTGAACATCTCCCATGGAAATTGAAATAGCTCCAATGGTGGAGTAATGGAATCCTGTGTCTTTTATATGGTCTAAAAACTCAGCAGTTGCCAGGTTTCCATATTTATTAAACATTTTTCCAATGATTTTACCTAATAGCTTTTTGTCGATAACTTGATCTATCTCTAAGTCGTATGGACGTTCGTCCCTATTTACAAACCCTAGGTCCTGAGGAATGAATTGGTTGATTATAAACCTTCCAACTGTACTAGTTACCAACGTACTTCCTTTTTCATCACGATATCTTACCTTAACGGTAGAGTGTAAAGTTACATCTTCATTAGCCAGTGCCAATATCATTTCATCGTAATCCCTGAAAATCATATTGTCGCCTTTTTGTGGCATACCTGTATCTACAGTTAAATAGTAGCTACCCAAAACCATGTCCTGGGTTGGAGTTGTAATAGGTTTCCCGTCCTTAGGAGCTAATATATTGTTTGTGGACAACATCAAAAGTCTTGCTTCAGCCTGAGTCTCCGCCGCCAAAGGCAAGTGAACAGCCATTTGGTCTCCGTCAAAGTCAGCATTATAAGCAGTACAAACAAGTGGGTGAAGCTTTATAGCTTTTCCTTCTACTAGCACAGGCTCAAATGCCTGTATTCCCAAGCGGTGAAGTGTAGGCGCACGGTTTAGTAGAACAGGGTGATCTTTGATAACCTTATCTAATACATCCCACACCTGCGGCTTAGCCCTCTCAACGATTCTTTTAGCTGATTTAATATTATGGGCATGTCCCTCTTTTACCAACACTTTCATTACGAAGGGCTTAAACAGTTCCAGAGCCATTCTCTTGGGCAATCCACATTGATAGAACTTTAATTCTGGTCCAACTACAATAACTGAACGGCCTGAATAGTCTACCCTTTTCCCCAATAGGTTCTGACGGAATCTTCCCTGCTTACCTTTTAACATTTCAGATAAACTCTTAAGCGGTCTGTTTCCTGGCCCTGTAACAGGGCGACCTCGTCTACCATTGTCTATTAACGCATCTACCGCTTCTTGAAGCATACGTTTTTCATTTCGCACAATGATTTCTGGAGCTCCTATGTCTAGGAGTTTTTTTAGTCTATTGTTTCTATTTATCACTCGACGATATAAATCGTTAAGGTCTGATGTTGCGAAACGCCCGCCATCTAACTGAACCATCGGCCTTAAATCCGGTGGAATAACTGGAACCGCATCCAATATCATCCACTCTGGTCTATTTCCAGAACGAATAAACGCTTCCACTACTTCTAAACGCCTTGTGATTCTAATTCTTTTCTGACCAGTAGCAGATTCTAGCTGTTCTCTTAACTCTTTCGATTCAGCTTCTAAATCGATGGATTCTAAAAGATATCGAATAGCTTCAGCACCCATCATAGCCTCAAACTCATGACCATCCCTTTTTAATTCACGATACTCTGAGTCGTTTAATAGCTGTTTTAATTCCACAGTCTTCTCATCAGCGCCAACTG
>JAAYFJ010000078.1 GCA_012728295.1 Tissierellia bacterium | reverse complement strand
CTTATCTTTACCAAAAAGCCTGTTGGTTCTGGAAAAGGCTTGAATTATATTTTCGTATTTTAACACCTTGTCCAAATACAAAGTATTCACCCACTTTGAGTCAAACCCCGTCAACATTTGATCCACTACAATTAGCAAATCTAACTGTTTCTCAGGTTCAAAATGAACTCTCTCATAAGGTCTCTTGTGGGCAAGGCGAGCTGCAATATCCTTTTTAAACTTGCCGTGCCCAGCAAAATTAAATTCCTGCCCATAAAGCTCATTATAATCTCTAATGATTTCTTCCAAACCATCGGACTTAAACTTAACATTACCTTTGTTATCAATATTTGGATCAAATAGCGCAGTTATTTTTAAACCCGTATTCTTTTCCTTAATAAGCCTATAGTATTCAATGGCCTCAGGAATACTACTTGTAGCAAATATTCCATGGAAAATATTATTTTGGCTAAGTGTAGACCAATTCTCTAAAATGTCTTCAACCACCATCTCACGATGTTCAACCCGTTGATATTGTACAGCTGGTATATAATCTTCGATTCCTTTAATATATTTCCCACTTCCATCTATATACCCTGCCATTTTTACAGCTGATGAATCCATATATTTATAAAATACTTCTTTCTTAGCGGGATTGGCAATTGCTTCCTCTTCTGAACTTGCTTTCGCTTGATCTAATGCTACGGACTTTCTCAAATCTTTGTCTTTATAAGTCAATACCATATAGGGATCAAATCCCAAAACGTTTTTATCCCTTATACCATCGGCAATACTATATCTGTGCAATTCATTTCCAAATACAGTAGCTGTGGTATTATTCTTTTTTTGATTTTCTTCTTGAATCGGTGTCCCAGTAAAACCAAAAAATACAGCCCCGGGAAAACTATTCTTAATCGTAACTAGCATATCTCCAAAAGTTGAACGATGAGCTTCATCCACTATAAAAACTATTCTCTGTGAATTGATTGTTTTCAAATCAGCGGCATTAAGCCCACCGTCTTCATCTTTAATATTACTCATCTTTTGAATTGAAGTGACTATCATTATATCCGCTGGATCTTTGCTTTTCATTTTAGTGATTAAAGCTCTCGTATCCTCTGTAGCCTGAACTTCTTCATTATCTTCTGCAAAATCTCTATATTCCCTTAAAGACTGGGTACCCAATTCAATTCTATCCATTAAGAATATAACTTTATCAGCATCTTTTGAGTTGGCAATAAGCTGGGCAGACTTAAAACTGGTCATAGTCTTGCCCGACCCAGTAGTATGCCAAATATATCCGCCTTTAATATTCTTTTCTTTCCACTTGATTTTAGAAATCCTATCAGATATGGCATTAGCCGCATAAAATTGATAGCTCCTCATAACCTTTAATACGCCATCTGAATCATCGGCAACGGTATAAAACCCTATCATCTGGTGTGCCATAGGGATAGATAATAGATACGTTACCACGCTTTGCCAATCGTTGATAGGTTCGTTGTTAAAATCCGCCCAGTGGAAATAAAAGTCTTCATTAAATGTTCCTTCAGGCCCTGGATTAGCAAAGTATAAGGATTCATTAGGTTCCATAGCTACAAATATTTGTATTAATGATAATAATCCTGTGAACAGACCCTCATCAGAATACTTTTTAATTTGATTGCACGCTTGTCTAACTGGTATTCCTGATTTTTTCAGTTCCACATGAATAACAGGCATCCCATTTATAAGGAGCATTATATCTCCTCGCCTATCATTTAATATCTTAGAGGTTGATTTGAAAATTGGTTGCTGGACTATTTGATACCTACTCTGTCCTGCTGCAATTTCATGTCTATCATATATTTTTAAGCTTATTTCCTTGCCTAAATGTAGTTTATCGTCTGGATTGTCCCTTGTTATGGATACACTTTTACCATTGATAAACCCATTTAGCTTTAATGGCGTTTTCAATGTATTAATTTTATCTATAATCTGTTGCATTTCTGTTCTGGTTAAAGGAGCGTCGTTGAGTCGGTCTATTCCACGATTGTTTTCAAAGAGAATCTGCGCCCAGTTTTCAATAAGTTTTTCTTCCGTAGGGCATTTTAACACCGTATGTTCCCAACCTTTATTCTGCAAAGCCTTAACCACAGCTTTTTCAAAATCAGATTCATTTTTAAACGACATAGTCCACACTCCTTTCTATACAAACATTTTTTCTAATAGAGATTTTTTAATATTTTGAAGCTTTTCAAGTTTACGCTGATGAAGGGTGATAAGGT
>JAAYFJ010000050.1 GCA_012728295.1 Tissierellia bacterium | reverse complement strand
TAAAAAGCCACTTTGTAAAAGGGAAGGCAGGAGAAAGCTATGACACTCGAGCCAGGAGACCTGCCTGTTTATCATACGGCAACTCTACGAGCGATGGAGAAGGGCGAAGGAAGATTATATTCTTTTAATGAACTCATTGTAAGGCGTTGTCTCACAGTGAGTTTTTTTGTTACTCAAAATTAAAAATCATATTAATAAAAATGATGAAAGGGGGTGTTATCAATGGAGTTAATACAGTTAGGACTTATACATAGCCCATATAAAGAAACTAAAGAAGCACCGAGACAAGGTAAATTATCAGACCAGGAAAGCAAAATAGAAATCTTTGAGGAGTTCCTTCCTACTATGACGGGGATTGATGAGTTGTCCCATATTATCGTCTTATACTGGGGAGATCGTGGTGATAGAAGCATAATGGAAACCTCTACACCGTGGAGGCCACAAAAGACGGGGGTTTTTGCCACTAGATCGCCTAATCGTCCAAATCCTATTGCCTTTTGTGTATGCAATGTTTTGGAAGTAAAAGGAAATATAGTCAAGGTCACAGGATTAGATGCCTTAGATAGAAGTCCACTTTTAGATATTAAAGTATACTCAGCAGAAATTGATGCTTATCCAGAAGCGAAAAGAGAGGGAGGTGGTTACAATCGCAGTGACTTCAAACAAAAACCGTAACACAGAGGACTATGCGGTAGAAAAATATAAAAAAGATACCAAGAGAAAATCATGGATTATTCTATTGATTATATTATTAACTCTAATGTTAGCATTGTATGCCTTGAATAAAGGTGCCGCTCATACTACTCCCATAGAGATTATGAAAGCGATGTTTGGATTGGATGCTGGTATATCTAATATAGTCCTTTGGAATATACGCTTGCCTCGCATATTAGCAGCTATCATTGCTGGAGCGGGACTGGGTATAGCAGGGTGTGTTATGCAGACAAGTCTCCGAAATCCATTAGCCTCGCCTTCGACCTTAGGAATTTCAAGTGCAGCAGCTTTTGGAGCAAATATTGCTATTGTCTTTTTTGGCGGAGGGGCAATAAGAAACAGTGCAGAATTACTTGTCATCAATAATCCATATATAGTTACTCTGTTTGCCTTCTTGTTTTCCATGGTGGCTATGATGGCTATTATAATGATTGCTCAGCTAAAGGGTTTTTCGCCCGAGGCCATTGTTTTAGCAGGGGTAGCCTTTAGTTCGCTGTTTTCTGCTGGAACAACATTGATACAATTCTTTGCTGAAGATCATGAGGTAGCTGCTATGGTCTTTTGGACTTTTGGAGATTTAGGCCGTATTTCTTGGACAGAATTAAAGATACTATTTGTAGTGACCTTAATTGTAGTCATCTATTTGATGCTTCGAAGATGGGATTTTAATGCCATGGATAGTGGAGAAGATTCTGCAAAAAGCTTAGGAGTAAATGTAAACCAAGTAAGAATGATCAGTATGTTGGCAGCCTCTATACTTACGGCAGTAACAGTCTCTTTTATGGGGATAATTGGGTTTATTGGTCTTGTTGCACCACAAATGATGCGTAGAATTATAGGGGGAGATCATAGGCTACTAATACCCGCATCTGCAGCTACAGGTGCATTGATACTCCTTCTCTCTGATACTTTGGCAAGGACGGTTATATCACCTATTATTTTGCCAGTAGGGGCAATTACTTCCTTTTTCGGAGCGCCACTGTTTTTATTTTTGTTAATTAGGGGGTATACTAAAAAATGATTTTGCAAGTTAATGGAATTCACTTCAGTTATCCTGGCAATGAAGTCTTATATAATGCAGAATTTTCTGCAAAAAAAGGGGAGTTTGTTGCTATTTTAGGCCCTAATGGTACAGGGAAAACTACACTATTAAAATGTATTAATAAAATTTTAAAACCCTCCCTTGGAACCGTATATATGGGTCCTATAAATATCCACCAGTTGAAGGGAAATGAGTTAGCAAAGAAGATAGGATATGTAGAACAAAATCGTTCTTCGTCAAGAACTACTGTGTTTAATGCTGTACTTCTAGGGCGAAAACCCCATATAAAATGGGATGTAAGCCCAGAGGATATTGAAATTGTTGGAAATGTCCTCCATTCAATGAACATCTCAAAATTTGCCATGAGGTATCTAGATGAACTAAGTGGTGGAGAAGTACAAAAGGTAATTATTGCCCGGTCTTTGGCGCAGAAGCCAGAGTTATTACTTATGGATGAGCCTACCAACCATCTTGATTTAAAAAATCAAGTTGAAGTTATGGAGACCATAAGAGAAATCATAGATGAGGGTGAGGTAACTACAATTGTTACCATGCATGATATTAACTTAGCTCTTCGGTATGCCGATCGTTTTATCCTGATGAAAGGTAAGGGTATCTACGCGGCAGGTGGAAAGGAGGTCATTACCACTGAGAATATAGAGGCGGTGTATTCCGTTCCTGTTACAATTATTGACCATGAAAAACAACAAATCGTTGTTCCAGCATGATAAAAGAAAGGGTGTTATATATGAAAAAAGTATGGACAATCATTTTACTAGTCACATTAACTTTATTTGTGTCAGCATGTAGTGGAAGGCAAGATGAAAATCAAGGTGGAAATCTAGATGGAGAAATAATTACAAGTTCAGAAGATCAGGTGATTACGATAATAGACACCTTGGGAAGAGAAGTGGAGATTCCTGAAAACTCAGAAAGATTTATCAATGTAGGCGTAGGCTGTCTGAGGCTTTATACTTATGTTGGTCCTTTGGATAAATTAGTAGGAGTAGAGAGGAATGAAACAGAAGATCAGAGAGGGGTTCCTTACTCTATACTAAATAGGGAATATTTTCAAACCCTTCCTATTGTAGGTCAAGGGGGACCACGAAACGCAGCAGATCCGGAAGCTATTGTATCTGTTTCTCCAGATGTAATTTTTCATACCGATGCTACAGATGTAGCAGCAGCAGACGAACTTCAAGAAAAAACAGGCATACCTGTTGTAGCGTTGAGTTATGGCGATGTAGATGTGTTCAATGAGGATGTTTATTACTCTTTAAATCTAATTGGAGAGATTACAGGAGAAGAAGAAAGAGCTTCAGAAGTAGTGGGATACTTAAAGGGATATTATGATGATCTAACAGAAAGAGCGTCTAAAATTGCCGAAGAAGACAGGCCTTCAGTGTATGTAGGTGCTCTTGGAAACAAGGGAAGGCAAGGAATTGAAAGTACTCGTGGGGATTATATGATGACTAATGTCTTGAATGCAATCAATGTGGTAGATAAAACAGGAAAAAAAGGATCATTTTTTATAGACAAAGAACAGCTGCTAGTATGGGACCCAGATTATATTTTTATCGACACAGATGGTTATGATTTAGTGCAGGAAGATTACGATAAAAGTCCAGAACTGTACGATTCTTTAACTGCAGTTAAAGAAGGTAGGCTACATGCCCAACTACCTTATGTACTATTGAGAACCAATTTAGATACAGCTATAGCAGATGTTTATAATATGGGTAAAGTTCTATATCCAGAAGAATTTAGCGATATCGATCCTGCTGAAAAAGCAGATGAAATTTATGTAGAATTACTAGGTCAAACTTTTTATAAGCAAATGGCCAATGATTACAAGCCTTTTGGAGCAATAAGCTTAGATAATTAATGATGTCTTGCCACACTTCGCCACATTTCACAGGATTCCAAAGAGGCTTTCAAAGGGTTAGGATAAATGTATGCAGATAAACAAAAATAATAATAGAACCAGAGCATTGATGACGGACCGCTAATCAAGAGGACAAGTAGGAATGGGAATGACAATGACAGGAAGTGGATTGGGTCTCGTGGAAATAGATATTTTTCCTGGTAGATTTTAACTAGATATAAAATTTATTTATAAAGGAAGGGTTTGAGAATTATGGAAAGAGGTTATATAAGTATTTATACTGGAAATGGTAAAGGTAAGACAACTGCGGCTTTTGGACTCACAGTAAGAGCACTCTTATCTGGAAAGAAAGTTTTTATTGGTCAATTTGTTAAGGATATGAAGTACAAGGAAACAAGACTTGTTGAACACTTTGATAATATAGAAATAAAGCAATTAGGTAAAGGGTGTTTTATAACTAACGTGCCAAATGATGATGATATAAAGGCTGCAAGAGATGGCTTGGAAGAATGTAATGAAAAGATGTCAAGTGGAGAGTATGACTTGGTTGTCTTGGATGAAATCACTATAGCTTTATATTTTAAGCTTTTAGATGTTAATGAGGTATTAAAGGTATTGAAGAATAAAGCCTATAATACAGAAGTTGTTTTGACAGGGAGATACGCTAGCAAAGAGTTAATAGATATTGCTGATTTAGTAACTGATATGGTTGAAATAAAGCACTATTATAGCCAGGGGATTTTATCAAGGGAGGGTTATGATTGCTAGTGATAGGAGGGGAGCAATATGGCAAGACCAGTTAAATTAAGGAAGGTATGTAGTTTACCTGAGGATAGTAAATTTGGACCTCTTGGCTCATCTGGAGGTCATTATTACCTATCAACCCAAACTAGGATCTGTATTTTGATACATATCTAAGAAATAATAATAAATCACCGTGTAAAATGATGAACGAACGGGGGAGTCCATAATACTATTGAAAGAAAGAGTTTGCACCTAATTTAACTTGAATAGCAAGCAAAGAGTTCAGATGAAGATAAGAATAATAATAATTGAAATTTCCTCTTCCACCAAGGGGGTAATAGATATTTACGACATCATTATTGTACTCTCAAGGCACGTGGAGGTAATTGTGAAGTTAAAAAAGGATAGGGTGTAGTAATAGCAAGGGTTTAAGGCATATCATATATG
>JAAYFJ010000071.1 GCA_012728295.1 Tissierellia bacterium | reverse complement strand
GTCGATAAATTCACCTGTACCGAATCTTTTGTTCAATACCATTGTTATCGCTGCTGTTAATGTGGTTTTACCGTGGTCTACGTGACCTATGGTTCCAATATTTACGTGGGGTTTCGTTCTTTCAAATTTTGCTTTTGCCATGGATATAATCCTCCTTATCAAACAATCGCAATGTTGTTTTATTTATCTCCAACCACTTTTTCCATAATGCTCTTTGGCACTGGCTCATAGTGGTCAAACTGCATTGAATGCGTCGCTCTACCTTGAGTGTTGGAACGAAGTGAAGTAGCATAACCGAACATTTCCGCCAATGGAATGTAAGCAGTTATTACCTGTGCACCTGCAACTAGTTCCATACCCTCCATACGTCCTCGGCGTGAGTTAACATCACCGATAACATCTCCTGTATATTCTTCAGGAACTGTTATTTCCACTTTCATTGTGGGTTCTAACAGTACAGGACTTGCTTTTGCCAACGCTTCTTTTATACCCATTGAAGCTGCAATTTTATAAGCCATCTCTGAAGAGTCGACATCGTGGTAAGAACCATCATATAGCTCTACTCTGACATCCAGTACTTCGTATCCGCCTAGGATACCGGTTTTAAGAGCTTCTTGGAAACCTGCATCAATGGAGTTAATATATTCTTTTGGAATAGCTCCACCAACGATGCTGTTAACAAACTCATAGCCTTTACCGGCTTCTTGTGGCTCAATACGTAGTTTAACGTGACCATATTGTCCACGTCCCCCTGACTGACGAACATATTTTCCTTCAGCCTCGGATCCATGTTGAATACTTTCTCTATATGCAACTTGTGGATTACCTACGTTAGCTTCTACTTTAAACTCTCTTAAAAGACGGTCTACAATTATCTCTAAGTGTAGTTCTCCCATTCCAGCAATAATTGTCTGGCCTGTCTCTTCGTGAGTGTATGTTTTAAAAGTTGGATCTTCTTCAGCTAGCTTAGCTAAAGCTAATCCCATTTTATCTTGACTTGCTTTAGTCTTTGGCTCTATAGCAACTGAGATTACTGGCTCAGGGAATTCCATTTGCTCTAAGATAATATGATCTTTTTCAGCACAAAGGGTATCTCCAGTAGCTGTATCTTTTAAACCTACAGCGGCAGCAATATCTCCTGCATATACTCTGTCAATTTCCTCACGCTTATTAGCATGCATTTGAAGAATACGTCCAATACGTTCTCTTTTGCCTTTACTAGCATTGTAAACGTATGATCCGGAATCAAGAACTCCAGAATAAACTCTAAAATATGCTAATTTTCCTACGAAAGGATCTGTTACAATTTTAAATGCCAATGCTGAGAAAGGTTCATCATCTGAAGAAGGTCTAACCATAACTTCTTCAGTGTCAGGATTAGTTCCTTCAATTGGAGGAATATCCAGTGGAGAAGGCAAATAGTCAATTATCGCATCCAACAGCGGTTGGACACCTTTGTTTTTATAAGACGAACCACAAGTTACAGGTGTAATGGCTACTGCAATAGTAGCTTTTCTAATACCCATTTTAAGTTCTTCTTCTGTAATTTCCTCTCCTTCAAGGAATTTCATCATCAATTCCTCGTCAGTCTCAGCTACATCTTCAACTAATTTCTCACGGCATTCATGAGCTAAATCCAATAGTTCTTCTGGAACTGCTGTGATATCTATTTCTTGACCCATGTCATCTAGATAAATCTCAGCTTCCATTTTTACTAAGTCTATCATTCCACGGAACTTATCTTCAGCTCCAATAGGAATTTGAATTGGAATTGGATTTGCTTTTAGACGTTTACGAATTGTTTCGACAGAACGGAAGAAGTCCGCTCCAGTTACGTCCATTTTATTAATATGTGCAATACGGGGTACTCCGTACTTATCCGCTTGTCTCCAAACTGTTTCAGATTGCGGTTCAACGCCACTCTTTGCGTCAAACAGTGCAACAGCACCGTCTAAAACTCTAAGTGAACGCTCAACTTCCACTGTGAAGTCAACGTGTCCAGGGGTGTCAATTACATTCAAGCGATACCCATTCCACATAGCAGTTGTAGCTGCGGATGTAATAGTGATACCGCGTTCTTGCTCTTGTTGCATCCAGTCCATCTGAGCGCCACCCTCATGGGTCTCTCCGATTTTATGGATTTTTCCTGTATAGTAGAGAATACGTTCGGTGGTTGTTGTTTTTCCGGCATCGATGTGTGCCATGATACCGATGTTTCTTGTTTTCTCTAAAGGTACTTGTCTGGGCAAAATTTTTCCTCCTTATATGCCGTGTCTACCAGCGGTAGTGGGCAAAGGCTTTGTTTGCTTCGGCCATTTTATGCATTTCTTCACGTCTCTTAACAGACGCACCAACGCCATTGGAGGCATCCAGAATTTCTTTAGCTAAACGTTCTACCATAGTACGCTCGCCTCTATTTCTGGCAAATCTCACTAACCAACGCAAACCTAACGTTTGACGTCTCTCTGCACGGACTTCCATGGGCACCTGATAGGTAGCTCCACCAATTCTTCTTGCTTTAACTTCCAATACGGGCATTATATTATTCATAGCCTTGTAAAATACATCTAATGGTTCTTCACCTGTTTGGCCATGGATATAATCCAACGCTCCATAAACTATATTCTGCGCTATTCCCTTTTTTCCATCTAGCATAAGGTTGTTAATCAATTTAGTGATAACAGCATCATGGTATAGTGGATCAGGAATTGCTATACGCTTAGGTACATGTCCTTTTCTTGGCACCTTCGCTTCCCTCCTTAACTATTATTGCGAACACAACAAAACGACATGGCTTTGCCGTGTCCTAAGAGTCGATTCATTGGTACTCGATTTTGTTCGAAAACCGTTGTGCGCCAAATACTCTATATCAACGAAGTATTTTGAGCTTCACGTTATTTCTTCGGTCTTTTCGCACCATACTTTGATCGGCTTTGCTTACGATTATCAACGCCGGCAGTATCCAGTGTACCACGTATAATATGGTAACGCACTCCGGGAAGGTCTTTTACTCTTCCTCCTCGAATCAAGACAACGCTGTGCTCTTGTAGATTGTGACCAATTCCTGGAATATAGGCCATAACTTCTTCGTTGTTTGACAAACGTACCCTTGCAACTTTACGCAACGCTGAGTTTGGTTTTTTTGGAGTAACAGTACGTACTGCAACACAAACTCCACGTTTCTGCGGTGAATTTACTTCTGTTTCTCTATTTCTTAGAGTGTTGAAGTTAACTCCCAATGCAGGTGACTTGGATTTACTTGTAACCTTCTGTCTGCCCTTACGGATCAACTGATTGATGGTTGGCATGTAGACACCTCCTTCTTCTATAATATTTATATTAAACGTGCAACGGTTGCCGTTGGCACATTAATACCTGCTTTCTTTCCCAGTTCATATTTGCTCGGAAAGTAATTCATAGATATTTCATAGTCTTTACACATCTCTTCTAAAATCAATTTTATGGACCAATCTGCATCTTTAGCAACGCAAACACTGTCTACTGATTTTTTTCTGATATGTTTTTTTACTTGATTTAATCCAACTACGATATTCTTTTCTTTCAAGCGGTGACACCTCCTTCTCAGCTTCACTGCTTTCAAGATAATTATAGTATTTCCCCTAGAACAAACCCCAAGTGAAATACCTAGTAAGTTTATCACCCTTGGAAGAGCCTGTCAAGTATTTTAGCGATTACAACTAAAATACTTAACAGGCCCTAATAAGTTAATATACTTTATTCACATTGACTTTCTTCTTTTAGTTCAGCTTGAACATGAGCATAGCGTCTAACCCCTGTACCTGCTGGTATCAACTGTCCTATAATAACGTTTTCTTTCAAACCAAGTAATTTGTCTTCGCTGCCTTGAATAGCAGCTTCTGTCAACACTCTGGTAGTTTCTTGGAAAGATGCCGCAGATAGGAAAGAATCTGTAGCCAATGAGGCTTTAGTAATACCTAAAAGAGCATTTTGACCTGTAGCCGGTTCTAAATCCTGCTCGATTGCCTTTGCATTAGCTTCTTCAAAATGAGCTACGCTTACTAAGGAGCCTGGAAGCAAATCTGTGCTACCTGGGTCTTCTACTTTCATTTTCGCCATCATCTGACGAACTATTATCTCAATGTGTTTGTCGTTAATATCTACCCCTTGAAGTCTATACACCCTTTGAACTTCTTTTACCAAGTAGTTTTGAACACCTTGTATTCCTTTTATTCTTAATAGATCTTGTGGATAAACGCTACCGTTGGTAAGCTCATCTCCGGCTTCGATAACATCGCCCTCACGAACTTTGATTCTGGCGCCATAGACGATAGTATAGCTTTTTGAGCCCTCATCGTTGGTAACTACCACTTCTCTTTTTCGCTTGACTTCACGCATGGAAACCACGCCGTCAATTTCAGATATAACTGCCAACCCCTTAGGTTTTCTCGCTTCAAAAAGCTCCTCAACCCTAGGTAAACCTTGGGTGATATCCGCAGCAGCAGCAACTCCACCTGTATGGAATGTACGCATGGTCAGCTGTGTGCCCGGCTCTCCAATGGATTGAGCTGCTATTATAC
>JAAYFJ010000012.1 GCA_012728295.1 Tissierellia bacterium | reverse complement strand
CTACATCATAGTCACCAACAACTCTAATGTGAGCATCCCCCATGGTATTTATTAGCTTTACGGCTTCAGCAACTCCATATAATTCCAAAGGAGAAGGGAGTAGTTCGATATTTGGCTTTAAAAAAGCCATTACTTTGTCAACTGTATTCACATCTCTATTGTAGAGTAGTTTCAAGATTAGAGGATGAATAGAATTCTCTAATATGGACATATCCTCTACAGGTTTCTTATTTTTCATTATCCAACGACTCATCTATTCACCCCAACACACTCTATTCTTTCTCAATAGAACTCAAATAAATTGAGCATTCCAACCTCTTTTTCTCCATCTCACAGCCTGGTTCATAGGGTATTAAAATGTTCCCATTATTATAGTAAGCATTAGCATGGCAACCCCCTGAGCAATAATACTTTGCCCAACAGCTGCTACAAGAGCTCTTTGTCATAATATTAGCTTCTTTAAATTTATCACGTATCATATTGTTTGCAATGCCAGAATCTAGATTACCCAGTTTATACTCTTCTTCACCTACAAACTGATGACAGGGATAAATATCGCCCTCTGGTGTCACTGCAATGTATTCGCTTCCAGCTCCACAGCCTACACTTCTCTTTACCACACAAGGACCTTGGTTTAAATCCAACATAAAATGGAAAAATAAAAAACCAGATTTGTTTTTAAGTTCTTCTTCCATCATATCTGTTAGCTTGTCATATTGTCTCATTATCTCATCCATGTGGTGAGGGTGAAGAGCATAAGGCTCTCTTGGATCAGTTACAACTGGTTCCATGGAAGTCTTATTGAATCCCAGTTCTTTATATAATTTTACATCCTCGCTAAAATCCAAGTTGTTTGAAGTAAAAGTACCTCGAATATAATAGTCCTTATCTCCCCTTAATCCAACAAGCATTTGAAACTTTGGAACTATTAAATCATAGCTCCCTTTACCACTAACCGTAGACCTCATCCTATCGTTTACTTCTCTTCTTCCATCTAGGCTAAGCACTACATTAGACATATGTTCATTAATAAATGCTATATTATCTTCATTTAACAAAAGTCCGTTAGTAGTAATTGTAAATCTAAAATTTTTATTATAAATAGTTTCTAGCTCTCTTCCATATGCAACCAGTTCTTTAACCACATCCCAATTCATCATGGGCTCTCCACCAAAAAAGTCCACTTCTAAATTGTACCTGTTTCCAGAGTTCTTAGCTAAGAACTCCAGTGCCTTTTTCCCTGTATCCAGCTCCATCAAGCATCTTGTCCCTTGAAAATCTCCTTGCGAAGCAAAACAATAGGTACATCTTAGGTTGCAATCATGGGCTACGTGTAGACACATAGCCTTAATAATATTATCTGGATTATATTCGAAATTAAACGGAACATACTCTTGTAAAAAGAGTCCATTCTCCTGTACTGTACTCAGTTCCTCCCAGGCTAGTTCCAGTGTCTCCAGATCGTATTTATCAGACAGTGCATTTATTGTATCTTCCTTTGCACCACCAATAAACCCATCTAACATATCGTAAACTATGGGTTCTACCAAGTGAACAGCACCACTTTCTGCATCTAGCAAAAAATATCTGTCTTTATATTGAAATTTATGAATCAAATAATCTGCCATAAAAAAACCTTTCTAAAATAAAAAGAAGTGGTAAAACCACCACTTTTTATTGTTCTTCATTTTCGCACTTTTGGTTTCCAACAGTGCAAGATGTTTTACAGGCAGATTGACAAGAGGTTTGACATTCTCCACATCCGCCTTTTGCCGCAGTTTCTTTCAAACTTTTCCCTGTAAGGGTTCGAATCAATTTCATGGTTGTCCTCCTTTAACACTGTGCAGTTAAGCTTGTTCTTCTCCTACTACACTACCTACAGCCCATTTCATTAAGTCAACTCGTGTTTTGGTGACGCCTGTTTCAATAGTTATCATGTCTTCTTTAACCACGATAACTTTTCCCATAATACCGCCAATGCTAATTATGTTATCTCCTACTGCTAGGTTAGCTCTCATATCTTTAACGCGTGTTTCTTTTTTCTTTTGTGGTCGATACATTGCGAAATAAAAGAACAGTACCAGTATTAATAGCGGCGCCATCTGTTTGAGCACATCAACGTTCATTAAACAACCTCCTTTTCTTCCTATGATACATTATACCCGTATTTCCTATAAAAGTCATCTTTAAATTCCATTAAGCAATCATCTTTTATCGCTTCCCTTATTTTTTCCATTAGCTTTATTAGGAAATTAAGATTGTGAATAGTAGTTAATCTTAATCCTAATATCTCATCTGTGTTGAAAAGATGACGGATATAAGCTCTGGAATAAGTTTTGCAAACTGGACAATCGCATTCGGGGTCCAATGGGGTAAAATCTCTCTTGTACGATGCATTTTTAATTACTACCCTGCCTTGAGATGTCATGGCCGTTCCATTTCGGGCGATTCTAGTAGGCAAGACACAATCTGCCATATCTATTCCCCTAATCACTGCCTCGAATAAGTAATCCGGTGACCCAACACCCATTAAATATCTAGGCTTATTTCTCGGCAACATTGGAACGGTATAATCAAGCACTTCATTCATAACAGATAGCGGTTCACCTACACTTAAACCACCTACTGCATAACCTGGAAAATCAAGATCTACTAAATCTCTGGCTGATATTTCCCTAAGATCTCTATACATTCCACCTTGAACAATGCCAAATAGTGCTTGATCTTCTCTAATGTGAGCCTCTTTACATCTTTTTGCCCAACGCGTTGTTCTCTCCATAGAGTTTTTTATATATTCATAATCCGCAGGATATGGAGCGCACTCATCAAAACACATAATGATATCTGCGCCCAATGCTTCTTGGATTTCCATAGAGCTTTCGGGAGTCAAAAACATTTCACTTCCATCAATATGGTTCCTAAATTTTACACCTTCTTCAGTTATCTTCCTCAAAGCCCCAAGACTAAAAACCTGAAAGCCTCCGCTATCGGTTAAGATTGGTCTATGCCATTGCATAAATCCATGTAAACCTCCGGCTTCTTTTACCAAATCATGACCAGGTCTCAAATGCAGGTGGTAAGTGTTCCCCAAAATGATTTGAGTATTCATTTCCTCTAGTTCTCCGGATGTCATTGTCTTTACAGTCGCCTTAGTTCCCACAGGCATAAAGACTGGTGTTTCAATATCTCCATGAGGTGTATGAATAGTTCCCAATCTGGCTTTACAATCGCAGGATTCTTTGTGTAAATCAAATGAAAAATTCATATTATCTCCTATTAAATCTAAATAATCAGCATGCTATCGCCTAAGCTGAAAAACCTATAACGCTTATCAACAGCATCAGCATATGCATTCATGACGAACTCTTTTCCCGCCAATGCCGATATCATCATTATCAAAGTTGACTCAGGAAGATGGAAGTTAGTAAGCAATCCATCAATGGCTTTAAACTCGTATCCTGGGAAAATAAAAATTGAAGTATCACCATCCATTGCCACAATCTCGCCTGCTTTTTGAGCTATTGACTCTAAAGTTCTTGCACTGGTAGTTCCCACAGCAATTACCCTTCCCCCATTTTTTCTAGTATCGTTAATAATTTTCGCATTTTCTTCTGTTAAGCTAAACCACTCTTCGTGCATTGGATGCTCTTCTATATTTTCCACCTTTACTGGCCTAAAAGTACCTAGTCCAATATGGAGAGTTGCAAACGCTGTATTGATACCAATGTTTTTCAGCTGATCTAGTATTTCCTCGGTGAAGTGTAAGCCGGCAGTAGGAGCTGCTGACGAGCCTCTATATTTAGCATATATAGTCTGATATCTATCCCTATCCTCGAGCGTTTCACTAATATATGGTGGCAGAGGCATGTAGCCAATTTTATCCAGTATTTCATATAATATCCCATCATATGCCAAGTCGATAACTCTTTCCCCATCAGGTAATATTTCAGATACTACACCTCTTAATTCTTCAGAAAAAATAATGCTTGTTCCCACAGATAATTTACGTCCTGGTTTAACCAGGCAAATCCAAGACTTTGGCAAGGTTTCCCGGAGTAACAGTACTTCTATAGATTCGTCCTTATCGGGTCTATGTCCGAAAATACGCACAGGAGACACTTTGGTATCATTAAATACCAAAGTGTCTCCTGGTCTTAAATACTGACCAATGTGTATAAACTCATCATGATTCCATGTTTGCTCGTCTTTTTTTAATACCATCATCCTGGAGTCAGATCTGTTTTTCAATGGTTTTTGAGCAATCAATTCTGGTGGCAAATCATAATAAAAATCTCTAGTTTTCATGGCCACTAGTCAACTTTAACCGAAGGATAATAGTGTGACAAAATATCTCTAGCCCCAAGGCCTTGTTTTGCCATTGCAATTGCACCGTGCTGACTCATCCCTACTCTATGACCAAAACCATGACCATTTACCACTACTTGATCGCCTTCAATTACCACAGTAAACCATGTGGACATGACTTTAAAATCGCCAATATAGCTACGGAACGCATCACCAGAAATCTCTTTAGTGCCATCTGCGCCAATAATATTCATTTTTTTTACTGTATGCTGTGGTGTGGTTTCGACTATTTCTATCGCTTGAACGGAGCCAACATTATACTTTGTTCCCGCCAGCTTAGCACTTAATTCAGACAATGGCATCTTAACTTCCCAATTAGCATATTCGACGTTTAAAGAATATGGATCATCTACGGAAATAAGGTATGGAATATCTCCTCCCCAAACTTGCTTTGCCGATTCCGATACACCACCAGTAGATGCACCAAATATCAAGCTTGCAACCTTGCCATTGTAATAGCCTACAATTCCTGCAGTTTCAGCAATTGCTTTATTACTAGTCTCAGCTTCACCACCAATTCCAAAGTAAACCTGTGAATAAGGAGTATCATCCAATTGATATCCTTTGGACTTATACTTATCAATATTACTAAGAGCAAAGCTCCTTGATGCTATTGCTTGGGCCTTTAAAGCTTCATGAGGAGATGATGGTCCAATTTCTTTTGGAACTACACCCTTTAGATAGTCTTCAATAGCCACCCTATTTACAACTGTTAGGTTTCCTGAGCTGTTGATAAAGTATAAACCTCCATGGTATTTTTTGCCATTTACTGTTATTTGTGCATTCTCAACTGCCGGCTCTAATATATATCTTTGACTAATTCCTTTAATAACATAATCCCCAGTAACTACCGCTTGATTCGTTGCTGTCGTCTCAGGATTTAACTTCTCAATAATCGATTGTTGTCCATTGCTTGGAGCCACTACCTCAGTAATTTGAGGTGCTGTTCCTATAGGTGCTCCACCAGCAATAAATTCTTCTCTCTTTTCTTCCACCCACTTGTATCCACCAACATTAATTCCTTCGCTAGAGGAGGTCACTACCACTGAATTAGCATCAAAACTATGAATGGCTTGACCTGTAGTCATGTCCTTAATAACCAGTGGCCCGTTTCCTTCCACTTTGACTTCTACACCAGGATTGAAAACCTTGCCTATTTTTACGCTTAAATAACCATTTTGAACCCTGGCATCAGCCGCTTTTGCAATAAAAACAGTTAAACAAAGTACTGCCAATATAGATGCTGCAATCTTTCTTATCATATAAATCTCTCCTGTTCATTTTGTTCATAAGGGATTCCCATGTGTTCATATGCATTTGGCATAGCTTGTCGTCCCCTAGGCGTCCTTGAAATAAATCCTATTTGCAATAAATAAGGTTCATATACATCTTCCAAAGTACCCTTTTCTTCTCCCGTAGCTGCTGCTAAAGTATCCAGCCCAACAGGCTGTCCACGGAAGCTTTCTATTAAAGCAAGTAATATCTTTCTATCAACTTGATCTAATCCTAAATGATCTATTTCAAACAGTTTTAACGCAGATTTTGCAATGTTTACATCGATATCGGTACCATGCATAACCTGTGCGTAGTCTCTAACACGTTTTAATAACCTGTTAGCAATTCGTGGAGTTCCCCTAGAGCGCTTGGCAATTTCTTTTGCACCTTCGCTATCTATACCTACTCCAAATATCTGAGCAGATCTCCTAATTATGGTAGTTAAGCTTTCTATGTCATAAAGCTCTAAATTTAGCATAACTCCAAATCGATCTCTTAGAGGCGAGGTCAATAACCCTGCCCTTGTAGTGGCTCCTATTAACGTAAATCTATTTAAATCTAATCTTACAGACCTAGCAGTTGGCCCCTTACCTATAATAATATCTAATGCAAAGTCTTCCATGGCAGGATATAAAACTTCTTCAACAGTTCTATTAATCCTATGAATTTCATCAATAAATAGAACGTCATCTTGGCCTAAATTCGTCAAAATACTTGCTAAATCACCAGGTCTTTCAATAGCAGGCCCTGATGTAATACGCATATTGACACCCATTTCGTTGGCAATAATTCCAGCCAAAGTCGTCTTTCCTAGCCCTGGTGGACCATATAGTAGACAATGGTCCAAAGCATCTCTTCTGTGCCTGGCAGCATCAATAAAAATAGAGAGCTGCTCTTTTACTTTATCTTGTCCTATATAATCACTTAGCCACTTTGGCCTTAGAGATAATTCCGCTGCTTGGTCCTCTTGCCTCTTTGTGCCACTTATTATTCTGTCTTCATGGTTACTCATAAGACCTCCTATTGCATCAATCTCTTCAGAGCCTGTTTCATGCGTTCTTCAAGTGGAAGCTTATCATCGATTGCAGGTAAGACACCTAGCACTTCATGACGAGCATAACCTAAGGACATAAGCGCTTCAATCACATCATCATCGCCTACAATCGGCTCTCTAGCCAAATCTTCGTCTTCTGATCCGACTCCTTGAACTTTGTCTTTTAACTCCAAAATTATTCTCTCAGCAGTTTTCTTGCCAATTCCAGGAGCTTTTGTAAGCATTGTAACATCATTTTGTAATATAGCTCCCTCCAAAGTTGATGGCCTTAATCCTGATAGTACTCCTATTGCAACTTTAGGGCCTACACCCTTTACAGTTATCAGCAGTTCAAACATTTGCATCTCTTGAGGATGAACGAAACCGAACAAAAACATTCCATCTTCCCTCATCACTAAATAAGTATAAAAATGAACTTCCTCACCATCTTCAATTTGTTCTAAACTATAGACCGACGAGTAAATTCTCAAACCTATTCCACCATGGTCAACTATAGCGTAATCTATGCCTTTGTAAACTAAAGTTCCTTTAACAAAATCTATCATATAAGCACCTATATCCTAAATTCTTCACTGAATGCTCCCGTCTGTCCATGAGCTATTGCTACAGCCAAAGCATCTGCAACATCATCTGGCTTAGGAACCTCTTCCAATCCCAGCAGTAATTTAGTCATTTGCTGCATTTGCTTTTTATCAGCTGCACCGTAGCCGGTGATAGCTTGTTTTATCTGTTTAGGAGTATATTCATATAAATCCACTCCATATTCATTTGCAGCTAAGACCAATACTCCCCTAGCATGGCCAACCTGTATTCCCGTGGTCACATTTTTAGCGAAAAAAAGTTCTTCTATAGCCACAGCGTCAGGTTCATATCTTTCTAATATAACTTTTATAGCATGATATATTCCAGATAATCTTGTAGGAAATCTCTCATCAGGGGTAGTTATTATCTTTCCATAGTCAACCACCTTCATTTGGCTTCCTACGTGGTCTATTATACCATATCCCACAATTGCCAAACCAGGATCTATTCCAAGTACTCTCACACCATACCCCTTTTCTAAATAAGAAGCACCCTATGATATAATCACAAAAGGTGCTCAAATAATTACATTAATAACGTTTTAATACACGATCGTTAATCGCACCCCATGCAGCCGATTCATAAACTGCATAAGCGTTTTTTATTAGGAATTTAGTAAGCTTTCTATAAACAACCGCAAGTTCATCAGCAGTCAAGTCTCCATATTCCTCTTTCATAGTTCCATCAGATAAATCATAGTCCATAATTATCTGACGATCCGTATGCTCATTTATTGAACGTACTTTTTCTTTTAAAAAGTGATTTGCGAAATTTACTACTGTAATGGTAATCGCGCTTTTTCTCTTACTCTCTCTTCTATTTTTTAGGAAGAGAGATTTTCTATATGCATTTACCCTCTCATCAGTTGTTCCGTTTTGATATAAGTATTCCATTTGGGATAATTCCCAAGGCGAGAACTCGTCCAAAGCAAAGCTTTCAAGTCTATTGATAGCCTTCATGTTTCCGCATCCCCACTTATACCCTTCCAAGCAAATATACAGCTCTAAACGATTTATATCCTCGTGCATTTGTCTGCTAAGAGTCTGCGCTATTACTTCACTCCCAACTCTATATCTCAAGCATCTAACAATATCTTTTTGTAGATCCCTCATTGAAATATACTTTGGATAGAACCGCTTCATATTATCCAAATCATAAAAGTTTAAGAGTAAATGTATGCTTGCAGTGTCACTTTGGAACAAAAACCGTTCTTCAAGCTTACTCATCACAGTATTTAATTTTGAAAAATTTGCAAGCATAGCTTCCTCCGTTTTATTATAATAAATCAATACCTTTTTTCTTGCATTCATCTAAAATATCGGGAGTCCACACAGATGCTTGAACTTCACCAATATGCTGCTTTTCTAAAAAGAACATGCATATTCTGGATTGACCTATTCCTCCGCCAACTGTAAATGGAAGCTTTCCGGAAACAAGGTTCCTGTGATAATCTAAATTTAAGCGCTCTTCAAAACCTGAAATTTTCAGCTGTCTTAGGAGCGACTCTTCATCTACTCTAATGCCCATGCTAGAAAGCTCTAGCGCATCATTCATGACTGGATTATAAAAAATAATGTCACCATTTAAATTCCAATCGTCATAGTCCGGGCTTCTCGTATCGTGAGGTTCTCCACCTGATAAAGCACCACCTATTTTTTCAATGAATACTGCACCATATTCTTTTGCAATCATTCGCTCTCTTTGCTTGGCATTTAAATTAGGATATTTATCCATAAGCTCCTGTGAGCTAATAAACTTAATTTCTGAAGGCAATTTAGAAGAGAAGTGCATTGGATATTCTCTAGCTACATAATCTTCTGTCATTCTAAAAACATCGTATATCGACCTAACGATATACTTTAAATACTCGTCATTTCTATCACTTTTTTTAATTATTTTTTCCCAATCCCATTGATCCACATATATTGAGTGGATTGCATCTAGTTCCTCGTTAGGTCTGATGGCATCCATATCTGTATAAATGCCTTCGTATATACGAAAACCATATCTATCCAAGGCCTCTCGTTTCCACTTAGCCAAAGATTGAACTATTTCAACTTCTGTCTGATATTGGGTTAATTGGAAAGACACAGGCAGTTCTTTTCCAGATAGATTATCATTTAATCCTGTTTCAGGCCTGACAAATAGAGGCGCTGAAACCCTTGTCAAATTTAGGGTATCGGCCAACCTAGTTTCAAAAAAATCTTTTAATTTTTTTATCGCTATTTGTGTCTCTCTAGGATTTAATCTGCTGTTATTCATAATGACCTCCTGTTATGAGCTATAACCACTGCCAATGACACACTAAATGCTCATTAACGGGGTAAGTGCATATTGATTTACCGGTGCTAAGGTTGCATCAATACATCCCATTGCAAAATTCATCACCTGACAATTGATATCAAGTGCAAAGTTTAAATCTGTTTCAAAGCCTTGCTCAGCATTGTCATATTCATTAAATATTCTTGTTAGTTGACTCTTAATAGTGGAGTAAAGCAAATGAGATTTCCCTTGTTGCGGAACTAGATTGATAGTCTTTGACATAGATGAAAATTCGTGTTCCCTAACATATTCATTTAAACCCTTCTCGTATTGCATATGCTCTGACATTGAATCATTGTATGTTTTTCTCTGTGCATGGGGTAGAGTCACAAAGTCAGATAGAAAATGTGATATCACACCCAATTGTTTGCTGAACTGATTGATAGATTTTTGATTATCTGTAGTTGTAATTGAGTGCTTTCTACCATAACCTATTAATTGAATAATCAATAATATTACATATCTTAAGCTCTCTTCTCTATAATGTCTGTGTAATTTATATTTTGGAAGAAAATCTGGAGCAACACTATACCACAAAAGCTTTTCTTTGTTTAGGTTAACTCCTTGGTACATTCTAATTTCATCGTATAACTTCTCACTTATCACTCTGTGAGTTTCAGGTAAAATAACAAACACCCTCTTTCTTCATTATCCTTATCATTTTATCAAAATAACACAGTGTTCGTCAATCTAAAAGAGTGATTTTTCTAAAGCTTGCCATATGTGAGGTTGTTCGAATCCTTTTCTCCATGTTCCAACTCCTGCTAAACCATACTTTGTGACTAAAGAAGCTTTGTGAACAATCGATTCCTCTGTTTCCAGCCATATTTTATAGGTTTTCCCATCTTTCTCTATCGTTCCAAAGTGCTGTCTGGAATCCTCATCCCAAAAGGTTTGAATTCCGTTTTCGTCAATGAATTTCTTTGCTTCTTCCATTCCAATAGCCTTAGATGTTACCTGACCATTTTCTTCAATCCAAAGTCTTGTATATAGAGGAATTCCCAAAATCATTTTCTCCACAGGTATTGATTTGAAAAGTCCATTTATTGAGCCTTCGACCCATTTATATTGGGCAACAGAACCTGCTACAGGACTTGAAGCCCAGTGCTGATCATATGCCATGACTACTACATAATCCACTATGCTGGACAAAGTTTTTCTATCATAAACTCTAGACCATTCTGCACTGTCAGAAACTGGAGTTACATCTATACTAGAGACTTTATCTATGCTCTTTAGACAAGCAGTTAGCTCCCTTGTAAACTGTACAAGGTTTTCTCTGTCATCCTCTTCTATGTTCTCAAAATCGATATTTATACCTTGTAAATCATATAGTTTAATATAATCCATAATTTGGGCTATTATTCTGCCCCTTGAGCTGCTGGAAGCCAGAAATGCCTTGGTAATATCCTTGTCAAAACTATTATCTATTGTCCCCCAAATAGCAACTCCCATATCATGATATTTTTTTGCATATTCCCAATTACCTTTATCTACTACTGTTCCACTTCCATCCGTAACAGAAAACCATGTAGGAGCTATGACATTAACCCCAGGAATATGTTGAGCAGTAGAACCATCTTCTAGCTTTCCATAGGTATAATCCCATGTCAAATTAATAGTAGGGGGAGATGAAACCACCTGTTCATTCTCCCTCGGTAATAGTGTGTGTTTGAATTTGTCTGTCTTTAAATCAAGCTTTATAGCATCTTTAGGCACATAACCTGGAACTCCCGTTTCTGCCCTAACCTTGTAAGATTTTGCATATTCCTCATAGACATATATTCTATCGCCTTTAGTGAGATTGCTTAGTGCATCAGACTTTTCATCTTCTTCGCGCCTAATGGACAGCTCTTCTTTAAGAACTACCCCCTCTACGTATGCAGTATCTGTCCTATCTATTATTATTAACTGTTGCTCTTCAATATATCTAACTGTCACATCATATTGATAAATAAAAACTTCTATAGGCAAAAGTATTTTGCCATCTTTTTCAATCAGTGGGTCTCTAATGCTAAATTCTTTTTCATTTAAAGTTCCAGTACTGCTGTTTAGCGGCAATCTTTTTAACTCATTGCCCTTTGCTATAATTACTGTATTTTCACCTTTCTCGAATCTAATGGTATTATCTAAGTTCTCTTTTACAAAGTCAAACGAAAGATATACTTGTCCATCAATACGATCAAAATCTGAAGCGTCTAATATTTTATCTTCATATATTGCATTCAGGCCCTCAAGGGTTACTATAGGTCTGCCAGACGAACCTCCACTTCTCAACAGTAAAGCTCCTCCAGCAGCTAATAGTGCCATAATAAGAATTAGTATTAAAAGTTTTTTCATTCAATCCCCTCCAACTTTTGGGCTTTTTCTAATGCAGATTTATATATATTGTAATCATCTTCGCTAAATAATACCATATAAACCAACTCCATGTCATTTTCTTTATCTTTCAGCCAAGATAAAATTGCAGTAATAGCTGTCTTTGCAGCTTTTTCAATGGGATATCCATAGGCTCCAGTGCTTATGGAAGGAAATGCTATTGTCTTAATCCCAAAGGCTTTAGCCAAGTTCAAGGAGTTAATATAGCATAATCTAAGTTCTTTTTCTCTTTCTTCAAAAGGAGCACCCCAGATTGGACCTACTGTTGAAATTACATGTTTTGCAGGCAAATTAAAAGCAGGTGAAATCTTAGCTTCAGAAGTGTTGCAACCTCCCAGCTGCTTGTTGAATAGATATAATTCTCTACCAGCTTTAGCGTGTATGGCTCCATCTACACCGCCTCCACCTAAAAGTGATTTGTTAGCTGCATTAACAATTGCATCTACTTTTAATTCTGTAATATCTCCTTTTAGCAACTTGAGCTTCATATCTATCCCTCCTTTTTACACTCCGATATATTATATCATATTATTTCCCTTCAATCAAAAGTACCCTACAATTGATATTATCATGAGTTCAAGATAATTTGCGGAATAATAGTTTTAAAATCTTTTGACGAAATAAATAGAAAAACCATAAAAACTCAGTTAATTAATGGAGTAGAAATACTCTTTAGATTTTATTTGGAACGAGATTAAAATATTAATATGAGAATTAAGGTAATAAATTCATCATTATGATAAAAGTAGCTAAATCCAGAATTGGACTTAGCTACTTTTATATATTTTCTAAATGAAGTAGAGTAACGAATAGTTACTCCCCACCTTCCATATCCCAGTTATGATATACTTCCTGAACGTCATCATGATCTTCTAATACATCAATCATGGCATTCATCTGTTTAATGTGTTCTTCATTAGCTAAAGTTGATTCATTTTGAGGAAGGAAAGTTATCTCCGCCATAGCCAATGTGTATCCCGCTTCTTCCAATCCCTCTTTAGCAGCATTAAACACATCTGGCGCTGTAATAATCTCTACCCCATCTTCACTACCCACAAAATCGTCAGCGCCTAAATCCAACGCTAGCATAGTAAGCTCATCTTCATCTTTAACATTTTCACGTTCAATGGCAATAAGCCCTTTACGATCAAACATAAAAGACACACAACCATCTTGCCCAAGATTGCCTCCGTACTTGTCAAAAGCATGGCGTACATCTGCTGCGGTTCTGTTTCTATTATCTGTTAAACAGTCAACCAGAACAGCTACTCCACCAGGTCCATAGCCTTCGTAGCGAACCTCTTCGTAGTTGTCTGATGAACCATCGCCAGTCGCCTTTTTTATAGCCCTATCAATATTATCATTTGGCATATTCTCTGCTTTTGCTTTATCTATAGCAGCCTTTAAAGCCGGATTGTAATCTGGGTCAGGACCACCTTCTCTAGCTGCAACAATTATTGAGCGTCCTAATTTTGTAAATACCTTAGCTCTCTTTGCATCCTCTTTACCCTTACGATTTTTAATATTATTCCATTTGGAATGTCCTGCCAAAAGCCTCACCCTTTCTAACATTTGTATATTATTTTATCACATTTTTCCTTTTTGGGTACAAAAATCGGTGGAAATGCTCTCTTATGTTTGGAACGATTATGCATTGAAATTATTTTTTCTTCAATATTAGAGTCTATTGATTCCCCTTGAATAAAACCATCTAGTTCATCGTATGAAAAACCCATCTCCTGCTCATCAGTTTGTCCTTTCCATAGTCCAGCAGATGGTTTTTTATCTATTATTACTTCTGGAATATCCCAGTACTTAGCAAGTCTATAGACATCTTTTTTTAAAATATTAGCTAAAGGCAAAATATCAGCGCCACTATCCCCAAATTTTGTGAAATAACCTGTGTAAAATTCAGACAAGTTGCTACCACTTACCACCAGATAACCATGGGTTTGAGCATAATAATATAGGGTTGTCATCCTCAACCTAGGTTTTATATTAGAAATGGCCATAGCATGCTCTGACTTTGGTGCTGCTTCTACTAAAGCATCGAATGTCTTGGTCAAATCAACCTTCTCTAAAGTAATGTTTAAGGACTCTGCTACTATACGTGCATGCTCTTCATCTTCATCAATGCTATGACAAGGCATAATTATTCCGGTGCTATTATTGGGAAGTGCCTGTTTACACGCTGCAGCGACCACTGCAGAATCAATTCCTCCACTTAGTCCGAATACAAAACCTTTGGCATTGGCACTTTCAGCCCTTTCCTTTAGCCATAATACCAGTTCGTTTGCCAAAAATTTAATGTCCATTCTTTTCTATCTCCTTTAATGTTGCATAAACACAATCGTCTAGAATATACTTTAACCCAAGTTCATCTGCCAAAGCTATAACTTTATCATCATAGGTATCTGGCTGGAAAAAAATATATTCAATTCCCAATTCTTTTGCCTCTCTTAATACACCAGCGGCAATTGTAGGGTTTACAACAATATCAACTACCTCAACAGTTTCTGGAAGATCTTTTAATTTAGGATAAATAATCTCACCATCTATTTCATCGTATTTAGGACTAATACCATATGCCACATAATCATACTTTTTTAATATCTTCCATATCTTATAGCCGAATCTATCAGTTTTATCAGTCACGCCAACTACTGCCCATGTTCTTTTATTCATTATTTCATTTTTTATTCCCATAATAATCCTCCTCTATTAATTATTAAATCATATGAATAATACCCACTATCTAATAATACAAGTCAATTATTTCTTTTTGCTCTATAATAAAGCTACTCCATCAATGGTAGGAACGTATTCACTGCCAATCATAGTAATAGTTGCCGTTCCAGAACTCATATCCATAAGTTCTGAACGCACATTTTCAAAGTCATTCCCGTCTATCCAAATCTCAATCTCTACGCAGTCGCTAAAATTTTGATTCTCTACGTGAATACCTTTGTTCATTATCCAATTCTCAATTTTCCCATGTAAAGTGTAGTCAAACGATAAAGATACTTTGAAGAAGTCTTTCATAAGTACTTTTTTTGAAACCTTTACGGCTTCTACTGCACCTTGACTATATGCTCTAATCAATCCCCCCGCTCCCAGCTTTACTCCTCCGAAGTATCTGGTTACAACGATTAGAGCATTCGTTATACCCTCTTTCTTCATAACATCTAATATAGGCATTCCCGCTGTACCAGAAGGTTCACCATCATCAAAAAAACGCTGCGTATTCATGTTTAATCCAACTATATACGCACTGCAATGATGAGTGGCTTGCCTTTCATTTTCTTTAATCTTTGCAGTTATTTCTTGGGCCTCTTCTTCAGAGCTAATGGGAAATCCTCTGCTAATGAAAACGGACTTTTTTATTTCAAACTCTGTCTCAGCAACGCTTCCCAGAGTGAAATATTCTTGTCTAATTTTCATGGTATCCCTCCAACAAATAACTTGAATATTTTTCTTTTTCGCCGGTTCTTAGATTTCCTTCTATGTGTGTGCCTTTTTCTTTATGGGAAACAACTTTGAATCTACCAGACTTCAAAAGCTCATCCAAAATATTCCCTTCTTCATAAGGTATCATTAGAGATACAAATTCATGGGCAATTGATAATTCAGCTTCAACCGTTTCAGCTAATCTTTTAATATCTTCTTCATTAAAAGCACAACACTCGATAGGCTTAAAATCTATTGCTAACAATAGAGCTTCGTCTCTTAGTTTATCCACTTTGTTTAACACTGTTATCCTTGGTATATTAAGAACATCCAAATCTCTCAATATTCCCATGGTGGTTTCCATTTGATTTTCCAATTCATCATCGGAGCCGTCTAATATGTGAAGTATTAAGTCAGCTTCCTTTATTTCATCTAAAGTTGCCTTAAAAGCTTCTACCAATGCCGTCGGAAGATTTGTTACAAATCCTACAGTATCAGCCATTATTACCGGCGTTCCATTAGGTAAAACCACTCTTCTCAAACTTGGCTCTAATGTTGCAAAAACCATGTCTTTTGCAAATACCTGTCTGTCATCTTGGTTATTGTATTTCAATAATCCATTAATAATGGTAGATTTCCCCGCGTTAGTATAACCTACAATGGCAACTTGAGATATATCCGATTTTTCCCTATTTTGACGTTGAACACGTCTGTGTTTTTCAACCTCTTTTAGGCGTCCCTTTATTCTATCTATTTCTTTTTGTATATGTCTTCTATCGGTTTCAAGCTTTTGCTCTCCAGGGCCCCTAGTACCAATTCCTCCACCTAGTCTAGAAAGCGATGATCTCATACCAACTAATCTAGGCAATCTATATTCTAACTGTGCTAGATGAACTTGTAGTTTTCCTTCTCTAGATGTAGCTCTTTTAGCAAATATGTCTAGTATCAACATCGTCCTATCTAAGACTTTTACATTCATTACATCTTCAATATTTCTAAGCTGTGATCCAGTTAATTCGCAACTGAAAACAACGGTGTCAATTTCCAATTCTTCTAAATACAGCACAATTTCTTTTAATTTTCCACTTCCAATTACCGTTGAAGGGCTTGTTTTTTTTATTCTCTGTATTATGGACGAAATATACTGTCCTTCAGCTGCTTCAACTAGCCCTTCCAATTCTTCCATAAAATGCTCAAAATAGCTAATCGAACCGTCATCTACTCCTACAATAAATACTCTTTCTTTATCCATTGCTCACCTCTTAGTGTCTTATAATCTCTATCATTCACTATGTTTTAGTGTCATAATTATATGATTATCTTAATAAAATATTATATCATAATTTCGGTGTTATTCTCTTGCTTCTGAGATAAAATAAAATGATAGATTATTATTTAATAAAATACAATTTGAAACAAAAATGTAATATTTTTCTTGTGGTTACAGACCCTTAATTACCACATTATATGTTATAATTAAGTTGCTTATTACTAAGGAGGATTTCATGGCTACTTCAAATGCAAAAAAACCAAAAATTAAGAAAAAAAAGAAGTTCACATTTTTTAAGTTTATTAAAATTCTACTCTTACTTATTATTATGTCCCTGGTAATTGGCGGAATAATAGTAGGTGGAGCAGTATTATCCATAATAAAAGAAGTTCCTGCGATTGACCCGTCAAATATTAACGCAAGTCTACAGCAAACATCTAGAATTTATGATGACAAAGGTGAGCTGCTTGAAAAAATTCAGACGGAACAATTTAGAACTATTGTAACTATTGATAAAATGCCACAATATCTTTTAGATGCGTTTATTAGTATTGAGGATGAGCGTTTTATGGAGCATAATGGAGTCGATCCAGTGGGTATTGTTGCAGCAACTATTGATAACTTCAAATCTGGTGACATAGTCCGAGGAGCCAGTACCCTTACCCAACAGTTAGCTCGAAACCTTTATCTTAACAATGATAAAACCATGAGCCGTAAGATAAAAGAGGCTTATCTAGCTCTACAAATCGAGAAAGCTCTTAGCAAAGAACAAGTATTAGAAGCATATTTAAACAGAATTAACTTAGGCCAAGGTGCATATGGCGTCCAAGAAGCTGCGCAGACTTACTTTAGCAAGAACGTTGAAGAACTTACTATTGCTGAATCAGCGTTATTTGCAGGTATAGTAAAAAGCCCTACCAATTACCCACCATATCTTAGGGTCAGACCGGAAAACTTTAACCCAGATACTGATATCCGCGTAGGTGAAGTAGATGTATTGGGAGAAACCCTTATAGCAATATATAATCCTAAGTGTGTGGAACGACAAAAGGTAGTTCTAAGCAAAATGCATGAATTAGGCAAAATAACCGACCAACAGTATCAAGAGGCATTAGCTCAAGATATTTCAGCTTCCATAAAGCCAGGTCAAAAGGTAATGCACGACATGACAAGCTTCTTTGTGGACTACGTGAAAACTCAGGCCACTTACGCCCTAGCAGATCACTATGACTTCACTTACGAACAGGCACAAGATGTGCTTTTTACCGGTGGTCTCCAAATATTTTCCACAGTTGATGTTAATATGCAAAAACAGTTAGAAGGAATATACAACGACTTCACTAATATAGTTTATGGTGATTCCAGCTATGCTTCAGGTCCTATATTAATCAATATATCAAAAGACGGTAATGGTAATATAGTCAATCGAATGGGAGAAGTAATATACTATAATAAAGCCAATCTATTTAATGATTCATATGATCTTGTATTGCCTCCTGGAGATTTCACATTAGACGACTCAGGCCTATCCATACACAGTAATGTGGTTGTCCCATATCCAAAGCATATGGATATAGAAGATGTCTATTCCATTAATGAAAAGAACAACTTAGTAGCCCATATCGTTGGCTCCATAACCATACCTCCGGAGCATTACTCCGTAGAAGGTGGAAGAGCCAAGATTTCCAAGGAATATTTAGATAATGCTCCACAGTTTTATAGCGTCACAGACGGTGGAAATTTGATAATCAGCCACGAGTTTTTTAGTTTTAATAAAAAAGGCATTGTTCAACCACAGTCAGCAACCGTTATCATTGACTACCATACAGGTGAAATAAAAGCTCTAATGGGCGGAAGAGATGTAGATGGTAACCGCATTTTAAATAGGGCTACAGACTCCAAACGCCAACCTGGTTCTTCTATGAAACCATTAGCATCATACTTACCTGCACTAGATAATGGAATGACAGCAGGTACTGCAATTATGGACGAACCCATAAAGGTAATTAACGGTAAACAATGGCCAAGAAACTGGTATGGTGGATATTGGGGGCCAACTCCATTGAGAAGAGCTGTTGAACAGTCTTCCAACGCCGCCGCTGTAAAGGCATTGGAAATAACAGGCATAGATACATCTATGAAGTATTTAGAGAGAATGGGTATAATCGATCCTGAGCATCCTGATAGAGATTCATTTGTTACAGCAAAAGAAAATCCTGTAACCAATGACGAAAACCTTTCCTTAGCATTAGGAGGTATGACAGAAGGTATTTCTCCACTGGACATCACGGCAGCATATGGATCTATAGCCAATGATGGAGTATTCATAAAGCCTCGTGCTTTCACAAAGATATTAGATAAAAATGGTAACCTCTTAATAGATAACACTCCAAAAGAGACACGAGTTGTGTCTTCACAAATATCATATATTATGAAAGACATCTTAAGGACAACAGTTTCAAACGGAATAGCTGGAGCTGCAGCAATGAATGGCTTTGTAACGGCCGGTAAAACAGGTACAACAGATAAAAATGCTGACATCTGGTTTGTAGGCTTTACACCATATTACGTTGCAGGGACATGGATAGGAAACGACTCTCCACAGATTACCCTTACCAAAGGTAGTGGTACAGCTACAAAGCTATGGCGCCATATTATGACTTCTGTTCATGAAGGACTAGAACATAAGACATCATTTGTTAGACCTGATGGAATAATTGAAGCATCTCTTTGCTCCATTTCAGGAAAAAGGCCCTCTGATTTATGTTCATCTGATGTCACCGGTGGCATAATACATGAGATTTTTGCTGGAGAAAATATACCTGACGGAATTTGTGATGCTCACTATTCTGTAACTGTATGTGGAGAATCAGGGTTATTGCCAAATGAATTTTGCCCAAGCGATCAGATACAGACCAGAGTTTATCCTAAAAGCGGTTCCACTTCAGCCCCTACTGAACATTGTAACATACATGACGAACATACCATGAATGTAACACCAGTTGATGAAGATACCGAAGTAAACGTAGATAATATACTCGATCAACTTATTCCTCCAGAAGAAGATGAGGAAGATGATGATGAATATGGTAATAATAGAAACAATGGGGAAGATCATAACAATCAAACAGATCAAAATTAAATAAAAAGGTTCTATAATATCCATTGGGGGTAAACTCCCAATGGATATTTTTTATGTTAATAAGCAAAAAAATAGGTTCTATAATATTCGTTGTGGGATAATACTCCCAACGGATATTTTTTATGTTGAAAAGCAAAAAAATATACACTTGTACTCCAAAATCCTTTAATATGTTATCGCCTAAACAACACCAAAGGAGGAATACAAGTGCAAAAGAAAGAACCAAAAAATCGCATGTTACCATGCGATTTTCTATCGTTCTATTTAGTCTACAATAATTCTTCTTGCAGTAGAATATCTTTGATCATAATAATCTGAACTCAATTTAGTTATTACAACCTTTTTACTACCTGAAGATGCGTGAATAAACTCATCATTACCAATATACATTCCCACGTGAGAATTGTCTTTATCTGTAGTGTTAAAGAAAACAATATCTCCGGGTAGAAGCTCATCTCTTTCAACTTCATATCCGTTTTCAACTAAATCATAACTGCTTCGGTTAACTTTGTAGTTTAACTTTTTACAAAATACATCATAAATCAATCCGGAACAATCATATCCTTCTTTACCTGCATCAGCGTAAATATATGGACGTTCCAACTGTGCTTTTACATAATCAATAGCATAGTTAATCTTTTCCTGTGCTTTTGCACTACTTGGTACTGGTGCCGGAACTGCTGGCTTAGAGTTTTCTGGTTTAGAATTTTCAGTTTCAGGTTTTACACTAGTTGTAGCAACGACAACCTTATCAGGATTAACTGGTGCCGCTACCTCTAAAGGCTTTTCGACCACTGGCTCCACTACAACTTTTGGAACATCTAATTCCACGTCTGTATTATTTGCTTGGAAGTAATTTCCATTCTGATCAACTAATAAATACTGTCCGTTGGAATAATCCACCACTGAAACTTTTTCACCTTTTTTTAACTCCATAAGTAAGTCGTTGTTGACTAAAAACTTATTATTTAAAGCTATTGCAGGTGTAGAATACTGTTTCTCAGCAGGTTCAACCTCTGAGGTTTTTACAAATCCAACTTTTCCATCCTGGCTTTTTACTTTGTAATACTCCCCTTGTTTTTCAAAAATGTCCAACTGTTCTTCACTTAGTACTATTCTAATCACTTCGCCGTTAATGCTATTGTAAAGGCGAGTTGGTTTTATTGCTTGCAAGCTCTTATTAGATTCTGACTTTTTAAGTAGAACATCTTTAGGAACTGCAACTTCTCCATTGTTTGTATTTACATAATAAAAATTATCGTCTTGTTTAATTATCTTAACTTCCTGCTCAACATGATATGCAAGCTCACTGTTATTTGAGGGGGTATAGTCTTTTAGGAAAACTCCCGTATCTTTCATTCCAAAAATAGCTACCACTGCAACAAAAGCAACGCCCATAGATAGCCGTTTTGCAATATGATTCATGCTAACACTCCTTTATAGTGAATTCTTCTAAATTATATATCAACCAGAACTAATACGCAATACAAAAGTTACAAATTAGTTACAACCCTTAGGCGATACTTTGTTATCTTTTTCTCTATTATTTGACATTTATTAAACAACTCTATATACGGAGTACATTTTATGCTTATGTACAATATGTGGTATCACAATATTTGTTTTGTAATACTAGTGCCAAAAATGTCAATATTAAGTCCTCTTCAGGACCATGGTCCTTTTGTGGTTTTTTATTTCATTATTAATGTATAAAAGGGCGATTTTCATCGCCCTATATGCACTAAACCTATAAGCCGCGTCCTGTTATCGTCGATTATCTATCTAGGCTATTGGTTACCCAATAGCTCAAGCAACCTACCTTTTCGGAGGGCAACGAGCAACTGCCCCTTTTCCCGCTTTTGGTCTTGCACCGGATGGGGTTTACATGGCCACCTAGTCTCCTAGCTGCCGGTGGGCTCTTACCCCGCCTTTCCACCCTTACCTATCTTACGACAGGCGGTATATCTCTGTTGCACTAGCCTTAAGGTCGCCCTCACTGGACGTTATCCAGCATCCTGCTCTATGGTGCGCGGACTTTCCTCATGATTTCTCATGCAATCGACCGGTTTACTGCGTTGATTATTATAACATATTTATTCATTTCAATCCAGCAGGAATGTAATAAAATGCCGGATGACTCTCTATTATTATCCTACCTTTATATTTTTCAGTGAGCAAATCTTTTAAAGCTTGAACCATGGGTATTTCAGTACTAAAATGTCCAGCATCAATTAGCAGTACCCCAAGTTCTTCAGCTCTTTGGTAATCATGATATTTTACATCACCGGTTATTAGGACACTATAGTCCATATTTGCACATAATTCTATATTTCCAGCTCCACTGCCACATGCAATCATAACCTTGTCTATATTGCCAACAGAACGCCCACCTAACCTTATATCATTTGTGCTTAAGCATTCCTCAATGTGTGAACGTAATTCTAGCTCATCCATAGCACGTGGTAATTCACCAACCCTTACATACCTTATCTCATTAGATTGCTCTTTTGCCGTTTTCTCTGGTATTTTTACATTCAATAATTGCAATTTTTTCGCCAACTGAACGTTAACTCCTACATCAGAGGCATCTAAATTGGTGTGAGCTGAATATATATTAATCCCATTTTTTATGGCTTCTGTTATCATCATTCCTTTATATTCATCTGCTCTTATGCAATTTATTGGAGAAAAAATTAGCGGATGATGAGAAAGAACCATATTACAGCCATTTTCTATTGCCGTAGAAATAGTCTTAGGAGTTACATCTAATGAAATGACAATACCCTTTATTTCATCTTCCGGATTACCTATTTGCAAACCGACATTGTCCCAATCTTCTGCAAGTTCAATAGGTGATATTTCCTCCATTTCTCGCATTAAATCACTAACGGTTACAATCATAGCAAATTCTCCCATTCACAAATTTTCATTTTTATAGCCTCAACTCGTTCCAAGGCTTTTCCAGCAACAGGATTTCCTATTTTATTCAAAATTTCGTGTAAATTATTTATTTGATGCTTAATAAAGTCTTTTTTTAGCGAATGAGCATCGGTAATTAGAGCTCCCATTTCACCATCTAGTAGTAATGGTTTATTTTCTTTTCCTTGCTTTACTTCAATAATCTCATAATAACGACTGTCATCAAAGCAAATGTCCTCGCCTATGATTGAAAATCCATTTCCCACCAGCCATTTTCTTAAAGTATCAGATGCGTTCATAGGTTGTAATATCAATTTCCCAAAGCTTTTTGCTTTTTCTAAATCTGCATCTAATATGCTTATTATTAATAGACCACCCATTCCAGCAATTACTACATTATCCACCTCTCCATAAGAAATAGGAGATAGTCCATCTCCTATTCTATGCTCAGGTTCCTCTTTTGATTCTGTAAATCCTGAGCGACTTATGGATTTTTGTAAGCATTGCTCACTAATATCAGTAGCAATAACCTTAGAACATTTTTTCATTAGTTCCCACGGCAAATATCCGTGGTCTGTTCCAATATCAGCCACGGATTCACCTTCGCCCACTGCATTAATTAATTTTGTTAATCTAGAAGATAGTATCATTGTTCTAAAAAGTCCTTCAATTTTTTACTTCTGCTAGGATGCCTAAGTTTTCTTAATGCCTTAGCTTCTATTTGACGAATTCTCTCTCTAGTTACATCAAATTCTTTTCCTACTTCTTCCAACGTTCTAGCTCTGCCATCCCCTAAGCCAAACCTCAAAGAAAGCACCTTTTGCTCTCTTTCTGTCAAAGTGTCTAGAACCTCTGAAAGCTGCTCCTTTAAAAGGGTAAAGGTAGCGGCATCTGATGGTGCCATAACTTCTTCATCCGGAATAAAATCTCCCAGGTGACTATCTTCTTCTTCTCCGATAGGAGTCTCTAATGAAACAGGCTCCTGAGCAATTTTTTGTATTTCTCGTACTCTTTCCACATCGATGTTCATTTCTTTTGCAATTTCCTCAGGAGAAGGATCCCTTCCTAAATCCTGAACTAGCTGCCTTTGTATTCTTACTAATTTATTAATAGTCTCTACCATATGAACTGGTATTCTTATGGTTCTTGCTTGGTCAGCTATTGATCTAGTAATTGCCTGACGTATCCACCAAGTGGCATATGTGCTGAATTTGAATCCCTTGGTATAATCAAATTTTTCTACAGCTTTCATCAGCCCTAAATTTCCCTCTTGTATCAGGTCCAGAAATAACATTCCTCTTCCAACGTATCTCTTTGCAATACTCACAACAAGCCTTAAGTTAGCTTCAGCCAAGTCTTTCTTTGCAAACTCATCGCCTTCTGCCATGCGTTTAGCTAACTCCACTTCCTGATCACCTGTAAGCAGTGGTATTCTTCCTATTTCCTTTAAGTACATTCTAACCGGATCATCCACGTTCACGTTTTTAGGTACAGAAAGAATCTCTTTATCTACATCGTCATCTTCTTTGTCTTCAGTTATTGCATCATCTACAGAGCTGTCTAGTTCCAACTCCACGTCTTTATCATCATCTGCTGATACATCTATGCCGTTCTCTTCCAGCTTTTGATACATTTCTTCAATTTTATCAGGTTCCATGTCCACAGTTTCTAATGCATCCATAATATCCTTATAAGATAATGAACCCTTTTTCTTACCTTGAAACACGAGCTCGTCAATTACATCCTTGTGACTTGGTGCCGCACCTTGAGTTATCTTTTCATCATTCATAATCATCACTCTTTCTGTTGCTTAATCGGCGATTGATTTTCTCTAATTGCAATAAAACTTGAGAAATATCGTAATCTCCCTGTTTCTGGCGATCGTAGTTTTGTACAACGTTTAATAGCTTATCTCTTTGTTCAACTAAACTCTCGTTTTCTAAACGCAATATCCAGTCCGATATTTCATCTTCTCCATTTGGTCCTTTGAGAGAATCAGGGTCTATCTCTTTAAACCCTTCTTGTTGCCAATACATTTCCATTAACTTATTAATATATCTATCAGTATCCAAATCTCCCTTTGCTTTAAAGTCATAGCTTAATTCTTTAAAAAAGGACGAAAATTCAATGTTTGTAAATATTTGAGAGTCTGTTTTTTCAACAAATAATTTAGCTAAACCAGGTTCTCTAATAAATTGCCTTAATAATAACCATTGCCTTATTAAATTCTGCTGCCCTATTATTCCTAAATTAGTTTCTACTTTCCTATTACCTTCTTTAGCAATTGCAATTTTCTTCATATTAACTTCCACTTCGCTTTTTAGAGCCACTGAAGAAAAGTGTAATAATTCAGAGTATCTATTTATTAATACCTCTCTTTCAACTGGACTAATCACAAGTGCTATTTGCTTTGCGATTTCCTGTAATAATTGAGTCGGATCATTCTTAGATAATCTTTTATAATCGTATATCGCCAAATGAATATAATAGTCAGCAGGTCTTAACGCTTCATTCATACGTTCTTTAAAAGAGGTTTTACCATACTTTCTAATATAATCATCAGGATCCATGCCCTCATCTAGTCTAATTATTCGCACAGGGTTTCCAGAATCATTACAAATTTCAATTGCTCTTTTCGTAGCATTAATACCCGCCTGATCTGAATCGTAACACAAATAGATTGTTTGACCATATCTGCTGGCCAATTTTGCTTGCTCTGGAGTAAATGCCGTTCCCAAGCTTGCAGCTGTATTTTCAAACCCTTGCTGTGACAGGGCAATTACATCCATGTAACCCTCAACTAGAATAATATTACTTCTGTCCGAGAGCTTTGTAACAATATGCAGACCATATAGCTCATTTCCTTTTCTAAAAACTGGCGTATCGGATGTATTTAAGTATTTTGGAACACCATCACCTAATACCCTACCACCAAAGCCAATTATCTCTCCTCTATGATTAATTATTGGGAAGATTATTCTATGTCGAAATCTATCATAATATCCAGTACTGTCTTTTTTTTCAGATATTAAATCTAGTTCATTCAGATCTTTTAAGTCATACCCCTTGTTTTTCATGTGTAATAGCAGACTATCCCATTTTTCATCAGCATATCCTAATCCATAGCGCCTGATAGATTCAATGCTCAATCCCCTTCTTTGGAAAAATTCCATAGCTACAGGTGATTTCGTTGCAGATTTAAAAAAGTATTTGGCAGCTTCTTTGTTTATAGCTAGAAAATGTTTTTTCCTTGAATTCAACTCTTTAGATGCCTCTGTTTTTTCTAAACTAATTCCAGCTTTATTTGCTAGCACCTCTAGAGCTTCAGCGAAGTTCAAGTTTTCTTTTTTCATAATAAATGCTATTACATCCCCGCCCTCACCACATCCAAAACAATGGAAGAACTGCTTATCTGAGGACACAGTAAAAGAAGGGGTCTTTTCCATGTGAAAAGGACAATTCCCCACATAGTTTCTTCCTCTTTTTTTTAGAGGGACATATTGCTCTATCACTTCTCTAATATCTACTGCTCTTTTTATTTCTTCAACTATATCTTCTCCATAAACAGCCACTACTTCACTCCTATCAACCAATATTCCATGATTTAGGGACAAACATTTCCTTCCAAACAGTTATTGCATAGTGATCTGTCATTCCAGCTATATAATCACAAACTATATCTTCTTTGGAATCATCTCTGTCTTTATAAATCTCAAGATGATCTTCGGGAAGAGATTCCATATTTGCTATAAAGTACTCGTACAAATTAGTTAACAAGATTTCAATTTTTTCATCCTCAGACTTTGCAGTGGAATTTAAATATACTTTTTTAAACATAAATTGTCTCAATTCCATCATAGCATTACCAATGGTTGCGCTCATCTTTAACCTATCCATACCTACAGAGTTTTCTATTACATCCAATATCATGGTATTAATCCTTGCGCTATGACTATTGCCAAGAACAGCAACCAAATGCGATGGAATATCCTCACCTGTTAATACACCGGCTCTTATGGCATCATCAATGTCATGGTTAATATAGGCAATCCTATCAGCAAACTTTATAAGTTGCCCCTCTAGGGTAATACTTGTAGCATCACCTGTATGGTTTAATATACCTTCACGAACCTCTTTAGTAAGGTTTAAACCGGGTCTATCCTTATGCCTGCTTTCCAGTAGCTCCACTACCCTCACGCTTTGTTGGTTATGATGAAAACCATTAGGGTTTAGCTTATTTAAAATAGCTTCTCCTCCATGTCCAAAAGGTGTATGCCCTAAGTCATGTCCCAAAGCAATGGCTTCAATTAAGTCCTCATTTAATCTAAGAGCTCTTCCCATAGTCCTAGCCACCTGATTTACTTCTAAAGTATGGGTCAATCTAGTTCTGTAATGATCCCCTGTTGGGGCAATGAACACCTGAGTCTTATGCTTTAATCTCCTAAAAGATTTTGAATGGATAATTCTATCCCTATCCCTTTGATAACATGTTCTAATAGGACAGGGTTCTTCATACTTATCTCTTCCCATGCTATTTACGCTTCTAGCTGCCCACTGAGATAGTTGTTCCTCTTGCATTTCTTGTATTTCTCTATATCCTGACACCTAATACCTCCTAGAACTGAGGGAAATTTTCTTCATACATCTCTATAATTTTTCCTGCTGTTTCTTCAATAGCTCTATTTGACACGTCAATTACAGGACAACCAATTTTTTCCATAATTTCTCTTGAATACTTCAACTCTTCATATATGCGCTCAACATTAGCATAGTTTGCCGAACTTTCTAAGCCTAGTGCTTTCAATCTTTCCAATCTAATTTCATTGATTTTATAAGGATTTGCAACTAAGCCGAATACCCTTCTCGGATCTTTTTCAAAAATCTGTGGTGGTGGCGGAACTTCTGGAACTAATGGAACATTGGCGACCTTTAGCAACCTATTGGCTAAATACATACTTAAAGGTGTCTTAGACGTTCTGGATATTCCAACTAAGCATACATCGGCTTTTACAACTCCTCGTGGATCCTTACCGTCATCATATTTAACTGCAAACTCGATAGCTTCCACTTTCTTAAAATAATTCTCGTCTAATCTTCTTATTAGTCCAGGTTCTCTTTTCGGCTCATAATTCAATATCTGTTGTAAAGCCTCCATAGGAGGACCCATTACGTCAATAGTGGGAATTTTCATCATATTTCCTATATCTCTAATTAGCTTTCTAGTTTCCAACTTAACCGTTGTATATATTACTAAAGCCCAACGATCATTCTTAGCTTCCTCAAATACCTCTTCAATACCTTTTAAATCATGTAAAAAAGGATATCGTTTGATTTCATAATTCTTACCAAATTGCCTTGCTGAAGCTCTTGCTATGAGTTCACCTGTCTCCCCAACGGAGTCTGACAAAACATATATTACCAAATGATCGTCCATAATGACCTCCTATTTTGCCACAATACTATTAATATGCATAATATGCTCAACTAATATACATACTCTTTTTAATAGTGCCAATCTATTATTTCTAACATTAATGTCCTCATCCATAACCATTATTGAGTCAAAGTATCTGTCAATAATAGGAACATATGTTTCCAACATATTTAACGCTTCGACATACTTCCCTCTATAAATATTCTTAGTAAGCTCTTCTTCTCCATTTACTATGGAATTGTACAGCTCTTTTTCTCCCTCGGCCAATAAGCTTTCTTTTACCTCAGAATCTCCAAAGTCTTTGACCAAATTACTTATTCTGCTATATGCATCAACAAAAGCTTGAGCATCTTTATCTTCCATCCATTTGTTAATTTGCTCTGCCCTATTGAATAATCCAACAATAACAGGATCCTCAACAGCTAAAACTGCATCAATAATATCGTATCTTATGCCCTGACCTTGAAGCATCGTTTTAATTCTTCCCAAAAAGAATTCTTTAATGTTCTTCATTACATCTCTATGGTCAAATGCTAAATTATTTATATTGATATATTGATACATTGCCCTCTCTACAGCTTCCTCAAGGTTTAACTCCAAGCTATTGTTTAGCAACAAGTTAATTATTCCAACTGCACTTCTTCTCTGCGCAAAAGGATCCTGAGAGCCTGTAGGAGAAATGTTAATACAAAATAGTCCAACTAAAGTGTCTAATTTATCCACCAAGCTCACTACTGTCCCTGCAGTTGTTGAAGGCAAATTATCCTCTGCAAATCTAGGCAAATATTGTTCTTCAATAGCTAGTGAAACAATTTCATTTTCTCCTGATAATCTGGCAAATTCTTTACCCATAGAACCTTGAAGTTCAGTAAACTCTGTAACCATCTTGGTAACTAAATCAGCTTTTGATAATTCTGCAGCCCTAAGAATATCACTTTTTGTTTCAGAGCCTAGGGATAGCCTTTCGCTAATATATTCTCCCAAGCCCTTAATTCTCTCAGTTTTTTCATACATAGAGCCAAGCTTTTCATGAAAAGTAACACCTTTTAGTGCTGGTATATACTCCTCCAAGGACTTAAGGGAATCTTCCTCAAAAAAGAATTTTGCATCAGCCAGTCTTGCTGTCAACACCTTTTCATTACCTTTAATAACGGTTTCTAAACCATGATCCCCACCGTTTCTCACGGTAATGAAATACGGCATTATTTGCTTGTTTTCGTTGTATATAGGCATAAAGCGCAGATGTTCTTTCATCGGTGTAGTAATAACTTTTTCAGGCAAAGATAAGTATTTGTCAGCAATTGAACCTCTTATTGGAGTTGGGTATTCCAAGATATTTACAATTTCGTCTAATAATTCCTCATCATATCTTATATGACCGCCTATCTCTGCCGCCAGTCTTTTGGAATTATATTCAATTATTTCTCTTCGTTCGTTTTGATCAACTATTACCCCTTCTGCTTTTAGGGTTGAGAAATAGCTTTCCACATCTTTGATTTCCACTTTTGCTGAGCCAATAAATCTATGGCCCCGGCTTACATTGCCGACGGGAATGTCCTCCAATTCAAAAGCTAAAACTTCTGAGTCTAATAAGGACACAATCCACCTGATAGGTCTAGCGAAACGAAGAGCTTTCCCACCCCATTTCATGGACTTAGGAAACGTAATGGATTTAATCATTTCTGGAGCCCATTCAACAATTATTTGATTGAAGCTCTTTGATTTTTCAACTACTTTTACATGTATATATGGAACATCCTTTATTTCTTTAATAAAAATATCTTCTACGCTAGCTCCTTGACTTTTCAAAAATCCTTGTAATGCTTTGGTAGGTTGTCCTTCGCTATCAAATGCTATCTTCTCGGCAGGACCTTTTACTTCTTTTTCAGTGTCTTCTTGTACCCAATTTATGTCTTCAAGAAATAGTACCAATCTTCTAGGGGTAGCGTAAGTTTTCAAATCTGCCACAGTTATTTTATTGTCTTTTAGCATATGTCTCGTTTTTGCAGCAATTTGATCCAATGCCATATCAATAAAGCGCGCCGGCATTTCCTCTACGCCTATTTCTAAAATATATTTTCTCACCATATTACTTCCCCCCTTTATTTAGCAAAGGATAATTCATCTTTTCTCTTTGAGCTAAATATGCATTTGCTACTTGTCTAGCTAAGTTTCTGACTCTTGCAATATAATGTGTTCTCTCGCTAACACTAATAGCACCCCTTGCATCTAAAACGTTAAAGACGTGAGAACATTTCAATACATAGTCATATGCAGGCAGTACTAGTTCTTTTTCTAGAATCCTCAACGCCTCTTGTTCATACATTTGGAATAATTCTTTTAAATTATCTACATCTGCTTCTTCAAAACTGTAAACGGAATGCTCGTATTCAGCCATTTTAAAGATATCCCCATAAGTATACTTTTCATTCCACTGAATATCATAAACATTGTCAACATCCTGCAAGTACATGGCAATTCTCTCTAACCCATAGGTTAACTCTGCAGATTCCAAATCACAATTCAGACTACCAACTTGCTGGAAATAGGTGAACTGTGTTATCTCCATACCATCTAACCATACTTCCCAACCCAGGCCCCAAGCTCCTAATGTAGGTGCCTCCCAGTTGTCCTCTACAAATCTGATGTCGTGGATAGAAGGATCAATACCAATAGCTACCAAGCTGTCCAAGTACATTTGTTGAATTTCTTCAGGAGATGGCTTTATTATTACCTGAAGCTGATGATGCTGATAAAGACGATTCGGATTCTCTCCATACCTTGCATCAGCTGGACGACGTGATGGCTCTACATACACTACCTGCCACGGTTCTGGCCCCAAAGCCCTTAAAAAAGTGTTCGGGTTCATAGTCCCAGCACCCTTTTCACTATCGTACGGCTCCATCATAATACATCCTTTCTCACCCCAATAACCTAATAGGGTAAGCATTAAATCCTGAAAATACATATTATTCCCCCTTATCCGTTTCTATCAATTCCCTTAGTAGTCTGGAACTGCTAAAGGATGATTGTTCTATATGATATAAGATATAACTTTCCATTAAATCATGCAATTTAAATAATATTTTCCTTGAAAACTTCATTTCATCTATGCTCTTAAATGGAGTGTAAAGCATTAATACCATTGCATCTATTTCATCTTGAGATATCGGATAACCTCTTTTGGTTCCCCTACAACGATTACACACTAGTCCGCCGCTAAAAATGGAAAATATCATATTACTTCCCACCTGCACCCCACATTCAGAGCACATCAGTAACTGAACTCTATAACCTGTCAAAGCAGTCCATTTCAACTCAAAAGCAACCAAAAGCGATAGAAAATTTTTCTTCCTACAAGCTAAATCCTTTAACGCTACAATAAACATGTCAAATATTTTGTGATCGTCCCCATAATTGTATGCTGTTTTTTCTATTATTTCAGTTAAATACGACGCAATTAGTAATCGATTTAGATTACATCTTATTCCGTAGTTGGTAGAATTTAAATCAACCTCTCTCAAGTAGTACATATTTCTACCCTCTGACAAATAAAAGTGTCCCATGGAAAATAATTGCGTTATCGAGCCAAGTCTGGAACCATTTCTATAAGCCCCCTGAACCATAACTGAAATACGCCCCAGCTCTCTGGTTAATAGATGGATTATCTTGCTGGTCTCTCGAAATGGAAATTCTCTAATCACAATACCTGTAACTTTTATTTCCATAGTTTATTGGTAACCGAAGTTGCGTATTTTTTGTTGTCTATCTCGCCAGTTTTTTTCAACTTTAACCCAAAGCTCTAGATGCGTCTTTGTCCCCAACAGACGATTAATGTCTTCTCTAGACCTTGTGCCAATCTCTTTAAGCATCTTGCCACCTTTACCAATTACAATTCCCTTGTGACTTTCACGCTCGCAATAGATCACTGCGCCTACTTCAACTCGATCCGTATTAGGTATGCTTTTCACTGATTCAACTTCTACATAGATTCCGTGGGGAACTTCCTCGCTGAGAAGTTGCAGAGCCTTTTCCCTAATTATCTCCCCAATAATAAACCTTTCAGGCTGATCCGTAATCATATCTTCTGGATAATACATAGGCCCTTCTGGAAGCACATTGTATATCTCATCCATAAGGGTGTCTACCCCGCTTCCATCTATTGCTGAAATGGGGATAATAGCCTCAAATTCCCTTCTCTGTGAAAACATTTCTATAGCCTTAATAATTTCTTCTTTTGAAGCTGTATCAATTTTGTTCAACACCAAAATTACAGGTGTATTTATGTTTTCCACAGCCGATAATATCATTTCTTCCAAAGGTCCTGTCTCAGTGGAACAATCACTCATATATAGAATTAAATCCATATCTTCCCAAGAAGAAGTCGATATTTTCAACATATACTCACCTAAGGCATTTTTAGGTTTCTGAATACCAGGTGTATCAATAAAAACAATCTGCATTCTATCTTCCGTATGAATTAGCTGAATTCGATTACGAGTAGTTTGTGGCTTGTTGGATACAATAGATATTTTTTCACCTATTATCCTATTCAACAGCGTTGATTTTCCAACATTAGGCCTGCCAATAATTGTTATAAATCCGGATCGGAACATATTACCTCCTATAAATTAAAATACTTCTACTTGTTTAAAAACTCCGGACCAAAGCTATGAGGCAATAAGTCTTCCAAAGTATATGTGCTATACTCATCACCTTCGCCGGCAACATAAATTTCTGCATCCTTCGCAAACTCTCTAATAACTTGACGACATATTCCACAAGGATAAGTGTGAGGAACATTTGAAACAACAGCTATTTTCTCTATCTTTCTATGCCCTTCTGATACAGCCTTAAAAACAGCGTTCCTCTCTGCACATAAAGTTCCTGCAAAAGAAGCTATCTCAACATTGCAACCAGTATATACGCTGCCATCTTCTGTTTCAATTGCTGCCCCCACTGCAAAATTTGAATAAGGGCTGTAAGAAAGCTCTTTTGCTTCTCTAGCTTTCATTATCAGGTGAGATGCTTTCATAAGGTTCCTCCGATTTCAATATTTGTGTCAATTGATCCGTGACTTGTATCCAAGTTATTCCAGGCTTTAGCACAATAGGTTTCCCATCTTTATAGGTATATCTAGTAATATCTGATAGTGTAGGTCTTTCCCATAATATCTCTTCAAAAGTACCATCTCTAAAAAGATATCCCTCACCACTGCCAACCATTGTAACGGCTAACCGCCCTTCAGAATCCAAAACTCTGCTATTAGTTTTCTGTATGATAATGTTCTTGGCCATTAAAGGATTTTCATCACTCTCATCAACATGTTCTTTTCCATCCTTATACCTACTATAGTCATTGGTTTCTTTATTATATTCATATACTGTAACATTGTCAGAAAAATACTTTATTATTAACTTTTGTAATTCCTTTGATAACAGTTTAGCGCCCTCATCAAATAAAAATCTATCGTTTTCTGTTGGAAAATCCACTTGCTTTGAGGAGTTTTTCTCAAAATTCCTGATGGCTTCCGTTGAAGTATATAGATTATGAGGAGCTTTCTTATGATCAACTCTCCAAAATTCCTGAGGACTTGCAATGATTGCATCCATATCTACTACATTCATGGACCGACAAGCCGCCTTAGCATCTTCAGACCCTCCAGCGTGGACATAAACAGCACCATATTCATGCGCTAACTCAACAAAATAAGGTCTGGCACTTCTAACTGATCCAATCAAATTTGGCTCATTGATTAAAAACAGACCCATATATCTTGTAAAAGTTCCCTCTACCGGTATTTCATAAATTAATTCCGCCTCTTTTAAATTACATTGCCATCTGGCATCAGGATGGTTGTCATACATTATTGCCATTGGTCTTTGACTAAGAAATTCTTCCTCTATTTCCAACCCAGATAGATAGGATAATATTCTCTCAGGCTCCTCAACCTCCTCTGGTTCAACTACCACCTCAGCCGGAACCTCTTCCTTGTCTTCAATCGCTGTATTGCAAGCAGTTAGCAAAGCTAAGCATATTATTAACGATACAACCAATCTCTTCATATAGTCCTCCTAAGTATAATACGCATAAACTAATATTATCCCTACCACAGCGGCAGTCACTGCAACAATTAGTACAGCCGCAGCAGAAATGTCTTTAATCGCTTTTATTCTCGGATCAGGCTCAATCTGAATAAAGTCCATAATTCTCTCAATTACAGAGTTGAAAAGTTCAGCAGTAATCACTAATCCTATGACTATGCAAAGAATTGCCATAACCACTGGGTCCAGCTTAGCTATAAGCCCTGCAACGATTACTATCAAAGCCACTGCACTATGAATCCTCAGGTTTCGTTCTTCTTTAAAAGCTGTAGCTACACCCTCCAACGCGTATTGAAAAGCTTTTATTAAGCTTGGGTTTTTCATCCTATCAACCTCGATTCAAGTCCAAATCTCCCATTATTGCCTCTTCGGACAATCTCATCTCTGCTTTGTCTTCTTCATCTTCGTGGTCGAATCCATTCAAATGTAAGATACTGTGAACTAGCAAGTATATTAATTCTCTTTTAACGCTGTGACCATATTCTTCAGCCTGTTGCTTTGCCCTGTCTAAGTTAATTACAACATCACCTAGTGGCATGGGCTTTATGGGAAAATCCATTTCCATCGGGAAAGAGAGCACATCTGTTACAGAATCCTTCTCCCTATATTCATTATTTAGTTCACGTATTTCTTCATCACCTACAAAGCTAATACTCACTTCGTAATCTTCAGGATTCATACCTAAGTGAACTAAAGTTCTTTCACAAGCATTATGAATATCTTCTTCCCAAGATTTATCGCCAATGTCATCTCTATAATCTATTAGTATTTCCAATTATTTTCATCTCCTCAGGATAAGCAATTCGCTCATGATACATGCTCGTCAAAGATTCAACCAAAGTGCTTTTAACAATGGCTAACTCTCTCATAGTCAATGGGCAATCATCAAACTGTCCTTCTTCATACTTACTTCTAGTCAACCTGTCCACTAACTCAGTAAAAGTTTCCTCATTTTTTTCTTCCAAAGTTCTAGCCGCCGCCTCAACTGCATCAACTATCATCATAATTCCTGTTTCTCTGCTCCTCGGCTTAGGTCCAGGGTAACTATAGTCCTCAGGATTAGGGTTTTCTCCCGCGTTTACAGCTGAATTGTAAAAATATCTTACTAAGCTATCTCCATGATGCTCAGAAATAAAATTTATTATTTCCTGAGGTAATTGATGTTCTCTAGCTAGTCTTTTTCCAATGGTCACATGCTCTCTAATGACTCTAGCACTATCTTCAAAAGACATGAGTTCATGTACAGATGTATCCTGCTGATTTTCTTTAAAATAATAAGGATTCTTTGTCTTTCCTATATCGTGATAATACGCTCCCACCCTACATAATAACGAGTTTGCGCCAATGGCCTGGGCACACGCCTCGGAGAGATTAGCCACAATAATACTATGCTGATACGTTCCCGGAGCCTGTTCTATTAGTTCCTTTAGTAGTGGTCTCCTAGGATTTGATAGCTCTAACAATCTATCTACAGTCAAACGCCCAAATAAGTTCTCCCATAGAGGCAGCGAACCAACATAGACAATTGCAGAAATAAATCCATTAACCATCAAAAGGACCACTTGACGCCATAAGTGCCAACCTACAGAACCTTTGCTGGCTTCTATTACTACTAATAATATTCCTCCAAGTAGTGAAGCAGTTAGACCTAATACCATCAATCTACTCCTACCGTAGTTAGATAAGTTTTCTGACAACCACACTGTAAGCCACCCGGTAAATGCCATAACCACAAGATATTTTACATCCACCGTGAAAAGGAAAAGATACATGATGAGCAAGTAACAGATATTTAATAACGCAGCTTTTTCATTTATCAACGTCCTTGTCAATAGCACCATGGCAATTATTGGCCAAAGCCACATAAGATCCTTAACCAAGACAAATGGCAACAAAATCATAATCCAATTTAAAATTAACAAAAGAGACAATGTCTTTACATTCTCATCAATAAGATTCAATGATTTTGCAACCACATACCAAGCTGCTGAAATCATAATTATCCCTAAAGACAAGGTTATCATCTTTAGTCTGCCCATTCCCTGGCTTTCATTTGATATTCCAGATAGTTTCAATACCTCCACATCTGCTGGTGTTAATATATGACCTTTGTCAAATAACATATCTCCACGTTTTACTTCAATAGGTACAATTTGTGCCCGAGCTTCATCTTGAAGCTCGGCAGTTGCATGAATGTCTATAATCTCATTTGGAATTACCAAACTATATAGCAACTCCACTCCAACAAGTCTCTGTTCTTCAGAAATATTAAAGTGCTTTAGAGCTTCCGTAGCTTTGGTCTTAATGTTATCAACAGCATCTTCTCTAATTCCCTCTGCTAACCATTGACTCACTAAATCCATAACTATTACTTCTAAATAGTTCGTGTCTTGATAACTTAAATTCAACGCAGCTTTCCCTGCATCTGGAGTTAAGCCCGGCCCCTCTATTAGAGTTTTAACCTTCGTTTCCTCATCCATCGTGTTATTGGATCTAATTTTTCTCAGCTCATTAAAGAAATTAACCATATCTTCTCTAATATTAACTGGTACTTGGGGGATTTTCTTATAAACTAATTCAACACGCTCAGCAGCCTCTTTTTTTAATTGCTCTTCCCTAACGGTATTTTTAAAATCTTTAATACTATAAATAGCATCTTTGATTTTTTCACCGGCGAGAAATTGATTTGTAGTCAAAAGTCTTCCCATGTTTACTGTCAAAACTAATGCTATTAAGTACATAATTGTAACAGGCAAAAGATTATTATATTTTCTTTTTCTTTTTTCCACCGGCAAACACCTCCTTGCTATTTTTCTCTGTTTTCGTATTTATCGTAGGCTTCAATAATTCTTTGAACCATTGGGTGTCTGACAATGTCCTTGCCCGTTAGAATCACGAACTCTAAACCTTTTATTCCCATAAGTATCTTACTTACTGTCTTTAACCCAGACTCTTTTCCTTTAGGCAAATCTATCTGTGTCACATCGCCAGTGATTACCACCTTTGAACCAAATCCTGAGCGCGTTAAAAACATTTTCATCTGCTCGTTTGTCGTATTTTGAGCCTCATCTAAGATTATAAAAGATTTATCTAAAGTTCTACCACGCATATATGCTAGGGGGGCAACTTCAATCATACCCTTCTCCACATACCTTTGATAGTTGTCATATCCCATAATGTCAAATAATGCATCATATAGAGGTCTTAGATAAGGATCCACTTTATTCTGTAAATCTCCAGGTAAAAAACCTAAGCTTTCCCCCGCTTCCACAGCTGGCCTTGTCAATATTATCCTATTGACCTCTCTATTTTTAAAAGCCTTAACAGCCATAGCCATTGCCAAATAAGTCTTTCCTGTACCAGCAGGACCAATTGCAAAAACCACATCATTGGCAGCAATTGCGTCTACGTATTGCCTTTGACCTAGCGTCTTTGGCCTAATCATTCTCCCTGACTCACTATGGATAATAACCTCATGAACAGACTTAGCCACTGCATCGGCCTTATTTGCCAAAACAGCGGATATCGCATACTCTATGTCTTTTCTTTCTAAACGTTTATAAAATCTCCTCATATTATCTATTAATTGCAGTACTTGCCCTACCTGTTCTACTTTGTTTGGAGCATCAGTTATTGATAGCCCTTCAGGCGAAATCATAAGGTTTGTATTCAGTCTTTCATTTATTAAAGAAAGATTTGTATCTAGGTTTCCAACTATTTCAATCAAGTCGTTTTGACCGTAATTAAATTCTTTTGTTACCAGCGTATTTTTCTCCAAATAACATACCTCCTTATCTTATCTATCATATCATAAAACACCCCATGTTGAAAACACGAAAATCAAGCACGCAACAATTGTTGCGTGCTTTTAATCAACGTAAACTCACTGGGCGATCTAGAATTTCTTTTATGACCATCGCCCTACGCATGTCTGTGCCATCTAACCAGTTATTTAAACCACCTGCAGATTTGTTAGACTCTAGATCCAATTCACCTTTGTAATCAAAAAATGAACGTTCCTCTATTTTAGCTGTTCCGGCATTATTGATATTATTATCTATTATGTCATTTTGCAATGACTCCACTGCTTCTAACTCCTGAGCAACTAACACTTGAGGTTCAAGTCCAAAATCTACTCTCTGGTCATTCCATGAACCAACCTCACTTCCACTGGCATCAAAGCTTCTCTTAACACTCTTTTTATTGACTATTTCCTTATTCTTTTCTACTTCTTCAATAAATACTTTAGTCCAATCAGAGCCTTTTTTTTCTAAGTTTTTAAGTGCTTCATATCCTTCTTTAAAGCTTCTCTTTGCCGTAGAATTCTTTCTTACCTCAACCCTTTTTCCTCTATTTGTACTCACTTTTCTCTTATGCTTCTGCAACTGTATGTTAATAACCAAAATAATTATCAACGGCAAAAGCCTGAGAATAACTTGAATCAATCCTGTAGATTCCATGATTAATGCCTTTCTTCTCCACCTTTTCCTGAAATTGCATCTCTCATCTTGGTATCAGCCATGACGTTTTTCATGTTATAGTAATCCATTACTCCTAAATTTCCCTCACGTAAAGCTTCAGCTATCGATAGTGGAACTTGAGACTCAGCCTCCACAACTCTAGCACGCATTGCCTCAACTTCAGCGCGCATCTCTTGCTCACGGGCTAAAGCCATCGCTCTACGCTCGCTGGCTTTCGCTTCAGCAATTCTCTTGTCCGCTTCCGCTTGATCTGTTTGCAATTTAGCACCTATGTTCCTTGCTACGTCAACATCGGCTATATCAATGGATAAAATTTCAAAAGCAGTGCCTGAATCTAAGCCTTTTTCTAAAACCATTTTTGAAATTGAATCCGGGTTTTCCAATACTGCTTTGTAACTTGAAGAACTACCAACAGTGGTAACAATTCCCTCACCAACACGTGCAATGATAGTTTCTTCTCCAGCACCACCAACTAATCTATCAATATTAGCTCTAACTGTCACCCTAGCTTTAACAATTACTTCGATACCATCTTTTGCAACTGCAGCTATATTTGGTGTTTCTATTACTTTAGGGTTAACAGAAACCTGAACCGCTTCTAAAACGTTACGACCAGCTAAGTCTATAGCTGCCGCTCTCTCAAATTCCAAAGGAATATTTGCTCTTTGTGCAGCTATTAACGCATCCACTAAAGTGTTCACGTTACCTCCTGCTAAATAGTGAGCCTCTAAGTTCTCTATACGCAAGCTAAGTCCTGCTTTAGTCGCTTTAATCATAGGATTTACAATCCTGCCCGGTGCTACTCTTCGCAGTCTCATTCCAATTAGCGTTGCAATGCTCACTCTGACCCCTGAGAAAAACGCTGTTATCCACAATCCAATAGGAATAAATCTGAAAAATATAAAAATACCTATTATTATAATAATTGTCAGTCCGCCACCTAATATTGCATTTCCAAAAAACATATTATTTTTCAACCTCCCTGACTATAATTTTAGCACCTTCTATGCGTATTACTACAACCTCGTTGCCTTTGCCAATATACGAGCCTTCCTCTGCAATGGCATCGTACCTATCTCCCCCATAATTAATATAACCTGTCGGTCTTAATTCAGATGCAGATAGTGCATGTTCACCAACTTCAATTGCTGGTTTGCCATGAGGAATATACCCACCTTTGTCATCAAGTTTAACGCCTAGCCCAAGTCTTTTAAAAATCGCGCTATTTTCTCCCTTTTTTGTAAGGATGGATATTATTATAATAAACAACACCAACATAACCAAAACGGTAATCAACCCTACTGTTAAGCCAAAGAGCCGATATATCGCATAGGCTATCAAAGCCAACCCGGAAATTCCGGCAATACCAAACCCCGGAATAAACGCCTCGACAATTAACAGTATTATGCCTACGACAAGTAGTACAATTGGTAAAGTCATCAGCTCACCTCCTCTGGTAAGGCCAACAAGTAACATCGCATAAAACAATATAGACGATACCCCAAAAAGTCCAAATCCAGGAACTGCTATTTCAACGAGCATAGCCCCAGTGCCCAGCATAAACATCAAAACCAAAATACTAGGCGAACTCAAAAAAGAAATAAGTCTATTAAAAAAACTAGGATTTACATAATGTGCTTTTTCTACATCGTATCCTTTTTCTTCTATAAGCTCCTCAATTGAATCTATAATGCCTCTTGATAATTTTAGATCCACAGCCTCTTTAGCTGTTAGGTTTACCAGCTCATCTTTTCTCGTGATGCCTTCTATTTCTATTCGTTTATCAGCCATTGCCTCAACCAGCAAAGGATTATAGCCACGTTGCTCTGCAACTCCTCTGAGCCAACTCTTCCACATTGACAAAACCTTCTCCTCATTTGGAATAGTTTCTGCCGAACCAATGGAAGCCTTGGGAGACATGTAGATTTCCTCCCCGCTAATTGAGATTAGCACCCCTGCAGACTGCGCGTTTGTATTAATGTAGATTACAGACGGAATGGGCAAGGAAATCAATGCATCGCTAATTCGCTTAGCCTGATCCACTAACCCTCCATATGTGTCAAGATCTATTATCACCATCTTCGCACCCGAGTCCACTGCCTCATCCAATGATTTTATTAGATAATCAGCTGACCCTCCACTTACGGAGAGATGATATTCAACTACGTATACGTCTGGGTTTGAATTCGCCGATATAATTATACCCGAAAAAAATATACTTATTCCAACTAATATACAAACAAGAATTCCCCATCGTTTCATAGTATTCTCCTTGCAAATGAAGCCTAGGTATATACCTAGGCTCTCGTGTCAATGTTTCTGAACACACACATCTTAAAGATTATCTTATCGAGAGAATCTTTTCTTGCGTGCTTCTTCAGATTTCTTTTTTCTTTTCACACTCGGTTTCTCATAGTGCTCGCGTTTGCGAACCTCTTTTAAGACGCCGGAGGTGGCACATTGACGTTTAAATCGTTTAAGTGCATTATCTAACGATTCGTTTTCGCCAACCTTTATCTCAGTCATAATACTACCCTCCCCTCTTGTAATAAGAGTTCGATACTGGTTCAGTATACGTTAGTTATTATACATGAAATCTTTAGTGTTGGCAACACGTTTTTGTTAATAAATCCTATGAATCTAGTGCACATTATTGTAATAATGCAAATTATCCAATTATTAACAATTAATTTTATCCTCTCCTCTGATACCGACTATAACAATCCCATCGAAAGTATACCTAGAAGAAAGAAGATTATTCCACTTTTATCTTTACTTTATAGAAATTTGCTAAAGCCAGTTAATTATTAATATTACAGAGAATTGTTGAAAATGGCTACCATTTGTTTTGTTTTTTTTGGGTAAGGTCTTACAAGAACCGTTTTTTCTTCATAATTTAAGGAGAATTAATTATGTATAATTATCAACGCTTTAAAAACGGAGACTTAAACCGTGCATTAGCTGAGGTAGCTAGTGCACAATAAACTTCTAAATAGGAACTTTAATCCAAGGAGAAGTAATTATGAAAAAATATCTATGTCCTATATTGATATTGATTCTTCTGATGCTAATTCCCGGTGCATATGCTAATGCAGAGCAAGTACTTACCAATGATGAATCGTCAGATAGGTCAAGTATCAATAAATCTGTCCACGCAACATTTGCTTGTATGTATGATAATGGTTACGCTTATAAAGAAGCTGTTGTAAAAGTGACAGGAAACTATGTAGTCGATCCGGAAAATGATATAATCGTTTCCGCTTCTAATCCTACCGCAGCCTTGTTAAGTTTTGAAGACCCATTTTCATTTAATGGGTATATTACAGTCATATCTAACTATGCTATAATTGATAGGGCACGTTCGACTGTCACTTTTTATGTTACGCTAGATTTTCATACTGTCCCACTAAGAAATGTCACTTCGCCACTTGACAACCACGGGCGTTATACTTTGACCATTACAGCTGATAGAAATGGTTTCGTCTCAAGAACACCTTCTAGTGGCTATGCTTATCCTAATTGAAAAAGTATTTATTTAGAATAAAATTACGTTCATACTAAAATACTGTTGGGAGGTCATCATGCAAAAAATAACCAGAAACATTGTTTTACTGTCGCTGGCTGTCTTGTTGATGGATATTTTCTACAATAGGATGCTCCGAAAATTCAACCATTTTTTAAGAAGGAGTAGTTATTATGACTTTGCCCGGATTTATGGATAGCAAAAAATCCAAATATTTATTCTCACTCTTTATCATTATTTTCTTATGTTTAATCCGCTATTTACTCTCCAAGTGGATTTATGCTGGACTTTTCTCTCCATTGGAAAACAGCGAGGCAATTTATGCAAAGATTTTGCGAATCAGCTATGACCTAACCTTTGTCATCTACGCATTTATTTTCTTTAGAAATACTTCTACTCCCAAATTACATAAAGGCAATTTTATACCTGTTATTATTTCACTGTTACTGGCATTATTACCTTGGATAATATATGTATTAAAGATTCACCCATCCTCTGTGGAAAATCAACCCTTTGTTTTTAATCTGCTTCTGGCAATTAATCACCAAAGAGATATACTTACCACCTTGAGCCTAGTGGCGTTTGTCTCATTTCTATATAGCAAAGAGTGCTACAGCCTCCATAAAACGATATTAAAGTATATAGTGCTATTCTATATCCCATTGTTTATATTTTTCTTATACCATAGATATCAAAGCATTATCCTAGTGCAAGAATTGGGTTACAATAAATTCTATTACGACTCCATTAAGTGGATTGTCCTGGGGAATACATTATTTGGCGCTTTAATCTACTTCCTTGGAAACTGTATTAAAGGCATTAGATTTTCATTAAACACGATACCTCTAGTGGCTACCATTATGTTTTTTCTTTTAGGAACTCTCCCTATGTGGGGAATTAAGTCTCCTCATCTGCTAACGTTTATTAGCCCTAAATATATTATAGGTTTTGCCATGTACGCTAATAACCTATTTCCCATATTAATATCTATTATGACTGGGAGATTTTTAATTGAAACCTTCGCCTCCCATGATAGTGCTTAACTACATAATAATTATATAATTATTGTTTTCATATAAGCAAACAACCCTGAAGCCCATCAACTGATGACTTCAGGGTTGCTTTTACTCTAATCTAGCCTGGAGGCCATTGTAGAGATCTTCCGCCTAGTATATGAAGGTGGCAGTGATCTACCGTTTGTCCTCCGTCTTCGCCTGTGTTAATTACCATTCTAAACCCATTGTCTAAGCCTTGATCAGCGGCTATTCTAGAGCCCACCATAACCATGTGCCCAACAATCTTCGCCCTTTCCTCATCCATTTCTTTTACAGACGGAAAGTGCATTTTAGGGATAACTAGCCCGTGGAAAGGTGCTTTAGGATCTATGTCCTTAAAAGCGAAAACCACATCATCTTCATAAATCTTTTCCGAAGGAATTTCTTTATTTGCTATCTTGCAAAACAAACAATCACTCATTTTACCCCTCCCTATTACACAACGCCAGTTGACCTTCTCTTCCAACGATTACTCCGCTTATCACTTCACCATCTATGGTTTTTTCACTGCTAATCTTACACCTAATATAATTCTCGGAATAACCTATTACTGTATTATTGCCCAATAATTCTTCAGGTAAAACTTTTACTTTTAATCCTAAACGGTCTTCTATAAACTGTTCTTCTAAAATATCTCCAACTTCAGTTAATATCCTTGAACGAAGCTTTTTAACTGGCCCAGACACCTGTTCGCTCATCTTTGCTGCAGGCGTACCTTTTCTTGGAGAAAATGGGAATACATGCAGTCTAGAAAATTTTGCTCTTTTTACAAACTCTAAAGTTTCATTGAAGTTTTTCTCCGTTTCACCAGGAAAACCTACTATGATATCTGTAGTTAAACCAGCATTGGGGAATACGCTGCGAATCATATCCATTTTGTTCAAGAACTCGTCAGACGTATATTTTCTATTCATTCTCTTGAGAATTGAATCACTACCACTTTGTAGACTCAGGTGGAAGTGGTCACATAGTTTTCCAGTTGCTGCTAGCCTTTTCAGTCCATCCATGGTTATTCCTCCAGCCTCCATAGAACTTAATCTAATTCTCTTAATAGGAGTTTCCCTGGCAACCACCTCTACTAAATCAATCCAATCTACTTCCTTTAAGTCCACTCCATAGCTTGCCACGTGAATGCCAGAAATAACGACTTCTCTAACCCCATTTTCAGTTAAATGTATTATCTCTTCTACAATATCATCTAAGGCTCTGCTTCTCAGCGGTCCTCTTGCATAGGGAATAATGCAATAAGAGCAAAATTGACGACACCCATCTTGAACTTTAATAAAGGCCCTCGTAGTAGCAGGCTTATCCATCCTCAAATTATCATATTCATCTAAATTATTGCTCTCAACCCATTCTTGTGAACCGTTTGAATCAATATACGATTCCACTATCTCCACAACTGAACTCTTTTGAGCATTTCCAATAAGAACATCTACTTCTTGAATATCCTTCACTTCATCCCATGCCACTTGAACATAGCAACCTGCGGCAACCACAACTGCATCAGGATTATCTTTCTTTACTTTCCTCAAGGCTTGACGAGATTTTCTATCCGACAAATTAGTCACTGTACAAGTATTTACTATGCAAATATCAGCACCTTCGGCACCATCAACAACTTGATATCCCTTTGATGAGAACAGCGATGCCATAGCATCCGATTCATAAGTATTGACTTTACAGCCTAAGGTCAAAAATCCTACGGTTTTATCCTTGCTCATGAATACCTCGCATTCGATATTCATTTAGAATAGTGGTTACAGCTACGAGAGCCGCTGTTTCAGTCCTCAATATAAAAGGGCCTAAACCCACCACCACTGCCTTTTCACCTAGCAAATCCATTTCTTCCTGTTTCCAGCCACCCTCTGGCCCAATAATAACCGCAACTTTTGCGGGTTTATTGGATATTTGCTCCACTGCCACTGCCATATCTATTTTGGATTCGTTTTCATAGCACGCAAAAACATAGTCATATTCAGTTAATCTTTCAACCATATTACTATAACTTATGGCTCCTTGCACAACGGGTAACGAAAGTCTACCGCTTTGCTTCCCTGCAGAAAGTGCAATCTTTTCTAACCTAGAGAGTTTCTGCCCTTTAGGATCTTTCCACTTAGCTATACTAAAAGCAAATTCAACAGGAATAATTTCAGATACTCCTAATTCAGTGGATTTTTGTACTACAAACTCAAGTTTATCACCCTTAGGCAGCCCTTGAAATAATGTGATTTCCCAAGGATATTCCCACAAATCTACTGAATCCAATAGACGAGCTACAGCAGTTTTGCCATCCACCATAAGCTCAGCATTAAAAGCCATTCCATTGGGATAATCTTCATCTATACTCCCGCTGGTCATGACTATAATATTCTCTCCATCTGTTAACCGCAAACTACCGAGCATATGTTTAATATCTTCGTCTGAAAAATATGCAATCCCATTTACAATATCCGTTGAGTAGAATTTCGAACTCATTTTACAACCTCAGCCACCATTGCTACCCATTCACCGTCAACAGTTTTCTCTATTAATCTAAACCCTGCCTTCGCCAACGCATTTTCCAGCATCTCAACCCTATCATGAATTATTCCCGATAATATTAAAAGACCTTCTCCAGATAAAAATCTTTTTAAATCGTCTACCATAGAAGCTATTACTTCCGCTACGATATTGCTAACAATTATCTCAGCTTTTCCCTCTAAGCAATGGAATAAATCTCCTTCTACAAACTTAACACGGTCATCCATATGGTTAATTTGTGCATTTTCATTTGCTACCTTTATGCTAAGCGGATCAATATCTACTCCCACTGCCTCTTTCGCACCCATTATCAGCGAAATAAAGCTAAGTATTCCACTACCGGTCCCTATGTCAAAAACTCTATCCCCAGTCTTAACATATTTTTCCAGCAAGGCTCCACACATAGCTGTTGTCTCATGAGTTCCTGTGCCAAATGCCATACCAGGATCCATCTTTATTACATGCTCCCCATCTGTCGGTTCATAGTCTTCCCAAGTTGGAACGATAACTACCTTATCACCAATTTTAGTTGGTTTATAATATTGCTTCCATTCATTTTCCCAATCTTTTTCATCGACCATTTTTCTGTCGCAAGGCACAACAAAATAAGGATTTAAGCGTTTTTCAATAGCTAAATATTCAGCCTCTCCACTTTCTCCTTCTCTTATATAAATCTTTATCACAACGTGATCTGGCCATTTTTCCACCAGCTCGTCATCTACATAATTCCATAAAAGCTGATGTTCTTGTAGCTCATCAACTAGTGTTCTATCTACAACTTCTAGCATTTCAATAGAAAATTCATCGTTTAATATTGCCAGAACCGTCTCCTCGTCTTGCTTAGAAACATGTAGGCTCATTTGAATCCATTTCATTATATACTATCCTCCACCTTGGAAAACGTTTCAGACATATGCTCGAATAATAATGTTCTCTGATCCACAACTTTATTGTGCAACTTCCACCTTTTGATTTCTTTTGATTTTATTTCTAAGGAACCTTTAGGAATTTCCATTGTATACCTTAATATTAGGTCCCCATTCATATTACCTCTAGTTGATGGCATTCCAGCGCCACCGATAATCTCTGAATCTAAAAATTGAGTTCCCTTAGATACTTTTACTTTCTTTACTCCATTTATAGTTGGTACATTAATTGAAGTTCCAAATATAGCCTCTTCCAACGTAAGGGGGACATCCACCCAAAGGTTCTGTCCTTGGCGTATGATTTTTTCATCCTCAGCGACATCGAAATATATATATATATCCCCTGGAGGGCCACCGTTAATTCCCGTATGCCCCATGCCCCTCATTGTCAGCACTGATTGTCCGTCTACCCCTGCCGGTATCTTAACTGAAATAGTCTCTTCTCTAATTTCTCTTCCAGAGCCGTTACAGTTTGAACATGGAGTTTCTATAACAGCACCAGTACCATTACAATTGCTACACTGTCCAACAGTTACATGCTGTCCCAAAAATGTTCTTTGAACCTGTTTTACTTGACCTGATCCATGGCAAACAGGGCAGGTGCTTTTGGAACTACCCGGCTCCATTCCTTCCCCTTCACACTTATGACAACTAACTTCTCTCTTTAAATTGATTTCTCGTTCTAAGCCAAATACAGATTCTTTAAAAGAAAGGTTCATATGGAAATTGATATCCTCTCCAATTCTTGGTTGAGGCCCTCTCGATCCACGACCATTAAATCCTCCACCAAAAATATCGAAGATATCTTCAAAGAAATCTCCGAATCCTCCACTATATCCACCTTGCTGATTTACTCCGGCTTCGCCAAAGCGATCATAACGCATTCTCTTATCAGGATCTGACAGAACTTCATAGGCATAATTCACCTCTTTAAAGTTTTTTTCAGCTTCCTCGTCTTCAGGGTTTAAGTCAGGGTGGTATTTTTTTGCTAATTTCCTATATGCAGACTTTAATTCCGCTGTATCCGCACCGCGATTTACCCCTAAAATATCATAAAAATCTCGCAATATTTTCACTCCTTATAGTCTAAAAAAAAAGGAAGCTAAATCCTAGGATTTAGCTTCCTTTAAGATTATCACTATTTCTCTTCCTCGTCAACCACTTCATAATCAGCATCCATCACGTCATCTTGAGGTTCTGAAGCTCCCTCTTGACCTTGTTCAGACTGTTGATATAGTTTCTCTGAAATCTTATAGAAAGCTTGTTGTAAAGCATCTGTTTTTGTCTTTATTAAATCACTGTCATCGCCTTTTGAAGCCTCTTTAAGCTCTTCTAATTGTTTTTCAATATCAGCTTTCTCAGACGCATCAATTTTGCCCTCTAAATCCTTAAGTGTTTTTTCGGTTTGATAGATGATTGAATCAGCGTTATTTTTTACTTCAATTTTTTCTTTTTTCTTCTTATCTTCTTCAGCGTGCATTTCTGCTTCTTTTATCTTTTTGTCAATATCTGCTTCTGAAAGGTTAGAAGAAGCTGTGATTGTAATTTTTTGCTCTTTACCTGTTCCCAAGTCCTTAGCACTTACATTTACAATGCCGTTAGCATCAATATCAAATGTTACCTCTATTTGAGGAATTCCCCTTGGAGCTGGAGCTATACCAGTTAACTGGAATCTTCCTAAAGTAGTATTGTCTGAAGCCATCTCACGCTCACCTTGTAGTACGTGGATATCAACACTTGTCTGACTATCAGCTGCAGTTGTAAATATTTGAGATTTTTTTGTAGGAATTGTAGTATTTCTCTCAATTAATCTAGTTGTAACTCCGCCTAGTGTCTCTAATCCTAGTGAAAGAGGCGTAACGTCTAATAACAATAAGTCTTTTACCTCACCACTTAATACTCCACCTTGAATTGCTGCACCAATAGCTACACACTCATCAGGGTTAATGTCTTTTTGTGGATCTTTTCCAATTAATTTTTTAACTGCGTCTTGAACTGCGGGGATTCTAGTTGAACCACCTACTAATATTACCTTCTCTACATCTCCTGGTTGTAATCCAGCGTCTTTTAACGCTTCTTTTACAGGACCAATGGTTTTTTCTACTAATTTGTCGGTTAGCTCATTAAACTTTGCTCTAGTTACATCTAGGTTCAAGTGTAGAGGGCCAGCTGCTGTAGCTGTAATAAATGGTAGGTTAATATTTGTTGACATGGTCGTAGACAGCTCTTTTTTAGCCTTCTCAGCAGCTTCTTTTAGTCTTTGCAAACTCATATTGTCATTGCGTAAATCTATACCATTCTCTTTCTTGAACTCGTCTGCAATATAGTTCATTAAAGCTTCATCAAAATCATCGCCACCAAGAGCGTTATTTCCTCTAGTAGCTAGTACTTCAAATACACCGTCACCCAATTCCAATAAGGATACGTCAAAAGTTCCGCCACCCAAGTCATAAACCATAATTTTATGGTGTCCTGATTCTTTGTCCATTCCATAAGCTAAAGCTGCAGCTGTAGGTTCATTGATAATACGTTTTACTTCTAAACCAGCAATTCTTCCTGCGTCTTTAGTAGCTTGACGTTGGCTATCTGTAAAATAAGCTGGAACAGTGATTACAGCTTCAGTAACTTTCTCGCCAAGATAACTCTCTGCATCTGCTTTTAACTTCTGTAATATCATTGCAGAAATTTCTTGAGGAGTATAGTCTTTTCCATCGATATTCTTTTTATAGTCACTACCCATTTGACGTTTGATAGAGCTAATTGTTCTATCCGGATTGGTAATAGCTTGTCTTTTCGCAGTTTCTCCAACTAGTCTCTCCCCATCTTTAGTAAATGCTACTACTGAAGGAGTCGTACGGTTTCCTTCTGCGTTAGGGATAATAATAGGCTCCCCACCTTCCATAACTGCAACACATGAGTTAGTTGTTCCTAAGTCAATTCCAATAATTTTTCCCATAATAAAATTCCTCCTTATTTACATACTTTGACCATTGCAGGTCTCAATACTTGGTCTTCAAATAAATAACCTTTTTGTAATACTTCTGATACACAATCAAGTTCAATACCTTCTACTTCTTCCAAAAATACTGCATGATGTTTCTCTGGGTCAAACGGCTCTCCTAAAGAATCCATCGGCTTTATTTTATTGTCCGCTAAAACGGTCATTAACTGATCATAAATCAAGGAAATTCCCTGATAAAAAGCATCCTCTTTGCCTACGTCTTCCTTAAGTGCTCTTTCAAAGTTGTCTATCACTGGAAGAAGCTCATTGGACAAGCGCTTTATCCCAAAGGATACCAGCTCTCCCCTCTCTTTTTCACTGCGCATCTTATAATTTTTAAAGTCTGCTTGCAGGCGAGTTAGCTGAATCATTAAATCCTCAATACGACTATCATCTTCTATCACTTCTTCCTGAACCTCATCTTCAAAATCACAAGTCTTCGTTTCAGGTTCTTGCTTTTCTTCAACTTCTACAGTTTTTTCTTCTTTTGAAGAACTATTTTTTTTAGTCAATCAAATCACCTCTTTATCTATAATTTATTCAATAAGGTCGAAAACGACCATAAGGTGTTTATCATACGGTTATAATCCATTCTTACAGGACCAACTAGTGCGACTCTGCCGACTCGCCTATTTCCAATGGTAAGGTCTCCTGTAATAATACTGGATTCTCGCAACAAATCCTCTTCCATTTCAGAACCTATCATAACTTCCGGAGAATCAGTTCCTTTCTCTTTCCATAGAACTTTTTCCATCTGTTCTTCTTGAGCCAAGAATTGCATTAGATTCTTTAATTTATCCATATCCTGATAATCAGGGAAGTTCATTAATTGAGTCAAACCATGGGTAATAAGATCTAATTTTGATAGACGGTTCATCGAGCTGATTACATAAGGTTTTAAAACGTCTAAACACTCCACAATATCATCGCCTATGCTATCTGCTTCAATCATCATCGCTTCCCAACGAATTTGAGCTGGAATGGAATCATCTGTAACACAGTATTTGTTCAACAGGATTTCAACAGCTTGAGCTATTTCAGCTGTAATGGGCTTATACATATAAACCACATAACTTTCTGGATTCATCTTCTCGCCAATAAATACAATCACAATTGTATTACTGTCCACAAATGCCAAACGTATGTGTTTTATCGTTTCATCATAAGTGTAATCTGTAAGCAACACTATGGTGTGACCCGTAATATCTGATAACAACTTAACTGAATCCTTCAAGACCTGCTCCGTCTCATGACGATGAACACTGAGATGGTTTTTTATGGCCTCTGCCTGTTTTCCTGTAATAACATTTTTCCGATTGATGAAATAATCTACATAATATCTGTAGGCTTTATCACTGGGAATTCTTCCAGAGGATGTATGCTGCTTATTTAGCATACCCAATTCCTCTAGGTCAGACATTTCATTTCTTATAGTAGCCGAGCTTACGCCTAAATCATATTGCTTCGATAGAGTTCTGGAACCCACAGGCTCTGCATGCTTCACATAGCTGTCGATGATCGCTTTTAGTACCTTTAGCTTTCGATCATCTAGCATATTATCACCTCTTTCCTTTAGCACTCGTTACTGTTGAGTGCTAACAACTCTATGACTATAATAACCCTTTTACACCATAATGTCAACACTTTTTTTAGCAAACTTTACCTTAGAGTGCTAAACGGGAAATGCCTCTGCATTCCCCGTTATTTCCACGTTTTTTTGATATTTTTTATCTTGTTGTACTAATAATTATAACGAAAACAATACTTCTTCAACCACGTTACACAAATCCATTCCTTTATCGGTTAATAGTATTTTTTTCTCATCCATACTTATTAACCCATTCTTTATTAATGAAAAGAACCTATCTCTCTTACTCCAAATATCCTGACCGAAACGTTCCACTATCTCCTTACGACTAAGTCCATCCATTAGACGAATTCCCATTATTAAGAATTCTGAAAGCCTTTCCTCCGTTCCAATCAACTCCCTTGCAACATTATGAGGATTCTTTATATATTCTAATACATCATCGCCGTGGTTGAAGCGGAACCCACCCACACTACTATGGGAAGCTACTCCATAACCCCTATAATCATTTATTTTCCAATATTTAATATTATGTTTACAGCTATATCCAGCCTTAGACCAGTTAGACAATTCATAGTGTTTGTAACCAGCTTTTGTAAGAGCTTCCCTTATCTTGTGGTACATAATCCTATCAAGATTTTCATCCGTTCCCTTAAACCTCTTTGCTAAAGGTGTATCCTCCTCAATTATCAAACTGTAATATGAAATGTGATTTGGCATTAACTTATCTACCCATTCCAAATCTCTTACGATATCCGTTAAGCTTTGATTAGGTAATGCCATCATTAGATCAAGGTTTACATTGTCTATCCCACTTTTTTCAATCATCTTATAGGCCGATATCGCTTTATCCATATTATTAATCCTGCCAATAGACTTTAACAACCTATCATCAAATGTTTGAACACCCATGGAGAGCCTGTTTATTCCCATTTCTTTATAGGCTTTCAACTTTTCCTTGGTAACCGATTCTGGATTTAACTCAATGGTTATTTCTGATTTTTCATCCACTTTATAGGCTTTATAAATGGTATTAAATAGACTATCTAATTGCTTTTGTGACAATAGAGATGGCGTTCCTCCACCTATGAAAATAGTATCTACTAAAGATGTTTCTGGTTCAAATGATATCTCCTCTTCCAAGCACGATAAATAAGTGTCCATGACAGAAAAATCCGTCACGGACACGAAATCACAGTAGTCACATTTTTTATTACAAAATGGAATATGAATATATAATCCCAAACTATTTGTCTTCATCATATTTAAGCACAGCTAAGAAAGCTTCTTGCGGCACCTCCACTGAACCAATGGAGCGCATGCGTTTCTTTCCTTCCTTTTGCTTTTCCAACAATTTTTTCTTACGAGAAATATCTCCACCATAGCATTTCGCCAATACATCTTTTCTTACTGCACGAACAGTTTCTCTGGCTATTATTTTCCCACCTATGGCAGCTTGAATTGGAACTGCAAATTGGTGTCTCGGAATTACATCCACCAATCTTTCAGCAATTAAACGACCTCTCTCATAGGCTTTAGATTCATGGACAATAATTGAAAAAGCATCTACAGCTTCCCCATTAATAAGCATGTCCAACTTCACTAATTCACTTTCCCTATAACCTATTGGCTCATAATCGAAAGATGCATATCCTCTGGTCTTAGATTTTAGCGCATCAAAGAAATCATAGATTATTTCATTTAGTGGAAGCTCATATGCCAATTGTACCCTGGTCTGATCCAGGTACTCCATGCCTATATATGTTCCTCTTCTCTCCTGACACAATTCCATAATCACTCCTACATATGTTGAAGGAGTCATAATATTAGCTCTAACAATCGGCTCTTCCATTGCTTTTATCTCAGTGACAGGTGGCATGTTTGTTGGATTTTGAATTGACAGAGTCTCCCCATTTGTCGTAGTTATATGGTAAATAACAGATGGGGCTGTAGTAATAATATTTAAGTCAAATTCTCTATCAAGCCTCTCTTGAATGACCTCCATGTGCAGAAGACCTAAAAATCCACATCTATAACCAAATCCCAGTGCTGCAGATGTCTCTGGTTCAAAATCCAAAGCCGCATCATTAACTTGAAGTTTTTCTAAGGCATCTCTTACATCATTGTAATCCTGCCCTTCTGCCGGATAAATGCCGCAATATACCATGCTAGTTACTTCTTTATATCCTGGCAAAGGTTCTGATGTAGGTCTTTTAGCTTCTGTTATGGTATCCCCAACTCTAGCTTGCCTCACACCTTTAATAGATGCCGTCAAATAACCAACTTCACCTGCTTGAAGTTGGTTTACAGGCAAATGTTTACTCGTATTTACGCCAACTTCTGTAACCTCAAACTCATCTCCTGTAGACATCATTCTAACAGTCATACCTGGTTTTACACAGCCATCGAAAACTCTAATAAAGCATGTCACGCCTTTATAGCTGTCATAATAACTATCAAAGATTAACGCTTTTAATGGAGCGTCTAAATTCCCTGATGGAGGTGGTACAAGGTCTCTTATATAGGTTAGTACATCATGAATACCAGTTCCTGCCTTCGCGGATATCAATGGAGCTCCACTGGCATCAAGTCCAATTATTTCTTCAATTTCCGTTTTTACTTCATCTGGTCTAGCAGATGGTAAATCAATCTTATTAATTACTGGCAATATTTCTAAGTCCTGGTCTAAAGCTAAATAAACATTCGCTAACGTTTGAGCTTCAACGCCTTGAGTAGAATCTACTACCAATAATGCCCCCTCACAAGCAGCTAAAGAACGCGATACTTCATAATGAAAGTCCACGTGTCCAGGAGTATCTATTAAATTATAAATATATTCATCGCCATTTTCATCAGAGTAAATAAGTCTGATTGCCTTTAGCTTTATGGTGATACCCTTCTCTTTTTCCAAGTCCATGCTATCTAATACCTGAGATTGCATCTCTCGTGAAGTGAGCATACCGGTAGTTTCTATTAATCTATCTGCTAAAGTAGACTTTCCATGGTCAATATGAGCTATTATCGAAAAATTTCTTATACGTGATTGTTTATCCTGCATCTATTCACCTCTATGTTATTAAGGATTTCCTATGCGATTAATCGGCCAAAATCTAACTGTTGATATTCCTACAAGTTCTTTTTTATCAACCTGTCCAAACGCTCTAGAATCGTGGCTCCCTCCCGGATGCCTATTATCTCCCATGACAAAGTATTGATTCTCACCTAGCTTCCACGAATTGCTATCCGCAGTCATTGTCAAAAGCCCTTCATCTATATATGGTTCAGAAATCTCTTTATCGTTTACAAATACTTTTCCATCGATGATGTCCACCTTGTCCCCAGGTAAAGCTATGACTCTTTTAATAAAGTCTCTCTTAGAACCTTGTGGATCTTTTAATACAACTATCTCGCTATATTCAGGACCTCTATAATATAGGGGAAACTTCAAAGCTATTAACCTGTCTCCATTTTGCAATGTAGGAGTCATTGATTCTCCATTTACTACTGTTGCAGTAAAGACAAACGTACGGATTACAAATGCCAATATCAAAACCCATGCTATCGTTTTCACAAATTCAATAACCTCATATTTTTTATTAGGAGTTTTCGATTCGCTTTCATTAAATTCATTATCATTCTGATTCATAATTTCCCCTCTCCCAAACAGTTCCAAATACCTGCTCCCATTTAATAGGTCCAAAATCCCGGCTATCCAAACTTCCACCCGGCAGACGGTTGTCTCCCATGACAAAATACTCTCCCTTGCCTAATTTCCATCTATTGTTTCCCTCAGATAATGTATCAGGCTTTCCATGAAGATAGTTCTCGCTTATCATTTCACCATTTACAAAAACTTGTCCCATAAAAATTTTCAGTTCGTCACCTGGAACGCCAATAATCCTCTTGACATAAAATGATTCTTCATTGATGTCAGTTTGAAAGACAATGACTTGACCTCTCTTATAATTACTGTTAAGCCATGATCTTATGACTATTACATGGTTTCCTGATTCATAATTAGGAGCCATTGAACTACCCTCAATGGTCTTAATATCTATTACAAAAAGTTTAATAATAACAGCCAATACCACTGCAAATATCACTGGATATAACCAGCTTGCTAGTTTTTTTCGAGACTTAATGCTCTGTTCATCCGTTGCTATTATTTCATTTTCATCGACTTCTGACTCACGCTCTTCCTCAAGAATCTGAGAAATTGTTTCTTCATCTATAGAAGAGTTAGCAACTTTTTCAAGCTCATTCTCCACCTTATCTTCAGGATGTTCTTGATTGGTTGAATCGTTATTTAATATCATCATTTCACCTCAATATACTATTTTACCATCTATTACGCTAACGTTAAAGCGTTCAAGCATAATTTTATGTTTTATACCATTTATGAGGTTATTTCATAACGCTTGCTTTCTTCTACATTTAATTTAATAATTCGGAAATTATACTATAATATCACGTTGCTTTATCTAAAATTCAACCGTTTTCCAAAGCAATAGATTGTCCTTAAATACTATATCTAATTTACCAGCATCTTTCAACCAAGCCATGTAGGAGCGCACCGTACTACCTACCAATACGTATTGGTCAAAGTTCATATCTAGCTGATAATCTGAAAACACATTTTTTAATATAACTTCAAAGTTTAAAGGCTCACGGCAGATAGAGAGTATCTTTTCTCCAATTTCTTTCACTTGGTCGATATTGTACTGTGCCAGTTCTTTAATGCTCGTAGTGGCCTCAGAGTGAGATGGGATAAAGAGCTCCGCTTCCAAACCTTTCACCATTTCAAGGGTTTTTAGATAATCAGCCACATCATAAATAAAGCTTATTTTATATTTATCTAATATTTCTTTGCTAAATAGACAATCTGCTAGAAATATTATATTATCCGTAGTTCGATATCCAACCATATCAAAGAAATGTCCTGGTAATTCTATAGCATCAAAACCTTTTGGCAAATCATCTTTTAGCAAAAATTCTGCATCACTTTCTTGAGCCATTAGAAATTTTTTTCTAAGCTCCTTTGGTGGATACCCTCCATATAAAAATGCTGGCTCCAAAATCGTCTTCCTTGTAAATGCCAGGTTCATCTCTGGGATAAATATTTTGCAACCCGTTTGATTTTGTAAATACCGATTCCCGCCAATATGATCGGCATTTGCATGGGTATTGTAAATAGTCTTTAGTTTCCATCCCTTAGAATCGAGAATTTGCCTTATCTTTCTACCAGCTTCCTTATCGTTTCCACTATCTATAAGTACAACCTCTTCATCAGAAACCCTATATATTCCTATTTTTGCAGGACTTTCAACATAGTATGTATTTTCTGCAACTTGAACTAATTCAAACATAGATACACCTCTTTCAGTAAAAGTTTATGGGTTTTCTTATTCGCTACACTTCAACGCGTTTAACATCAATACCATCACCTATGAAAATATTTTTATAGTACAGATATTATATACCATTTTTAACCTTATTTATCTAATATACCATATTAAAAATATTTAAAAAAACGCTACTTCTATTTAAGTTTTTTTGCTAGACTACTTGCAATAATCACTATTACGTGGTAGAATAACTTGCGTATAAGTAGGGAGGTGAACGGAAATGGCAAACATTAAATCCGCATTAAAGCGCATTGAGGTTACAGAGCGTAATGCTATGCGTAACAAAGCTCGTAAAACAGAAATTAAAACATTAATAAAGAAATTCAATGCTCAATTAGATAAAGGAGCTATTGATGAAGCTCGCGAATCTTTAAAAGCTATTGATAAAAAACTAAAGCAAGCCTCTCAAAAGAACATTCTTCATAAAAACAATGTGGCTCGCAAAGTGGGTCAACTTCAATTAAAATTAAATGCAAAAAATAAGTAAAACTTCCTAATGGAAGTTTTATTTTTTATTGCTTTTTATTACAATTATTATTTTACTTATTAAAACTTCCATCATAAGGTCAACCTCTGACCCTACACTCTTCATTTTAAGCTCCGTTTCCTCGCACAGTTCCATTAATTCCCTTATATTTTTCAACCTAGGCAATGAGGACAGTTTTCTGAATTCAAAGTTTTTTATCCCAAGTTCGCTCATTAGTTCGCTTGGTCCAAACCCTTCATCCCTAAGTGTTTGCAATTTGTTTCGTAATCTTAAATGTCTTACAATCATTGCCAAAATACGCAAAGGTGGCTCTTGCTCGCCGTAAAGCTTCTTATATATTTTAATAGTTTTTTTCTCGTCACCAGAAAATAATGCATCTATAAATTCGAAAATATTACCAGAACTCATCGATGGCCAAAAAGGAATAAAGTCTTCCATAATTAGCTCCGGTTTGTCATAAGCTGCCGCTACCTTGTTTAATGCTTGCTTTAAATCAAATAAGTTTAAATCGCTCCCATACGATCCATATCCAGATAGTTGATGAAGTCTGGATATGACTTCCGGCGAAGTATGCATGTTGTTTTCTTTTAAATTTTGTTTAATAAAACCTTGGAATTGTTGGGGTTTTAATTTACCAAACTCTACTACAGTATTCATCTTTTTATGTCTCTTGTATAATTTCCCCGTTTTCTTAACTTCATCATAGCTATCTACAAGAATTCCTATCACATGCTCAGGCATATTCTCCAGCGTTTTCAATAGCTCATCTTCAAATACAGACCCCGATATTTCATCGGCATGTTTAATTACCACAATTCTGACTTGGTCCATCATCGGTAAAGTTTGATAGATGGTGTTAATTTGAGATGTGTCCAGTGACGTTGCACTTAATTCTACATAGTTGATTTGAGCCATAGCAGGGTTAAGCAACTTCTCTGCAGTTTTGGCGACCATATTATTCATCATGTAATTTTCTTCGCCAATAAACAACCAACTATTACCGGCTAATTTATCCAATGATATTTGCTTATTATATTCTATGTAGTCCATCAATACTCTCCTCAAGATTCAACTTATATTTCATTATTAATGCAACAAATAACCCATATACTATTAGAAATATTACTGTTATTATATCACTGTTTTCAACCAAAGATAACTCCCCTTCTAAGGACAATGTAATATCTCCCATAGTATCTGTTCTATAATAATTAATCTCACCATCCTTTAAACGGTCTAAAACTTCATTATGGGGGTGGCCATAGCTATTCCCTCTACCACAAGATATTATTGCCAATTCTGGCCCTACTGCATTCAAAAGATTTGTCGAAGATGAAAATTTGGATCCGTGATGACCTAGTTTAATTATATTGGAATTAAGGTTTTCATATTTTGATAACTTATGCTCAGCATTGTTTTCTATATCTCCCGTTAGCAAAACACTGTTATCTCCGTTTCCAAACCGCATCACCATGGACCTTTCATTATCATTTAATGGCATATCCTGTGTGATAGGCCATAATATTTCAAATTCATAATCTCTCCATTTTACTTTATCTCCTCTTTCCAATATTTTCACATCTTCTACTTTTTCAATTCCAAAGTCTGATGAGTCAATAGGAATATAAGAGGCAAAGATATTATCAATTGGATAAGCCTTGCAAACCGCCTCCAATCCTCCAACATGATCTATGTCCCAGTGAGAAATAAATAATGCATCAATTTTTGAAATCCCTTGTTTTTTAAGAGCTGGAACCACTAGCTTTCTACCTACATCATAGTAAGGAGATCCACCTACATCTATTAGACAGCCATGCTTGCCCTCTTTAATAAAAATGGCATCACCCTGACCAACATCCACAAAGGTAATGCTTAATCCTTCTGAATTATAAAATATCGAAACCGAAAGATACCATAGTGCTAATACAGCAATCGCTGTTTTTCCAATTGAAAGAGAGGGAGTTTTTCTAGGACATTTTACAAATGCAAAAACCCCTAGGTAATAGAAGATTATATAATATGGTGAGCTCAAATAAATGCTATAGCTAACTGGGAATATTTGTTTTACAAGATTTAGTAAAAAATGACCGCCATCTAATGCTAAATTAAGCACAATAGCCATCGGTTTAGTAATTACCGCAGGCAATATCAAAAGAGGTAAGCATAAATGCAATACAAGACTATAAAAAGGAACATATATCCAATTGACTACAGCGCCCCAAATTGGTATTTTACCAAAATGATGAACTTGAAGAGGGAGAGTCATAATCATTGCCGCAGCATAATAAACCAACCAATCAATTTTAATATTATGTTTTTTTAGTTTTCTAATTAAAGATGGAGCTAAAACCAAAATCCCCCATATCGAAAGAAAACTCAATTGAAATCCTAAGCTGAAAGCCTGATATGGCCTGAAAAACAATATTATTATAGCTGCTAATAATATACCTTCATCTGCAAAATAATGGCGATTATAATACTCAAATATACATGGAATAGAAATCATAATTAAAGCCCGTGTAACTGGTGCAGACAGTCCCACCATAATTCCATATCCCCAGCATATAAACAAGGACATAGCTTTGCTATTATTGTAGCTTAACCCTAGGTTTGTTATTATCCAAAGTAACAGACCAAATAACAATCCAATATGTAACCCTGAAATAGACATAATATGAGCTAAACCAAATTCACTAAGCAAAATTGTATTATCATTGTTCTCTTTAACACCTAATAGCATCTTTTTAATTAAGGCACTATTATTAGGTGTGAAAAGTCCATCTATTTTACATTCAATACTGCCCCTTATCTTATTTAGCATTGTGGGATTAGGCTTAATATCTTTTATTATGGACTCATTTAACTTACAAACCACAGGTTCTCCACCTGGCAATACTTTATATTCCCAAGGTTTCGCCTTATATATTTGCACTACAATATCTTTTTGTAAACGAATTTCATCACCTATAGTATATTTTTTCTCTGAACTCCTATATATTTGAACAGCTTTTGGAAACAGCTTTTTTTCAACAGCGAATACGCCATAATCTCTAACATCTACCACTTTTAATTCTGATGATATTGTATCAAAACCTCTGGGAACCATTAGGAAAACAAAAGCTAAAATAATGAAGCACCAGTATTTCTCTTGCTTAATAATATGTAATAACAACCAACAAGACAAAAGAATTATAAGACCCCAAATCACATTAAAGTCTACTAATATTATTAATATCATGCTTAATAACAAAAATAATAACCCAGACAACATTAACCTCCAAAGTCACAGACAAGACATTCTACCTGATACTATGATAATAGCAGTATAAATGGTAAAATAGAAACGAATACATAAAGTATATCATTAATAAAAACTAATGCATTCATTATTGCAAAGGAAGTGAGAATATGACCATAAAAGACTATTTACAACTACCTTATCAAACTACTTGGAAAAGCAAAGTGCTGAATATACAACAAGTAGATACTAGATATTTAATCACATTAGATAGAACCATCTTTATACCTACAACAACCGCTGGCCCTTCACCAGATACTGGATATATAGAAAATATTCCAGTTGTCAGAACTTATGAATATGGTGGCGATTTAGTTCATGAGCTTCACGATGCAATTCCATCCGGTAAGACAACTGTTAATCTTAATATCGATGCTACACGCCGAAGAAACACATTGGACCAAACCACTGTGATATTACTTATGGGCGCTGTTTTATTTAACCATTTCAACATCAGAATTAGAGGCTATAAAGAAGTAAATGGAAAATATGTTGTAGATACTACTAAAGGCTATTTCAATAAAGAAATGGTTAATAAGATGGAAGAATTGCTAAATACTTATGTAATAAATCCATTGACCATAACTGGTCAATGGCTAACTCAAGAAGATGAAAATACACCCAAACTACGTTTCGGGGCACTTACAACTAAACCACAGTGGATTACCTCTTTAGGAGGTATTGACCATACCCCAGGTGAAATACCTTATCATAGCAATACAGGAAGATTAGGTATCATTGCTATTAACTCTTACGAAGAGCATCCTCACCACAGTAGATTTACCATATCAGCAGGAAAAGAGGCTCGTTTACATTATAAGGATATTAAAGAATCTTTAGAAGAATTGGCTGAACTCTGGGATACAGATGAACCTATTGAATTTGCCAAGCATAGAACTGAATTGGACGAATTGGGAAGACGCCACATAGAAAAACTGGAAGATTTCATTTCAATTAATGTCATTAAAAAAACAGACGATTTAATTAACAGTGGATTATTCAATGGTCTACCAGTGACAACTTTAAGGAAGATTGTTGAAAACAGAGTAAACGAACAGCCCGTGCAATGCTATTCCACCATAGATGGCGAAGAAGCACAGATTATTTGGAGAACAGATTCTAACATGGCAGAGCTGCCTTTATCCATTTGGTTAAAAGAATTGAGGAATCGTTATAGATTCGTGGCCAGTGGCAGAGACGATCACATGGATATTTCCTGTAGCCCATCTTATGTAGAAGAGCTAATGCTTGCACTGGTTAAGAGAGCTGAAAAAGAATTAAAGGAAAATAGATAATGTCTGCAATAGATATGCTAAATAAAACACTTTTTTCTGCATTCTAAACTAAAATATTTATCATACAATTAAAGAATTTTATTTATTTTACACAAATATTTCACACTGTGGTATAATTTAATTTATATTTATTATTCATAGGAGGAATTATAATGGACGACAACAAGTTAAAACCAAATGGTTTTGCCCTGATACCATTCCTTGTATTTATAGCTTTTTATCTCGGAATAGGGTTTTATCTAAATGCTAATAACGTTGAATTAGCATTCTATGCAGTGCCAGCGCCTATATCAGTTATAGTAGGAATCATCGTTGCCTTTATAATGTTTAAAGGTAGTATCAACGACAAGTTTTCTCAACTGGTAAAAGGCTGTGGGGATGAGAACATTATTATTATGTGCTTAATCTACATACTCGCAGGAGCCTTTGCAGCAGTGTCAAAGTCTATGGGAGGAGTAGAATCCACTGTAAACCTTGGTATGAGTTTTATTCCACCAAAGTACTTAACTGCTGGACTGTTCATTATGGCAGCGTTTATCTCCATATCCACAGGAACATCCGTTGGAACTATAACTACTGTTGGGCCAATTGCAATTGGATTGGCAGACAAAGCTTCCTTGAGTCTACCTCTAGTATTAGGAGCTCTAGTTGGCGGTGCCATGTTTGGAGATAACTTATCCATAATCTCAGATACGACGATTGCAGCTACAAGAACGCAAAACGTAGATATGAGGGATAAGTTTAGGATGAACTTTAAAATTGCATTTCCTGCTGCATTAGTCACAGTAATCCTACTAATCATTTTAGGAAAACCAGAACAAGTTATTAAAGCTCAAGCCTTTGAATACAGCCTAATTAAAGTAGTCCCTTACTTAGCTGTATTAGTTGCAGCTTTACTTGGCGGAAATGTATTTTTGGTTTTGACCGGTGGTATTGTATTATCAGGAATAATCGGAGTAGCTACGCAGTCTATTACATGGCTTGATTTCGCCGGAAAAACATACGAGGGTTTCACTGGTATGTTTGAAATATTCTTGCTTTCTATGCTAACAGGTGGATTGGCTTATATGGTTCGCCACGCCGGTGGAATAGACTGGATTATATCCAAGACTAGAAAATTCTTAAAAGGTGAAAAATCAGCTGAAATTGGAACCTCAATTCTAGTGTCATTATTAGATGCAGCGGTAGCCAATAACACTGTGGCAATTATTATTTCAGGTCCAGTTGTAAAAGAAATCTCAAAAGAGTATAAGATGGACCCCCGGCGCGCGGCATCTTTGCTTGATACCTTCTCATGTGTAATGCAAGGGTTTATTCCATACGGAGCCCAAGTATTAATAGCTGCAGGGCTCACTGCAGGAGCTGTGTCTCCTTTTGAAATAATGCCCTATTTTTGGTATCAGTTCATACTAGCCGGATTCGCCCTTCTTTCCATTTTCATTCCATTTACAAAACCAAAGCAACCATGGAATTTCGAACATGATATGAGAGAAGATGAGGTAAAGAAACTTATTGCAAAAGCTTAACGACAATACAATTAAACCGCAGGAGCTATTCCTGCGGTTTTTCAATGTCCTTCATTTTCAATAATATATAATAAACACACCTCTATAATTTTCGCAAGAATAAAAGGTGATATATCAGAAATTACTACGTTCTGATATATCACCTTTAAATCAATTTCGGAAGCTAATTTATCGACTATATTTCTCCTACTAAATCCAACCCAGGAGTCAACGTTTCATCGCCTTCCATCCAATTTGCTGGACATACTTTATCTCCATGCTTCGCCACATATTGTGCTGCAGTTAGTTTTCTAAATAATTCTGTAGCATTTCTTCCTATTCCCCCTGCAGATACTTCATATAACACTACTTTTCCATCAGGATCTATTAAGAATGTGGCGCGTTCCGATTGTCCTTGCCCATCAATTAACACGTTAAATTGCTCTGACAACTCAAACGATCTATCAGACAGCATTGGGTATTCTACTTTTCCTATAGCCTCTGATTTATCGTGCCAAGCCTTGTGTACAAATTCAGAATCAGTGGACACTGAATAAATTTCACAGTTTTTTTCTTTAAATTTATGATATAGATTTTGTAGGTCCTCTAATTCAGTTGGACATACAAATGTAAAGTCTCCCGGATAAAAGATTAGTACAGACCAATGACCTTTTAAATCATCCAACGAAATCTCTGTAATCTCCCCATTTGCATATGCCGGCACTTTAAAATATTCTACGTTTTTTTGTATATAGTTCATTTACTACATCCTTTCTATTATGTGGTTATTGATTGTCTTTATTAGTATGCCACATTCATGAATATTTATTCACGTTATTTGGAAAATCTTTAATTTCCCCAAGAAAATAGTTTTCATTATGTCCACGTAGATACACCTTTAATATAGTCTATATCAGTTCAACTCACATTTATTCTGAAACCCAATTATATACTTTATTCTTAGCACCCCTAAATCGTGCTGTTGGAAATTTAATTTTTTTAACACAAAAATGCACCCAATGGGTGCATTTTATAATTAATCTTACTCTTCTTCGCTCTCAGTTTCTGCAACTGTTTTTACATCTGCAGCTGAAATTTCTTCCTCTTCTGAACCCTCTTCCTCTTCTACTTCAGATACAGGGTTAAGAGTTGCTACTACTTCATCAGCATCGTGGAACACGGTAATTTTTTCGTCATTAAAGATATCTAAGTCTTTAATCATTACAGGTTCTTCAAAAGTCATTTCTGCTACATCATATTCGATACTTGTTGGAATATCTCCTGGAAGACACTCAATATTCATCTCATCCAATACTTGCATAAGAACTGATGGTTGAAGACGAATACTATCTCTGTTTAACAATCTAACAGGAATTGCCAATTTGATTGTTTCGTCCATTTTTATTCCTTGGAAATCCACGTGTAAAATGCGGTTTTTATATGGATGATATTGAATTTCCTTGATTAGGATAGGATGTCTTTTACCGTCGATCATCATGTCAACAATTGTAGTCATTCCAGCATCTCTAAGTACAAAATCAAATTCATGTGCGCTAATTTCCACAACTTTGTTGTCTTCGCCTTTTGAGTAAACTACTCCAGGAATCATCCCTTCAACTCTGATTTTATCTACCTTGTTTTTGCCAATGCCGTCACGTAGCTTAGCATTTAATTGTATCTTTGCCATTCATAGCCCTCCTTATATTAATACCATATTATATTGTTACATCTTTTGCTCATTAAGTCAAGGAAAATCATCATTTAATAGCCAAGTTTATGTGTTTGTTTCGCTATTTATTATTCTCCTATTATTTTTATTAACACTCTTTTAGATCTAATACCGTCAAACTCTCCATAAAAAATTTGTTCCCATGGACCTAAGTCCAATTTACCGTTTGTAATTGCACAAACAACTTCCCGTCCCATAATCTGTCTCTTTAAATGAGCATCTCCGTTGTCTTCATATCCGTTATGCTCGTATCTTGAATAAGGTTTCTCAGGAGCAAGACCCTCTAGCCATTTTTCAAAATCCCTATGCAGACCCGGTTCATCGTCATTGATAAATACGCTTGCTGTTATATGCATGGCATTAACTAATACCAAGCCTTCTATTATTTCACTGTTGGAAATTGCCTGCTCCACTTCATTTGTAATGTTAATATAAGCTCTTCTGGTCTCTGTCTTGAAAAACAACTCTTTCCTATAACTTTTCATTACCATGCTCCCTTTCATACTTATTTTTCCATATCTCTATTATATATTAGATTTAAACAAAAAGTTAACTATAATTGATTCCTATAGTAATAATCCTACATTATTTAAATAAAATCATTTTTGCCTTTTATACAATTAAAAATGAGGTATAAATATAGGGAAAAGTCGCACTTAGGAGGAATATTATGAAAAAAATCTATTTATATATAATCACACTCTTTTCTATAGCAACGATTATCATTCTACCTGCATGCTCGAAAACAAGTAATTTAATAAACAGTGACTCTGTTATTCAACCTCCAGTCATTACAGAAGATACCGCTACAATATATCTTGCTGGCGGATGCTTCTGGGGTGTAGAAGGATTTTTTCAACAAATCCCTGGTGTATTGTCTGTGGAATCGGGATACGCCAATGGCATAGGAGAAAATCCAAGTTATTATGACGTGCTAGGTGGGGATAGAGAATTTGCTGAAACGGTAAAAATAACATATCTTCCCTACACAGTCCATCTAGAAGAATTGCTGCTAAGGTATTTCCAAATAATTGATCCACTTTCTGTAAATCAGCAAGGCAATGACATTGGAATTCAATATAGAACTGGCATTTATTATGAATCTGAAGAAGACCTGCAAATTATTAAAAAGATATATGACTATGAATCTAAACGACTTAGTTCCTTACTTGCAGTGGAATTGGAGCCACTAAAAAACTTTTATAAGGCAGAAGAATATCATCAAGACTATTTAGAAAAAAATCCAAAGGGATACTGTCATATCAATTTGTCAGATGCCTTCTTGCCACTATTCCCAGGTCCTGATTATGTTAAAGAAGATTCTCAGACACTAAAAGACCGCTTGGGAAAAGATGCATATGAAGTCGTCATGGAGGGTGCAACTGAACCAATGTTCTCCCACGAATACTCAAAGGAAATGCGCAGGGGAATTTATGTAAGTGCCGTGACAGGAATCCCCCTTTTTTCATCTTCAGATAAATTTGAATCTGGGTGTGGTTGGCCATCTTTCACCACTCCAATTACCACCGATATTCTATCCTATCTGCCAGATTCCTCTTTGGGAATGACTAGAATCGAAGTTAAAGATGATGTATACCACTTGGGACACGTTTTTGAAGATGGCCCAGTTGAAAGAGGAGCCCTGAGATATTGTATTAACGGCTTATCTCTAAAATTTATTCCTGAAGAAGATTTAGACTCTTGGGGGCTATCTGACTATAAGCTATTTATTAGATAAAATATCCCGACTTAGAACAATTCTAAGTCGGGATATTTTATCTAATAACTCACCACTTCAACGCCTTCATTTTCAATTATATATTTCAGTTCATCCAAATTCTGTTCTGTTGGAGTTAAGAAGTTTTTATTAGGTTGTCTTATAGCAAGCGCTTCGTATTTGTATTCTCCGAATATATGATATGGTAGTAGTTCTATTTTAGGATTTGGAACATTATTAGCTACAAATCTTGCGGTTTCTAATATATTCTCCATATCTGCATTAACATTTACTATAGTAGGAATTCTGATGACTACTTCCACAGGTAGCATTGATACTTTCTTTATCTTCTCTAATATAAGCTCATTTCTAACGCCTGTATAATATTTATGCCTTCCGCTATCCATATGCTTTATGTCCATAAATACTAAATCTAGTTTTCTCAATATACCCTCTACTTTTATGAAGTCAAAGTACCCAGAAGTTTCCATAGCCTGGTGAATTGCCCTATCGTAACAGCTATCTACTAGGGCGCTTAGAAAATCTACTTGTAAGGTTGCTTCTCCTCCGGAATAGGTAATACCTCCATTGGAGTTGCGAAAGAATATTCTCTGTGAGTGTATCTTGTCCATTATTTCCTTGGCTGTATATGAAAATATCATATTCTGCCTACTACCTACCGGACAAACAGGCACACATTTACCACATCCAGTGCATTTCTTTCTGTTTTCAGCCAAGTTCAAATCTATGCCACAATCATATGGGCATATTTCTTTGCACCGCCCACATTGAATGCATCTACTAGGAGAATATATCACCTTATTGAAATTAGTAAAACTTTCTGGATTAGAACACCATTGGCACCTTAGCCTACAACCAGCAAAAAATATCACTGTTCTGATGCCATCCCCGTCATTTACGGAGAAATTCTGAATATCAATAATATAGCCCTTTCTATCCATAATCTTCACCTCTCCGTAGTTAATAGCTAGAATGATTCGTGAGCAGTTCTAGCAATAATGGCATCTTGCATTGACCTAGATAGGTTAACAAATTGGGTTGAATATCCAGCTACCCTTACCAATAAGTCCTTATACTCACCGGGGTTTTCCTGGGCTACTTTCAATACTTCTGTCGAAATAGTATTGAATTGAATATGAAAGGCTCCAAGTGCAAAGAATGACTGTATCATAGCCCCTAAATTGCTCTGTCCCCTCTTGGTGTTAACTAGATCATGATTCAGCCTTAAGTTGAGCAAAGTTCCACCTGAGTGGATATCTTGGTTGATTTTAGCAGCAGAGCGCATTGCTGCCAACGGTGTAGAAATATCCGTTCCCGCCTCTGGAGAGACCCCTTCTGACAAAGGCATCGTAGCCTTTCTGCCATCTGGCGTTGCCCCAACTACTTTCCCTGTGGGCAAATAATTGGATATTCCCATAAAAGCTGATAAAAATCTGTTTCCGTTAATATCTTTATAACTATGTGTTTCTTTATAGTAATGATTAGCCAATTCTCTAGCAATATCATCAACATAATCATCGTCATTGCCGTATTTTGGAGCTGATTTTGCCGCTTCTCTCAACTCATCGTAGCCAACCCAGTCATTATCTATAGCACCTATTAATGTTTTCATATCAGTAATCTTTGCATCAAATACCAGTTTTTTAATAGCAGCCAATGAATTAGCCGTAACTCCTAGTCCTATCCCAGTAAGGACAGGCCCTATATTATATTTAGCTCCTGCATCAACTAAATCTATTCCATCTTTTAAGCAATATTCATTTGTAGAGGATAAAAACGGCCTTGGGACCATCTCTTTATGCAGTTGTTGAGCTATTAACGTGGCCTGAACTCCTATTTCAATGAGTCTATCAAACTGGCGATAAAAAGCCTTTTCAACATCTTGATATGAGTTGAATTTCTCTGGTTCTTTTTCATCCAATCCCATTTTCTCCCCTGTGATTCTACTGAACCCATTTTTAGTGCATATTCCAGAGCCGCTGTAAAGTTCACATTAACAGCTGATGTCCATTCATATGTTTTTCTAAAATGAGGCACAACACATCCACAGTTGCTCCAATCCCTAGCATCCTCAGGCTCATAGCCAGCATTTAAAAGCATTTGATAACCAGCACTGTCGCTGTGAATCGCTGGGAAACCAGTTCCTATACTTACCAAATGAGTGACGGCATCTAAAAACTCCTGAGGACAATCTTGATGAATCCTCACAGATAATCCCGGCTGATGAGTTTGCACTTCTTCCGTTGCCTTTAAGCACAGATAACTCAATTCATTGGTAGCATCTTTTCCATCTCTTGTCTTGCCACCAACAGTTAGGTTTTGAAACTGATTGTATCCAGCAAAAAAATCTGCAGTATTAGCTGATATAGTCCACACCCATTCAGATAACTTTATCCAGTAACACTCTATTAACTCTAATATGTCCTTATCTGTTGAATTTCCAGCATCGATGTCATGGCGATAATATAGATACATAAACTGGTCAAATCTTCCAGGATTAAGTGCAAGTGGATTTTCTGATAAAATTGCCCCTAGTTGTACAAACCAAATAAATTGCAATGCTTCTTGAAAAGTTTCTGGAGGATTTTCCGGAACTTTACTGCAAATTCTCCCAACCTCCGCCAATTCTGTCGCCCGTCGCTCGTCTTTCTCATTCCTAGCCATTTCTTTTGCTTTATTAGCATATCTATTGGCAAGTGATATTATTCCCTCAGAGGTTAAAATAACTGATTGGTAAAATTCAATTTTTTTGATATCTTCCTGATTCGAAAGGATAGTGCTTCTAGCTTTTCTTTAGATTCTCTAATAATGCCACCAAAACCTTTTACAAATAAAACGTCCTGGTAATCAGGTGTAATCTCCCCGACTGCTTGGCGCCACTTTGAATCATTGTCCACTATACCAGTGTCAACGCAAACCTTGGCTACGTCTGATGGGATTCTGGCTAAAAAAGCTTCTTCCAAGGATTTGCCTTTCCAATATGGAAAGATTTCTTTTCTAACAAACTCTCTTTGCTCGTCAGTCATCTCATAAGGATCTTGAACTCTAGTGGCGAAATTATCCATTTCTCTATCAACCCATGTCCAAGAGAATTCAGGTGTAAGAATCCCACATTTTCTAAATTCACCAGAGGCTCCAACTATTAGCTCACCATCAAAAATAGTTACCGTTAACTCCTCACAAGTATCTTTAAATGCCTGCGCCCTTCTAATGGCCACCGACTTCCCTTCCGTCCTCCTGTGAGATTCCGTCCACAACCTGGCTCTTTCCGTTGATATTGCAGGTTTCGAGTTAATATAATATTCCTTCGCTTTTTTTATTCTCTCAGTAGCCAAAATGCCACCCCTTTCTTTGTGCGCTATAACGGTCATTATGTGTAAAAAGAATGGGCTAATGCCCTTTCTCTAGTACTTGATTATATTTTGGAATACCGCTTTATCTTCGTACGGATTACTATATGTGTGAGTATTGTTCGGAGTAAATACCAATGCAGCAGGTGCTTTTAATTCGTAGTTTACACCATCCATTTCCAAATTCATAATCCCTTCGGTTACAACTATATATTCTTCCACAGCATTTGGATGTTCTTGAGACACATGGTGTGCTCCTGGTAGAAGCTCAATAAAGAAGTATTCAAATCCTGTAATGGGATTAAACGGGAAAACATCCACCAACTTCATTTTTCCTTCCGATTCATAAACAGCATCCATGGCATCAATATCTATAATGCCATATTCAGCCACATCCTCTTCTAACAGTTCTGAAAAAGATATCCTTAATCCACTGGCTATTTTCCAAAAAACCGAAATAGTTGGATTGGACTCCCCTCTTTCAATTTGCCCAAGCATGGCTTTACTAACACCGGTTAGCTTTGCCACATCTTCCAGTGTTAAATCCTGCTCGGTTCTTATTCTCTTAATGACTTTTCCTATTTTTCTCGACGGATCTGTAATCAATTTTTCCCCCAAATCTTTTCTATAAGTGAAGCAATATGTTGAATTTATTTAATAAGGGAGTACAAATATCCCCTCTTGTATGCTATAACGTATTTTCTCTATTATATAACTTTCCATGCATATATGCAATAAAATACCGACTGTTATAACAGTCGGTATTTGTTCCTCCTATGGCCATTGCAAAAAATTAACTTTGTGTCCGTCGTCTTTTAGCAATTTCGCCAAATCCTCTGCCCTGATAAAAACTGTCGCTGTATTATCATTAGGATGAATACCCATTAAACCACCTTGAAAGTCCTTATCCAAATAGATAATAGTCTTTTTTTCAGAATCATTTAATGCTCCAAATGGCGTCACTGCACCTTTCTCCAATCCCAAGATTTTCATAAGGTCTGGTTCAGATCCAAAGCTTAAAGGCTTTGCACCGATTTTTTCTCTTAAAGCCTTAATGTTCATAGCTTTATCGCCCTTAAGCACAATTACATAATAATTCCTCTTTTTCTCATCCCTCAAGAATAAGTTCTTGGCAATTCGATCATTGTGGGGTAATCCCAGAGCTTCCATTTCCTCCATGGTATATACTGCACCATGCTCAATAGCCTCATATTCTATTCCCTTTTCGTCTAGCAAATCATAAAGGCCTTGCTTATCATACATGTTTTATACCTCCATTAGTATTAGTAATATTACCCATTATTGAATCTAAGGATACAAAACAAACATTGAATATAAAGGTTAAATATTACTTCATTTATCATTCAAAACTAGAATTGTTTTCTTACCTTCTATTATACCATTTTTCATTTGATAGTCAAAGGGTTTACCAGTCATAGCATCGACAATTTCAATAGTTTGAGCATCTAAATGATTAACCATAGGTTTTGCCAAATCAGTAGCCAATGCTTTTCCTACTATATCCATTACTGAATATCCAAGATTATCCATTGTTTGAGCAAGATTTTTTCCGACCTTATTTTTTATTTTTCTCTCTATGGCAAATTTAACAATATCCAGACGGCTACCCAGAGTTTCTTTTTTATCATAATCGAATAACTCTGATATTTTTGGTGTGAAAACAATGGATTTCGCCATCTCCTTTACCATTTTATCAATTGAATCTTTGGAGAAATCAATCATATCACTAGCAAGACTATCTGTGTGACCTTCATATTTCGCCACCACTTCACGAATCCAATCAGGTTGTATTTCATCACCTCTTAGCCCACTAAGATACGCGTAGTTAATCATCCCGCCAAAAGTTCGTTCCCTATTTGTACCACGGGCATAAACTGGATATTGCAACATTTTTTCTGCTAATTCCGTTGCTCTTCTCCTAATCAAATCTCTCTTTAATATATTGCTGTCCAATTGACCAAATGTATTTTCCAAGAGTTGATTCAATTTGGTTTCCGTAATCATATAAGGATAAGTCTTTCCCATTGGAGTTGTAATATCTACTGCAATTTTCCTTCCAGCTCTGTATATTTTCTCTTCTTTAATATCATCAATATATACTTCCACTTTAGCTTTGAATTTTTTGCTTACAATATCATTTACAAACCCTGGATCCGATTTATCACGTAATTTGCTTTGTAAAAGTGCCATTATTCGCCTAAAATAATTTTCTCTAGTGGTTCCATCAGGCAAGAATTTAGCCATTAAATCTTTGCTATCCAAATCTTTATAGTCCGGTAGTTTCATATAATAATTGACTATACCACCTACTAATTCAGGTGTTATCATATTTATCGCGGAATAACTCGTTCCGTTACTAACATGTTCTTTTACACCATCTAAATTTGTGTAACTAAATTCTCCTATTAGTTCCGCCTCCACCGTTAGGGTCATTTCCTTACTTGGCGCATTTCTGCTAAATGTTAAATGCCTTACTGGAAGAGGATAGGTAATGGTAGATCCTGTTTCTATATCATAAATTCTGTTTCCCGCTTTTGTATTTAGCTCTGCAATATGCTGAGCATGCATATGTCCTGTACAAATGTAGCTAATACCCATATCTGCTAATGTCTCTGCAGGTGTTTTGCCCCTTAGCCTTTCATCATCATCTTCAATTATGGTATTCCAGTTTTTTAATACGTAGGGTGCAAATATTTTTTCTTGCCTATGAAAATGTGGCATAAATGCATGATGAGCAATGGCAATTATGGTATCGCCACGTTTTTCTGCATCTTCAGCCATATCAGCAACCCATTTAAGCTGTTCCTTTGTTATGGTTCCTGCCGTATCTTGCACATCATCTTTTCCACTATCCACAATGTCTGCGGAATATCTACACGTATCCATACATATTATAGTTAGTCCGCTTCCCCCAATATCATCTGGCATATCCACTCTGGATGCATAGGCTAAATAGCCTTGCCCGTAGTGTTCATAACCTGGTTTTCTTACTACAACAACCTTTTCCATATAGCTTTTAAAGTGATGAGAATCCCTATAAAACGATATTACACTCCTATTTATGATATCTTCGTAAATACTTGCAAAATCATCGGGAGACGTCTTTTGAGCTGTTACAGTGACACCTTTGCCATTCTCGTTGTAGTCTTTGGCAGACGAATTATTAATATCGTGATTTCCTGGAACAATAAATACATTCCTGAACTCATTTTGCGAAATAAAAGACTTCAATTTATCAGCAACCCATTGGTGTGATTTATACTCTCCATCTTTAGTCATATCACCCGATATGAAAATTATCTTACTTCCAGCTTTTTCAGCTAATTCTACCGCTCTATTAAAAAGACCTTCGCTTTCTGTCAGCAACTTTCTATCTGATTTTAAATCTGTTCTATATTGTTCGTTCCCTGATATCATCGCCTCCGGCAACACATGTGTATCGCTAAACAACGTTATTCTCAGTTCGCTACTCTTTAAGTTTTCTGTCATTTTTTCACCTCTAATATGCATCCAATAAGAACTCTTATATATAATGATACCCACTACATTCCACTATAATATATCTTTGTTAATTCCATGTGGTTATTATGTAACATTACGGATAATTTCATTACAAAAAAACGTTTATCTTTGGCATTAACAAATACCTGGATAAACGTTATCTCGTAATACATAAAAAAAGACCCGCTATATAGCAGGTCTAATTTATTATATATTAGTTGCAGTAGTTAACAACGCCTTCGCCAAGAATTTCGTTGCGAATGTTGTCAAAGCTGATTTCAACCATGTTGCCTACAGCAGTTGTAGTGAAGAAAGCTAAGTGGTAAGTGGAAATTACATTTTCCATTTTTTCCAATTTGCTTAAGTGAGCTTTAGCAATTACGTCTTCGTCAACGATTTTGTTCATATAAGCCATTTCGTCATCAAGAACGTCTAATCCTGCAGCTGCAATTTCACCATTTTCTAATGCTGCGATTAAAGCTTCTGTATCAACTAAGCCACCACGGCCTGTGTTAATAAGGATAGCATCTTTTTTCATTAACTTTAAGCTTTCAGCATTAACAATATGCTTGGATTCAGCGGTTAATGGAAGGTGTAGAGTAACAATGTCAGCTTGTTTGAATAGGTCTGCTGGGGTATCGCAGTATGTTAATACATCTTCTACGCCAGTTTTTGGATACATATCGTAAGCAATAACTTTAGCTCCAAAGCCTTTCCAAAGTTGAGCAGCTGTGAATCCGATAAATCCAGTTCCAACAACTCCAACTGTTAAGCTTCTAACTTCACGGCCAATAATGCCTGGGTGCCATCTGAAGTCACGCTCAATGGTAGCTTTGTTTAATGCTTTTGGTACTTGACGTAATAGCATTAATCCCAATGTAATTGAGAATTCAGCAATAGCATTTGGTGAATATCTTGGAACGTTTGTTACCTTGATACCGTTTTTAGTAGCAATATCAAGATCAAACATGTCAACGCCTGCTGTACGTGAGGAAATTTGGTTGATTCCAAAGCCTTTTAATGTAGTATAAATAGCTTCGTCTTTGATATCAGCAACTTGTTGTACTGAAACACCATCATATCCTTCAGCATGTTTTGCGTTTTCAGCAGTTAATTCACCGTCAAATACATCTACTTGAACTCCATGTAGTTCTGACCAATTCTTAATAGCATCAGTCTCATAAGGACGTACGCTGTAAGCTAAAATTTTCATTTTTTTCCCCTTTCAATACCGTCCGATAACAGTTATTTTTCTATGAAAACTCTGTTTTTCTCGAATAGATCTGTTAATTTAGCATCGTCGTTTAATAAATCAATTAACTTAGGAACTACATCATAAACGTCTCCTACAATACCATAGTCAGCTACGTCGAAAATAGGAGCGGACTCATTAGTATTAATAGCAATGATAATATCTGATGTTTGCATTCCTGCCAAGTGCTGAATAGCTCCTGAAATACCGCAAGCAATATATACTTTAGGCTTTACAGTAGTACCAGTTTGTCCAACTTGGTGTGAGTGGTCAATCCAACCAGCGTCAACAGCTGCACGAGATGCACCGATAACGCCTTCTAGACGATCTGCTAATTGTTTTAGTAGTTCAAAACCTTTAGCTTCTTTGATTCCTAAACCACCAGAAATGATGAATTCTGCATCTGTTAAAGAAACCAGGTCTTTTTTAGTTTGAACGATGTCCATAACTTTTGTACGAATGTCATCTTCAGCTAAATCAACTTTAAGGTTGATAATTTCGCCTTTGTGGTTTGGATCTTCATGAGCTTTATCCATAACGCCTGGGCGTACAGTTGACATTTGTGGACGGTTGTCTGGGCAAACGATGGTAGCCATAAGGTTTCCACCAAATGCTGGACGAGTTTGCATTAATTTTTTGTCTTCAGGGTCAATGCTTAGTTTTGTACAGTCAGCTGTTAATCCTGTATCCAATTTGGATGCCAAACGTGGAGCTAAGTCACGACCAATGTGAGTAGCACCGATTAAGCATACTTCTGGTTTAAATTCATTGATAGCATCTATAATAACTTTTGTATATCCATCAGTAGTAAAGTTTTTCAATAGTGGATGGTCTGCTAAGTAAACTTTATCAGCTCCGAAACGAACCATTTCTTCCGCTAAACCTTTTACGTCATCACCTAATACGATAGCGCCAAGCTCGCATCCGATTTCGTCAGCAAGTTTGCGGCCTTCGCCAAGCAATTCTATTACAACGGGCATGAGAATGCCGTGTCTTTGCTCGGCAATAACCCATACGTTTTTATAAGCAGTTAAATCTTTGTTCATGTTTTCCTCCGATATTCTTATACTGTTTCGCAATGTTCAACACATTAAATAATGTGCTTGTGTTTAAGTTCGACAACAAGTGCTTCAAGTTTTTCTTGAGTCGTTCCTTCGAGCATTTTGCCTGCGCCTTTTGGATCCGGAGTAAATGAACGGAATACTCTTGTTGGTGAAGCTTTCAATCCAACTTGTTCAGGACTTATATCCAGGTCATTAATGCCCCATACGGTAACATCTTGTTTGTAAGCATCAAAGATACGATCTACTGCCATGTAACGTGGCGCGTTTAGTTCTTTAACTGCTGTCAACAGTACAGGAGTCTTAACTTTAATTAACTCATATCCATCTTCTAATTGACGATGAACTGTAACAGTGTCACCTTCGATTTCGAATTTCTCAACATAGGTAACTTGTGGAATGTTTAATTTTTCTGAAATTTGTGGTCCAACTTGTGCAGTGTCTCCATCAATAGCTTGACGTCCAGCAAATATGAAAGTATATCCGCCAGTTTCTTTGTCAATTTTTCTGATAGCTGATGCTAATGCATTTGATGTAGCCCAAGTGTCTGATCCACCGAATGCTCTATCGCTAATTAAGAAAGCTTCATCTGCTCCCATAGCTAAACATTCTCTTAACATTTCATCTGCTTGTGGTGGTCCCATTGATAATACAGTAACTTTCGTCTCTGGATGAGCATCTTTTACTTTTAGAGCTTCTTCAAGAGCGTTTGCATCATCTGGGTTTAAAATGCTGGGTACGCCTTCACGAATAAGGGTTCCAGTTTTTGGGTCGATTCTAACTTCCGTAGTATCGGGAACTTGTTTAACACATACTATAATTCTCAAAACATGTACCTCCAATTGATATATTTATTGTTATAGGCCTTTTATTCTATTACTATTTAAGAACAGCACCTGCGATAACCATCAATTGTACTTGTGAAGTACCTTCATAGATGGACATAATTCTTGCATCGCGATACATTCTCTCGATTGGATAGTCTTTAATAAATCCATATCCACCGTGTAATTGAAGTGCTTTGTAAGCTACTTCGTTAGCTATTTCTGCACAGTAGTATTTTGCCATAGCTGATTGTAATCCAGGGTTTTTACCTGCGTCTTTAGTAACTGCTGCATCGTATACTAATAGACGGGCAGCTTGCACTTTTGTTGCCATATCTGCAATAGTAAATTGAGTGTTTTGGAATTTAGCTATTGGTCTGCCGAACTGAACACGTTGTTTAGTGTATGTTACAGCTTCGTCTAAACATCCTTGTGCAATACCCAATGCTTGAGCTGCTACTCCAATACGACCATAGTCTAGTGTGTTAAGCATGATTTTGAAGCCTTCTCCAACTTTGCCCAACAAGTTTTCTTTTGGAACACGTACGTTTTCCAAAACGATATCAGAAGTTTCAGTTCCTCTAATACCCATTTTGTTTTCATGAGCTCCTACAGAATATCCTTCCATTTTTGCTTCAACGATGAATGTTGACATTCCTCTTGTTCCTTTGGATTTGTCAGTCATAGCTGAAATAATTACAAAGTCTGCTATAGGTGCGTTAGTGATGAATGTTTTACGTCCGTTAAGAACCCACTCATCTCCATCTAAGTAAGCAGTTGTCTGTGATGCACCAGCGTCTGATCCAGCGCCTGGCTCTGTTAATGCAAAAGATCCAATGTATTTACCTTCTGCTAAAGGTCTTAAGTATCTTTCTTTTTGGTCTTCAGTACCGAAGTTTGTAAGTGGAAGAGCTACTAATGAAGTTGTAGCAGTAACCAATGTGCCTGTAGAAGCGCAACGACGGCTGATTTCTTCCATGATGATTACATATGAAACGTAGTCAGCGCCAGCTCCACTATATTCCTTAGGAATAACAGGGCTTAAGAATTTGTATTTGGCCAACTTATCCTTCACTTCTTGAGGAATGATACCGGTTTCATCAACTTCATCCGGATATGTATCCATTTCTCTTTCAACGAAGTCTCTAATGGCTCTTCTTAAAAGTTCGTGTTCTTTCTTGAAAATCATACTTGCCTCCATATTATTATTATTGTATTGACTGCCTAAAGGGCATTGTTGCCCTTTAGGCCATATACCATTATTACTACTCCCTAAATTATCGTCTATTTCAATTCCTTTAGGTACTCATCATAGGCGAATATTGCAGCACCAAGAGCTCCTGTTAGCTGAGCTAACTCAGGTACTACTATTTCATGTCCCAAAGCTTTGGACATAGCTCTTACCACTCCACTATTTCTAGCAACTCCACCTACCATTACCACAATATCTTCGATACCAACACGCATTGCCAAACTTGCAACTCTTCCAGCAACTGATGCGTGTATTCCAGAAATAATATCAGGGATTGTTTCAGATGAGGAGAGATGAGATATTACTTCAGACTCTGCAAATACAGTGCAAGTACTACTGATAGAAACCTCTTTTTCAGCTCTTTCTGAAATCGTTCCCAGTTCAGATACCTCTGTTTCCAAAATACCTGCCATAACATCTAGAAATCTTCCGGTACCGGCAGCACACTTGTCGTTCATTACAAAGTTTGCCAATCTCCCGCTGGAATCTAACTTCAAAGCTTTAGCATCTTGTCCGCCAATATCAATAATAGTTCTGGCACCCGGTACCAAGAATGCAACACCTCTAGCATGACAGCTCAATTCACTAATCTGCTTGTCGGCATCTTCAAACTTCAATCTTCCATAACCTGTAACTACGGTCTTCTCCATGTCATTCAAGGATAATCCGGTGTTTTCAGCTAGTTCTTTCAGTACTCTTTCAGGTCCACTTGTTCCAGTTCCTGAAGGGATGGTGCTAGTTGCAATAACTTCAACTCCATCTTTTAATATCAATCCCTTAGAAGCTGTGGATCCGATGTCTAAACCCATTGTATACAAAGCAATCTCCTCGTTCCTTATTAATTAGCCGATGACTTTTTCGTCTTTTAATGCTTGAATTTCAGCGTCTGATAAGCCAATTTCCTTCATAACTTCATCGGTGTGCTCACCAAGTTTTGGTGCGCGAGCATATTCTTTAATGCCCATTTCTGTAAACATAACAGGTGTATTGTATAATACTCCTTCATTACCACTTGGGTATGTTAATTTGTACAAGTAATCGTTTGCCCAGCACTGCTCGTCATTAAGAACGTCAGTTGGAGTAGCAAGTTTCTCATATGGGATACCAGCTTCTTGCAAACGAGCACACATTTCTTCAAGAGTGTGTTTCGCAAATTCAACTTCCATCATTCCAACAAACTCTTCAACGTGGTTAACTACGCTCTTAAGAGTGCTGAACTTGGAACCTTTAAGGTCAGGTCTTTCGATAACGATATCACAGAATCCTGGGAACCATTTGTCATATTGGAAGAATGCAATTTGAATCCATTTTCCATCTGAACATTGGTAAGTTGTATTTAGTGGGTTAGGTGGTTGACGACGAGTTATTGGCATTTCGTAGCCATATTGTGAACTAACAACCATTAATCCCATTCCAAATACTGCAGTATGGAACAATGAAACTGTTACTCTGTCGCCTTTGCCAGTTTTTTCTCTATGATATAGAGCTGCTGCAATACCACCAGCTAGTGAAATACCAGCATAGTGATCGCCTAGACCTGCAGCTGTATTACATGGAGAAGTTCCTTTTTCCATAAGACCCATAGCAACTCCGCCTCTTGCAAAATATGCAGTATAGTCGAAAGCCGGATTGTCTTTAGCTGGACCTTTTTCTCCATAACCTAGGATATGAGCAAAAATAATATGTGGTGCTCTCTCTTTAATAGCTTCATAGTTTAGACCACTTTTGTCTAAAGCTTTTTGACGAGTGTTAGTCAAAAATACGTCAGCTTTCTCTAACATTTTGAAGATAACTTCTACGCCTTCTTTTGAGCGAGTATCAAGAATGATCGCTCTCTTGCCAGTGTTCTCGCACTCAAATAATGGGTTCTCATCTTCTACCATAGGTGCATTCCATTGCATACCTACGTGTCTCATCGTGTCACCGAAAGCCGGCTCGATTTTAATAACTTCTGCACCCCAATCAGAAAGAACCTTTCCACAGCTGGGAGCTGCTACGAAGTTGGCATACTCAATAACTCTTATGCCCTCCAACTTTAATCCGTTTTCTTTCACTGTCTACTCCTCCTTAAATTTTTTACGGGTCCTCCCGTCATAAACATAAGTACCTCGCATTTGCCCTGACATTAAAAAGAGTGAATCGACTAGACTCACTATATTATCTCCTGGCAGCGATAAAAAACTATAAAAAGGTTGACCTTTTATAAAGGTTTTCCATTTTCTTCGTAAGTATATCATGTAATTAAATAATTGTCAAACGATTTAGATAAATTTCTCTCAATTTTGTCAACCTCTGTACCCCTTGCATTTAGTGGGTTATGCAGATTGGGATTTTTGCTCTTTCTATTATTTTCGCTTTGTTGCTTCAATTCAAGCTATAATTTTGCCTAGATAAATAAATTTTTAATTATCCATATCTCTAAACTTTTTGTAAAGAAAAACACTTGTAAAAAATACAAGTGCCTATCATTAATTATCCAATTATCTGTTTTTCTTCAAAAGCGATTTCTTTCATTATATATATGTTATTAATCTAAGCGCTATATGCGACGTATTAAACTCTTAATAAATTCTTTAGCTTTTTCTAAATCTTTTTCATTCGGCTTTCCTTTATTAAGTCCCCCAATAAGTTTATAGGGACCAAAGGTGTCAAAGCCCAGGCAACAAAAGTGCCCCATTACATTAAACCCCTGCTTTGTCAGCAGCTGTTCCATCATTTTTTCATATTTTAAAGTAACGTTTCCACAAGTACAAAAGCTAAATGCTCTTTTTGTGCCACCACCATTAAGACTCTGAATGGCTTTGACTAACTCTCTGTGAAATGTCCAAGCATAGATTCCAGATCCAAACCCCACAATATCGTAGTCTTCAATATTATGTTGGGATAATTCTTCCGCTTTGCACAATTGGGCATCTACAGTTGAAGCCATAGCCTTCGCAACTTTTTCCGTATTAAGGTGATGATAGCTCTTGTACACTATGAGAACCTTCATTAATATCCTCCTTTAGTCTACATACAATGACACTCTATACTATATTAATATTGATAAATAAATATTTGGACGCCTCGCTTTGCCGTAGTAGTATAATAAAATATTTTTCATTCTTAATATACTGATTTCTGTAGCTTGCAGGGTTTAAGGTCCCCTGCAAACCACCTCAAATATTGACATCAAGCGACTTATAGTCTATACTGTCTCTATTGAAATGAGGCATGATTAAAATGAGAAAAAGCAAAAAGATAATTGTCTTTTCAATGGTATTGATGCTCTTATTTACTATTTGCTTTGCTTCTGCATATCAATTATATCATATAAACCATTTTTGTCATGAACAATGCGCTATTTGCAATAATTATTATATTCTTTTTATAAGAACTAATATTATTGTAGTATTTTTTTCGTTATTTTTGTATGCCTACTTACTGAATATTTTACACAAGAATGAATATACGAAAACATGGATTGATATTCGCTTAAGTACCCTTCTCTCTCAAAAGGTAAGGTGGAACTGCTAGAAAATGGCTTAATAGGCCAATACTATTTTGCTTAATTAGGAGGGAATATGAAAAATAATATCATCAAAATAATAGTTCTATTTTTAATATTTGCATTAATGACCACAAGTTGCATGAAAAATGAAGAAAACGTAAATTCAAAAGATGAGATAACTATAGTCGCTAGCCTATTTCCCCAGTATGACTTCGCAAAAACAATTGCTGGAGATAGAGCTAAAGTCCTATTATTAACGCCTCCAGGTGTTGATACACATTCTTTTGAACCAAGCCCTGGAGATATAATAAATATAGAAAATTCAGATGTATTTATATATACAGGCAAGTACATGGAACCTTGGGCGGAAACTCTATTGGCTTCTACGGAGTCAACTAAATTATTAACTGTAGATGTTTCTAAAGGCGTTGAATTAGATAAGGAACACCATGAACACGATGAGGAAGCTGACCACGGACATCATCACGAATACGATCCTCATATTTGGACAAATCCAGTCTTTGCAAAAAAAATGGTTCAGAATATAACAGACGCTCTAGTAGAAGTAGATCCAGTTGGAAAAGATATATATATTGAGAATTCTAACAAACTCATTGAAGAAATTGAAAAAATTAACCAAGGATTTATTAAAGCAGTCTCCGAGGGACAACGTAAAGATATATTTTTTGGCAGCCGATTCGCTTTACACTATTTAGTTAAAGAATATGGGCTACATGCTCATAGTGTATTTAATAGTTGCTCAGAAGAAACTGAACCTTCCGTTGCTTCTATGACTGAAATTGTAGAAGCTGTTAAATCTCAAAGTATTCCCGTAATATTCTATCAAGAGCTAGAAGAACCAAAAGTTGCTCTGACTATAGCGGAAGAAACCGGTGCAGAACCACTTTTATTCCACTCTGCTCACAACGTATCGAAGGATGACTTTAACAATGGAATTTCATGGGTGAAGCTAATGGAAGACAATATAGAGAATTTAAAAAAGGCCCTGAATTAATCATTCTCTACTTCCAATCATTGATATCCATAGATATATGTTTCTGCAAAAGAAACAAAGCAATGTTACTGTGTGATTTTCAGCACCTTTAATAACGACATGGTTCTTTAAGTTTATTAATCCCTTAAAGAGTCGCGACTCTTTAAGGGATTAATTCTAAACATTATTACAATAAAGATATACAGTAAGAAAGGAGAAATTATGCAATTACCACTGTTTTATAAAATAATTAAAAGCCACCTGATTAATGGAGATCTAGAACCAGGTAAAGAAATTACTATTTCCATAAATCAGACACTTACTCAAGATTCAACAGGTACCATGGTTTACCTACAATTGGAGGCTCTAAATCCGCCATCGATTAAAACTGACCTTTCAGTGGCATATATTGACCATAATATGCTCCAATCCGGATTTGAAAACGCTGATGATCACGCATTTATCAAAAGTGTAGCTAATAAAAGAGGAATTGTGTTTTCAAAACCTGGTGGCGGTATTTGCCATCAAGTGCACCTAGAAAGATTTACAAAGCCAGGGACCACATTAATAGGCTCGGATAGCCATACTCCAACAGCAGGAGGAGTTGGAGCCATTGCCATTGGCGCCGGTGGTTTAGATGTTGCTGTTGCCATGGCAAAGGGCTATTACCACTTAATACTACCAGAAGTGTATGAGGTTAAATTAATTGGCAAACTTCCTTTTGGGGTTAATGCAAAAGACGTCATACTTCACGTATTAGAAAAACTGTCCGTAAAAGGTGGTGTGGGATATGCCATGGAATATACTGGTCCAGGTATAGCCTCTCTTTCAGTAACAGACAGGGCAACCATTTGCAATATGGGCGCGGAACTAGGAGCTACAACTTCAATTTTCCCATCAGATGACATTACCAAGGAGTTTTTAATAGCACAAGGTAGACCGAATGACTATGTCAAAATGGAAGCAGATGAAAATGCTGTCTACAGCAAAACTATAGAGGTTGATTTGTCAGAAATTAAACCATTAGTTGCAAAACCTCATATGCCAGACGAAGTATGTTCAGTTGAGGAAGTTTCAGGAATAAAAGTTGACCAAGTAGCCATAGGCAGCTGCACCAACTCTTCATATTCAGATATGATGAAAGTAGCGCGTATTTTAGAAGGAAATCATGTCGCCCCTAACGTAGATCTGGTAATATCACCAGGATCAGCTAATATATTAAGATTGTTAGCTGAATCAGGCGCTTTGGCAAAAATGATTTCTGCCGGAGCTAGAATATTAGAATCTGCTTGCGGGCCTTGCATAGGAATGGGTCAATCTCCAAAGACAGATGCTGTATCCTTAAGAACATTTAATAGAAACTTCAAGGGAAGATCTGGAACGATGAGTGCTCAAGTATATCTTGTCAGTCCTGAAACAGCAGCGTATTCAGCTATAAAAGGCACTATTTCAGACCCCTCAAATTTAGATATCAATCTGGATATTACTCTTCCAGACAACTATGGTAGCACGGATAATTATTTTATTTATCCTGATACAAAGGGCGACAAATCAGTTGTTATGGGTCCTAATATCAAGCCCTTTCCTCTTGGATCAAAGCCTGAAAATGATATCAAAGGTAAAGTATTACTAAAAACGGAAGATAATATTACTACAGATGACATTGTCCCATCTCACTCAAAACTACTTCCCTTTAGGAGCAATGTACCACATTTATCAAAATTCGCATTTTCCACAATCGTTGACGATTTCCATGAAAGAGCAACTCAAAATAACGGTGGCTTTATTGTAGGTGGAGAAAACTACGGGCAAGGCTCCAGTAGAGAGCATGCCGCATTAGTTCCACTACACTTAGGAATCAGGGCAGTAATTGCCAAAAGTTTTGCTAGAATACACAGAAACAACCTAATAAACTCTGGTATTATTCCCCTACTATGGAGTAATACTGAGGACTATTCCCATGTTAATGAAATGGACGAATTAATACTATACGATATCCCCGAGGCGTTAAAAGATAGAGATGAAATCATTTGCTATAACACTACAAGAGATGAGAAGTATATATTGAAACTTTCAATATCCAGCAGAGAAAGAGACATACTTCAAGCCGGAGGATATTTATTATACGTTCAATCTAGTGAGGTGATTTAATGAGAACAATTGTAATAATACCAGGAGATGGAATAGGTCCCGAAATAACAGACGCAACGGTGGAAATGCTAAAATCTTTAAACCTACCAATTGACTTTGAATATCATACTATGGGAGCAAATGCATTAGAAGCAACTGGAGAATTAATTCCACAAGAGACCATCGATGCAATTGCAAAATATGAAATTGCTCTCAAAGGCCCTGTTACAACGCCAATCGGAGGAGGTTTCCGCAGCGTTAACGTCACCCTTAGAAGACACTTTGACCTATTTGCAAATATCCGCCCAATTAGAGGCTTTGGAAAAGTTCCAAGACGATATGATAAAGTAGATTTAATTATATTTAGAGAAAATACAGAAGATTTATACGCAGGAATTGAAGAACAAATATCAGAAGATGAAGCTCACAGTATAAAGGTAATAACAGCTAAAGGCTCAAGACGTATAGCTAAAGCAGCTTTTGAATATGCTCTGGCTCATAATAAAGAAAAGGTTACAGTAGTTACTAAAGCTAATATTATGAAGCTAACAGATGGTCTTTTCCTAGAATCTGCGAGAAAAGTAGCTATTCAATACCCTGGAATAGCATTGGAAGAGATTCTAGTAGATCATATGGCAATGGAACTGGTTCTAGACCCAAGTAAATACGGAATAATCTTAACCGAAAACCTATATGGAGATATTTTATCTGACTTAGGTGCAGGTCTAATCGGTGGCTTAGGATTGGCTCCAGGAGCTAATATGGGTAAAGATGTAGCGGTATTTGAAGCCGTACACGGATCCGCCCCAGACATTGCCGGTAAAGATCTTGCAAACCCTACAGCTCTGTTCCTATCTGCTGCCATGCTATTGGACCATATGAAGTATTACAAAGAAGCCCAAGCAATCACAACGTGCTGTAACCTAGTGTTGTCACAACCATCCAACTTTACAAGAGATCTCGGTGGCAAACTAGGCACAAAGGAATATACAAAAATATTTATTAAGAGATTAAGGGAGGTACTAAATGCGTAATTATCCAAGTATAACAGCAAATGAAGCCTATTTCCGGAGATTGGTAAACACCATCGAGGAGACAGCTACAATTCCATCAGAATTGTATGAGCAATATGATATCAAACGTGGACTTCGTAACGCTAACGGGTCCGGTGTTCTAGTAGGTATTACGCATATTGCCTCTGTAGTCGGATATAAGCAAGAGGATGGGAAAAAAATTCCAGCCCATGGTGAACTACTATATAGAGGTATTCCACTAAGAAGCATCGTAAGCGGTTTCCAATCTCAGAGCAGACTAGGTTTTGAAGAAGTAGTCTTTCTATTGATGTTTGGTGAACTTCCTACACCAAAAGAATTACTGGACTTTCATATTCTTCTGGACAGCATGAGAGACCTTCCATTGCAGTATAAAGAAGATGTTATTTTGAAAATTCCATCTAGGGATATTATGAATAAGTTACAGAGAAACATTCTTTGTCTATATAGTTACGATGACAATCCTGATGATACCGACATGAGAAATGTATTGCTGCAATCTCTCCAAATAATATCTAAATTCCCGTTGATAGTTGCCTATTGCTTCCAAGCAAAGCGTCACTATCTAGATAAGAAAAGCTTAGTACTCCACCAACCAATAGGAGGCCTATCCACTTCTGAAACACTTTTGAGTTTAATCAGAGAAGATTCTTATTACACTAAAGAAGAAGCTGAGCTTTTGGACTTACTATTGGTAGTTCACGCTGAGCACGGCGGTGGTAACAACTCTGCATTTGCAACCCACGTTGTTTCTTCCTCAGGAACTGATACCTACTCTGCCATAGCTACAGCACTTGGATCTCTGAAAGGTCCTAAGCATGGTGGTGCGGCACTTAAGGTTTTTGCTATGTTCCAAGATGCCTTTAATAGAATTAGAGATTTAAACGATGAAGGAGCTACTAGAGACTATATTAGACGATTGATAAATAAAGAAGCCTACGATAGGTCTGGACTTGTATATGGACTAGGCCACGCAGTATATACCCTATCAGATCCAAGGGCAATTCTTCTAAAAGAAAAAGCAAAAGAACTGGCTTATCAAAAGGGCTCTCCATATAAAGAACGTCTAGACTTTCTAATTAGATTTGAGGAACTAGCAGGAGAAGAACTGAAAGCAGCATTAAATACTGAATATACATTAGGAGCAAACGTAGACTTCTATTCTGGTTTCGTCTACGATATGCTAGGATTTCCAAAAGAACTATTCACACCCCTTTTTGCCACATCTCGTATGGCAGGATGGTGTGCTCACCGCCTAGAGCAGTTAACAGATTCTAGAATTATCCGTCCTGGGTACGTCACCATCGGAGAAAGAAGAGAATATATTCAACCGGAGAAACGTCGTGGCTTGGGCAGCTAACCTTACTACACCTACAATCTATGGAGCGCTAAACCTGATTACCCTATTACTAATGGGCTATGACAAAAGCATGGCAAAGGCCAGCGGTAGACGTATACCGGAGGCAACTCTAATCTTATTAGCAGCCATAGGAGGAGCTTTAGGTGGAACCGCAGGTATGCTATGGTTTCATCATAAAATTAGCAAGCCAAAATTCTATATTGCCTTTCCATTACTGGCAATAATACATGTAGCCGTAGTTTTCTATGTGTTTTTAACCACATAATAATTAAGAACCCGTACATAAAACGTGCGGGTTCTTAATTATATAATATACGTATTATGTTATTCTTATCATATACTAATATCCTCTTAAATATTATTGAAGGAATATGATAAAAACAATATTTTATTGCATTTTTAAGATGTAACACGTGAATGAAAATTATAGTTATTATCTTTAATTTTATTTTCACTTTATATGCACGAACAATTACTTTTAATATTATTTACTAAACAAATTTGCCATCAGCCATTTGTAAAACCCTGCTACCAAACTTTGCTAAACTCTTGTCATGGGTGACCATGATCACAGTAACACCTTTATCGTTAATAATCTTTAATTTTTCCATAACCATTAATCCATTTTTTTCATCCAGGTTTCCTGTGGGTTCATCGGCTAAAATCACAGAAGGTGAATTTGAAATAGCTCTGGCGATGGCAACCCTTTGTTTTTCTCCACCTGATATCTGCAATGGGTACTTGTTAATAGCACCTCCAACCCCTAAATCATTTAATAATTCTTTAGCACGTGCCTCTCTTTCTTTTCTTCCAACACCTGCATATCCAAGAGGCATACAACCATTCTCTAAAACACTCATCTCCGAGATTAAATGAAAAGACTGAAAAATAAAACCAAATTTCTTATTGCGAAGCAAGGAAATTTGTCGCATGTTATAATCTTTGGTATCCTCACCATCAATAAAATAGTTGCCAAAAGTATAATCATCTAATAGCCCCATAATATTAAGCAAAGTAGACTTTCCACACCCCGATTTCCCATAAATGCAAATAAACTCACCTTGCTCTACATACAAATCCAAATCCTTTAGCACACATAGCTTATTCCATTTGTCCTTGTATTCTTTTCCTATTTTTTCAAGCTTTAACATTGTACCCTCTCTATTCATTTCTTAATAGTTGTGATGGATTTTTCCCTGTTAACCCTCTATTAATATAAAAAAGAGTCAGCAAAGAAGCAATAAGACAAATTGAAAAAACAACTACCACAGTCATATAGTGCATTCCTAAAGTAAAGTTGGTCATAATCCCGGGTCCGATTAATCTTGTAGCAACGTAACCAATCGCTAAACCAGATACCATACCCGTAAGATTAATCAAAAGTATCTCTCCAAATAACTCAATATAATTATTGATTGGATTTAACCCACAAGCAAGGCTTATCCCTATGCTTGAATGTCTTTTTCTATAAATCATATCAAAAATTAAACCCTGACCCAAATATATGATTAGCATCAACAATAACCCAACACACTTAACCATGTCCGATATTTTTCTTATGTGTGCTATGCTGTATTCAAAATTGACCATCGGTTTTGTAATATTATATCTGGTATTAGAGGATTTGTTTTTAATAAAATAATTCTGTATCTTTTGAATATCCTCATTTATTGTGTCTTTGTTAAGGTTTACAAACTCCATAACACACTTTCCACAGCCCTGCCCTGAGCTTTGAAACTCAGGAAGTAAATATATGGGGAATAATATAATCTTATCTGTGTTTATTGTTTCATTCCCTACTATTGTTTTAAGCTCCTCTTCTGAATTAATGGGAATTAAATCCGTTTTAAAAACCATTGGGTTTTGACTATCAGAATTTAATAAAACCTTTAAATCCGTATATTCAATAAAATCATCTATTTGCCCATAGTCCTCATTCTTAAACAAAAACTCATAGGCTTTATCTCCAAAATAAACCACATCGTTACTAATCCCAAGCTTTTCGAAATCAACAAGGAACGAAGGAAATTCTGTAATCGTCCCATCTTTAATAAACGACTGATTAAAAAAAGATTTAAAAATCACATCTCCGTCAATTATTTTAGAAATGGCCACATAATCTTCAAAACTATATTCTAAATCTTCATCCTCAGTATTCTCATATTTACTAACATCAATGACTATATCTCTGTTATACTTTAGAATTTCCGTTTTCTTTGCTTGTAGCGAAAAAAATATATTAAAAGCAAATGATAGCATTCCAACCCCTACAGCAATTTCAAGTATCAATAGAATATATATCCATTTTTTCGCTCTTATCATGAGAAATAATTTATGTATTAAAAAGCTCATAACTACTCTCCCGTTTTCAATAAATCATTAACTTTAACAGTTTGCATTTTAATAAATATGACTCCGTTAATGATAATTCCCGCAAGTAAAGAGGTTGCAATGACAGCCCTAAAAGTAAAGCTATCTACCAACACCACATCTTCTAGCTGTGCAAAACCTGCCAAAGGTTTAATCGTCATCAACGCAAGAATTGCCGCCCCACCGGAAATAAAAACACACTCAATAATATTTGAAATTATTTCAGTGTAATAGTTCGCACCCAATGCCATTCTAATGGCAATATTCTTTTTTTCATCATCAAACTTTCCAAGGAAAACAATAATGCTGTTTGTAATAAAAAAAACTCCTCCCGCAAGAACCAGAGCAATTCTAATGCCACGGCGCTCTGATATAAATTTATCAGAAACAACCTTTAAATCAACCCCCGTAGAACCCTTCCGTTGTCAATACCCTGATCCTTTAATGCACTTTGTAAAACATCCCCCAGATCCTTTGTGGATTGACCATTATTAGCACTAAATATTCCACTATATTGAACTTTAATCCCATGCTTTAGAATGTACTTTTCAAAAGTCGACAAAGGTATTTCTATTAGTCCTTTTGTTTCAACATCCTTGCAAATTCCAACTATTTTATAATCATTTTCTCCTATTTTAAGGTAATTCCCCAACGAAAATCCATGTAATTTTGCAAATTCACTGTTGACAGTACATATCAACTCTCCATTTTCATCGTCATCTTCATTGATTTTACGTCCTTTATATTCCATAAAGACATTCTTATACAAACTTTGCTTCCCATCCGTTCCTAGCACAGTAAAAATTGTCACATCGTCAATCTCAATCCTTTTAAATGCAGTAATAAATGGCATATTCCCACTATCAAAAACATCTCTAACAGACTTGTCAGAAAACCAATCTAAATGAACCACATTTTCATAATTAGAAACAGACATAAAAGCTTCAATTCTCTTTAAATAACTGAAATTCCCCCAAGAAAAAGCAGGCAATAAAATCCCCAAATAGAAAATTAAAAAATAAACAACAAAGCCTTTCCATTCTTTTTTACTATCCAATATCTTTCTATGAATTAAATAACCAATATTTCTCATTTTTCCCTCAACTGAAATCTCAAGTTTGTAAAGAGAGCTAAATATTATTTAGCTCTCTTTACTTTATATATTTCATTACTCCCATTAACACTCATCCAATAATCGCCGTCATCATCTATAGCCAAAGCCACATCACTAATCTCAGAATCCATGACAAATTCCATTATGGTAGAAACATAGTTCCCTTCTATGTTAAATTCCAATAGAGATTTTATTGCATTAGACCACGCAATAATTCTATTTCCATCAACCATCATTGCCGAGATAAACAGTCCTGCAGGAATACTATTTATCTCTTCAAAATATTTTTTTCTCCACTTAGCTTTAAAAACCATCCAGGTCCATTCCTCAAGGATACCAATTCTTTCTTATCATAGATAGGAACAACTTTATTTATAGCATAAACGCTGTTCTCGTTTGCTTCTAAACAACCAAAAAAATCTTCTAACACTACGCTGTAGTTTTCACCCTCAATGCTATAAAGATGAATCTCAATAGATGGTAAGCCATTGGTGCTTAAAACTATTCCAGTATCAAATACGGCCATATTATCATACTCCAACAATTCATCGTATTTTCCCTTTGTTTCCAAAGGTATGAATCGTTTAAATCCTAAATCTAAATCTAAAACTTGGACTCTGTGGTTACCCCTGTCCAAAATAAAAATTTCACCATTATATTGCTTTATTGCTCCAGGTTTAATAAATTCAAGCTCTCCTGACCCTGTGTTCCCTACACGTCCAATTAAACTATCACCTTTGGTTACAAATAAACAATCATTTTTCTCATCTGAGATTAAAATTGTATCATCTAAACAAGTCACTCCTGCACAACTACCTATGAATTCTAGCGTAAAACTTTCCTTGCTATAGTCATTTGAAGTGATGCTTTTAAATTCATTCATGTCTCTTTCAACTATCATACTAGCTTCTCTGTCAGAATAGTTTGGGATTTTCCCATGTTCTAAGTGCTTCTCAATAGTTTTTGTACAACCTACTAGCATTAAGACTAAAGTGAAAAAAACTAAACTTTTGAATATTGACTTTTTCACATAACACCTCCAACTTATCCAATTATTGGGCAGACTAAGAAAATAAACAAGCGTCTTATTTGTAATTATCAAACTATCATTTTAAAGGTTTCTTACACTAGGTAACATGTACAACCTAACATTTCGTACTCATATTTATAATCCCAATATGATGTATTATCAGGTCTTACGCAAAGCCTTCTCATGTGATGTCTACGTATCGCTGTTTTAAATTACTCCAATTAATTGTATATGCAATTACAGATAAGTATACTCTCTTCTATTTTATGTTGAATATAAGTAGAGTTATCTTGTTTTGTGCATATTCAATAATACATTACTTCCTTAATTTTCAATTATCAACGTACCATTTTTATAATCTTAGATTTCAATATACATTCCGGCTTTACTTTGGGTTTTCCACTGTGACTTTGCAGAACAAAATTTTCTATGTAAAGAATTGTCTTCTAAAACTTTGTACGATAATTAAATGCTATAACGCTTTTTTATCACTCTTATCTCGCATTTTTATCAATTTCCTGCAGCTAAATAATACTAATTATTATTAGTGTATTCCTCTAGTGAAATTTGTCAACTTTTTGCTTAATTATAATTTTGTTTTTTTTTTGAGCTAAAAATAACCGCTGACTGAGTATGATGATTTTATAAAATCTATTATTTTTTTACCATACCATTTTGTCTTTATTTTTTATTGCATATTCTTCAAGGATTTTCTTTTGATTTACAATGCAATTGCTTTCTCCTTAAGGTTCATCATCACAGCATAATCTTTCATAAAGTGCTGTTATCTTTTCAAAATCCCTTATTTTCACCCCTTTCTCTTAATTTTTCAAATAAAAAAGAATTAAGAAGTACATCTTTCACTCAAATAGTGATTAAATGTTCTTCTTAATTCTATTACTCCCATCGACAACTTAAGTTTTATTACGGTTTTATATTAAAATAAATCTGTGCTCAAATATTTTAATCCGCTGTCATTTAATGTCAATACTATATTGATATCCCTATCCAGCTCTTTTAATAGCTTTACAGCTGCGCTGACGTTTGCTCCAGAAGAGTATCCTACAAAAGCGCCCTCTAATCTGGCTAAATCTCTGGTCATTTGAATGGCTTCTTCATCCCCCACTTGTATATATCCATCCATATAGTCTTTATCAACAATAGGCAAATCCCTTGCATATCCACAACCTTGAATCTGGTGTCGCCCATTGTTAACTATAGCATGTCCTGCATATACTGCAGCATTTTTAGGCTCCACAGCATAGCACTGAATATCCCCGTTGTGTTCTTTTAATCTTTTAGCACAACCTCTAAAAGTTCCACCACTTCCTAGTATATCCATGAATACATCTATTTCCCCATCTAATTGATTCCACATTTCATCAGCTGTTTTAAAATGGGCCTCATAGGCACTATCTTGGATAAATTGATTTGCCCTAAAGGCATTGCGTTCTTTTAGGATCTCATCCGCCTTTTCTTCAACAAGCTTTAAATCATCTCCAGAAACCTGTCCTATTACAGAATCTTTCCCCTGTGGCACAATTATCACTTCCGCACCTAAAGCCCTCATCATTCTGGCTCTTTCCATAGAGTTTCCTTGGGACATGCACGCAATAAAATGGTGTCCTTTTGCTTGGCAGACTATTGCCAACCCTGTTCCAGTATTCCCACTGGTAACCTCTAGTACTGTTTGTCCTGGCTTTAGACTTCCACTTGATTTTGCAGCTTCTATCATCTCCAACGCAGGTCTATCTTTTTTACTGAACCCGGGATTTAAATATTCCAACTTAGCAAAAATATTTCCCTTAACCCCATAATGCTCTGTAATTCTATTCAATTTTAGCATCGGTGTATTACCTATAATCTCGTATATACTATCAATATAACCCTTCATATTACGCCTCCTTATTATTATGTCATTATATTATTATGTCATTTTGCTATTATACATTATTAGGCTAAAGTGGTCAAGGTAATATATTTTATAGATAATAAACTATTTTTATGTTATTATTATCTATAAAGTTAAATGCATTTATCTTGAAAGGAGATTATTATGGATCAAGTTAAAGTTACAGGTCATCTAATTGGAAATATGGGTTTTTCAATGGTTTTAGATGGTCATCACACCCTTATCACAGATGCTTCAGAAGCTATTGGAGGTAATGACCAAGGACCAAGACCAAAGCAATTGCTACTATCAGGTCTCATAGGATGCACCGGAATAGATATTATGAGCATTCTTAAAACCATGCGAATTACCATTGAAGACTTAACAATCGATGCAATAACAACACACACCGATGAACATCCTAAAGTATATGAGAATATTCATCTTATTTTTAAATTTAAAGGCGATGAATCAGTGCCCATTGAAAGATTAAAAAGAGCCGTTCAACTGTCTCAAGAAAAGTACTGCGGGGTTAGTGCAATGCTTGCTAAAGCCACTCCTATAACCTACGAAGTAATATTAGAACATTAAAAAGTTGCCGCCTAGTGCGGCAACAATTTTCTTTATGGTGAATAAATGACAAAAATAAATTCTCTTAATAATAAATCCATCAATAGTCAGTTACTCTCTACCAGCCTCCCCACAATGGTGGGCTTTATGTTGCAATCACTATACGATTTAGTCGACATGTTTTGGATTGGACGCATAAGTCCTGCCGCTGTTGCCGGAGTAACTTTGTTTTCAGCTTTTATGGCAGTTTTTTTAGTTATTAATGACATAATAGGTATTAGTTCCATCTCTTTAATATCACAAAACTATGGCAAAGGTGATCTGAAAGCCACAACAGTTGCAGTAGAACAAACAATTTCTTTCAAAGTAGTCATCGCTATTATTTCATCTATTATTTTGTTAATTTTCCTAACCCCACTTTTGCAATTTTTCTCATCAGACCACAACGTTATTCAAGCAGGAAAAGATTATGGAATTATTCGTCTGCTTTTTTTACCGTTTTTCTTTGCCAGCTATTCAGTAAACACATCGCTAAGAAATATAGGAGACCCTAAAATGCCCATGTATTTCATGGTAGGTTCAGCTATTGCCAATATGGTCTTAGATCCTATTCTAATGTTTGATACAGTTCCAATCCTTGGAATTCCCGGCTTTGGCATGGGCATTAAAGGTGCTGCAGTAGCGACTGTAATTTCAACAATTATTGCATTCACATGGGGATTATATCTGCTGTTTTCAAATAGATATAGCATTAAAATATCCTGGAAAGGTCTTTTTACAATGGTTCCAAAAGTAGATAAGCTATTAATCACAATCGGCTTACCTACTGGAATGGACGGAATATTAAGGTCATTAGCCAGCTTCATAATAATAAAACTAGTTGCAACATATGGAACATCCGCAATTACCGTAGCAGGTATAGGGTCTAGGTTTTTAGGCCTTGCATTGACCATGTCCTTTGGACTAGAAGTTGGAGCTGCTTCACTAGTTGGAAAGTTTCTAGGAGAGAATTCAATTGAGGAATCAAAAAAGACAGTCAAATTAACTGTCTTATACACCACCTTAATAGGGGCATTAATATCATTATTATTCTTCATTAAGCCCGAGATGCTAATGAAACTACTTATTGAGGACCTAGATGTAATAGCGCTTGGCAAAACCATGTTGCAAATTATGGCTCCCGGCATTTTCGTGTTCTGCTCTGCCATAGGCATGTTTTCCGCATTTAGCGGATCAGGTTATAACAAACCCTTTATTTATATATGCATTATTTCCTCTTGGCTAGTTGAAGTCCCATATTTTTTTGTGGTTGTAAAATTACTTCATCTACCAATAAATTTCATGTGGATTGGATATTCCTTGGGGTCAATAACCTATGCTCTAGTAACATATTATTATTACCGTAGAGGAGAATGGATTTATAATCGTGTAATATAATTGCTAAATTAATTCTATAAAATTAATAATTGGTTCCTCATATGGGTGGTTGCGTCTGATAATAGACTCAGCCACATTTTTTTGATTTTTTTGAATTCTAAACTCCAGTTTTAATTCCTTACTACCGCATAAAGCTCCAGTTTGTCCTATAAAAGGCTTTGAGCCAGCCAAAGGTCTCCAATGTCCCATAACCTTCGTTGATGCGTAGACATAATCATATGCACCGGCACCTAAAAGACCCTGTGTGTTCAGTGCATCTATCAAGTTTTTCTCATATTGTTCAGGTATGAATACCTCTACCTTAATATACATGATTATCCCCTCACATGCGACTCTCTAATCATGAGTTACTGAGCCATCGCCATCTATCGGAATTGTATCACCTAGCAATGTACGCCCGCCAGAAAAACCCATAATAAAGGCTTTGTTTCTCGCTAAAATTTCTCTAATATCTCTTTGAAACTGCCCAATATATCTTTTTACATCACACGATACTCCCTCAGCTTCCAAACCTATTTTGTCCGATAAATACAACGCCCTATATAAATGATATCTCTGTGTTACAATTACTATTCTATTACACTGAAAAACATGCTTAGCTCTATATACGGAATCGTATGTATTAAACCCTGCATGGTCCATAAATATATCTTCTTTTTTAACGCCACGTTTCAGGCAATAATCTTTCATTACATTTACTTCGTCATAGTGCTTTTGTCCATGATCGCCACTTAATAGCAACTTCCCAGAAATTCCTTTTTCATATAATTCAATTCCTTTTTCTAAACGATCCTTAAGCATTGGGCTAGGCTGTCCATTTGGTAGAACACCTGCCCCTAGAACTAATATCGTATCAAATTCCCCTTGTGGATTTGCTACCATCTTTTTATAGCTCTTGAACTTTATATAATTACTAATGCCAACAGGAATCAATACGGCTATCAAAACAAAAATAATACAAAGTCTAAAAATTTTAGATTTATTCATGTTCTCCTCGTTTAATTCTTTTGCTGTAGACAAAATCGCCTTAATAATATTGTGTTTATTATTGTCCTTGCAATGCTTATAGTCATCTCTACATTGTTTATGACATTATACCACAAGCCTTGAATGGTGAAAAGACTTACCAAATATAGTACTATATACAACTATTTTAACATCTCCTTCTTTTCTTCCTAAATAATAAATTAAGCAGGCACATATGTGCCCGCTTAATTTATAACTCTTTAGTACTAGTAGATTGGTCTTAATCTTAGCCATTTTTCCAAGTTGTTTGCAATTCTACTAAAATCGTGACTATTACTAGCTTCCATAATATCCCAATATGCCCAATATGATTCATCCGTGTCAGTGTAGTTCTTCACTTTTGACTTGTTATCAATAATGAATTGCTTATCTGCATATCTTTCAAGCATTCGGTTTATTATAGTTACCGTTTCAGCCCTGCTTAAATTTCGTTCAGGTCTAAAGGTTCCATCTGGATATCCTTTTACCCAGCCCTTATTATAAGCAGAATCTATATATTTCTTAGCCCAGTGAGAAGATGCTACATCAGAGAAGCTACTTCCTCCTCCACTAAGCTTATCAAACATAGATGCTACTTTTGCGAATTCAGCTCTAGTAATAAAATTGTCTGGTCTAAAGCTTCCATCTGGATAACCATTGATTACATTGTATTTTGTTAAATATCCAATGTAGTTGTAATACCAAGCTCCTTCTTTGACATCAGAGTAGTTGCTATGGTATACCTCTCCAACGCGCATCCTCTCAACCATAAGCCTTGCAAATATTGCTGCAATCTCCGCTCTAGTAATATCTCCATCAGGTCTGAAACTTTCATCCGGATAACCTTCTACATAAGCAAAGTGATCGTCTTTTATCAAGGCCGGAGTGTCTAGTCTTCCAAATGGAATATTTCCATGTCCCACCCAAGTGTTGGTAATTGTCAAACCATCCTGAGAAACGCTTGAAGCAAATCCATCCGGTACTTTAACTTCTCCAATAGTATATCTATATGGATTGTTGTCCATATCGTATTTCAACAATCTGGTCCATGTATAGGAAGCATCGCCTTTCTTAAGTGTGATAGGTGAACCGTGTGGCTTGCCATTCCTATATAGTTGCATTTCAATAGTTTGAGAATCTGCTCCTACCCAAATTTTTCTACCGGTTACGCTAATATACTCTATTGGATCTTCATAGGTGTTGGTTACTTTGAAGCCTTCTATCTCAGCTGTATAGTTTGCCGGGACATTTGGTTCTTTTACATAGTACTCGAATTCACGTCCGCTTGGATCGTGTTTTGCAAGGCCTGTAAATTCTTTGCTTAGGGTATCTGCATTGGCTGTAAATTCTCCTGCTTTTTCATCTATTGCTGTACCACTTACTTCTTGTCCTTTTCTCCACAGTTCAATAGTTACATCAGGTTTCTTTCCGCCTTCCCAAACTTTTTCCACTGTTATCTTCATTTCGTTTGGATCTTCGTCTCCACCTGCTCTACTATTTGTTACCTTAAATTTTGGAGTAGTGGTAGCATCTTTTACTACTGTTACTTCTGTCGGTGCGTAACTTGGTGTATATCCATGAGTTTCTGTTTCTTCTATTGTATATTTTCCATAGTATAGATTTTCTACAGTTATGGTTTGTCCTGCTTTTATTTGTACGCTTGTTGTATTTCCGTACTCGTCTGTTACTACTACTGTAAATTCTAGTGGTGTTCCTCTAGATTGTAGGCGGCCTATTAGACTTGAGTCTTGCTCATTCTTTAATATCTTCTCAATTTCCAATTCACCGTTTTTATCTTCACCTGTTACTACGGTGTTGGTTATTGTTGCTTCACCATTTTCAACTTCTGTTTTTTCTACTATTATCCAGTTGTTGTTGGTTACTTCTTCATCTTTAAATTCTTCTTTTACATAGAAGCTGTATTCTTCACCTGCTGAGTTAGTGGTTGCTAAGTTACTCCAAGTGTATTCTTCATTGTTTGTCCCTTTATCTGTACTTGGTTCAAATACATTCGCTCCTGGTACTATTTCGTCTTTATCTCCCACTGTTCTATATAGGGTTATTTTTACATTTGGTCTAGTTACTTTCTCTACATCTTCCCATACCTTGGTTACTTTTACTTCTCCATTTGTTGGGATTACATAAGTGTTGGTTACTTTGAAGCCTTCTATCTCAGCTGTATAGTTTGCTGGGACATTTGGTTCTTTTGCATAGTATTCAAATTCACTTCCTGATGGGTCGTGTTTTGCAAGGCCTGTAAATTCTTTGCTTAGGGTATCTGCATTGGCTGCAAATTCTCCTACTTTTTCATCTATTGCTATACCACTTACTTCTTGTCCTTTTCTCCAAAGTTCTACTGTTGTATCTGGTTTTGGTCCATTTACCCACTCTTTAGTAAGTGTAATATCTACTGTAGTTCCTTCTCCTCCAGTATTTGTGTTGGTTACTACAAATTTTGGAGTAGTGGTAGCATCTTTTACTACTGTTACTTCTGTCGGTGCGTAACTTGGTGTATATCCATGGGTTACTGTCTCTTTTATTGTATATTTTCCATAGTATAGTCCCTCTAGAGTTTTGACTTCTCCTGCTTTGATTTGTACGCTTGTTGTATTTCCGTACTCGTCAGTTACTACTACTGTAAACTCTATTGGAGCTCCCCTCATTTGTTTTAGCATTACCGCTACATCTTCAAGCTCATTCTTTAATATCTTCTCAATTTCCAATTCACCGTTCTTATCTTCACCTGTTACTACGGTGTTGGTTATTGTGTTGGCTGTAAAGTTGTATTCTCCTAGTTTCCAGTTTGCATTAGATGGTTTGTCTTCCTTAAATGCTTCTTTTACATAGAAGGTATATGCATTTCCATCATCATCTGTTTCTATTAAGTCTGTCCAGCTTGCTGTTGACGTTGTTCCATTTACTTCTTTAGTAACTGCTCCTGGTACAGCTTCATCTACAGTTTCAGTCTTTCTCCACAAGGTTAATACCATTGTTGGTCTGGTTACTGTTGGATCGCCTTCCCATTTCTTTGTGAATTCTAGACTTCCATTTGTTGGCGATTTATAAATGTTGGTTACCTTAAGGTCAAATTCAGACTTTACATAATTATCTGGGACCCAGCTAATATCACCACTTGAGTCAGTTTCTTTTACTAGGTAGGTGTATTCTTCACCACTTTGGTTTGTCTTGTCAAGATCTGTCCAAGTATGGGTTGTAGTGCCACTGGATAGTTTCACTCTCAAAGGATTATTTGAAGAGTCAACTACCAATTCTTCATCCCCCGCACCTACTTTCCTATATAGCGTAAACCATATATCAGGCTTGTTAGCAGGTCCATCTACCCACACTTTAGTTGCAGTTACTTCAGTTTTAGGACTTACATAAGTGTTAGTTACCTTTAGACCTTCTTCTACTTTTGTATAGTTTTCCGGAGCTCCCTCTATGAAGTGTTCAGTATTAGTTTCATCTGCTACTAATTCCTTCACGGAATATATATATGGATTTGCATTGTCATCAGTTTCAGGCATGCTTTCCCACTTAGCCTCAGTGGCTCCACTTGCTAGCTTATAAGCGGCGGCTCCTGATACTGCATCCACACTTCCTCCATCAATTCCTCTATATAGTCTAAACCCTATAGTAGGTCTTTGTTCAGATCCTCCATTCCAAATCTTATTTGCAACTACATCACTAAGTTTAGGTGAATAGGTGTTTTTTACATTTAATCCATCATAAACTACTAGATAAGTTTTCCCGTCTATTACTATGCTTCCACCATTTTCTCCCACTTCTTGGACATAGTAATTATAGTTAACTCCGTTTATATCTGTTGCATCCTGCTTGCCAAAATTGACTTGGTTGTTCACAACTTCCTGAGCAGTTCCTACCATTTCGCCTGCTCCTGCTGTGCCACCGCTTCTCCACAATTCAAATGATATCTGCGGTTTTGTAGTAGGTCCGTTTACCCAAGTTTTATTTGCTATAAGATCATCTGTTAATGGACTTTTGTAAGTGTTTGTTACTGTCAATCCATTCTCAGTTTTAATATAGTTAGTTGGCGTAGCATCGTTTCCACTTGCATCGGTTTCTTTTACAAAATAGGTATATGGGTTTGCAACATTTCCATCGTTACGTGGCATCTGTTCCCAACTAGCTTTGTTGTTAATTACTTGTTTTGTCGAAGCTACTGAAGTGCCATATGCATCTACAGTTACTATCTCTTCTGGTCCTGTCCCAATTTTCCTATATAAAGTAAAGTAAGTGTCAGGCTTTTCAAATGGTCCATTAACCCAAAATTTATTTGCTTCTACAGTATAAGGTCCTAAGTCTTCATTAAATGTATTTACAACCTCGTCATTTGATGGATAGCTTACCTCGTAATATGGATGTGGAGTTATCTCAGCAATGCTGTAAGTTGCAACTTCTCCGTTTAAATTGTATTTAGGGACATTAGCCCAAGTGTAGGTAAATTGATCTGCAGTTCCTGATGGCGGGCTTACTGTAGGAGTAACAGCTGAATATGGCGTTCCATCTTGCAATAATGTTAAATCAACTGCCTTATGATCTACATCATTTCCACCAACCCATTCCTTAGTTGCAACATAATTAATGTATGCATCATTAGCAGAAGGTGTATTGGTTATAGTTACATTTTGCTCTTTTTGATTAATCTCAATCTTAACTTTTCCGTCTGTAAAATTTCCTTCAGAGTCCTTATAGCTTGGAGTAAATCCATGATTCACTATTTCTGTTACAGTATATTCACCATAAATTAAACCCTCTAATTCAAGAGAAGTTCCTACTTGAATCTCGTGTTCCTGGTTATATACCTCTTCTTCCGGATTGTATATATTTGTTCCCACTACCAGAACTTTAAATACTGGTGCAGCTCTTAATGCACCTTTGCTAGAACTAGGTGTGTTATTGACAACTTTTGTAATGGTCAATTTGCCCAGAGCTTTTTCTTTATTTGTTATGGTAAAAGTAGTATCCAAAGGCTCATTATCAGCAGATGACCTTGGAACTTTAAAGTTTTCATACTCTGTTCCTGTTACTAGTGCCCCATGCTGATCATCTTCCCAAGTATCCCATTTTAACGTGGTCACATAATCATCAAAACTTGTAATCGGTTCTCCTGATATTGCTTTTTCTTCGATTGTATATGTTCCATCAATTTTGATGTCTGTCATTACTCTACTTTTATTTCCCTTTATTAAATAATCTTTATTATAGGATGTTTCTTCCAATAAAGTAGTGTTAATATTAAATAATCTTTCTTGAGCAATATCTGCTGGAATAGGATTGCCCTTAGCATCTAATAGTACTTTTTTAAGTTCTATTATTAACGGATCAGCCGTCGGCTGTGGAAAGCTTATTGTCTGAGCATTTCCTTGGTAATCCGTATATGAAACGGTGGCATTGCCGTTGGTATTATATCCACCATCTGATCCAGCTGTCGCACCTAAAATATCATCATTTATTTCCACACGATAGACTAGTTCAGCATATTTTAGATTTGGGTAAGTTTCGCCAGTCTCTGAATCTGGAAGAACTGGTTTATCTAGTGTTCCTACATTCCAATTTATTTTCTTTTCATCTAGATTATAGGCTGCAGTTCCTTGGGTTACAGTTATTTCCGAAACATGGCCCACTGGAACTTCGAACCCAGCTCCCATTGGGTCACTGACACTGGCATTTTTCATAGCAGAGAGTATGTCAGATGCTATAGTGCCAAATATTGTCGCTAATTCCGTTGGATCATTAGTATCATATGCCTTGTCTGGCGATGCCATTTGATTTAATACTGAAGTTCCTTCAACTCCTGCACCCAGTGCAATGGTATGCACAGTATATCCACGATTTTTAGCGAAGCCAGCCTCTGCTATGGCAGAGTTCCCGTTGTTATAATATCTATCGTTCATAGTTCCATATGTGTTGTAATATCTCCAACGTAAACTCATGCCATCTCCTACTCGAGTCCCATAATTATAATCCCCTTCAATAACATGGCTTCCTGTCTGTCTACCATATCCTGGATATGGAATCAAGTAAATATCCGGATTATTAATCTCGGTGCTATATGTGGGCTCTCCATCTGATAATAGCACTATTTGCTTTCTATCAATGTCGTCTCCTGAGCCATCTAATTCAGTCAAAGCACTATGCATTCCGCCTTGAGTATACGTTCCACCATCTGCAATTAAACCGTTAATTGCGCTTAACAATGTTTGTTTATCGTTATAGTTTAGGAATCCTGTATGCTTGGTAGCTGAGCCTTCAAAAGTGACCAATGCTATCCTTGTATCTGGATGATCCGCCGTCAACAATTGATTTACGAACTGAGCTGCGGCACTTCTAGCATTGGCTATTCTATCACCTTGCATACTTCCCGACGTATCAATTACAAGTACAATGTCATTGGACTCTTGATTATTTAAGGCTTCCATTCTAAGAGTTACCTCAAAGGTATTTAATAATCCTGGCACCTCTTGCACTTGTTTAAACAGCATTACTTCCCCTGGAGTGGTAGGGTGATTGG
>JAAYFJ010000074.1 GCA_012728295.1 Tissierellia bacterium | reverse complement strand
TTGTAAATACCTATCGTTAGGTTGTCTTAGCTGTCCATTAGCATTTTGAGCAGAGTATCCAGAAGCTAAAGGTAGATATGCGTCAAAGTTTTGTAACTCTGGTATAAACCTCATATTTTCTTGCCATCTTGGAAAATCGTTATAGGGTCTATTATACTGTCCCCAAAATCTTGATTCACCAGATGGGTACCATTGTTGTTTGCCTACACCTTGAAAGAATGCAGAGAAAAAGAAGCTATTCCAATCTGCTCCTAGGGATATTCCATATACATATCTAGGTGACTTATTTCCTATAATTGATTTATCACCCGAATCTCCTACTCGATTTAGACCATGATAAATGATATCGTCTCCATCTAGATTCTTAAACTTTATATCTCCAACTCTATTTTTCCTAGTGCTGTGAGCTAAAATATTGCTTTGTGATGGTGAGTTGTTTATTTCTTCTTGTGATTTGAATAAACCTTCTACTTGATACCCCCATATCTCTCCAATCGTTTGTCCAATATAGTAGTCAGTTAAATTCATTTCTGGATTATAATAATCTGTTATAATAGCTTTTGAGTCCGATACTGTTAGCCTGATATTATAACTAAACGGTTTGTTGGATAATGTAAAAGAGTCCATCCAACTTAATGATGCTTCCCATCCAGTTGTTTCAAGTGAGGCATAATTGCCCTTTGGCACACTTGTTCCGAATATGGCGGGAACACTAGGACCTACAGTGTACATATTGTCTGTCCATCTGCGATATATATCTCCTGAAAAGTTTAGTTTGTTTTTCAATGCTGTTATATCTACTCCTATATTAGCAATCGTTGATGTTTCCCATGTTAATCCTCTTGGAATAACATTTGGCTGAGATGACCTTTGAGGTCTAATTCCACCTAAAATCCTATCTGATTGACTTATATTAAAGTTTTCAGTGAATGTGTAAGGAGATATAGAACCATTACCTAAAGAACCTAAAGAGCCTCTTAACTTAATGTTTGAGATAGCATCGGTGCTAACAGTCCAGAATGGCTCTTCTGAAAGTCTCCATCCTGCTGAAATAGAAGGGAAAAATGCCCATTGTTGATCATTAGGGAATTTTGAAGAACCATCATATCTGCCATTTAATTCTATCAAGTATCTTTCTGCAAAATTATAGTTTACTCTAAAAAATCCGCCTGCTACCCTCCATTTGTTATATCCTCCTGCGACAGAAATATTATCTCCTAGGGCTAAATTAATATCATCAGCATCTTCATATACTACTCCATTTCTAGTAGTAGTGATGTTTTTATAGGTTGATTGCTCATAATTATATCCAAGTAAAAAGTTGAAGTTATGAACAGAATTAAAGGTTTTAATATAATTAGCAAAAAGATTGAATGGCATATACTCTGTTTTACTTCTTCTTTCTTGAATATCATTTGTGTTTACTCCTGTATATCCGATTACACCTTCGTAACGGCTATATGGAACAGGAACACGCTTTCTAAAATGTGAATACTCTGTGTTCTGATATGTAAAATCTGCCTGCAGTATTAATGATTTATCAAAGAAGTCTGCACTTAATGCTATTTTATTCTTAAATACATTTTGATTTAAATCAGCACCATTTTTTCCAATGTATCCATCTCCAACTGTGTATGCAGAAGGGAATGATAATGTTCCGTCTGGATTTGTGAGTGGTGCAAGTGGATTTCCCTCGTCAGCAATATTGCGCCAGATGTTGCTACCTTCTCCAACGTTTATAGGCTGGTGATAACTCATAGAAGAATATTCTAAATTATTTGTTACTTTAAGCCATTTTGTTATCTGAATATCACCTTTTGCTCTTAGATTATACATTTTATAAACATCAGTATTGTATTTGAAAAGACCATCTTCTCCATTGTATCGACCACTTAGATAAAAAGATGAAATATCATTTCCTCCAGACATCGTAAGATTGTGCTCTTGAGCAAAAAAGCTTTTCTTATATAGCTCTTTATACCAATCTGTGCTATAGTAATATTCATATTGACCTGTTGTTGGATTTACCTCTATTCTAGGTAGTGAAGGATTTTCCCATCTCCTCTTTATTTCTTCAAGATACTCTGGTGAGAACGACATTGTTTTATTAATAGCCGTCGGTGTTTGTCCTGTATCGTTCCAGCTAGACCATTGATCACTAAATCCCTTAGCCCATGGATATGAGTCAACTATATTATCTGGAATTGCAGTTGGTCGTTTAGAAGATAAGTTAGTTGAATAATTAAAAGATACCTTACCTTTTGTAGCAGATTTTGTAGTTATTAGCACAACACCAAACACAGCCCTAGCTCCGTAAATAGCTGATGATGCAGCATCTTTTAGTACAGAAACACTCTCAATATCACTAGGATTAATCATTCTTGGATCTCCTTCTACTCCATCAATTAGTATAAGTGCACTACCTGCTTGACCTATCGAAGTCGTACCCCTTACGTTATATGAAGGTGACTGGGTTGGCTTGCCATCACTCATAGTAATGTTTAGGTTTGGAATAACTCCTACTAGACCTTGAGTCATATTTGTAATAGGTCTATTCTTAAATACCTCATCTGTTACTTGCTCAACTGCTCCAGTTAAGTTGACTTTTTTCTGCACACCATATCCCACAACCACTAACTCCTCAAGTGACTTAGTGTCTTCTTTCATCGTAATATTTATATTCGATTGCCCAGAGGTTGAAATTTCTTGTGCCAAATATCCAATATATGAAACTTCTAAATTATTATTTCCTGTAATTTCAATTGTAAATCCTCCATCAATATCAGTAACCGTTCCATTGGTAGTTCCTTTCTCCACAATGTTAGCACCAATAATTGGATCGCCTAGTTCGTCAAGTACTTTACCTTTAATGCTTCGTTTGGATTGTTGTTGTGAATTAGTATTAGCCTTTACTTCGTCGCTAACATTAAGTATTATTGCTTTGTCATTTACTTTATATTCAATGTCGGAGTTCGCTAATACTATATCTAAAATCTCAAAAATAGTTTTTTCTTTTACATTTACAGATACTTTTAATCTTTTATTGATTTTATTGTTGCTATAAAAGAAATAAAAGTCACTTTGCTTTTCAATTTTATTGAATAGTTCACCTAATTCAATATTTTTCTCTGTGATAGTTAGTTGTGTTTTCTGAGCGTAAGAGTCAATAGAATACACTTGGAAAACACCAACGACAAACAAAAAGAATGTCATTCTCATAATAAAGAGTAAAAGTTTTGGAATAGAAATTCCATGAC
>JAAYFJ010000035.1 GCA_012728295.1 Tissierellia bacterium | reverse complement strand
TCAACATGGCTTGAGAGGATAGAATGAATGTCATTTGAGTGTGTCCGTTCTCGGGAACATATCCACTGCGTTTTTGGGGCTATCGGTAGACGGGAACATATCAATACACCTCATGGATTATTATTTTAGAATGGATTTTAAGTAATCTAATAAATCTGATTTAGTTAGAGGCTCTGCATGACTTAAAATACAATACTTACAGTCGAAACTTTCTATCAAATTTGTTAATGACATTAATTTTTCTTTATCCATATACCCATCATTGTAGAAATCCTCGCTTGTTGAATCTCCCAAGAACAATATTTTTTCCTCAGGAATATAGATAAGCACCGTATCTTCCGAATGGGGTGAAACCGTATGAAAAATCTTTGCGGTTATTCCACCGAGATTAAGGGTAAGCTCTTTTTCAAATTGGATATCCGATAGAACGGCAATAATTCTTTTATTATCTACATATTCTCTAGCTAGGCACTCATCATCATTTATCAAAAATTTTATATATGCACTGTCAGATAGTTTGGCTCTTTCCTGTTTCAAAAACTCGTTGGTTTTATGGTGTGCAATGGACAATCCGTGAATTTTATGCATTCCAAAGGTATGGTCCCAGTGCCAATGAGTGATGACAGTAAAATCTGGCTTCTTTAGGTCCTCGATTTCTAGGGATTTATAAAATTCATCAACATGGTCTGCTGAATTTCCTGCATCAATGGCAAGTGCAATTTTATCTCCATTTAAGTATGCCAACATAGGCCGATCAGTTTCTGGTTGATGTGGATAATAAAAGACCCTGCTAGTTATCTTTTTCAGTTCCATTTGCCATCCCACCTTTCTGGTAATAAATCTTTCAGCAACACTTCTTCCATTTCAGGTAATACAATTTGGGTCTCTATATTTTGATTATCTATCTGTGCAATAAACTCTCTGCACCTTCCACATGGTGGAAGTATACTCCCATCTTCAAATACAGCGATAATCCTTTTGATTGCAGTTTCATTGTTCTTTACCATTTCAGCAATAGCTGACTGTTCAGCGCATAAGCCAATAGAACAGGGCAAGTCAATGCATATTCCTGTAAAGATGTTACCGCTATTTGTCTCCAACGCGCACGCAACATGCCCTGAAGTTCCAAAGTTCCGTAACTTTTTATGATTAATTATACTGAAAGCAATTTGATATAATTCTTGTTTATTCATTTTCTTCTCCAATATTATTTAGCTTAATAATACGTTATTCTTTTTTCAAAACACTAAGTTATTCAGTTCACCATCAAGAACTTTTATAGTTTCATTTCTTTCCTTATCCTCTTGATTGTCATATAAAAGTTGTTCAATAAACTCCCATATATCTTCTAGTTTACGTCTAATATGATAGAATAACAAAGCATCCGTATTGATTAAAAAATCTTTGTGTAATTTCAGGTATATGTTCATAAATACATCATAATATGGCTTATCAACAAAAAACATGAGATCAGCTTCTACTGGAGCCAATTTCAAGCCTTCCCAGTCAATTAGAACTAACTGCTCATCCCGTTGCATCAAGTTCCAATTATGAATATCTGTATGGCATAGGGCCATTTTAGGATTACTTCGTCTTAGAATCTCCGACAGTCCTTCAACTCTGTCAATAGATTGTTCAAGGGGTTTTATGTGTGCCCCAAGCAAGCATTTTAAGTCCATGGGAAGACTGGCGCATTCTTTACGCAATACTTGTTTTAGCTGTTTCAGAAATGGCAAGCTAAAATCTTCCCTGATAGACTTCGTATTGACAGGTATTTTATCATTATATAAATGAAGAGTTGCGATTATTTTTGCAAGCTGCTGCACCTGCTTCTCCGTCAATTCGTTGCTACCTACGGTTGTGCCATCAATATATTTGTAAAGCAAATATATTCCATTGTCATCTTCACACTTAGACTTGCCATCTTTGGTTAGCAATGGAACAGAGAGTTTTCCTTTCATATCCGTATTCTCATTCAGCCACATGGTAATTGGTACATAGGTATCAATAAGGGCTGTCAGTTTTGGTGTTGAAGCTCTACTTTTTTCGTAGACTTTTAGAAAATAGTCCTTCTCACCATCGAATACTTTATATGCAAGAGCCGACCAGCCACCTGCTTGAGCGGTAATATTGATACAATTTATACTATATTGTTTTTCTAATATATTATTAAACCTAATCATATCCTCTCCTCAGTAATATAAAAAGTATGTTTGTCGTACTACTTAATTGCATTCGCTCGTTCCATGATTTCCTGGACTATCGACGTTTTGGCATCCGCGTAGTGCTGAATATGTCGCCACTTATTCTTTGCCAAGCTTCGCTTGACTTGTGCATATTTCTCCTGGTCGTTTTCATTGGAACGTAACCAATCTCGAAAACGTAACATTCTATCAATCTCTGATGTGCCCGAACTGAACACATGCAGATTGATGTCGGTATCGGGTCCTTTAAACAGACGACGCTCGAACCAGTCAGACTCCCGAATCCGCAATATATAGCCGGCAGCTTCTAATGCTGGGACATATGATAGCTCGTCGGCAGAGTCCTTCACAACCAGCAGCATATCAATGATTGGCTTGGCACACAGCCCTGGTACCGAGGTCGAACCCACATGTTCAATCTGCAGCGCTTTGTTGCCGAGTACGGAACGAATCCGAGCAGCCTCCTGCTCAAACAGCTCAGGCCAGTTCGGATCGTATTCGACGAGAGTAATGTATGCGTTATGGGGATTCAGCTTGCCCAACGTGAGTTTCTGAAGTTCTTCATCGCTCCTAGACCTGAAGCTGTGACTATCTTGTATTGATCGCATATGATTTACCTCCTTGTTGTCAAAAGCGTTTAGCCCATGATTCTGCAATATTAAGAAGCTTTATACCTTCTTGTTTTTGTCCTGTTTTCACCAATAATAACCCAGTGGCTACACATTGAATTAAACCCCACTCCCATATTAATTGACTTTCTACATTTGTCAGGTTACTTAAAAGTTCACAACGTTTTTCACCCAATATGATAGGATTATCGACCAATTCATCTGGCCATTCTCTCATAAGTATGCCTAAATCGTAGGCGGGCTCACAAAAAATACCATCTGGGTCGATTAGCTTAAACTCGTTGCTATATAAATCCTGTAATAAGTTTGCATTATGAGGATCACCGTGTACCAAAACAGATTTCTCTGGAATAAATGCATCCAAACGAGATTCACATACCATAAGCACTTTATCCATAGTTTTTCTAGAAATCAGGGTAGAAAATTCTTTGTACAGGCCATCAAAAAAATTGGAAAAGAAAGAGCAAATATCCTTTCCATCTTGGAGATTAGTACCATTCGGAATTTCAATCCAAGACTTTCTTAAAGTATTACAGATTATTTCTATTTGATTATTGACTGGAAAATTTAGGATTTTAAGCGGTTTACCGAGTTGTTCCAATAATGCTGCGCCACAACTTAAATCATACTGAAGTAATTGAACATAGCCATTTCCATCTGCCAATTCAAGAGCTTTAATTTCATTCTCGAATTCGGTTTCACCTATCATTTCATGCATTGATAGTTTTAATATTACCCTTTTGCTACTTTGAGTAATAGCTTCTCCAATAAAGGCGTGGGTGCCGCCTTCAAGGACTTTTATCACTTCAATCTCCCATCTTTTCTCCAAAATATATATAAGATAATCTAAACTCTCAAGCCATTCGACCCCTGTTTTACCGGATGCCTTTACTTTATCCAGTACAAGCTTTGGAATACGATTTATCCAGTTCTTCAAGTATTCACCCCCATTAATTAACTTCTCGTTGTTAGAAAAATTTACATTTTTTCACTAATCCTAGTAATAATCATTTCCGACATGTTTTTCATACATATCATTGACATACCCTATTACTTTTTTATCATACTCTGGATAATCAAACCCCAGTAGTTCTGCTACTTCTTTGGACACTTCCCTAAACAATTGGTGGCATATAAATAATGACTTCCAAACATTTTCATAGGAATCCATACGATATGTAGATAGCAATCTATTCCATAAATCTTCTGGTATATACTTATCTAAAAATTTATAATTCTTGCCGACACTCACAGTAAATCCTGTTTCTATTCCAACCTTCCATGACATCATTCTAAGTAGTTCAAACCGTAGAATCTGGTTCAGATGATCGATTGCAAACAGTATCTCTTTGCGGCACAATCCTTTAACAACATAAGGTGTTACATGCCAAAATTCATTGCAGCAATCATCATACTCCCGTGCACTTGGCTTTCTTACATGATAATCTATATCAGTCGGAACTATGTCCGTTTTAATTCTACAATCTTTATCAATCAGAACCTTTATCAAATTAGCACCATTTAAATAATCATCCAAATCTTCTAGCGGCAATAATGTAAGATCAATTTTATTATAATCATCAAAAAGCATAAGATATGAGTACCCTTTTTCTTCAGGTGGAAAAAGCTCCATATTCTCCGGCTTTTGCATCATTATGATATTCCCAAATTGACTAAGCCAATCATCACTAGATAGAAGTGATTTCATATCCGTCACAAAATATGTAATATCATAATCCTGAAATTCATCTTTAGGTATATTAATATTTGTGCGTGACCCCTCGAGGGTCACAATCCTAATACGATCGTCACTTTTTGCTACGGAAAGTATTGTATCCATTATTTCCTGTTCTGTTCTCATTTACATACTCCTCGTTTATATCTTCAATATTTTCTATTCTTGTTTTTTACTTGCAGATACAATCAGCATCATGGGACGGCGCATTTCATCCTGCATCCCCGGAATATCCATCATGTTTTCCGGCGGCTGCGGCTCCACAATCTGATTTATTATAAAACCATTTGAAAGCAGTGTATTTAGATATGTGGTCAGTGTT
>JAAYFJ010000043.1 GCA_012728295.1 Tissierellia bacterium | reverse complement strand
TGTTTAGTCATATCGATTAGTTCAATAGCCTTTTTGACTAATCTCTTAGTGGATTCCAATACAACAGCTGGTTCGCCTTTAAAAGTAAATACTGTTCTATTATGATCTGCATCTGGCTCAACAGCTACTACTTCAACACCCTCTACACTGACCATTTCGTCAGTAATTTGATTGACTAAATCTAAATCAGTACCTTCGCTTACGTTTACTTCAGCCATTAACACTTTTTTCATTACTTCCTCCTATTTTTTCAATTAATACATTAATCTGACTTTTATTTAAAGTATGGTGTCCATACTTTATTAAAAAAATTATTTAAATCTTGGTATTTTTAGAACAGGAATGATGATACACTCCTGTTCTAAGAAATTTTATTAAATTATTTAATTTTTACTATTTTTTCTACTCTTTCAAGTAATTCTCCACTTTCGATAATGTCAAAAGCTTCATCCATATCTGGGTAGAAAATTACGTCATTTTCCATAAAGGCTACTCTTTCCCTCATGGCATTGTATGCTTCTCTAGTTGCTGGAGACAAATCTTCTGGATTTCTAAAGTCCATTCCTTGTGCAGCACATAAAAGTTCTATACTGATTACGTGTTGTGCGTGATTTACAACAGTTCTAGCTTTTCTAGCTCCTATAGTTCCCATACTTACATGATCTTCTTGGTTTGCAGATGTTGGAATAGAATCCACACTTGCTGGATGAGATAAGATTTTATTTTCTGATACAAGTGCTGCTGCTACGTATTGGGGAATCATAAATCCATCGTTGATTCCACCATGCTTAACTAAAAATGCAGGAAGTCCGTGGGATATAGCTGGATTTACTAATTTTTCAATTCTTCTTTCAGAAATATTTGCAATCTCAGATACCAAAATTGCCAAAGTGTCCATAGCTATTGCTATTGGCTGTCCATGGAAGTTTCCACCTGAGATAACCGCTCCATCTTCTCCTGGAAAAATTAATGGATTGTCCGTTACAGCGTTAAGTTCAGTCTCTACTGATTTTTTCACATATTCAAAAGCCAGCCTAGATGCCCCGTGAACTTGTGGAATACATCTTAAACTGTAAGAGTCTTGCATTCTCTTTTCCCCTTGTCTAGTCACTGACTTGGAGCCTTCTAATATATTTCTCATGTTTTCTGCAACATCAATTTGTCCTTGGTGAGGTCTAACCGCGTGAACTCTAGCATCGTATGCGTCGATAATTCCTTCTAGAGCTTCTACAGTAAGGGCTCCTACTATATCAGCTTGTTTCAATAATTTTTCTGTATCGTAAACTGCCAAAACAGCATTAGCCATAATAGCTTGAGTTCCATTAATAAGTGCTAAACCTTCTTTTGCTTTTAATACTATGGTTTCGATTCCTGCTCTTTCCATTGCATCCTTACCAGCAAGAACTTCGCCCTTGTATTCAGCTTCTCCTTCTCCCATCATTGGAAGTACCATGTGAGCTAGTGGACATAAATCTCCTGAAGCTCCTACTGAACCTTTGGATCTTACGATAGGATGAACTCCTTCATTTAGCATATTAATCATGCATTCAATA
>JAAYFJ010000085.1 GCA_012728295.1 Tissierellia bacterium | reverse complement strand
TATGATAGTAATGGCGATGGCAAAGTGGACGTTGCAGAGACAGTTATAGGGAACGAAATTACATTAGGTGGTAGATTTAAGATAGTCTACAACGATATTGAAGATAGTTTGGATATTGAGGTGATTTAGTGAAATTGGCAAGAATATATAGTGATGGGAAATTGGCAATCAAAGGTGAGTTAATTGAAAAAGTAAAAGAAGAACCTTTATTATATTTCAATGGAGCAAGTCAAGCGGTAACAATTGCTAATACTAATAATAGACTGCAACCTAGTAATACACTTACTTGGGAAATGTGGTTTAAACTAGATGGATTCACTCAATACAATACTTTAATGGGGTTTAGCCTTAATAACTTTGACTTTGCTAGAATGGACTCTCCAACGAGTTTGAAATGCCATATCCGAGACTCTAATGGCGGTGCAGCTTATGTAATCCTTGAAGGTACTCCTAGTGTATACGATGGAGAATGGCATCACATGGCTATTGTTTGGGACGGTATAAATGGGAGAAGATGGGGATTTTTAGATGGAGTGCAAAGACATTATAGCACAATGGAAGCAGGAACTAATATCGGGTCAACTTCACCATATGGAAGCTTTACAATAGGTGGTGCTACACCCACATCAAGATTAATAAAAGGGTGGATAAAAGAAGTTAGATTGTGGCAGATTGCAAGAACCCAACAAGAAATAGTAAATGATATGAATGTTAGACTTACTGGAAATGAAGATGGATTATTCTTGTATCTTCCGCTAAACGAAGGTAAGGGAAGAACTGTAATTGATAAAGCTAGTGGATATGTAGCAGATTTAGGTGGTGCTATATGGCAAGGTGATAATAAAAACATAACACTAACTAATAGTGGTAATATGGTAGTCTATGGTGAATATATTGAAGGAAATAAAAACTCAATACAAAGTGGAAGATTAGAATTAATAGATATAATAGAAGGTGGTGTTTAAATGGCTCAATTAAAAGAAGGAAGTGTAATCAAGAAGTCTACTGGTAATGAAATAATTGCTACTGAAACCCAGCTAAATAATCACAATACAGATGCTGCAGCTCACAATGATATTAGGCAACAAATTAACACTTTGGATGCAGATGTTGTTGCACATAAGGCAGATGCAGTTAAGCATATAACTACGGAAGAAAGGACGATGTGGAATAACAAGGCTGAAGTAAGTCAAATTCCAACAAAAGTTTCCCAGCTTGAAAACGATAGAGGATATGTAACGCAGGAAGAATTAGGTGATGCCGGCTATGGCGATATGCTAAAAAGCATTTATGATACCGATAATGATGGCAAAGTAGACGCAGCAGAGGCAGCTGATAGCGTACCGTGGACAGGTGTAACAGGGAAGCCAAGCACTTTTCCTCCTTCTAGCCATACCCATATAATTTCTAATATCACCGGATTGCAGGCTGTGTTAGATGGGAAAATGTCTGTAGGCCCTCTAACCTGGAACGACCTCAAAGGGGTGATATAATACATGGCAAAATACGGAGAAAGTTTGTATGGAATTTTACAATACGGCGAAGGGGTGCAACCCGATGAAAAAGGTATTGAACCTTACAAACTGGATTTGATGAAGTATTTACCTGCCTACTACGAAAAGTCAGAAATAATGAAAGCGATTCAGGACGCATATTCAACAGAATTCGGATACATTTATTTCTTCCTCGAAGATTTCCTGAAGCAATTTTTGACACCGGAAACAGCCACCTGGGGGCTGGCTTTTTGGGAGCAGGAATTAGGCTTAAAAACAGACATTTCAAAAAGTTATGAAGAACGCCGGGAAATAATAATGTCAAGAATTCGAGGCATAGGAACTATCGGCAGAGATGTAATAAAGCGAGCAGCTGAAACTTTTTCAGGAGGTGATGTAGATGTAATCGAATATCCAGCAGAGCATAGGTTTGTAGTTAAGTTTGTCGGAACGCGTGGGGTACCTAAAAACAAGGCCTCTTTTATCGAAATGATTGAGGAGTTGAAGCCTGCCCATTTGACTTACAGCTTCGAGTATACCTATACGTGGTGGAACATGCTCAAGGAAATCACGTGGGCGCAGGCCGGGATGGGTACTTGGAACGATTTAAGAG
>JAAYFJ010000056.1 GCA_012728295.1 Tissierellia bacterium | reverse complement strand
TCATCGCTCGACTTGCATGTGTTAGGCACGCCGCCAGCGTTCATCCTGAGCCAGGATCAAACTCTCAAATAAAAGTTTCTGGCTCTGTTGAAAACTGACTTAGTTTTCCGCTTGTTTGTTTACTTCGTTTTTGGTTCTCACTTGATTTAATTGTCATGGTACGTTCTAGCCCTTACGGGCTAACTTATCCAGAATAACACGTAGCGTTTATAAAGTCAAGAACTTTTTTAAAAACATTTTTGTGTTATCCGGTCGAGGCTTGCTCGGATTATTAGTATAACCCCTAGAACAATCTATTGTCAAGAGCTTTTTACAATCTTTTTACTTCTTTTTTAATTTCCTAAATTACAATATCAAATTGAACTAGCTTTACATATTAATCGCTCAGTCCTCAGCTATTAACCCCTTCGGTTGTTTTATATAAAAAAACACCACACTCTTATTGTGGTGAAAAAATATAAATTATTTTGTTTTTAATACATAATTTAATATAGGCGTAATAGCCAAGCTAATTATTAGAGAAATAATAAATACTACTGCGGTTTTTAAAAATATACTTACTCCAAAGGTCAAGTTAATATTTAATAAATCATATGCTTTCATAACTAAAATGTGAATAATATATATACCGAGAGTATATGGCGCAAGCTTGCCTATTGATTCAAAGGTTTTATCTGAGCTAATAAATAATCCATAGATAGCAATCGACATAATAGTAACGCCCGGTGCATAAAAACTAATATAATCCCATGTAATCTCCTTTGAATTGATACTGAAATACAAGGTCGGAGCCAAGGTTAATGCATATCCCAAAATAAATAATAACACCAGCTTATTTGCACTGAACGTATTATTGTTTTCATACATATATCTTCCTAAAATGAATAATCCTATAAATGTTAGGTTTAAAGGTAATTTAATTCTTGTGTCTAGAATAGATTCCACCATTGGATTTAATCTCCCTAAGAAGAAAACCGCTCCTGCAACCAAGCAAATAAAAGCTACATATAGGGTTTTCTTTTTATCTCCTTTTGCTATTAACGGAAATACTAAGGGTGTCAATAGATAAAGAAATGCAGTCATATACAGATACCACAGGTGTTCCGGCGTTTTAATAAGATTAATGATATTCTGCCTAACGTTCATACACGGCAGTACGCCTAGCCTTTTATATATCAGCACATAAATAGCAGAGGAAAACAAAGCAACAAACAATATGTTACTTGCTTTTGAAACTATTTCTTTAAGTTCGTATTCTTTTCTTAAAATTCCAGATCCACTTACCATAATAAACACTGGGACGCTCCATCTTGTAAAAGAATTAATAATTGCTCCCCAAATGAAATTCATATGTTCAGTAGAATATGGAATAGTTGCCACAGCAGTAACGTGTAATAATACTACCGTAAAACACGCTATTACCCTTAGTCCATCGGTTTTAGTTCGCATATTTACACCTTTCTTTTCTATCTTAATAATAATTCTTTTTATTAGCTTAACATATTTAGAATGCTTTTTCATTTTGAATTTATTATAAAAGACTATTTCTACATTAACAAACATATACTATCAATATAGTATCCAAATTATAGAATAACAAATATTGCAATATTCAACTATAATTTTCCATCTTTTGCTAATATATTCTACTTTAACAACCCTAGTTTTTACAAGTATTTGACGTATATGAGCTTTAGAAATGCTCAATAATGGGGTATACTATAACTATGCTACTCTTGAAAGGAGGTATTTTATGGAACAGCTGAGGTTAAAAAAAGGCTTTATTATTGATATGGATGGAGTAATATATCATGGCAACCGACTACTCCCTGGTGTGAAGGATTTTGTTAATTGGCTTTATGAGGAACAAAAAGAATTTTTGTTCTTAACCAACGCAAGCAATTCCTCGACTAAGGAATTACAAATAAAACTTGCTCGAATGGGCATGGAAGTTGATGAATCTCACTTTTATACCAGCGCCTTGGCAACGGCAAAATTTATTAGCAACCAGTCTCCTGGTAGTAGTGCGTATGTAATAGGTGCTCCAGGGCTTCTAAACGCTCTTTATGATGCGGGAATTACAATTAACGATATTGACCCCGAATACGTTGTTATTGGTGAAAGCTCCACTTACAATTACGACAGCATTACAAAGGCTGTAAGGCTTGTTAATAATGGCGCTAAGTTGATTGGAACAAATCCAGATTTAACGGGACCTACTACAGACGGCATCGTGCCAGCTTGTAGAGCATTTGTAGCACCAATAGAGCTTACCACCGGAAAAACAGCATACTATGTTGGAAAACCTAATCCTTTGATGATGCGCACCGGTCTAAAAATGTTAGGTGTCCACTCCAACGAAGCAGCCATTATTGGAGACAGAATGGATACAGACATTGTGGCTGGTATCGAATCTGGCCTAGATACAGTTTTGGTTTTATCAGGAGTTTCTTCCAGAGAAACAGTAAGGGACTTCCCATATAGGCCTAGATTGATACTAGATGGAGTTGGCGACATCGCAAATAAGTAGAGGTCCAAGTTTTTTTACATCTATAATGTGTAAGTACAAAAAAAGACATCAATTGATGTCTTTTTTTATTAATTATCTGATTCTTCTTCAAATTCATCAGTATCTTCTATTCTATCTGCTCCTATGGGCTTCATCGTTGGGAACAGCAATATATCTCTTATGCTAGGCTGATTTGTCAACAGAATTATCATTCTATCTATGCCTATTCCAAGACCTCCTGTCGGAGGCAATCCAACCTCAATGGCATTGATGAAATCATTATCCATTGGATGCGCTTCAATATCACCAGCCTCTTTGGCAGCAACTTGATCTTCAAATCTCTTTCTTTGATCAATTGGGTCGTTTAGCTCTGAAAAAGCATTTGCTAATTCCCACTTATTCATAAATACTTCAAATCTATTCGTCTTCCTTGGGTCCTCTGGGTTTCTCTTCGCTAATGGTGATACTTCTACTGGATGTCCTATGATAAATGTTGGTTGAATCAAATGTTCTTCACAGAATTCTTCAAACATTTCCGCAATAATATGCCCTCTTGTCCATCCTGGTTGAATTTCCAAACCTTTTTCTTTGGCTATTGCCAATGCCGCTTCATCAGTTTGTATGTGTTTAAAATCAATTCCAGCAAATTCTAAAATAGCATCTTCCATATCAAGTCTACGCCAAGGTGGTGTCAAGTCCAGTTCCTGCCCTTGATAATTGATAACTCCAGTACCCAATACTTTTTTCGCTACATAGTAGAATAATTGTTCTGTCAGTTCCATCATATCTTCGTAGTCAGCATAGGCTTGATATAGCTCCATGTTTGTAAATTCAGGATTATGTCTAGCATCCATACCTTCATTTCTAAACATTTTCCCCATTTCATAAACCTTGTCAAATCCGCCAACGATAAGCCTTTTAAGGAATAGTTCGTTAGCTATTCTTAATTGCATATCCAAATCTAGCGTATTATGATGTGTCAAAAATGGTCTAGCATTTGCGCCGCCGGCAACAGTTCCCAATATTGGCGTTTCAACTTCTAAAAAATCTTTTTCATCTAAGTATTCTCTTACTGCTTTTATGATTTTTGAACGCAATAAAAAAGTCTCTTTTACTTCAGGATTAACAATTAAATCTACATATCTCTGGCGATATCTTAAGTCTTGATCTTTTAGACCATGGAATTTTTCAGGTAAAATTTGAAGAGACTTGCTTAACAAATCAACTTTGTCAGCTCTTACAGAAATCTCCCCCATTTTCGTTTTAAAAACTTCTCCACTGGCTCCAATAATATCTCCTAAGTCCAGCTCTTTTACCTTTTCATATTCTTCCTCGCCAAGATTGTCCAATCTAGCAAAAACTTGAATTCTCCCCTTGCTATCTTGAACATCTAAGAAACTTACTTTCCCATGCCCTCTTCGTCCCATTAATCTTCCAGCTAAAACAACGCGTTTCCCTTCATAGGATTCAAAATCATTTTGAATTTCGTCGCTGTGATGGCTAACAGGGTATTTTTCAAATAAAAATGGGCTTTCTCCATTTTCTGTTAATGCTTGCAGTTTTTGGCGCCTTATCTGAAGCATTTCATTTAAGTTTTCCAACATTGACCCCTTCCTATCGACCAATCTCCAACACTTTATACTTAACTACTCCATCAGGAACGCTTATCTCAACTGTCTCTTTTTTCTTTTTACCAAGCAGTTGCGCTCCCACAGGCGACTCATTTGATATTTTTCCTTCCAAGGGATTAGCCTCAGCAGATCCCACTATAATATATTCTACTTCATCTCCATCTTGTAAATCTTTTAGTACTACTTTTGAACCAATTTTTACAATATGGGTATTCAATTCTTCATCATCTATAAGTTTAGCATTTCTCAGTTGCATCTCTATTTTAGCAATTCGCTCTTCAAGTTGAGCTTGTTCATTTTTGGCTTGGTCATATTCCGAGTTCTCGCTGATATCACCAAAATCAAGAGCTACTTTGATTCTCTCAGCCATTTCTTTTCTCTTTACACTTTTCAGTTCGTCAAGTTCTTCTTCCAACTTAGCCAAACCCTCAGGCGTAAAAAACACATCTTTTTCAATCATTGCTACTTTCTCCTCACTATTGGGCAAGCCCTTATTCTAACTTTGTATATTATCATAAATAACTCATATTTACAAACAAATTGCTAAATATTTAGCTTTTCATTTCCTATTGGCACCATATTTGCAATCCTCTTTTTATATATCCATCTGAATAATGCAATACTTAATATCATGCACACTATTTCCGCTAGGGGGAATGCATACCAAACTAAATCCAACGATATTGTTGAGAAGTAGTAAAATAGCGGTATTATCAACATTAATTGCCTTATCACAGATAACGCCAAACTGTTAAAACCCATTCCTATAGCTTGAAATGTTACAGAAATCATAATACTTACCCCCGCAAACACAAAACACAGGGCAATGGTTTTAAAAGCAGGTATCCCAATTTCATACATTTCAGGTGTAGCTTTAAAAATACTTAATAGTTCTTTGGGGAAAAACCAAAAAATTGACGTTCCAACTAGCATAATAGTAGCGGCTATAATCACACCATATTTTAGGGCACTCATTAGTCTTTCTTTTTCTCCCGCACCGTAATTATATCCCATAATAGGCATTGCACCTTGTGTTAACCCAAAGATAGGCATAAAAATAAAACTCTGCAATCTAAAATAATTTCCTAATACAGTAATTGCAACCTCTGAAAATGGTTTTAATATTGAATTCATAAACATAACCATAAAAGATGCTATAGAGGTCATTACAATAGAAGGAAAACCGACTCGGAAAATATCTGCCACTATACTAAAGTCAAATACGAATTTACCTTTTAAATTTAACGCATTGGGCTTAATAAATAACGCATAAAAAGCGTAAAACATGGCAACTAATTGACCAATAACTGTAGCTAAAGCAGCTCCCTTGACCCCGTAAGCTGGAAGTCCAAAAAGTCCAAATATCAAAATTGGATCCAGTATAATATTGGTAACCGCTCCAAGCATCTGGGTAACCATGGGTGTTATCATATTTCCTGTAGCCTGAATAGTTTTTTCTAAATTTATCTCTAAGGACAAGCCAAAACTCGCGATAGTTACTATCCTGAGATAAGTCACACCGTTTTCTAATACCGATGCATTATCTGTAAATCTACCATAATATGTCCTAGCAATTACCAATCCCAATATGGCAAAAAATAATCCATTTAGAAACCCTAGTATAACGCTGTGTTTTGCGGCACTATCTGCTCTTTCCTGTTTTCTCATCCCCAAACTTCTAGCTATTAGCGAATTAATACCTATAGATGTTCCCACGAATAAAGCTATCATCAATTGCTGTATTGGAAATGCCATGGTTACCGCTCGCAAGGCTTCTTCTCCCAATCTGGAAACAAATATACTGTCTACCACATTGTAAAGAGATTGCACTAACATGGATAACATTGCTGGAAGTGCCATTTTTATCAACAGAAGAAGCACCGGTTCGGTTCCCATTTTATTCTCATGAAGTTCGGTATTCTCTAAACCTTTTTCCATGCTCAACCCCCCCTTAATAATCTAACTAACTGATTGTAGAACTTCTACAATCAATTTCTCTAACTGCTCTCTATCATTAATTCTATTAAGTCTATCTCTTAGAGCTTTTGCACCCTTCATACCTTTAATATACTGAGCCATAGGTTTTCTTAACTCCATTACTCCCCTTTTATTACCCTTGTCTGTACAATTTAGATCCAAATGCTTAAGCATTTGTTCTAATTTTTCTCCATCACTTACTTTAGAATATATTCCCTTTTCTATTAATTGGTTTATCTGGTAGAATATCCAAGGATTGCCAATTGCTCCTCTGCCTACAGCAACTCCGTCAACGCCAGTCTTCTCCATCATTGCTACAGCTTGCTCAGGCTCAAATATATCTCCATTCCCAATAAAAGGAACTCCAATACCCTTTCTCAAGTATGCCAAAAATTCCCAATCTGCATTCCCGCTGTAAAACATTTCTCTAGTTCTCGCATGGACACATATTCCACTAACACCTGCTTTTTGAGCGAGTTCAGCCATTTTATCGGCATTTCTATTTGTATCGTCCCAACCCAGCCTAAACTTTACAGTAACAGGAACTGCGCTTGCATCCACAACTGATTTCATAACATCATATGCCAATGGCAAATTTTTCATAAGAGCAGAGCCATCACCGTTTTTTACAATCTTGGGTGCTGGACATCCCATGTTAATATCTATCATTGCCACATTTTCTCGTTTTGAAAGCATTTCTGCAGCAAACGCCATTACCTTTGGATCTGATCCAAATATTTGGAGTGCCACAGGGCACTCCAACGGGTCTATCTCTGTTAAGTTTTCCGTTTTTAAATCACCATAATAAAGCGCCTTTGCACTAATCATTTCAGACACTAATAGCCCTACTCCAAATTCCTTGACCAATAGTCGATATACCTTGTCTGTTATTCCAGCCATAGGTGCCAATACCGTTGGAGATGTCAATTCAACTCCTCCAATTGTTAATTTCATCAGTTGTTCCCCTTCATTTGAAATAATTTATTAAGACCTTTTAATGTTAGATTCCTATCTACAATATGCTGAAACTTGCTGCTTTCAGTTATCAAACCACTAAATCCACCTGTTGTAATAATTTTATATTCTTCTGGAGCAAAATTCATTTCAGCTGCAATACTTTCAATAAGACTATCTATCATGCCTACATAGCCATTGACCAAACCTGATTGCATACTATTTATTGTATTTTTCCCTACGATTGTCGGCGGCTTTATAATTTCAATCTTTGGTAGCTTTGCGGTCCTATTAAATAATGCATCAGCAGAAATGCTAATTCCAGGAACAATAACTCCTCCTTGGTAATTGCTATCTCCGTCTAGAACGCAAAAAGTTACGGCCGTTCCAATATCAATAATAATTGCTGGTCCGCCATAATATTCTTTAACTGCTACTGCATTCACAATTCTATCTGCCCCAACCTCTTTAGGATTATCATAACAAATCTTTATTCCAGTATTAATAGACGAGTCTACCACCAATGGCTCTATACCAAAATATTTTATCATGGTAGAAGGCAATGTATACATCAAAGGTGGGACAACGCTTGAAATTATCACATCTGTAATACTATCAGAGCAAATACTGCTGCAATTTAATATTTGTTTGAATAACATTCCGTATTCATCTGAAGTTCTTTCTTTTATTGAAGACAATCTCCAATTGTCCACTAGCTCATCGCCTTCATATACTCCAAAAACAATGTTTGTGTTGCCCACATCAATCACTAACAGCATTGTATTCTCCTTATCTCTTCGTATTCCTAGATTAACGCCTATGATTATAAGCCCATAAGCCAAAAATATCAAGTTATTTTATTGACTATTGTTGATTATTCTTGCTTATCCAGTTTTTTACTGAAGACATTGCTGTATAATTCGCCAAAAAAACAGGCTTGCTACCTATTCTATCGACGATTGTCAAATCCTCTTGAAGTGAAAATCCTTCAGTTTTAAAACCCTTCGCTCTGAGAACTTCAATCATTTCATTCATGGCTGAACCCGTTACAAATACTCCTTCTATAGGAGTATTAATAATGTTATCCCAACTGATTTTTTCATACCAAGTCGTATCCACTCCGTCTGCTGGCTCATTATTTACTGCCACAACCAATGAATAAGTTTCTTTTTCTTCCCGTCTTAAGAGCTCCAATGTCGCATTAAACCCAGCGGGATTCTTCACTAAATTTATCCAAGTATCTTTGCCTCTCCATTTAATGCTTTCTAATCTGCCACTAATTGGAGTCCATGTCTCAATTGCCCTACTAACAGTATTTTCTTCTATACCCCTGTCAACGGCAACTGTCATAGCTGCTACCATATTATATATTTCATACAAAGCCCTAATTTCAGCTCTTATGCCTGTTCCCCCAAAGCAAAAACGGTTATTCTCCAAGTCAACGTCGCTTGCAAAATAATCATAATCGGGATTTTTAAACCCACAAGGACAATTATACTCCCCTAATTGATCATAATGGTGGTTAGTGTACCAAAGTAGCTCCCCGCAACTTGGACAAGGTTCACCATGGCATTGTGCTCCTTCAAGTTTTATACCATAATATTTCGTTTTTCTATTTGATAATAATCTGGACATATTTACTAAAATTGGGTCATTACCATTTATATAAAGGGAGATATCTTCGGGTATTGAGCTAAAAATCTTTTCTGCCAATTGGTATTTACTTCCAAATCTATCAGCTTGGTCATCAAATAAATTTGTAATAATAAGGCTCGTCGGTTTAACTTGTTTCATTATTATAGGCAAATAACCCTCATCCACTTCTAAAATTGCCACATCTTTTTCTATGACCCCTTTACTATTACTGTCATTTAAAGCAACTGTTGCGATTCCTTGAAGAATATTAGCTCCGTGTGCGTTGGTTGAAATATTATAGCCAGCACTTTTGTAGATATGGGCCAACATATTGGTAACAGATGTTTTCCCATTTGTCCCCGTTACTAATATCACTTCCTTTGGAAAAACAATCTTATCTAAAAAATCAGGTTCAATTTTTAGAGCTAAATAACCTGGTAAACTGGATCCGCCACCTCTTATTTTCCCAACTATATTTCCTATTCTACCTGCCATTCTTGCCAATATTCCCACTAATTCCACCCCTTTACGAGGTTATATTATAACATGAAGCAATTAAAAATAAAATCTTTATCCAATTAGTTGCTCATTATCATTTGTATACATTTTCCTAAACAACGAAGATACCCGGCCAATCGGCCGGGCCTTCGAGAAGAAAAGGAAATACCCTGTTTTCTGTAATTTAATAGCATTCTATCCTTTAGAAGGTATGAATTCTCCGATTAATTTAGCAATATTCGGCATTGTCATCGACTGAAGGTAAACTTTTCCTGGGCCTGTAATCACTGTGTCAAACAATCCTTCACTACCAAATAATACGTTTTTCATTCCTTTTACCATTTGTACATCCATGCTACAAGTTTCTTCCATAACCGCAAGAACACCTGTATCTGCAACTATTTGCTCGCCTGGCGCCAAATCGTATTCTACACAGTACCCATCAATTTCTAAGAATACTAACCCAGGACCTGTGATTTTTTGCATTACAAATCCTTCTCCACCAACTAAGCCTGCGCCAAGTTTCTTTTGGAAAAACATGGATAGATTAATTCCATAAGTGCCGCACAAGAACGCTGATTTTTGAGCAATAATACTTTGTCCAGGACCTAATTCCATAGCCAATATTCTACCTGGAAAAGATGAAGTAAACGCTATTTCTGCTGGCCCTTGGGCTGTATATTTAGACATAAACAGACTCTCACCCGAGAACATTCTGCCTAACGCTTTCTTAGCTCCACCTTCGGAAGAAGCTTCAGTTAATATTGGACCTTTTGCCCATGCCCTTCCCCCTGATTCACTAATCATTGTCTCGCCTGGTTCTAAAAATACTCTTAATACTGGTAATGCTCCACCTTCGATTGAATAATTCATAATACCCTCCTTTGTTGACAAGTTTATATGCGTCTTATAACGCAACTATAAGTCGGTAACAAGTTTAAATACTAGAACTTCACGACTGGATTTGTCAGCTCTTTCCTGAGTTATTGTAAGATAAATTATGTCGTCCAGCCCTCTTTTCATCATGCTAAACCATGGATAGTCTGTTCCTAAAAAGTCACCGTCTTCTACTGCTCCAATGTAGGTTCCATCTTTTGCCCATATTTTAAAGTCTCTCATATTAGAATCGGCAGCCAAATAACCATTAGCCCCTTCTGCATATCCATGAATAGAGCCTACTGGGTCATTTTCCGTTCCCTTCAATCCAATAATAAAGTTGCCATCGTGACCATATATTCCTAGACCTTGTTTATCATCGTCTTCAAACGATCCTGGTCCCCCAAGTGAATTTTTCTCAATTAGTACTGGACTAACACTACCTTGTAAAGCTACACCGGATGCATCAGATAGTTTAAAATCGCTTTCTGTAATATCACCTTCTTCGCCAATTACAACTTTCTTTAACTCAAGAGGATTTAAAAAGTATGATATAGCGAAATCAGTAAAAGGAGATACTGAAAGTCTTTTGTCAAAGGACAAAGTCATAGTCTGCTCTTCACCTTCAAACACCAATGCTTTTTCCATAAAACCGGATGCAATCACTCTTCCAGCAGCATCTACGCCTATGTGTTCTATTCCATCTTCTATATCAACTTTCTTGACTAGAGTATTTTTCTCTCCAAGTTTGTAGATATATAGTTCTTTAGGAATAATTATATATAGGTACTCCCCAGAAACTACTGAATCAGCCTTAAATGTTTCATAAGTTGTGATTGGTTCTTCTAGCTTAATATATTCGGCATTTAGTTTGTACTTACCAATCTGTGCCTCTTTTACAGTAGGCTCAAAACGACTTCCTTCCCATGGGAATGGTGCGTCTTTTTTTCCTAAATCTTCAGTTAGTAAAGTAAAACTGTCTAGGAACATTTGCTGTTCTTTATCCAATTCTGCTCCATAAAACGTTATAACGATATCAGTTGTTCTTGCTTCGTCACGACCTTGTACTACCACAGTTTCATCGCCTGAGCTCTTGCCATTATACTTCACGCAATAAGCATCGCCCAAGTTAATAGCTCCATCAATTTTCTTTTCAGCATATTCCTTTAAATCGAAACCTTGTTTTACAATGTCTTCTCTTGTTGAAGTAGCTTTATCTCTGATATCAATCCTAACAGAAAGCTTTGTTTCAAACTCTTCGCCTTCTTTGACCCCATATTCCATTTTAGAATAATATTTATCATCTTTGCTAGTTTCTTCGTTTTTAATCAAGCCTTTAGGTAGGATAGCCTTCCATTTTACCTCTTCTGTAAAATCACCTTTTATTTCAGGGCTATCTTCAGTTTTATCCGATTTTTCTTTCCCTTCAGCTTCTTTAGTTTCTGCGTTTTCCTCCTTAGGAGGTGCTTCAGTTTTCCCACAAGCAACAACTCCTAAAACCAAAGTCAAACACAATAATAATATCAACCATTTCTTCATGATGACTCTCCTTTCCACCAAATACAGTCTACTATTTACTTTATTTAATGTATGAAGGTTTTATTTCCATATCATCCCAAGATGCTCCTTCTTTTCTCAATACCATGAATATATCAAATCCTGATTTTTCATCGTTAGGGTCTTTATATTCATAGGTTATTAATATTGTAGGTATTTCTACTTCAGAGCTGGACATAATGGACTGTGCTTCTTTTTGGGTTAAATATCTTTGGAAGATCCAAGCATCCTCTTCACCAGCTATACCTTCAAATCCATAGTAGGTATATTTAATATACATAGACAAAACAACATCGTCGTTTCCATCATATATTTCAAGATATGGTTTCCCTGTTTCTTTTTCTACTTCAATAACTCCGGTGATGTCCACTTTGGGTTCAAGATTGTCTACATAACTTCCCTCTGGCCAGTTTTGCAATATAACTCCTTCCCAGTTGCCTTCCCAATAAGATGCATCAACTCTTGGCTCTAGTTCAAATAAATCGTTGTCATCTTCATCTTCAGAGTCTTCACCATCATCGAAGTCATCCCAGTCAAAATCATCACCTATCGCCTTTTCTAGAAGGGCTATTTTCGTATCACTATCTTTAGACCCTACCTTAGAAAGGTACATATTTGAATCTCCATTACTTAATGTCATTACCCCATCTTCTATTGCGCCTTCGTATACTTCTGCGTATTCTCCAGTGCCACTAGTAACTGTTATTTTCCCCTTTTTTTCTTCCCATGTGCCGTCTTCTTCATTATCGATTATAGTAGTTCCGTCTTTTTCAAAGACAACAATTGTTTCTTCCACGCCTTCTTCTCCCATGGAAAATAAAAAGTCCTCAGCACCAAAGGCGAACATTTCCCACTCGCCGACTATATCCGATCCACTGTTCGACCCTCTTCCCCGTAGGACGAAAAATCCTCCTACCACAAGTAACAGTGCTAGCAAACCAACAAGAATTCCTACTAGTCCTTTGCCTTTGTTTTTTTTGTCTCCGCCTCCTGATTGACCTCCATACCCACCTGGTGGTGGAACATATCCCCCTCCAGAACCATGTTGTGGTTGAGCGTATCCAGTTTGACCTTGAGGTGCATAACCACCTTGCTGTGGTGGCACATATCCTTGACCTTGAGGTGCATAACCACCTTGTTGTGGTGGTACATGCCCTTGACCTTGAGGTGCATATCCACCTTGCTGTGGTGGAACATATCCTTGATCCTGAGGTGCATATCCACCTTGTTGTGGTGGTATATATCCTCCCTGACCCTGGGAACTGAATTCCTCTTGTTGAGGTTGAGCATAAGCACTTTGCGGTATGTGCGGTGGCTCCTCGTATGTAGGTTCTTGTGGTACCTCATATACCGGCTCTTGTGGTGCCTCATATACCGGCTCTTGTGATGGAACTTGATTCTCGTGGGATATAACCTTTATCCCCTGTGGGGGAACATATCCAGGACTACCAGGGAAAATGTATCCACCTTGAATTTTAGCTTCTGTATCAAGATCATCTACGACATCTCTTACTATTACTACTCCACAATTGGAGCAAACATTGTCCACGTCGCTTATCCCTTGACCACAATTTTTGCAAAATGCCATAACCTTTCCTCCTTTTCCTCATATAATTAATCAACTACTAACGATTCGAGTGTTGCACAGAGATAATCATATCCTGTGTCGGCATAAAGGAAATCATCTATGAGTTTCTCCCTCTTAGCAAGCATTACTTGTTTTCCTAAATTACCGTTTTTGGAGTCACAGAGAAATACCGTTTTTGTACTTGGAGATTTTTCTCTAATTTCACTTTGTAGCAACAGACATCTCTCAATATCCCAAGGAGGTTGATGTCTTACTTCTAATAATACTACGTTCACATTCTCCTCTTCACAAAAATCAGGGATTATTTCGTTGTTCTCTATTGCTGTTACAGTGAAGCTAGTTGAGTGTTCTATTTGATTTTTCATCGGTATTTGAAGTATTCTCTGTAGCATGCCCAATACCAATTTAGGCAATTACCTCACCCCCTATATTGATACACCAAATTTTAGCAAATTAAACTTTGCTACTTTAATATAATGATATCAAAAAGCATTGTCATTGTCTGTCCCCAATTAGGGGACAAGCTGATTATTATTTGTCTATTGCCATCAACTGCGGTATAATTACTTATATACTAGTGCTATTCACATTAAATGAAAGGTAGCTTAAGGATGAAAAAGATTCTAATAGTGGAAAATGATGGTTTTTTAAGAGACTTATTAACTGATTATTTTAATGCCACAGGTAATTATAAAGTTGTAGCTTCCATAGGTGATGCTTCTTTAGCTCCAACATTGTGTTCGAAAAATCAAGTTGATTTAGCCTTAATGGACATATGCACAAATGATGATAGCCGCGGGGGTATCATTGCAGCGGGTATTATTAAGAATAATTTCCCTCACATTAAAGTAATGCTAATGACAGGAGTTCCTGAAGCCGACTATATGAAAGAGGCCAAGGCAGCCGGTGTAGATAGCTTTATTTATAAGACGGATACTATAGAAAAACTTCTGGAAGCAGTTGAGGATACCATGCTAGGCGATAATCAATGGCCTGAATTACTTGATACACCTTTGAAAAATTTCAATTTTTCATTATCTCCCAGAGAGCAAGAAGTTGCGCGCATGATTTGCTGTGAATGTTTGACGAGGCAAGAGATTGCACATACCCTTTCAATTAGTCCTGATACTGTAAAAACTGTAACATCTAGAATAATCGATAAGGTAGGAGTTGAAAACATAAGACAACTAATAAGCTATATGCTAATAAATGAATATTTTAAATAATACATATTAAGTATATTTTTCTAACCCATAATAATAAAGAGAGGGCCTTATTTATAAAAGACTCTCTCTTTATTATTATGCTGGTTTGATAAATAATTTTTAGGAGCAACTGCGACAATTCTAAATTTTTCTTCTGCTTTTATAAACAAGGTCCCATCAACTTCATGCAGCCTATGCCTCATACCTCTAATTCCTTCTCCTTCAACTATGTCTCCATCTGGTAGATCTCCATTGTTTATGATTTCCAATCTATAGTTGTTTTCGTCTTCACTGTGGACAAAGCTAATCTCCGTTGCTCCTGAGTGCATCACCGCATTGGTGGCCGCCTCCCTCATTATTTCCGAAAATACTTTTGAAACTTTTTGCTCCTTTGGTAACAAGCCAACTCTGTTAACATTTACATTGCTACTTTCGAAAAACTCTATAATAGATTCTACTAACGCCTCTGAACTATAGTCCATTCTGCTTCTAAGATCCGTTAATACACCATGAAGATGGATTCTATCCTTACTGACTTCACGATCATTTTCTGACATCATTATGCTCTGAATCATTGACAGCTGATGCCCTAAATAGTCATGGAGCTTAATTTTGATGTCCAGCTTTTCTTTTTCCTCTGCTATAGTTTGAACATTGTTAATCATCTGCTCGTATTTTTCAACAGCCAGAGTCAACTCCATTTTCTTTTCTTCCAACAGTTGTAGCCGTTTGTCTCTTTCTGTTATATCTTCAGCAAGAAGCTCGAAACATTTCTCATTATCAATATCTATTGTTCTTTTATAAAACTCCCAGGACTCGTTAATACCTCTTAATATAATTGAATTTTTCAAATCTATTCTCACAATATCTTTTTCTGTTTGAAATTCTTTTATACTGTCCCAAATAATATTTCCATCTCGTATAGATTCCCGAAATAATAATGCTAATATTCTCCTCATCTGATTATTAATCAAAGTCACTTTCCCTTTTTCATTGAAATACATCAAGCCTGATCCCAGAGTGTTCAGTGCCTCCTTTATAGAAAAGGCTGTAATAAATGTTTTCATATTCTTTCTGCTGCTTCTTATTATGATTATATTTCTCAATAAAAACATTGGTCCTGACAGCATTAAGAAGTGCTTTATTATATTGCTATGCATTAGTAAATTATGTTCCCATAAAATACCCACAGTAGCAAAATATGAGCTTTTCACTATAAAATATGCAACCACCGCCTGGATTAATAACACTTCAAATTCTACTATATAATTTCGCCCCTGTTCCCCTGCCATCCTTGCAATAGCAACAATATAGCTTTGCATAGCCAATGACACTAGCGCAATAAACGATAGCAACAACCTTATTGAAACCGGTAGCATAATAATACTAATCATTACGCTCACCTCTTTGGATTTTCAAGGAAGCTCTTAGCTCATCATCGTCCTCATAATATAATATGCTTGCAAATTCGGCTTTCCATATATTATCCACGACAAGTTCTTCTATTCCAACAGTTTTAGAGTCTACAATAAGATTAATAGATATTTGATTATTACGCGAAACAATATTAACTAGGATTGAAGCTTGTTTCCTAGACAAGTTCTTTATACAAATCGCTAACCAATGGATACAATAGTGTATCTCATTATAATTCATATATGCATCTTCATTGTAGAATATATCCATTTCCACACCTAATCTAGCGGCTGATTTACTAAGAGCATCTATGGATATTACCATATCTGAAAGCTTTATTTCTCCTTTAATCAATTCAATCATTAGTAAGTTGCTAATCTGCTTAATCTTAGTTATATCAAAACTTATTTCAGCTAACTCCTCAGAAACCCCTTCTTTGTGTTTATCTAATGCCTGTAACCGCTTGTCTATACTCATTAGTTCGCCTTCGATGATATTCTCTACTAATCCAGCAATTTTCTCTCTAGCCAGTAATGCAGCAAGCTCTTCTCTTACATCATATTCTTTTCTCAATTTGTTGTAGTTATAGTTAAGCTTATTAATAATATCTTCAATGCTCTTATTTAATCTTGTAATTTCTTCAACATCTTTATAATATACTGCGTATCCTCCATTTATTCTATGTTTCATTTCTTCTTTATTCGAACTGCTGTCGACATCTTCGCTAGCGTAAATGACAAGGCCATCTTTATCTGTTATTTTCATGTTTATTGATGATTTATTAAAAACTTTTTCATAGTCTTCATTTGTGGGGATTAAATCTATTCTTATAAGTAACTCTAACATGGTAATAACTGCAATAGCCGAGGTAAAGGTCACATCTATTGATATTTTTCTATTTCTTCCCGTAATGTATAACAATATATATATCATCATGGACAAGCCTACTATTAAGGGTAATATTGTCTTTTTCTTACCTGACAATTGCTTGGCTTTAGTGTACATTATCCACATAGGGACAGCTATTCCCAAAATTTCCCAAAGTAATATCCACCTAAATAGCTTCGTATATTTATATATTAATACACCTTCAGAAAACGACCAATCGAAAATCAAGCTATGAAAATCATTGGTTAAAATCAAAAATAGAACTACCACTCCAGTGGAAAAAGTCCAATTTTTTATGACTTTTAACTTGGAGTTATCCATTTCTTTATCCACCAATAGAGACGTCCAAAACGATAAGATGCAGATCATAATAATTGGAACATAATATAAGTACCAAAATGTTCTGTTGAAAAAGTATTGCTTATTTGATATGTATTTTAACAATTTTACAGTTGACCAAAACGCCATGAGAATGCTGGTAATCAGGGTGTTTTTTCTAACGTTTTCGTTTATAATCCTGCCATATGTAAAAGTTCCCCACATCATGCTAAAAATAATTATGCAAATGTGAAGGATTATTGTTTCAGTTCCTTCTATGGGGCCGAATGTCCCTTCCGAAAGAACTTGTCTAGAGAACTCCGTTCCTAACATATTACTTTTATACACCATTTGAACATATGGTGTAAGTGACACGGCATTTGAATAGTCCAAATCTCCAAATAATTTATGATTATATGTTCCGTCAATTAACCTGAATCCATGTTTCACTAATTCTTTTTCCATTTTATTAGAGTCTAATTCTATAACTTTAGGTGCAATTAAACCTCTGTTCACATAAAGAGTACCATCTGTAGGAACAATTATTTCTAAATTATAGCCTTTAAGAATTAAATTTGCAGCTTCATGATCCATTAGGAATAATATCTGGCATCCACTTATTTCTTCTTCATTATAGTCCAAGACAAATTTTTGATTATCATTTATTCTTTTAAGATATTTTATTGCGCTATTATAATCAGGTTTATCTTTACCTAGTGCACAGGCTATGGAGCCCATTACTTCTCTCCTACTACCTGAAAAAAACACTTTCCCATCTGCTTCCAGGACATCACTCCAAGTCTTTACAGGGCCTTTATACAAATCTCTATTTACTGCTATTACCACAGTTTCTCTATATAGAGGATAATAGTTGTAATATTTTATAATAGGTCTAACCTTGTCTTCAATTGCTACTATGCCTGAATTCTTGTCGTTCAAATGAGAATATAGCTCTGAATAAATCGTTTTATTTATTTCCTCATCTTTAATGGCATCTCTCATAACATTCTCAAGTGGGGATATAGGATTGTTTTCTATGTATATTCCTTTCCATGTTGTATCTTTTGTACAAGATGCTAAAAGAATTGAAATTATTATAGTAAATACAGCAAATAGTATACGTTTCTTTTTCATTCATATCCCCCTTTCTTTAATACTACATTCATCATATATTTTATTACACTAAAGTTCAACTGTAAATAGTGCAAAAAAAGACCGGCTAATAAGCCGGCCTTCTAGATTATTTCCTCTTCACCATATAATAATAACGACCTAAACTCACTCCTTCTGATTAAGAATCTATAAAGAGGCACGCTAATTATTACACATATAACTATCTCCGATATTGCCACTGATCCTGTTACTAGCCAGAAATTTACTTCTGCCCCTGTTGCAATATATATTATCAAGCCTATTATTGGACTGAATAATGCAGGGAACAAACCAGCAATATAATCTTTTGAAACTTTTGTCATCGCCCAAAGAGATATTAACGTATGGAACATACCTCCAAAAATATCTAACAGTCCAAAGGGCGAATATAGATTTCCAATTGCGCATCCTAAAGAAATAGGAATAACAAATCCCGGATTGTAATAAGCCATTAAATTTAACGCCTCTGAAATCCTAAATTGTATTGGCCCAAAATTAAATGCCGGTACAGCCCAGGTAAGTGCTACATAAATAGCAGTTACAAATCCATAGCGAACTAACTTTCTAGTATTTGTTTTCAATAATTTCCTCCTATGACGCAAAAAACCTCGCAAGGAGGCCTAATTCGTCCTTGATTTTTAAAGTGGGTGCCAAGAAACACTTCTAATACATTATAGCAGAAAAATATATTTTGCCAACAATAAACCGCCATAATTATGGCGGTTTATTTGCTTTTATTTTGGCAGTGCTTAATATCAGGATTTGATGTGTGGCAAGCTCCACATCCACTACAACCATATCCACCATCATTGCTTCTAACAATTCCTCTAATTACTACAACTAAGACCAATAGCAGTAATAACATGGTTATAAGATTACCTATTGTCATTACAATCTCCTTGGTTCTGACCTCTTGTTAAATATTATAGGCGCTCTTCCCTATTGTTGTTTCTTACTTTTCGCTTCCTCTTCATAATTTTGTACACAACTTGCACTATTTAATCCTCAGCCGAATCTTATTCCTTTTTTCGCCATTTTAAAGTTGATTACTGATAGCCCAACAACTATTAGAACTCCTAAAATAAATAATAAAACATCTCCCATATGCAAACCTTTCTTTTTAGTATATTTATAAATATTATCGCTTATTATATTAAGCCATATTTCTTATTTATCATCATTTTCTTCATCGTCTGGTGCAAACCTTGCACTGCTTATGCCTCATCCGCAATTTGCGCCTTTATTCTTTACAATAAGCCTTAAAGAAGCAATTAGAAGAACCACAAAAATACCTAAAATAACATACATCGAATTACCCATAAAGCAACCTCCTTTCTATAATAGTATTAATATTTATACCCACTCTGAAAAATAATAAAATGCGGCGAATTATATTGCAATTCGCCGCATTTTATTATTTTCTATCATTATTTATTGAATTCTCACAAGAGCCTACGGAGCAATTTGCGCATCCTCCTCCGCAACCTTTATCTTTATTCTTTACTAAGCTTCTTATTGCCAAAACGATCAATATAACAAATACTCCAAGAATGGCACTGTTTATTAATGTCATAATACCCCTCCTTATAGCTGAGCTTGTTTTTGCCCCTTCTTAATGCTGTTGTAAATAATTAACGCAAGACCTATAATCAGTATTGCTCCAAATGCATATAATACAACATCACCTTCTACTATTGCATCGGACTCTTCAAAAGCCGACATTGCATTGTAATCCAAAGCCACTTTTTGGGCAACTGATGTACCTTTAAATATAAGATTACCTACTACATTCACTATTAGCGCCAAAACATATGCGACACCTGTTTGAAATGCAAGGGCAAATCCTAGCCACTTACGGCTACCCAGCTCACGTCTCATAGCTCCAATTGCTGCAAAACAAGGTGCTGCAAATAGTGTAAATATCATAAATGACATGGCTGTTACTTGACTAAATTCGATAGGGATAATGTTTCCAACTGTAGCAAACGTAGATACCACAACCTCTTTTGCAATTAATCCTGTAAAAGAAGCTACTCCGGCAGCCCAGCTATCTCCAAATCCTAGCGGAATAAACAAGTATCTAACTACATTACCTATACTAGCCAACATGGAGTTTTGTATATCATCACCCAAATATTGGAAATTCCAACTAAAACTCTGTAAAAACCATATAGCTGCACAAGCGAGGAAGATTACAGTTCCAGCTTTTTTAATAAAGCTCTTTGCCTTTTCCCACATATGGATAACTACACTTTTGAATCTTGGCAACTTATAAGTTGGCAGCTCCATAACGAAAGGTGCGGGATCTCCTTTAAATCGTGAAGTTCTTTTTAATATGACTCCAGACAAAATTATTACCGCAATGGATAAAAGATATATCATTGGTCCAACCCATGTAGCATTTGAGAACAGCATGCCAATAAACATTGCAAATACTGGCAACTTAGCCCCACACGGAATAAATGGAGTCAAAATAATTGTCATATTTCTATCTTTTTCATTCTCTATCGTCCTACTAGCCATTATTCCTGGAATAGAGCATCCAGTTCCAATAAGCATTGGAATAAATGATTTTCCTGACAGCCCGAAGCGTCGGAAAATTCTGTCCATAATAAAAGCAACACGAGCCAAATACCCACTGTCTTCCAATAACGAAAGGAAGAAGAACAAAATCATCAATTGAGGTACAAATGTAAAAATTGCTCCAACTCCGCCGATAATTCCATCAATTACCAAGCTTACAGCCCACTCGGCAGCACCTGCCCCTTCTAAAACTCCGCCAACCCATTCTTGAAGAGTTTCTGTTGCTGATTCAACAAATCCTACAGTCATATCTCCCACTGAGGAAATAGATACATAATATACAAACCACATTATCAGGAAGAAAATTGGTAATGCTAGCCATTTATTTGTTACTACTTTGTCTATTTTATCAGATGTTGTCTCTCCGCCAAAAGTTTTACGCTGCAAAACAGAGCCCATCTGTCCTGTAATAAAATCATATCTGCCATTGGTGATAATAGACTCTACGTCATCATCGTATCTATTTTCTAACTGTTCTCTGATCTCATCAAATTTAACATCCTGCTTTAAGCCGATAGCCTCCAATGCCTTTTCGTCGTTTTCTAATAATTTTATTGAATAATAACGTTTTTGTTTGTTTACACTATCTGGCAATAATGCCCCGACTTCAGTAATTGTATTTTCAACTGGTGCTTCAAATAGATGAAGTTTTTCTTGACTCTCACCTGATTTTGCAACTTTTAGAGTTTCTTCAACTAGCTTGTCTATGTTTTTTCCATATGCAGCTGATATTCCGACCACTTTACAACCGAACAAAGCTGAAAGTTTTTCAGGATGTATCTTATCTTTTCTCTTTTCGACTACATCCATCATGTTCAAGGCAACTATTACTGGAATTCCCGTTTCCATAAGTTGTGTTGTCAAATATAGGTTTCTCTCCAAGTTAGATGCATCTACAATATTAATTATGGCATCAGGTTTTTCTTGAACAATATAATCTCTAGTTACAACTTCCTCCAAGGTATAGGGTGATAAAGAATAAATCCCTGGCAAATCAATAATATTTATGTCCTTATGCTTTTTTAAACGCCCTTCCTTTTTCTCTACCGTTACTCCTGGCCAGTTACCCACGTGTTGGGCACTTCCGGTCAGCTCGTTAAATAGAGTTGTCTTCCCACTATTTGGGTTTCCGACTAATGCTATATTCAAAGCAATTACCTCCTTGCGTCTGTCTTGATGATTTGTGTCCTAAATAGTTTCTACTGAAATGTGCTCAGCATCAGCCATTCTTATAGATAATTGATATCCTCTTACTAAAATATCAATGGGATCACCTAAGGGAGCCACTCTTACTATTTTTACGTTGGTCCCTTTGGTGATTCCCATATCCATAATCCTGCGTTTCAAAGCACGCTCACCATTAATTGCAGTAATGCGCACTTCTTGATTTAAATCAACCTTATCTAAGGTTAGCATGTTTTACCTCCTCAACCATAATCCTTCTTGCCATTTTTTCTGCTATTGCAACTCTTCCATCCTTTATCCCCACAATTACATTTCCATCATTCTGAGAAATTAATTTGATTACTTCTCCTGGAACAAATCCCATATTTGCTAATAATTTTTTCTGATCATCTTTTCCGGATATTTTTTTAATCATAAGTGCACTATTAGTAGGTCCTATCGATAGTGGTAACATTGTTTTCACCTCTTTATTTTAAACATTGTCAGCAAACTAGCTAAAATTAACGCATAGGTTAGTGTCTGATAACTTTAGTTAGCCAGTCCGCACATAAGTCAGTTGAAACTAACTTTATTTTGTATTATAATCATAACAGGAACATAACTCATAGTCAATGATAAAGATAATTAATTAATTTACAACTTAATATTATTATTTGAGGAGGTAGAAAATGGATTTAACCGAATCATGGGAAAATTATTTAGAAACTATTTATATGCTCAAGCAGGAGAAATCTTTTGTGCGCTCCATTGATGTTGCTACCGCATTAGAATACAGCAAGGCAAGTGTAAGTAGAGCGGTGGGCAACCTAAGGGACTCAGACTATATTATAGTCAATGACAATGGAGGGCTGGACTTTACAGAAAAGGGTTTGTTAGCAGCTGAAGCAGTTTACGAAAAACACATCTTTTTGAATAGATTTTTAACGGCTATAGGTGTAGACAAGAAAACTGCAGCACAAGATGCGTGCAGAATAGAACACGTTATTACTGAAACCACTTTTGAACAATTAAAGTCGTTTGTTGCAACACACTTCACCTCTGTCACAGAGGATCTATATGATAGATAATACTAAAGAAAGTCGTTTCGACATCACCGGCATGACCTGTGCTGCATGTTCCAGTGCCGTTGAAAAGGCTGTGAACAAACTCCCTGGTATTGAACAAACCAGCGTGAACTTACTGACAAACTCTATGACTGTAATATATGATCCTTCTGTTCAAGATGAAAACAAAATAATAGAATCTGTCGTTTCTGTAGGTTATGGCGCATCTATAAAAGTTGATAAAAAGCAAAATTTGAATTCCGACACACAAAATGTCGGAGAAGCAGAATACGCTGAAATAAAAAGGCGCCTCTTTATCTCTATGCTTTTTATGATTCCACTTATGATATTAACCATGGGACCTATGATAGGTATACCGAGACCGCATTTTCTAGATGGAACTTCAAATGCTATGACATTTGCACTAACGCAATTGTTTATGACACTTCCGGTTCTATATGTAAATAGAAAATTTTTCATCAATGGGTTCTCTGCTATTTTAAGAAAAACTCCTAATATGGATTCATTGATTGCAATAGGCTCTTCTGCCGCTGTTGTTTACGGTATTTATGCTCTTTATAAGCTAAGCTATGGCTTAGGACATAGTGATGAGCATATGGTACATCAGTTTATACATGATTTATATTTCGAATCTGCTGCAATGATATTAGCCTTGATAACCCTAGGTAAAACTCTAGAGGCCAAATCTAAACTTAGAACCTCTAAAGCCATTGAAGCTCTTATGGACTTAAGGCCTGAAACCGCCATTGTATTGATTGAAAATATAGAGACTGAAGTCCCTATTGACGAAGTTAAAGTAGGAGATATCGTTTTAGTAAAACCAGGAGCCAGAGTTCCTGTAGACGGAACTATTATAGATGGATATAGTTTTTTAGATGAATCCGCTCTTACAGGGGAAAGTATGCCTGTAGAAAAAAATGTAGAAGATAAAGTCTATACAGCAACCATAAACGGTTTAGGTCATTTAACTATTCGATCAGATGCTATTGGAGAAGATACAACTCTATCCAAAATCATCCAACTTGTAGAAGATGCCAATGCTACAAAAGCACCTATTGCACAAATGGCTGATAGAATCAGCGGAGTGTTCGTTCCTATAGTAATAGCAATCGCGATTTTGGCCTCGGCATTTTGGTTAGTATTCGGTTATGGAACTGAATTTGCTTTATCAATAGGTATTTCAGTATTGGTTATTTCCTGTCCATGCGCCTTAGGCCTTGCTACACCTGTAGCAATTATGGTGGGAACAGGTAAAGGTGCTCAAAACGGCATATTATTTAAGAATGCGGAAAGTTTAGAAGTGCTTAACCATTCAGACACTGTAATCTTAGATAAGACTGGAACTATAACTGAAGGAGAACCTGTAGTAACAGATATTATTACATTCCCTGGCATATTAGAAGAAGATCTACTGGCACACGCTGCCGGATTGGAACAAAAATCTGAGCATCCTTTAGCTTTGGCAATTATTAAAGAATGCGACAAAAGAAATATCTCCCCTCTTCCTACGGAAACTTTTGAAGCCGTTTTGGGAAGGGGCGTAAAAGCTCATATTAATGGTCAACTTTGGTCTGCTGGCAATGAAGCTTTCATGGATGATGAAGGCGTAGATTATCGACTTTGGACTCAAGCGGCAAATCAATTTGCTACCCAAGGAAAAACTGCTCTTTATTTTGCAAAAGAAAGTCACATTGTTGCAATGATTGCAGTTGCAGATGTTGTAAAACCAGATGCTAAATCTGCCATTTCAAGGCTTAAAGCTATGAATAAGACCATATGGATGATTACAGGAGATAATGAAGTTACGGCAGAAGCTATGGCAAGCCAAGTTGGCATAGATAATGTAATAGCTCAAGTTTTACCACAAGATAAAGAAGCAAAGGTGAGTTCTCTTATGGGCTCTGGCCACAAGGTTGTAATGGTTGGAGATGGCATAAATGATGCTCCAGCTTTAGCCAGGGCAGATGTTGGTGTCGCCATTGGAAGAGGAACCGACATCGCTATTGAATCAGCCGATGTAGTGTTGATAAAAGATAAGCTAAGCGATCTTGCTACTGCAATAGAACTTTCTGGGGCCACCATAAGAACGATTAAGCAAAATCTTTTTTGGGCACTTTTTTATAATAGTTTGGGAATCCCCATAGCTGCAGGAGCGTTTTTTACAACATTTGGATTGAAATTAAACCCTATGATCGGCGCTGCCGCCATGGGTATGAGTTCTCTATTTGTAGTGGGCAATGCCCTAAGATTACAGGCTTTTAAACCTAGCAAGCCTTTAGATACAACTCCTGAAACAAATGATAACATTATGTTCAATGAAAACAATAAAAAACTATCAGAAAAAGAAGCAAATACAAATGATATTATCAAGGAGGAGCAAATGGAAAAAATTATGCATATCGAGGGCATGAGTTGCATGCACTGTGTGGGAAGAGTTGATAAAGCTCTTAACGCCATTGACGGAGTTACTGCTAAAGTGGACTTAGACAAACAAACTGCCACAGTAACAGGTGATGTCTCAGATGAGGTGCTTACTAAAGCAGTAACTGATGCAGGATACGATGTAGTAAAAATTGACTAAGAAGAAAAAAGAGCCTAAGGCTCTTTTTTTAAGTCCATATATTTATCTGTTATTGAAGTTCAAATAATCTATTTCCCCAATTATGAATCTTTACTCCCCAAAAGACTATTCGCAATACAGTTAAAAACACTATGTTAATAGCCATTTTCTCTTTATTAAGCTTATTTCCGCTTTTTATAGTTCTATGAATCTGCACAACTTGATTCGCTATAATTCCCAGCGTAACTACAGTTGCTCCCATCAACTCAAAGTAAGAGTTGTCAAGTTTAACCCAGCCTTCCGAGGTTATGGCTCCAAAAGTGTTTCGTACATATTTGTCTCCAAATAATGATAGGTATAGTAAAATACAACTCCCACTACAGCACACATAATTATTAATGAAATCAAGGGCGTCCAAGTATATCCTGGTTTTTCTTCTCTGATTAACTTTCTGATAAATAATATTCCTATTAGAAGTGTCCCATTATTATAATGGAAAAAGTAAGTGTTTCAGTTAGCTCTTTTACAAAGCTTTGTTCTTGCATTTTATGCCTCTTTTCATCAATAAAAATTTAATATTGAATAATACGTTTTAATTATTCTCCTATCTCATTAATTTTCAAGATTCGTCACAAATAAATTTTAAAAAAATAAATCCCGACACAAGTCGGGATTGTTTTCGCTATTACGCGTTTAGTGCTTCGATTAGCTTTTCAATGTCTACGCCGTGAACTGATGCTGCTTGTTCCAAAGACTCCCCTTGGCTTGATGGGCAACCAATGCATCCCATTCCAAATTGCATTAACAACATTGCAGCTTCTGGCTTTTGACGAAGAATATCGCCAATCATCATATCTTTACTAATTTCCATTATTTCCTCCCAATTACTCAGCGATTAACTGATCTATTCTAGCTCTGTCAAAACCAACAATTTCTTCATCCCCGATTACGATAACGGGAACTCCTGAATGACCCTTAGCCATCAATTCATTTCTGGCTTCTGCGTCGATTTGTACATTTTTCTCTACAAATTCAACGTTCTTTTGGTTTAAATAATCCTTGGCCATTGTGCAGTAAGGACAGGTAGAACTAGTGTAAACAACTATATTTTTCATTCTTATTCCTCCTTTAATATTCATTAACATCAACCTATATCTACCCTAGCATTTAATTATTAAACACTAACTCATTCGTACAATTATATCACCAAACTATTATACTCTACTTTAATTTATTTCTCAAACTTATCTTCGAAATCCCATCATATATCTAATATCAGGTCCATAGCATTGTCTAAGCTGAAAATGTTGCATTATTCTAGACAATATTCTCTCAGTATATCTTTCTTTTAATTCCATCAAAGATAGGTTAGTGGAAATTAGCATTGGCCTGTTTTCCATAATTCTTGTATTTATCAAATTAAATAAGGCAGACTGTGTAAACGAATTAATCATTTCCGTTCCCAAATCATCAATTATCAATACTTGTGCCAAATCTAAATTGGCCCTTCTTTCAGCACTATTCATTACTTCATTTTTATTAAAATAGCTGTCTTCTAAGAGCTCCATAAGATTATAAGAACTATAATAAACTACATTTACCCCTCTATCTAATAGCCCTTTCCCCATAGAATTTAGCAAAAATGTTTTCCCCGTACCTACTCCACCATATATTAATACACTTTCTACATTAGGATAATTAAGCACATATTCCTCTGCCCAAGCCTTATTTTTCATCATATGCACTCTTGGAGTATCTTTGTAACCTTCCACTAGCTCATCACTAAAAACTTCTGGGTTGAATTTCTGAAAGTTCTCTTTCTCCATCATTCCAATGATGTTAGAGTTTTCCAGCTCTCTTTGCGTCAACAATTGTTCAAAGCACTTACACCTACCAATCCCCTCAACCCTACCTGTATCATTGCAGATATTGCAGTGAAAACTTAGAGATGTATAGTCAATGGGGTATCCTGATTGTTTCAATAAATCTTCCCTACTGCTTTTTAGTGATTGTATCTCTTTTGAAATTTCTTTTAGGATACCTGCGCTATATTTCGAGCCAATGCTCTTTCCTGCCTTAACTCCTAAGGCCGTTATGCTTTCGTCTATCCTCTTTAACTCTGGAAGTTTAGTATAGACTTCCTCAATGCGCATTTTTCTATCCTTATCAGCCTGCTCTCTTCTATTTCTATAAATATCTTCAATACTAAGCTTATTGGTCATTGTTCCAAATCCCACTTTTCTCTTTCCCGCATTAAAGCTTCCAATGCAGCATCATCCCGACCTGAGAAGTTATCAAAACCCTTGGCTTTTGGCTTTGGTGAACTTCTTGTCGGTTTCTTTGATGGCTTCGTTTTTTTGTCGTTCTCTTCAATATCTTCAGGTGTAGAAAAACCTGCATGGTGCCACCTGTTCAATATTCCTTCTACATATGCCACACTAGGTTTAGATGCCTTATAGATTTCTCCAGTTGCCAACTCTACCATTGGCCAATCAAAATTATACTCTCCAAACCACTTGTTTATCACTTGCCTGTCTGAATCTGAAATAGCCCTATGAGATAGACCGATAAGGTTCATAACCTTTCTATATCTCACATAAGCATCGCCTTCCTCTTTTAGCCCTTCAACTAAGGACTCCATATTAGTCATTCCTCTATCGTACCATCGTCTGATAATTCCTTCTACATAATTAAGGTTCACTACACGTTTTTTTTCAGTGGCGATAAATACAGCTTCAGTAATAACATCCGGTGTCATATTATATAGTTTTACCCATTCTAAGACTTGCTGTCTTTCTCGAGGAACCAACGGTCTACGCATTAAGTAATCAATAGAATTGAACATCTCATTGATTACTTTATCCTCATTTGCTTTTACTAGCTCAACCACTGCAGGAGATTGACTGTTCTTATTCTTCATAAGATGTTCAGTTATATATAATTGCTTAAGACTTAAAAACGTTACTTCCATACCATCTTCTTTGTCATTTAATTTTACTATACCGAGTTTTTCCCAATAAGACCACGCTTCTAGGACTTGCTCCAATCTCATATTAAGGTTTCTAGCAATAGCTTTATGGTCTAAACTATGTGTTTTATTTGGCTCTTTTGCATATTTATATGCTGTCAAATACACCTTAACATAGTCTCCAGGAGCCATAGGCATGAAATCATGTAAAAATATATTTTCAAACGAAGTATCTCCCAAGTCTATCATGGTAGGTTCTCCATTGAACATTACGATTCCCCCCTGGCTCTAATTAATTCAACAAAATGCGACCTTAATAATATCATGTCATAGCACTCTTCTTGCCACTTGCCAAACCACTTCCTCAAATGAGGTCTGTCCACTAATAGTGATTCCTCAACATCTGGCTCAAAGCTTACCCACCTCTTTTTCAATTGGCGAAACCCTTCGTTTTTATAAAGTGCTTGAGCCCTTTCATTGGCCACTGCCACTGTCAACTTTATTTTGGACATGTTTAAGTCGAAAAAATAGTGACGTAAAAACAAGTGAAGCACTTTACTGCCAATTCCATAGCCCATAAAATCAGGATTAATTACAAGTCCTAATTCACACACTCTATAGCGAAAATCTATCTTTTTTAGACCTAAATAGCCTAAGGTTTGATCTTCTCTAATAATGGAAAAATACCTGTTATTCCATGGTCCCGTTTTCATTTTAAACCATGCATCCAACTCTTCTTTTTGTCTATACGGAAAATTGTAGCATAACATCATGGGATCATCATGCTTTCCCCAGTTCATCATACTGTCAATATGTTCTCGCTCCATGGGAGCAATTGCGTAGTTATCTATATATAAAGTTATCATTATGGCGCCTCGTAATTTGCAAATTTTGTAAATTGACCTAAGAAAGTTAGGTTTACCGTCCCTATAGGTCCATTTCTATGTTTTGTAATAATCAGTTCCGCAATCCCAGGAACTGCCGTTTCTTTATTATATACTTCGTCACGAAATAGCATCATTACAATGTCTGCATCCTGCTCAATAGCGCCCGATTCCCTTAAGTCTGACATTATAGGTCTATGATCCGCTCTTTGCTCTGGAGCCCTCGATAACTGCGACAATGCAATTAGGGGTACATTCAGCTCCTTGGCAATGCCCTTGAGTTGTCTGGATATCTTTGTGATTTCTTGCTGTCTGTTTTCAGATCTTCCATCAGTCTCCATTAATTGCAGGTAGTCAAGCACGATTAAATCCAAGCCGTGTTGAGCTTTCATCCTTCTACATTTCGCCTTTAGTTCAGTTGGTGTTATACCAGCAGTATCGTCGATATATATGTCCGTTTGCTGCAAAGCTGTAATAGTTCTAACTATATCTTCCCATTGATTCGGCTCTAAATCAGCAGTTATTATAGATTGTAAATCTACATGAGATATGGCAGAAATAAGCCTTTGAACTAACTGTTCTTTGCTCATTTCCAATGAAAAAATGGCCACTTTCGCCTCACCTTTAATAGCTGCATTAGATGCCATGTTCAGCATTAGAGCTGTTTTCCCCATTGAAGGTCTTGCAGCCAGGAGAATTAAATCAGATTTCTGTAACCCTGAAATCATTCTATCTAAATCACGAAATCCAGTTGTTACGCCTGTTAAAGATCCTTTCTGTCCTGCCCTAGCTTCCATGGTGGCATAGTTCGAAACAAGTACATCAGATATTGGTGTAAGTTCCGTGCTGTGGGCATGCTGAGAAATGTTAAACACTATTTGCTCCGCTCTCTCCACTACATTATCCACAGGATCTTCATCTTTAAAGCAGGCGTTCATTATTTCGTCACTACCTTTAATAAGATGCCTTAAAGTAGCTTTTTCACGTACCACCTTGCAATAGCGTGAAATATTTGAAATAGATAATACCATACCACTTAAACTGGCTATATAGGATAGTCCACCGACTGCTTCTAGCATATCCATTCGCCTTAGCTCTTCGATTACTAATAGCATGTCTACTGGTTCTCCTCTGCTATAGAGCCTAACCATCGCTTCAAATATTTTACCATGGGCTTGCCTATAGAAATCCTCAATTTTCAATTGTTCCACAGCAGTGTTAATGGCCTCAGAATCTAATAGCATTGCCCCAAGAACGCTTTGCTCCATTTCCAAACTATGCGGTGGGATACGACCTACAAGTTGCCCTTCCATATTATCTCCTTTATTCTATATGAAAATTTCTACGGCTAAAGTAGCTGTCATCTCTGGATATACTCTTACTTCAACAGTATATTTTCCTGTGGTTTTTATAGGCTCTTTTAATTCAATTTTTCGTTTGTCTATATCTAATCCAAATTCAGCTTTCAAAGACTTGGCAATATCCGCAGATGTAATAGAACCAAATAATCTGCCTGCAGAGCCGCCTTTCCCTTGAACTTTGAGCCCCTTAGATTCTAGCTTCTCCTTTAACACCTCTGCCTCTGCACGTCTTTTAGCTTCCTCTGCACGTAAAGTTGCTTGTTCTGTTTCCCACTTGTTCAAATTCTCATCTGTTGCCTCAATTGCCAATCCTCTGGGAAATAGCATATTTCTAGCATAACCGTCTTTTGCATTGACCAGTTCTCCCGCTTTACCCAAACCTTTAACATCTTTTATCAATATCACTTTCATTAGTTTTCCTCCTTCTTATATTCATCTATAGCCCTTATCAAACGTTCTTTTGCCTGTTCCACATCGATATCTTTAAGCTGAACTCCTGCAGAGGTTAAATGTCCCCCTCCGCCAAGTTTTTCCAGAATTAACTGAACACTTATCTCACCAGTAGATCTTCCTGATATATGAACCCCATTTTGTAACTTAGCTATTACAAAAGAAGCTAAAATACCATTGAAATGTAATAAATCATCAGCTGCTTGAGCAGCTATTAATATAGAGTCGTGTCTAACATCTCTTATCCAAGCTATTGCCATATGGTCTCTATATATTTCAGCACTTTGTATAGCAGAAGATCTTAGTCTAAAAGTTTCAAGGTCATCGCAAAACAGCTGTTTAACAGCCGCCATATCAGCCCCTGCTCTTTTTAACATAGCAGCAGCTTCAAATGTCCTAACCCCCGTTTGGTAAGTGAAATCTTTTGTATCCACCATTATACCGGCCATTAAGGCATCCGCTTCAAATTTAGTCAACTGATGGTCATCTTCCATATATGACAATATTTCTGTAACCAGTTCTGAAGTTGAAGATGCATAAGGCTCCAAATACATTAGTATAGGGTTCTTTACAATATCTTCACCTCTTCTATGGTGATCTAATATCACTACCTGACCAATAATGTCCACAAGCTTTGGCTCCTCAGAAAAACTAGCCTGGTGGTGATCCATCATTATTAGTAAGTCATTTTCCCCCAATAAATCTATAGCAGTTTCTCCATTAATAAAATACTTGCCTAGCCCCGGCTCCTCTATTGCCATACGTTTTAATAAATTCTCAATAGATGGGTTGCTGCTATTAAGGACGATATATCCAGCTTTATTCCTATTGGCAACCGCCCTCCAAATACCTATACCCGATCCTATGGCATCCATATCCGGGTTTTTATGACCCATAATAAATACATGGTCTGCCTGATCTATCAGCCCACGAAGCGCATCTGCAATAACCCTGGCCTTAACCTTATTCCGCTTTTCTACCGCCTTTGACTTGCCCCCAAAGTACTGATAAGTTCCCTCTTTTTTTACTACAGCTTGATCTCCACCACGACCTAAGGCAACTTCTACTGCTGCTACCGATTCCTTAGAACTCTCAATTGGAGATAAAAAGTTTTGTGCTACTCCAATAGAAAGCGTTATAGGTATTTTATTTCCCAGATTCAATTCTCTCATTTCATCAAGGATATCAAATCTTCTAGAAATAATTTCTGCTAAATATTGCATCTCAACTAAAACTAGATACCTATCGCTTTCATACTTTCTTACCATAGCGTTAAATTGTGAAAAATATGCGTTTATAACAGAGTCAATTTCAGCCATAACCAATGGTCTAGAACTATCCGGTGTACTGCTTCTTACCTCATCGTAATTATCAACTATTAGCGTTATACATGATACGTATTCATTTTCCATTCTCAACTTTAATTCGCGATATTCCGTGTCTTCAACCCAATACAAAATTAAGGCCTTTTTAGGTAGATCAGGGGATTTCTCTGTATCAATATGGTGTTTGAAAACCCTATACCATTTTCCCTTATAAAAGAAGTTAGAAAACAAAGTACTATCATCTATAAAGCTCTTAGGAAAATCAGGCATCAATTTTTTTAAGCTGATTCCCACCATTTGCTTATTCCCAGTCAAGTCTATAAATGGAGTATTATACCAAATCACCTCATTGTTCTCATCTATTACCGTCAATGGAAATGGCATTTGAAATACTGCGTTTTTAGTTGTGGTATCTAATAGCTTATATATTTGCTCATCGCTCATAATACCCTTTGAACGCAATTTATTACTGTCTACATATGCAAATATTAGTAGGCCTATCCAAATAATAATTGCCAATTTTCCAAATGTAGGATATGCAAAACTGAGGGCAAAAACAGCAAAGCTTCCAAACATCAATAATAAGATTTTGCTTTTATCCGTTATAAACCTTCTATTCATATGCTTTCTCCATTATATTTTTCTTAAATTAAAAGCACTGTCAATAAAGCCAATAATAATAACCGTAATATTTAGCAATGGCATAATAATACAAAAAGTTACAGCCAGTACTTTGACCATTCTTTTGCCGCCTTTTGAAGTAATCCAAAAATCTACCACAGACAATCCTTGAATCAAAAATAAAAAACTGAAAATAGCAATTAAATTCACTAATACTACAGAACCTAAATCTCCCATAAATGACTTCAATAACAAAAATCCTATAAAAGTCACTACCGTTCCCGGAACTATATTAGGAGGTAATTTAAATAGAAAGAAACTGGCAGGTTGAAAAATAACAATTCCTCTTTTTAGCAAAGCTCTACCTGCGATAACTAGAGAAATATACGGCAATGACAATCCATAAATGATAAGCGTAGATGGCAAGTATAAATGAAGTAGACTTGCCCCTGCTCGCAATACCTCCATAGTTCTCTCGACATCCACTACATTTAGTCCAGCAGCTTCCATGTTCTCTTGTTGCAATTTTAATACGGCATCAAAAGACCCTTTTAAATCCACACTGCCAATTCCACCAGAAACCCAGCTTAACCATGCAACCACACCAAAAATAGAGAAGAACACTCCCCCTAAATATATCATCAGCCCTGATTTTTTTGTAGATACTGTGTAAATAAGCCATATGGTTAGTGGCCCAAAGATTATTGCTAAGTGCAGTAAGTTCCAAAATCCTGCCGCAACTCCCATGGACACCACCGAAGCCACAGCTAAGCTCTTCTCTCCAGCCATCCACTGCATTATTAGCAGACCAGGAATCACCATTAAAGCTAAAGGCATCATGGTTAATCCACCGTAGGCTATTACTCCCATTATTAATACTGTCAATACTCTCTTTACATTGTTAACTCTCGACTCCAAAATATATCCTCTTTCTATTATACGATCTTAAATATAGTATAAAATACTAGATTAGCATAAAGGTATGTTCAATAATTAAAGTTACATACCATTAAGTTTATCACAAAATGCATATTTACGCCATATTATAGAATTAGCACTACAGTCTTAATTTTTGTTGACAAACCATATAAAACAAGCTATACTCATAAAATAGAACATTGTTCTATTTTATTTAGAAAGGAACCGATATGAAAAAATTTGCAATCACAACGGATACCAATAGCGGAATCACCGCTAAGGAGGCGACAGAATTAGATATACACATGGTGCCAATGCCTTTTTTTATTGACGGAAAAACTTATCTTGAAGATGTGGATATTACAAAAGAAGAATTCTATGTTATACAAGAACAAGATGCTGAAATATCAACATCTTTACCTTCTCCTGGAGACTTAATATCCCTGTGGGATAAGCTATTAATCACACATGAAGCGATTTTGCACATTCCGATGTCTTCGCGTTTAAGCAACTCCTGTGAAGCTGCTCAAACATTTGCAAAATCCTATAATGGTAGAGTTCAAGTTGTGGATAACCGTAGGATATCTATCACGTTGCACCATTCCGTAATAAAAGCTGTAAAACTAAGGCAAGAAGGATTTGGTGTAGAAAAAGTAAAAGAAGTATTGGAGCTGGAATCTACCAACGGAATAATATATGTTTCTGTAGGCAACCTCACATATTTAAAAAAGGTGGAAGGGTTTCCCCATCTATGGCTGCCATTGGTAACTTGCTAAATCTAAAACCAATACTCTATTATCGTGGCGAAGAACTAGATGCAATAAAAAAAGTTAGAGGGATAAAAAATGCAAAAAATGCCATGATAGAAGCAATACAACACGATTTAGATAACACTTTTAAGGATTTGCCTACGATAATATCAGTTGCCTATTCTGGTGATTACAATAAAGGCATGGAATGGAAAGAAATGGTTCAAAAAGCTTTCCCAAATCATGAAATCACTTGTGATGAATTGCCTGTCAGCGTTGTCTGTCACGTCGGACCAGATACTTTTGTCGTTGGCATAATAGCTGATACACAAGTTTAGTTCCCCTAAAAAAAACTCTCCATATTTCAGGAGAGTCTTTTTTTATAGTAAACCATTTATCATTATCTTGTAATCATCTTTATATTGATCTATTAAACTATATCTAAAATTATTAATCGCCCAATCCATTATTAATCCTCTTAAAAACCTTAATAGGTAATCCGTCAGCTCTTCTGAACTCATGTTATTTTTTACCATATTGAGTTCTAAAATGCGCGAAGCCTGTTTTTTTATAACAGAATAATATATTCTTTCCTTGCTAAAAGCAGAAATATCTCCACCTTCTAAAAGGACTCTATAATAGTCTTTTATTAAATCTTTAATTTCCGTTTCTACAAAATTGATTTGCATTTCCATCAGTTCATTAATAGCTTCCATAGGCTGTAGTTCATCATATTTTTTCACCATATCATCTGTCAGCAACCTATCTAACCTAAAGTACGCCTCCATGACCAGTGCTTCTTTTGAACCAAAGTGATAGTAGAAAGAACCGCTGGAGATATTAGCTCTTGCACAAATATCCCGAACACTTACATTTCCGTATCCCTTTTCATTAACTAACGAAATCAAAGCTTTCAATAGTTTTTCTCTTGTCTCAACTGATTTTTTATATTCTTTTTTCTCCACAATTAACACCAGCCCATTATTTTTTACTATTCCACGTTTCCATATGAACCTTTTCAGTTTCCCATAAATCCCTAGCTGGTTTTTGCTCATCTGGATAACCAAATACCATTAGGCCCACTGGAATAATGTGTTCAGGTAGGTTAAATTCTCTTATTACATATCCATACCAGTCAGTTGTAGAGTTAATGCCACACCAAACCCCACCTAATCCCATTCCATGAGTGCAAAGGAGCATATTTTCCATGGCAGCAGAGCAGTCTATATAGATATTTTCTCTTGTGGGTTCCACACTATTATCTCCGCAAACCAATATTACTCCTTGGGAATCTTTCATCATACCCACATACTGATTCCCTCTAGAAAGAGTTGCCAGCTTTTCCTTGTCTCTAACTACAATAAAATGGCACGGTCTTCTATCCATTGAAGTAGGTGCAGCCATGCCAGATTTAACAATCTTCATTACCTGCTCTTCTGAAACTTCCCTTTTTGAATACCTTCTTATACTTCTACGCGTCATTATAGCTGTAATTATGTCCATAGGTCCCCCTTTCCTGGCTAAATCAACGATAATGCTAAGCGATATCTATACTTCTATTTACCCAATGCATAAAGCCTTTCAACATCGGCAATATCGCTCACTCCATCGTGACAGCGTCTTTGCTCACACAAATAGTAAAAATGTTTTGCTCCTCTACTAAAGATTGGATAAGCTTCAACATATGGTGCGACTTTTGCTAGAGTTTCGGCATTGGCTTCAGTTTTAACTAACACAGTCATACTGGGGTGAGCTCTACGCATCATGAAATCTTTTAACTCTTGCAAATCTTCAAAGTCTCTTGTGGCACATAGCAGTTCCTTAGAGGGATAGTAATTGGTCATTAAAGCCCTTAGTGCAAATCCATGGCTCATTGGGAATTGTTTGACTTCAGTTGCTAAGAACTTAGCCTGAATTTCTGCCAACTCATGATATTCCAATATATTAGTTAAAGTCGCTAGTTTATATAATAACCAAGATAAAACACTATTACCTGAAGGCAACGCTCCATCCGCCGTTTCCTTGGCCCTAAACAAAAGTTGCTCACCATCAGACGAAGTTAAGAAAAATCCCCCATTTTCTCTATCGAAAAAATGCTCTATTGCCATGTCAGTAATTTTTCTAAACTCTACTAAATATTCAGCTTTAAAAGTCACATGATACATAGTGAACAGCCCCCATGCATAATATGCATAATCTTCAAGCGTTCCACCTTCTAACACGTGCTTATTTCTGTATCTTACAGCTAGCCTACCATTTTCAGTTTTTAAATGTCGCAATATAAACCTGTGGGTCTTTTGAGCTGCCAACAAGTATTTCTCTTCACCTGAAACTTGATAAAGCTTTGCCATTGCAGACATCGCCAATCCATTCCATCCTGTTAGCACCTTGTCATCTACAAACAGAAAATGTCTTGCTTTTCTATATTCATATACCTTTTCAAGCAATTCTTTCATTTGATTATCTGGTGTTAAACTACCGCTCTCATTGGCTATATGTGGAATCGATCCACCGTTATATTGACCTTCCTCTGTAACTCCATATCTTTCTTTGAAAATATTTGAATCTTCGTTTAATAGATTGTCTATTTCATTTGGATGAAGTAAGTAGAAACCACCCTCAACCCCATCAACATCTGCGTCTTGCCCAGAGTAAAACCCACCATCTTTGTTTTGTAATTCCCGAAGTAGATAATCTGCAGTTGATTTTGCAATTTCTAAGAACAACGGATTTTTATATCTATGATACGCATGGGAATAAGTGTAGATTAAAAGAGCATTATCATATAGTGTTTTTTCAAAATGAGGTACCATCCACTGTCTGTCTGTGCTATATCTAAAGAACCCTCCCCCTATATGGTCGTATACCCCACCTTTATACATGGATTCTAATGTCTTATTGACCATTGTTTCTCCATTTCCTGGATAATAGTGGTCATACGCCATAAGAAATACCATGTTTTGAGGAGCTGGAAACTTAGGTGCTTCTCCAAATCCTCCAAATTCCTTGTCAAAGGATTCTTCATATTCTTGAAAAGCTATTTTAAACAGTTCGTCATCATATTCAGTACCTTCTTTATTTACAAATAGATTATCACCCATAAATTTATATAATTTATCGGCAGAGTCACCTATTTTTTCTTTCTCGTTTTCCCACATTTCTGCTAATTGAGGCAAAATGGTCATTAATCCCGCTCTACCGCCACTAGTTCTCTTTGGAATATAAGTCGCTGCATAAAAAGGCTTTCCATCAGGTGTTAAGAACAAATTTAAAGGCCATCCACCTTGTCCAATCATAACCTGAGCAATCTTCATATAAATTCTGTCCACACCTGGTCTTTCTTCCATATCAACTTTAATGGAAATGAAATTACGGTTTAATTCTTGTGCTATCATATGATCTTCAAAAGATTCTTTTGCCATAACATGGCACCAGTGACATGTGCTATATCCAATAGATAAAAATATAGGTTTGTTTTCGCGCCTTGCAGTTTCAAAAGCCTCTTCTCCCCAAGGGTACCAATCTATAGGCTGAAAAGCATGATGCAATAAATAAGGTGATTTTTCTTCTATCAACCTGTTATGAGCAACTGTCATTGGTTTTCTCGCCGCTTCACCAGCTTCTATTAACAACTCACTAAGAGTTGGTTTTTTCTTTTCTTTAAACTCTTTATCTTTCTGAGACATTATATCCTCCTTATGATAATACACAATTTATTATTTTAATTATTAATATTATATCATTCTTTAGACTATTTTTTCTCACTTTTTGTAGAATTTGTTATTTTTTCGTCATTTATTTTAATTGTACTCCCAATATAAAACAGCGTGGGCTTCCCCACGCTGTTTTGTGCTTATTTTATTTGAGTTAATATAGATTCCATCCACATAGGATCTGGAACTACCACCATATTTCCTACTTTTATTGCATATAATCTCCCGTCTACTTCTGCAGCTAAAACCCTCTGGTCAGTATTACTGGAAATTGGTATTATTTTATCCCCTTCATGACGAGTCACGCTGTCATCTACTAAAAACACCCTAGCATCCATGACCTCTTTATCTTTTTCATAAAACTTTAATGTATATATCTCTTTACCTGGTATTTGCTCATATTCTGAGCCTTTATACCCAAATGGAGCTATTGGTTTTTCATATTTAATCGGAGAGTTTTCTCCCCCTTCAATGATAATCTCTTTATTATCCTCAGTTAAAACTGCTATCTTTTGGTTTTCTACAGCTAATCTTCCAAAGCTTGTGGCCATAAATTGACCAACACCCGTCACAGCAATATAACCTATATATAATGCTATCAGTAGTGCAGCGATACCCATTAAATTCTTAGGCATTTCCCCGACTCTTTTTTTTGCTAGCCTGCCTAAGAAATAGACCACCATTGCCCCAAAGACCAACTGCATTACAATTCCCAAATAATAATTCTGCATAATACCCATACTAGCACCTTACCTTTCAGTTATAATTTTGCTTTTTATCTTATTTATTAAAATATATACTTCAGGGACTTTTAACATAACACATCCAACGCCATATACTGTTGCACCTACTACCATAGATGCGAATAACATAATCGTTATTACTAGTTTCCTGGTACCTAGAAGTGAGCCTAATTTATAATTGAAAAAATATACAACCACTCCCATTATGCTTGCACATGTGGCAATTTTTATAAAGTTTACAACCATTTCTTTCATCCCAAAATCATAGAACTTCTCTCTTAATTTATAAAAGAGCATGGAAGTAGCTGATATATTAGCAATTGAGGTAGCTAGCGCAAGACCTTTGTGTGCCAATGGTTTCATTAAAAGCAGGTTAAACGCCAAGTTAATAACTACACATATCACCCCTACTACCATAGGAGTCTTTGTATCCCTATATGAATAATACACTCTATTTAGGACCATGTTCATGGCATTTGCCATAAGCCCTATGGCGTAAAATACCAACGCTCCCGCTGTCATTATAGTGTCTTGAGGTAAAAATGCCCCTCTCTCAAAAGCAACCTTAACAATGGGAGTTGCCAATACTATAAGCCCCACTGTTGCTGGAACCGTAATCAGCATAACCAAATTAATTGCTTTCTGTAAAATGCTAACTGTACCTTTGTCGTCATTTCTTAAGAATGCTTCTGCCATCATAGGGAAAACCACAGTAGAAATAGCCATAATAAATACAGATAAGACTAAGTCATTTAATTTGGTGGCATAGTTTAATGCACTCATGACCCCAGTTCCAACTATGGAAGCTAAGTCTTTGTCAATTATGATATTGATTTGTAATATAGAAGAGCTTATTAGTATCGGGACTATTAACATTCCCACTTTCCTCATATAGGGGTCACTTAAGTCGACCCTTGGTCGCAGTCTATAGCCACTATGCCTCACCGCTGGAACTTGAATCAACACTTGCATTAAAGCAGCTAATACTGTAACCATCATAAAAGTAGTTATTTCCGCTCCCGTGCCAGCAATAAAAAGATATAGGATAAAAACTAAATTATAGGGTATGCCCATTACCGCATAAGGTCCAAAAACTTCCAAGCTCTGTAAATAACCCATAAATACGTGGGTAAACGCCAATAACACAACAATTGGCAAACCTATGCGATTTAATTTAACTGCTAAATCAAATTGTTCTCCTTTAAATCCCATCGCTACAAAAGAGATGATAGTTGGAGAAAAAATAAAGAAAACCACGGTAATAAGAATGCTAATTATTACCGTAAATGATAATATGTTGTTCAAAAAACTACGGCGACCTGCCATTCCTTTCCTCTGTCCTATTTCAGAAAAAACTGGAACTAGCGTGGTGTTTAAGCCAACTCCAATAACGCCCATAATAACCACTGTCGCAGTCAATGCCGCATTGTAAGCATCCGTTTGAGCCCCTAGTCCAAATGAACGTGCCATAAGTGACTCTCTCATAAAGCCCATCACTTTACTAACTAGCGTTAATGCGGCTATTAGTGCAGTGGATTGGACCACATTTTTTTTACTCATTTACTCATCCTTCCCAAGGACATACGAAATAAAAGGTTTTATTCGCTTCCTAAATAATTATTATATACCATCAATCCTTTCATAGGAAGACCTAAAATATCAGACGAACTGTAAATGCTTGAATTCATATCCTGATAACGGGTATAATACATATACTAAAAACTAGAGAGGTGAAAAATGAGACCCTATGAAATATTTTATGCGCCATGGTGCCCATTTTGTCAAACGGTGGTTATAGCGTATCCTTATAGAAAAGACATTTTGTGGAGAAATACAGACCACCCAGGAGTATTGGATGAGCTCATTGAAAGAGGAGGCAAGGACCAAGTCCCTTGCTTAATCGTCAAGGGAGAAACCATAATATATGAAACTAAAGAAATTTTAAAGTATTTGAATGAGCATCCAGAAGGAGATGTTGAATGAGCAAAAGTTATACATTGATAAAAGAACAGTTTATGGAAGAACAAAACGCACTGGGAAGCCTCTGGATTCACGATAAGACAGGGGCTAAATTAATGACCATGTCGTGCGAAGACGATAATAAAGTTTTTTCAATAGGCTTTAGGACACCATCCATAGATAGTACCGGTGCAGCTCACATTGTAGAACATAGCGTATTATCCGGCTCCAGAAAATATCATACCAAAGAGCCTTTTATGGATATGGTTAAAGGTAGTATGCAGACCTTTTTAAATGCTATGACCTATCCCGATCGCACTGTCTATCCCGTAGCAAGTCGTCATGATAAGGATTTTCACAACCTGATGGACGTATATCTAGATGCTGTATTTTATCCAGCAATGGATCAAAATCCATATATTTTCGCCCAAGAAGGTTGGCATGAAGAACTGGATAATATGGACGAACCATTGACTATTCGAGGTGTTGTATATAACGAAATGAGGGGTGCTTATAGTTCTCCTGACGCACAGATAAACGACACTGTAAATAAATATCTGCGCAAAGGTACAAACTATGAATTTTCATCGGCAGGCGACCCTTACGAAATTCCAAATCTGTCCTACGAAAAATTTGTAGAGTTCCATAAGAAACACTATCACCCGTCTAATAGCTATATTTTCTTATATGGAAATATGGACATGGAAAAAACCATGGACTACTTGGATAAGGAATACCTTTCTAACTTCGACAAAATTAATCCAAATACATCTATAGCGTTAGAAACTATAACTAACTCTCCAAAGGAGATTATCTACGAAAAATATGGACTATCCGAAGAAGATGTTCCCGCCAACAAATCTTATCTAACCTATAATTTATTAGTGGGCGATGGTGGCGATCCGATGGATAACTTTATGCGCTCATTGATGTCGCTAATATTAATAGATAGCGAATCTTCTAAGTTAAGAAAATTGATATTAGACGAAGGCATATGCGAAGATATCTATACTCTAGCCAGTCCAGGCAGAACTTTAGATTTTTCTATTATTGCAAAAAACGCTAAATCAGAAGATGTAAATCGCTTTGTAGAATTAATAGAGAACGAGTGTATAAAGTTGGTAAAAGAAGGTATACCTAAAGATTTGCTGAAATCTAGAATCCAAAAAATTAGCTTCGATTTACGCGAAGGCTCTGGATATCCCACAAAGGGAATTATTTATTCTCTTTCAGCTATAGGATATTTGACATATGATAAGGACCCATTTTCAATGCTAAATTATGAACCCATATTAAAGCAATTAGAAGATGGTTTAGACAACGGATTGTATGAAAGATGGATAGAGGAAAAAATATTAAACAACCCATCTAAGCTTATCATGGTATTAGATGGTGACCCTGGATTATTTACTGAAAAAGATCGTAAACTGGCTCAGGCTTTGAAGGAAAGAAAAAACAGCTTGTCTACTGAAGCCTTAGAAGAAATAATCTCCAATACTAATTTACTTGCAAAAATGCAGCTTACCGAGGATTCTGAAGAAGCCAAAGCTACTATCCCAACACTTCACATTGAAGATTTGAACAGTTCACTTCCTGATATTCCGATTTTCGAAAAAGAAATAGATGGTGTTCCAATTTACATTGCTCCTCAACCTACCCAAGGAGTTATATATGGTCAATGGCTATTTGATTTAACTTCTTTGTCGGAAGAAGAGCTCCCGTATGCAGGTCTTTTGGGAGATTTGTTGCTTCGTATGGACACAAAAACTCGTGACTACGGTTCATTAAACGATTTAATTTTTTTTAAAACCGGAGGAATAAACATCTCAACCTATGTTATCAATCATCATACCGATCCACAGAAATACAAGGCCTATCTTAGCGTTGAAGGCAAATGTCTGGCAGATAGCTTTGAAGATATGCTAGAGCTAATGGACGAGATTATGTACGAAACATGCTTTGATGATATTAAGCGTCTTGGCCAATTGATAAGTATAACCCGCTCAAAAGATGAAGAAGATATTATACCAAGTGGACATAAAGTATCAATGGATAGAGTTGCTTCACAATTCTTAAATGGTGATAAATTTGATGAAATAATCAGTGGTACAGACTATTTCCTAACCCTTAAAAAATGGGAAAAATTAGAAGATATCACTCCCATTTCAACTGCAGTGAAAGCTGTGGCAAAAAAATTATTTTTAAAAGAAAATGCGTCATTTCACATTACAGCAGTTGAGTCAGATATAAGTAATTGTATGGATTCAATAAAGAATCATCTGCCACCTACAGGCAATGAAGCACAGAATATGCTCCAGTGGAAATTCTCTCCAATTAACGAAGGACTATTAACTTCTGCAAATGTCAACTACGTAAGTCAAGGCTTCCTGTTACCAAAGTTTGAGTTCACAGGAACCCACGCAGTTCTAAGCCAGCTGCTTAGCGATGATTATTTGCACAACCGTATCAGAGCCCGTGGAGGAGCTTATGGTGCAGGTATTTCTATAGCAAGAACTGGATTGATTAGGACCTATAGCTATAGAGATCCTAATATACTTGAAACCATTGAAGTCTATAATGGCATTGCTGATTACTTGAGAAATATTGAACTTTCTTATGAGGATGTGGAAAGAATAATTATTGGTACTGCCAATGGTTACAATCCTCCATTAACTCCTTATATGGCAGGTAATCTCGCTTTGACAAGGCACCTAAACGGATTGACCGTTGAGAGGTTGGAGCGTGAGTTGCAAGAAGTCCTCTCTACAAACCCAAATGATTTAAGAGCTTGTGCCAATGATATTGATATTGCAATGAAAAATTCCATAAAATGCGTCTTAGGAAATGGAACTCTCATTTCATCACAAAAACAAATATTCGACAAAATAATAGATTTAGGCATATAGCATAATAAAACGCTCAAGCACCATTCCCATGGAGTTTGAGCGTTTTATTATGCCTTTTTCTTTACTTCTTATAATCCCATCCTGCTTTTAAGGCAATGGTATTAGATTCTTCAAATGCTTCCTTGCCTTTTTTTCTAAACATATCATTCATTCCGTTAAGTGCTTCTTCATAAGTGAAATCTTCAGTTTCTCTAATTACCACACCAACCATTACGATATTTTCTGATCTAGCTACATCATTCTCTTTTGCAATTTGCTTACACGGTACGACAACATTGTTGACATCTGTCCTTAGATTGATTTCTTCTACATTTATTTCATCTGAGTTAATTACAATAGTTCCCCCTGGTTTTACAGTATTACTATAGGCATCATATCCTCCCCTGTTCATCGCCAATAATATATTAGGTGTATCGGCTGTCGGGTGATAGATATATTCTTTACCAAATTTCACTGTACACATTGCAGTCCCGCCCCTCATTGCCGAGCCATATTGCGGACTCCAAGTCGCATTATATCCTTTAAAAGAAGCCATCTGTGAAATAATCAATCCTGCCGTTAGAACACCCTGTCCTCCAAATCCGGCTAATACAATCTCTTTCATTACTTCACCTCTCTTTTTGCAAACTCCCCAATTGGGAAATAGGGCACCATTTCGTTTTCTATTCTCTTCATTGCCTCTAAAGCCGATAGATTCCAGTTTGTTGGGCAAGATGTCAAAATCTCAACCACTGAATATCCTTCTCCATTCATTTGCGCCAACAGAGCTTCTTTTATCATCTCTTTAGTCCTAGCTACGTTCTCCGAATTATGAACACTACCTCTGGCTGCATATGCTGGATTAAAATTCGCGGCTACTAGTTCTGGAAACCTTAAGGGTGCACCAGTTAAACTGCAATCCCTGCCATATATAGAAGTCGCAGTCTTTTGTCCAGGTAGTGTTGTATGGCTCATCTGACCACCAGTCATCCCATAGTTTGTATTATTTATTATAAAAACAGTTATATTCTCTCCCCTATATGCCGCTGCCGTAGTCTCTCCTAATCCAATGCTATATGCGTCTCCATCACCCTGATACGTTAGGACAATATTTTCAGGGTTAACTCTCTTCATTGCAGTAGCAATAGCTCCCGCCCTTCCATGTGGGCAGTGAATTCTGTCTGCGTGTAGTCCGCCACCAAGTAAAGAGGAACATCCTACTCCAATACCATAAATAACGTTCTTATCTTGCTCCAATTCAGTTAAAACATCAGCAATCATTCTAATTACAACGTTATGACCACATCCTGGGCAAAATCCCATGGTACCTTTGACTAATTCTTGTTTTCTTTTTTCAGTAATAGCCATTAGAATGCCTCCTCTCTACGTCCTTCTTTAATATCATAATAATCTTTTTCAATCTCAGCTGGAGATGGGACTCCAAAGACATGTGCGTTAAAATACACTGGAACGTTTTCCTTTATTACCTTCTTCGCCGTCAAAGCTACATCTTCAACTAATTGCCCAGTAGCATTGGCTTCAACAGTAATCAAACCCTTTAGCGTATCTATATTTAATTCTCTAAAAGCTTTCTCTGGGAAAGGCCATGCTGTAATCGGTCTAATGAAACCAACCTTTTCTCCCTTAGCTCTTAGGTTTTTGACAGCTCCTATGGTTGCTCTACCAGGAAGTCCAAAAGCAACTAATACGTATTCAGCATCTTCTAAATATCCAGACTCCCATCTTTGTTCGTGTTCTTTAACCCTCGCATACTTCTCTAGTATTTCAACGGCCTCTTTTCTACTATCTCTGTCGAAAATACCAATTTTCTTATTTGTATAATGACCATCCATTCCCCATGGAAATCTTTTAGGTTCTTGCATTGGAGGCAACTCACAAGGCTCCATCATCTGCCCTAATGCACCTTCAGTCATAAGTACAGTTACCATTCTATATTTTTCAGCTAAGTCAAATCCCAAAACAACCAAATCCACAGCTTCTTGTATAGATGATGGACATAAAACTATACATCTATAGTCTCCATTTCCTCCGCCTCTGGTCTCTCTTAAGTAGTCGCATTGAGCAGAATGAAGAGTGCCTATCCCGCTTCCATAGCGGACAACGTTAACGATTAACGCAGGATGTTGTTCATCTGATAACACTGATACACCCTCCTGTTTTAAACTGATTCCAGGACCTGAAGATGCTGTGATAGAACGCACCCCACAAGCTGAACCTCCAATTATCATATTTATTCCAGCTATTTCTGATTCAGCTTGAATAAATGCTCCTCCAACTTCCTGCATTCTCCAAGACATATATTCCATTATATCTGTCGAAGGAGTAATCGGATATCCTGCATATAGTCTTGCACCAGCCCTTATTGCCGCCTCAGCAATAGCCACGTTTCCCTTAATCATATCACTCATACCATAGCCTCCCTTATCTTTCTTATTACACCTAGCCTATATTAGCAACGCTGCAACAGCTAACGACAAAGCTTTAACTTCTGCACTATCTGATCTAGAACCAAGAAGTATAGGTTTTTTGGCCCCCAATACCAACCCCGCCCACTGGGCGTTATTAAATAGTAACCAGCTCTTTGCTAGAGCATTACCAGTTTCAATATTTGGTACCAGCATCAGATCCACATCTCCACTAATATCGCTCTCTATCCCCTTATGCTCAGCAGCTTTTTTATTAAACATTACATCAAATGCCATAGGTCCTTCCACAATTGCATTTGACCACCGACCCTCTTCCCACTCCTTGACTAAATACGCCGCATCAACAGTAGATTGAACCTTAGGATCTACTGCTTCATTCGCTGTCAACACTCCTACTTTGGGGTTCTTTACCCCCATATTTCCCATGGCATCTAAAGCGTTTGATAATATGATCGCCTTCTGATCTCCACTTGGAGCAACATTTATTCCGCTATCTGTTATAAAGAGCAATTTATGATAAAAGGGCAATTCGAATATGCCAAGCATAGACAGTAATGGTGCTTCCCTCAAGCCATTTTCTCTATTCAAAACTCCCCTCATAAATACAGATGTATTGACCAGACCTTTCATCAGCAAGTCTGCCCTATCCGCTTTTACTTCCTTAACCGCAGCCATAACTGCTTCCTCATCATTAGCGCAGTCAATTATAGTTGATTCACTTAATGGCGTATTTTTTATCATGACCTCAATTTCAGATCTCTTACCTGTCAAAATAGCCTTTGCATATCCTTCACTAACTCCAATAGACACCGCTTTTAATATTTCTTCATCTGCTGCACATGCAACAGCTACAGTAATAGGTGCTCTATTTATTAACAATTTCCGAACTTGTTTAAAGCTACTAATCATCTTGCACCTCACTTATATTCCTTTACATCTTCCACCCCACTTAGAACCCGTAAAGCTCCAGCTGCCAACGCTTCCATTTCCAACTCTCCAGGTACTACAAAAACTGGTGCTAAAAATTCGACCCTCTCTCTAATAGCCTCCACTAGTCTTTTGCTGTGGCTCATTCCTCCGGTTATACCCACTCCGTCAACATTTCCAAATAATACACCGCTGTAAAGACAAATTTCTTTTGCAACCTGATATACAAATGAATTCCATATTAGCTGTGCTTTTTCATCTCCTGCATCTATTCTAGCTTCCACCTCTCTAGTATCCTTAGTCCCTAGGTAATCGTAGAATCCTGAAGCCGTGGAAATCTTTTTAACTAACTCTTCATGGGTGTATTTCCCACTGAAACAAAGGTTTACCAAATCATATGTCAAAAGGCCGCCAGTTCTTTCTGGTGAAAAAGGTCCATCAGACCTTGCACCACTTCCGTCAATCATCTTTCCTTTTTCATGTGCTGCCACAGAGATTCCCGAACCTAAATGTGCGATGATTAGATTGACATCCTCATATTGTTTCCCCATTTCACCAGCAATTTTTCTTCCAACTGCCTTTTGATTAAGGGCATGAAGCCAACTATGCTTGCTAATTTCTTCCAGCCCTGTAATCCTTGCTTCAGGCACAAACTCATCTACGCTTACAGGATCCACTACAAAAGATGGAATTCCCAGTTTATCTCCTACTGCTTTAGCCATAGCAGAACCGAGATTTGAAGGATGCTCTCCATTTATGGCATTTGCCACATCCTCTAACATCGCCTCATTAACTGCATAAGTTCCGCCAGGAATAGGCTTTAACAATCCACCTCTACCACTGACACCATCAATACTTTCCAAAGGTATCTGTTCGTTTTCAAGGGCATCGAACATTGCATTCATACGCATGTCCAATTGATCTAATACCGTTTCATAGGTCTCTAAGTCTTTTTGAGTATGTTCTACCTGCCCACTCATTAATAATTTTTCATCTTCATATACTGCTATTTTTGTGGAAGTTCCACCCGGGTTGATAACTAAAATTCTCATTTAGTCCTCCTTTCTAAAACGCCGTTCCGATTGTTTTATTTTAAAAATTTTTCCCTACGAGGGCGACTTTTGTCGCCCATTTATTTAGTTATTTTAAGGTCACCAATATCTTCGCTTATTGCTTTAGAAACTTCCTTTAATAATTTAACTTTATCTTCTAAATTACCTTCTTTGATTCTAGAAACAGGACCTGAAATACTAATACCTGCGATAACTTCTCCCTTTCCGTTGAAAATAGGCACCCCAATACAAAATAATCCTATTTCTAATTCCTGATTGTCTATGGCATATCCGTTTTTTCTTACTTCTTCTAATTCCCTTCTAAACTCTTCAATGCTGCTAATAGTATTAGGAGTATATTTAGTAAACCCATTGGCTTCCATTATCTTTTCATCGTAGTTAGGATTAAATGCTAATAGACACTTGCCTACAGAAGAGGTATAAGCTTCTACACTTGACCCTAAGTCAGGATTTGCAGTAAGAACGCTATTTCTGCTCCATTCCTTGTGTACCATAATGGTTAGATAGCCTTTTTCTGGAGATTCTTCTAACACAGACACGTTAACAGCTTCTCCAGTTTGCTCATGTAAATATTTAGTATGATTGGAAATTAGTTCCACGACATTAAGCTCTTCTTTCAGTCCCAATCCCATGGCTAACAATTTCATTCCTAAGCTATATCTTCCAGTTTCATAATCTTGCCTTACAAAGCCTTTGTACTCCAAACTGGCCAAACACCTGTGTACCGTGCTTTTGTTTAACCCCAGTTCTCGGCTTATTTCTGAAACTCCTACAGGCCTTCTTTCCTTGTGCAATAATTCCAAAATTTCTAAAGCTCTATCTACCGCCACTATTCTCTCTGACAAACTCACACCCCCTTTTCCATTTTCCGGACCATCGTTCCGATTTTGTAGTTCCATTGTATTACCTATAAGAAGTTTTGTCAACAGTATATTGATTTGTTAAAAATAATAATCTTATATTATATTTTTGCATATGTGAAATGTGCATTTAGACGAATTCTGTTAGTTTTATGAATTTTTATTATGTGTATATATGAATAGGTGTTAAATTATTTATACATTTTGTGTTTATTTGTTTGCAAAAAGTGGTATAATCTGACAGCGCATGTTAAACATGAATAGCGAAAAAATAAAGGAGGAAGCAATGAGTAAAAAATTAACTTTATGGCTGCTAATAGCGTTGTTAGTGGTATCATCCTTAGCAGGATGTAGTACTAAACCTGCTGAAGCGCCAAAATCAACAGAAGCTGCAGCTATTTCTTTGGAGGATGTCAACAAGTTTTTAAATGAGAGCGCAGCATTAGGTGAAGGGTCCAAGGCAAACCCTGTAGCTGTAATCCCAATTAAACACATTGACGGACCAAAGAACGAAGACACTTTTTATGGATTTGTTACCTACAAGTTTAAAGCTAGAAACTTTATTAAATACCAAATATCATATGTTTCTTGTACTTGTAGACAAGCTGACAATAACTATTGGCAAACTGCATATGTTGAGCTAACTCTGCCTGAATCTGGAAAAATTGAGGATGCGAAGATCAAAACTCTTTCGTATGACTTGGACTCTGATGGACACTATACTCCAGGCAACTGGGGAGATTCAGACCCAACTCCAGCTGGTGCAACTTTTGAGGATTTCAAAACTCAATTCATCCCTTACTTTGTTGACAAGAGTTTAGGAGAAATTAAAGACTTAAGTACAATGGATGATATTGACTTAGCAGCATATCAATCTGGTGATGGCCGTAGCTCATATACCATTGATACCTTTACAGGTTCTTCAGTTTCTGCAAACAACATTATCCGTATGTTACAAGCTCTTTACGAATACCACGGAACAGATGAGTTCTTTACTGGCGAGAAACCTGCAGAAGAATCTAAACCTGCTGAGGAAGTAAAAGAAGAAGCAAAAGAAGAGACTGAAGAAAAGGCAGAAGAATCTAAAGAAGAAACAACTCCTGCAGATGGCGAAGAAGTAACAACTACTAAAGTTGCAAACCTTCCTGTTCCAGTCGACACTACTAAGATGTTCAAACCGGATAAAGACAGCGCAGAGATTCCATGTACTGACAATTCTTTCTCCCCTTCATGTTCAGCAATTACTCCGGAGAACTTCATCAACTTTATAGGCCGTGACGATGTTTATTACATCGACCTACGCGACTATGAAGACTATATCAAAAAACACTTCCGAAACTTTGAAGTAGTTCCTTTCTTCGCTATGATTTTCGACGCTGAAGCAGGAACAGAGGGCAAGCCTCAATTATATAGTGGAACACCTAAAGAACCAGTTCCAACCTATAATGAATCTGACGAACTATTAGAAGTCCTATTCCCTAAAGACAAAACCCTAATGCTTATGTGTCAAAGTGGTGGCCGCGTAGGAATGTTAATGGATATTCTTAAGGCTCGTGGATGGGATATGAGTAAAATCTATAATATCGGCGGAATGGCTCAGTATACAGATAGTAAATACAAACCATTTATCGTTGATGCCTTAGAATTTACAGTTGATGGTAATTATAGCTTGGAAGGATTAACTCCTGCCAGCAACTAATATTCTTAAATTTTCTGAAACACCTATAAAGAAATTTCTTTATAGGTGTTTCTTTATGCTTAATAAACAACAAAAATAGAAACCCGCCACAAACGTGGCGGGCAAAATAGTAAATTACTATCTTAATTCTATATTCCTCATTGTACTTTCTCTGCATTAACAAATCTTAAGAATCCCAGTGAGTCCATATACCAACCTTTTACACAATCTTTCATCATCAATGAGTTGGATCTATGGTAAAGTGGTAGGAATGGATAGTCTTTCATCAATAGTGCTTCTGCTTCTTGCATTGTCTTCATAGCTTCGGCTGCATCTGTCTGCGCTTGTGCCTTCTCTACTAACGCATCGTATTCAGGATTTGAATATCCACTAATATTATTGGCATCACCTGTTTTAAACAATGGTAAAAAAGTCATTGGGTTTGCATAATCTGCGCTCCATCCCATTGCTGCAACTTCATAATTAAATGCCTTTACATTGTCATAATACACTGCCCACTCTTCAGTTGAAATTTCAACGTTGATTCCTAAGTTTTGCTTAAACATTTGAGCAAGTGATTCCACTAGTATTTTTACCTGAGGGTTAGAGTAGTAAGATAGCTGCATAGTTGGGAATCCCTCTCCATTTGGATAACCTGCTTCAGCTAACAATTGCTTTGCTTTCTCCACATCTCCATTTGGTAAAATTCCAAAATCACTTCTGCCATCTACAAAATCTTTACCATCAACAGCATAACCTGGAGATACTAATGCATTAGCTACCACAGCGTTACCTTGCAATACGTTGTCAATTAGTGATTGTCTATCAATGGCTAAGTTCAACGCTTCCCTTACCTTAGGATTATCATATGGTGCTTTATTATTGTTGATTAAATAGTAAGTTGTTGCAAATGAAGGAATTGAATAATATTCGTTGCTTTCTGCTTTCAATCTAGGAATATCGGCATTTGGTATACTTCTAATCCCATCTACCTCTCCACTTTCAAATGCTGTCAAAGCAGTTGCTTCATCCTTAATATATCTGAATACAATTTTTTCAACTTTTACTTTTTCAGCGTTCCAATAGTTTTCGTTCTTAACCAGTGTTACAGATTCACCAAGCTTCATTTCTGCAACTTTGAAAGGCCCGTTAGAAACGTATGTTTCAGGCTTTAATGTCCACTGATCTATGTTTTCTTCAACAGTCTTTTCCTGAACAGGGAAATATACCCACATGCCTAACATGTTTACAAAATATGGCGCAGGTTTTATTAAATGGAATACCAGTGTGTTGTCATCAGGTGTTTCAACTCCTAATTCCCCACTTCCACCTTCAAAAATCTCCTTTGCACCTTTAATATAATCTGTTAGGAAGTCCACATATTGAGCGGTAGTTTCAGGTTTTAATATTCTGTTAAAAGTATATACAAAATCTTTTGATGTAAAAGGAGTTCCGTCGCTCCATTTTAGGTCAGGTCTTAAATGGAAAGTGTAGGTCAAACCATCATCAGATGGTTCCCAGGACTCTGCGATGCCAGGGATTAACTCGCCATTCTCATTGGTTGAAACAAGACCTTCAAATAAGTTAAGTAAAAATGGTGAAGCAAATGAGTTGTTTGTCACACTTGGATCTAGTCCATCTGGCTCATTACTTAATACAAAAGTTATCTCTTGATTTCCTGTAGCGTCTTCTTGAGTTGCTTCCTCAGCAGGTTTTTCAGCGTCTTCAGCAGGCGGCGCTTCATTTGTCCCTCCACAGCCAGCTAATACTGAAGTTAATAATAACAATAATGCAATTAATAAACTAAGACTCTTCTTTTTCATATTAATCCTCCATTCAACTTAGTATTTATGATATAGGTGACAACTCACTTGATGACCTGGTGACACCTCTACCAACGATGGTTCTACTTCTTTGCAAATATCTATTACATGAGGACATCTGGTGTGAAATCTACAGCCTGAAGGCAAGTCTATTGGGCTCGGTAAATCCCCCTTCATACTACTCTCTTCCTGACTTTTCCTCAAAATAGGGTCTGGAACAGGAATACTTGCCAATAAGCCCACAGTATATGGGTGAAGTGGATTCTTATAAATCTCCTCTGATTCGCATAATTCCACAATTCTTCCCAAGTACATAACCCCAACATCATCAGAAACGTATCTGACCATAGACAAATCATGGGCTATAAAAAGATATGATAGACCTAATTGCCTTTGAAATTCCGTAAGCATATTTACTATCTGTGCTTGTATACTAACATCCAAGGCTGAAATAGGCTCATCGCAAATTATTAAACCCGGCTTTAATATCAACGCCCTGGCAATACCAATCCTCTGTCTTTGCCCTCCTGAAAATTCATGGGCATATCTGTTAGCATGCTCTGTAGACAGTCCAACGGCATATAGCATTTCAAAAACCAATTCATTTTTTTCTTCTTTTGTCTTACAAATATTATGCGCTACTAATGGTTCAGCTATAATATCACGAACTGTCATCCTGGCATTTAACGAAGAATATGGGTCTTGAAATATCATTTGAACCTTTTTCCTATATGGCAACAACTCCTTTTGGCTCATTTTTGTAATATCTATTCCATCTAAAGCTATCGTGCCTGAATCTGGGTCGTAAATACGAATTACAGATCGAGCACAACTGCTTTTACCACAGCCACTTTCCCCTACTAATCCTAGTGTTTTCCCCTTTTCTATTGTAAAGCTAATATCATCTACGGCATGTACAAAGCGACCTTTGCTTCCTCTAACGGGAAAATATTTTTTCAGATTTTTAACTTCTAACATTATGTCGCTCATTATATCGCCTCTTTTCTGAAAGGATTTCCCTGCTGTAATAACCCTTCCTCAGTTTGCAACCAACAAAGACTACTGTGCCCTTCGCCAATTATTACTAAAGGTGGAAGCTCCTCTACACAAATCTTTCTAGCGTATTTACACCTAGGTGCAAACGGGCATCCCTTAGGTGGATTAAGCATATCTGGTGGAGAACCTAAAATTGGCTCTAAACGCTGAGATTTCTGCTGATCAACCCTAGGCATTGAATGAAATAATCCCATAGTATATGGGTGCGCTGGATTTTTAAACAGTGCCTCAATTGGAGCCTCTTCCATTATCATGCCCGCATACATAACTATTACTCTATTACATAGTTCGGCCACAACAGCTAAATCATGGGTGATAAAAATTATGGACATTTGCTTTTCTCTCTGTAGCTTTGCCAATAGCTTTATAATCTGATCCTGGATAGTAACATCTAAAGCCGTAGTTGGTTCATCAGCAATAAGTATTTCTGGATCTAGCGCCAATGCCATAGCTATCATAACACGTTGTCGCATACCACCTGAAAACTCATGTGGAAATGATGAATATCTCTTTTCCGCCTCCGGAATTCTCACCAGATGGAAAAGTTCTAAAACTCTGTCTTTAATTTCCTTGCCCGTCATATCCTTGCGATGGATTTTTATCATCTCTCCCACTTGTTTCCCCACAGAGATTAGTGGGTTCAATGAACTCATAGGATCTTGGAAAATCATGGATATTTCCTCTCCCCTAATCTTCCTTATTTCTTTTTGCGACACTTTCGATAAATCCCTATCCTTAAATATTATGCTGCCTTCCACAATCTTTGCATTCGCAGCATTTAATCTTAATATGCTCATATTCGCTACGCTTTTACCGCTACCACTCTCACCTACTATTCCTAACGCATCTCCTTGCTTTAACTCAAAGGAAATACCCCTTACAGCTTGCACTATTCCCGATTGTGTATAAAAGTGAGTTTTTAAGTTGTCTATTTTTAATAAAGTCATGGATTGTCACCTACTTCTTCAATTTAGGATCAAGTGCATCCCTTAGGCCATCTCCGACGTAGTTAAATGCAAACATTATGATACAAATAACTAGCGATGGCAAAAACAGTTGATATGGACTAGACTTTAAAGTCTGAATACTATCGTTACACATGGTTCCCAAACTCGCCATAGGAGGTGCAATTCCTAAGCCTATAAAGCTCATAAAAGCTTCCATAAAAATTGCTGAAGGTATTAACATAGTAGCTGTTACTAGAATGGGTCCCATGGCATTAGGTAAAAGGTGTCTAAATAAGATGGTCCTGTTCGTTGAGCCAATGGTCTTAGCTGCATAAATAAACTCCTGTTGCTTTAGAGAGAATATTTGTCCTCTCACGACCCTCGCCATGCTCACCCAATATACACTGGATAGGGCAATAATTATGCTTAAAAAACCACTATTTAAAAATACCATTATTAATATTACATATAGAGTAAGTGGAATTGTGCTAATTATATCTACAATCCTCATCATTATCACATCTGCCATTCCGCCTTTAAAACCAGAAATCCCACCATAAATAATTCCAATGGTCATATTAACCACCGTTGCCACCAAGGCTACAATTATGGAAATCCTACTGCCATACATCAACCTGGCTAAAAGATCTCTACCTAGCTGATCAGTTCCTAATATATATGATTTATTCCACATGGATTTCAAGTTTTCTATTCGTTCACCATTGCCATCTACAATCCGTGCCGGCTTTTGTTTATAGCTTAATTTCAGCTCGCCTTCTTTTGTTTCAAAAACGATTTCTTTATTAGGGTCATCTTCCCTTACTTTCTTTAGCTCGCCTAGTAATTTACCATTCCCAGAGACTTCTAAGACCTTTAGATTCCCCGTAATATAATATAAGCTGCCATTATAAGGGGTAACTTTCAAATTCGGGGGCACATTTACAAAACTTAAATTTTGAGCATCATAAGTATGATTTGTAAACTTAGGACCTACAAAAGCAAATAACCCTACTAATAATACTACTAATAGCCCAACTACTGCGCTACGTTTATGACTAAAACGAAACCACACATCTCCAGCGAAAGTTCTATTTTTAGACCATAGTTTCTCTTTTAAACCTTTATCTACTTGAATAACATCCCATTTGTTTTCCATGTCTTCATCACTCCTCCAGCTTAATTCTAGGGTCGATTATTACATAAAACAAATCTACAACCAGTACCATCACAATGAGG
>JAAYFJ010000059.1 GCA_012728295.1 Tissierellia bacterium | reverse complement strand
GCGCGAGGGTTCAAATCCCTCCTTCTCCGCCATAGTGTATGGGGCCTTTAGCTCAGTCGGTTAGAGCACCCGGCTCATAACCGGTTTGTCCGGGGTTCAAGTCCCTGAAGGCCCACCACTATTGCCCAGATAGCTCAGTCGGTAGAGCAGTAGACTGAAAATCTACGTGTCGCTGGTTCGATTCCGGCTCTGGGCACCATTTTTTTAGGGGTATGGTTCAATGGTAGAACATCGGTCTCCAAAACCGCGGATGAGGGTTCGATTCCTTCTACCCCTGCCAACAAAACAGTCTATTATGATTTTGTAATTGTAATAGACTGTTTTTTTACTTGTAAAACTAATAAGCGATTAATAATATGCACAATAATATAATATATTTATATGTATTGACATGGATAGATAAACTTTGTATAATCTATTTATTGGACCTGTAGCTCAGCTGGTTAGAGCGCACGCCTGATAAGCGTGAGGTCGGTGGTTCGAGTCCACCCAGGTCCACCATTAAAGCCTTAGGGCTTTTATTTTTTTGCTTTACTTTAGTTAGTTGACTTAATATAGTACGATTGAATATGATATGGCTTTCCAGTATAATATATTATGAGGTGGTTTAATGAAAAACTTTTTAAATAGATTATTCATGAACAGATATGGTATGGACAAATTAGGTAGATTCATTAACATAATTATTATTGTACTACTGTCAATTAATTTATTTATTAAATCTAGGCTCTTAAATGGAATAATTCTATTTTTTATTATCTTCATGCTAATTAGAATATTTTCTAAAGATGTGGTTAGTAGGGAGAGGGAAAACACTTACTATTGCACTCAGCTTTGGAAACTAAGAAGATGGAAAAATACGATGCTTAGTGACATAAAAATTAGAAAGAATTACAAATTGTTTTTATGCCCTATTTGTAGTAAAAAAATGAAAGTGCCGAAAGGTAAAGGTAAAATTAAAGTAACTTGTCCACATTGTGGACATTCTTTTGAGAAGAGAAGCTAGGAGGAAAAATGCAAGATACTATTTTAGTAGTAGAAACTGGAGGAACTTTTGCAACAGTTGCCAGTGGTAATATCAGAAGTTTAGATGTTAATGCAGGAAAGGGCATGGTATATGGTGACTCTAGAGTAGTTGATCGTGTTGAAAAGTATAATTGGAAAATTGAAGTGATTAGACCTATATATACTCTTTCTGAAAACATGACTTTTGACAAGCTAAATGCATTGTTGGAATGCCTGTGGGCACTCGATTACTCTAAGTATAAAGGCATAATCATTACACATGGTACTGATACAATGGCGTATACAGCTAATTTATTATCTATGTTATTTGGTAGAGTTGGAGTTCCTATAATGCTTGTTTCTAGTAATCACCCTTTAGTCGACCAAAGAGCTAATGGTATGGAAAATTTTCTTGGTGCTATGGACTTTATTGCCACGGCTGATTTACAAGGAGTCTATGTTGTATATAAAGATTACAAAGGTATTATTCAGGTTCATTTAGGTTCTAGAATTAAGCAAATGAACCAGATTATAGATGCGTATGAGAGCTTCAAGGATTTGACTATTGGAGAAATTACAGATGGTAACTTTAAACTATATGTAAGTCCTTATTTGCCTGACAGAGAATCTATTAACGATGGGCATATTCCTATTAATTTGAAACCTTTCACTTTAGGAAAGAGAATACTATTAGTTTATCCTTATGTAGGACTAAGATACGATTATTTTAATATTGATGATAGCATTGACGGTATAGTATGCGGTGTTTATCACAGTGGAACAGTATGTGTGGAAAACAACGCTATAGATCAGAGTATTAATACTTTGATAGAAAAAGCTGAAAAGAATAATATTCCTGTTTTTATTGGTGAATTGAGTTCTAAAAATGATCATTATGACTCTTTTACAAATTTAGTTAAATCGGATAATGTTTTTCCCATTTATGACATTTCGTTGGAAAATTTATATGTAAAAGCTCATATTGCACTTTCAGTTTTTGAAGATATTAAAAGCCGAGAGTCGTTTATTAACAACACCAATGTATTTTTTGAAAAGGTGATTGATTAGTATGAAGAAGACAAACGCCATGAGAATGCTGGACAGATTAAAGATTGAATACCAATTCGATGAATATGATGTTGAAGACAAACTAATTGATGGTTTAAGCGTTTCCTCAAAAACAGGACTTAGTTCTAATAAGATGTGTAAAACACTGGTTTGTTCAGGTCGTGGTGGGTATTATGTATATGTAATTCCTGTAAAAATGTCTTTAGATTTAAAATTGGCAGCATTGGCAGCAGGTGAAAAGAAGATTGAAATGATACCACAAAAAAATCTTCAGAGCATAACAGGTTATGTCCATGGTGGATGCTCGCCTTTAGGGATGAAAAAACTATTTCCAACATATATAGACGAATCTGTTAAAGATTTTAATATAATTACAGTTAGCGGTGGTATGATTGGTATGTTAGTTCATATTAATCCAGGAGATTTATTAAAGGCGGTTGATGGGGTATTTGTTTCTTTGGGGAAGGAGGAATAGTATGAGTTATTTAGACCAGGTAAATAAATGGTTAAGTTCAAGTGTCATAGAGGAGAAGTACAAGCAAGAGGTCATTGCAATAAAAGATGATAAAGAACTCTTGGATAGGTTTTACACTGAGTTGTCTTTTGGTACGGCAGGATTGAGAGGCAAATTAGGAGCAGGCACAAATCGTATGAACCCATATACAGTAGGAAAAGCTACAGAAGGTTTAGCTAGAACCATTTGCGATTATGGAGAGGAAGCGAAAAACAGAGGCGTCTCTATTGCATATGATGTGCGTCACTGTTCTAGAGAATTTGCAGATATAGCTGCCGGGATATTGGCAGCCAGCGGCATTAGAGTTTATTTGTTTCCAGACATTAGGCCGACACCCATGCTTTCTTACGCTGTTAGAGCGCTCAACAACATAGCCGGAATCGTAGTTACAGCAAGTCATAATCCAAAAGACTATAATGGATATAAAGTTTATTGGGAAGAGGGCTCTCAAATACTAGATTCGAAGGCTGATGAAATCCTTTCTCATATACAAAAAATAACATATCAGGATATTAAATTTCTAGATAGAAAAGAAGGAGAAAATCTTGGATTAATTTCATTCATTGGCGAAGATTTAGATAATAAGTACTATGATGAAGTTATTAATAGAAAGATTAGAGATGAAGATTTACCGAAATCTGTTAATGTTATTTACACGCCACTAAATGGAACAGGTAATTTGCCTGTGAGAGAAGTTCTTAGAAGAAGAGGATTTAATAGTGTAGAAATTGTTTCAGAACAGGAATTACCAGATGGTGACTTTACAACAGTTGGCTACCCTAATCCAGAAGATAACAAAGCTTTTGATTTAGCGTTGGTATATGCTAAGGAAAAGAACTCTGATTTAATAATAGCGACTGATCCGGACTGTGATAGAGTTTCTATGATGTGCAAAGACAAAGACGGTAATTATGCTACATTTAATGGAAATCAAATTGGTGCATTATTGGTTAATTATATTCTAAATGGTTTAAAAGATAGTGGTACTCTGCCTAATAATGGAGCTATTGTGAAGAGCATTGTGACAGGGAATTTGGGTAGATCCATTGCCGAGTCTTTTTCTGTAGATGTTTTCGATACTTTAACCGGATTTAAGTATATTTGCTCATTGCCAAATAAATGGGATATTACAAAAGAATACAAGTTTATATTTGGTTACGAGGAAAGCATTGGCTATGTATATGGAGATTATGTAAGAGATAAAGATGCCGTTATCTCTTCCATGTTAATAGTAGAAATGGCTGATTATTACCTATCTAAAGGCATGACTCTAGTAGATGCTCTTAATGAGATTTATAGTATATATGGATATCATGATGAAAAACTTATTTCACTGGTATTCGAAGGAGAGCAAGGGAAAAAGCGCATTGGCAATATGATGGAAACTTTAAGGTTGAATCCATTGAATAAAGTTGGTGAACTCCTAGTAACAGAAAAGGTAGATTACTTGACAGATGAAACGGGCCTAGAAAAGAGCAATGTATTAAAGTATACTTTCGATGATGGGTCTTGGTTTGCCTTAAGGCCATCGGGAACTGAACCGAAAATAAAACTATATATGTATGTTAAGAGTGATAATACTGATTCTGCAAAAGGGAAACTATATTTGATTGAGTCAGAAATAACTAAATTACTTGAGGCAGTTGAATAATATGAAATATAAAATGGTGCTTGTCGACCTTGACAGAACTCTATTAAAAGATGATAAGACCGTGGACGATTATGACGTGCAAGTACTTCAGAAATTGATTGATTCTGGAATTGTTGTAACCATTGCAACTGGAAGAAGATATTATTCGGCAAAACATTTATCAGATATTATCGACAGGCCGCTGGTGATTCTGGCTAATAACGGAAATGTCGTTAGAGAGAACCGAGAAGACAATGTATTAGACTGTAGGACTCTTGACTATGAGGTGGTTGTTAATATTGTTAATAGTGGCATCAGCAAAGGACTTGTGCCATTATTTCATGTAAATGGATATGAAAAAGGCTATGATTTAATAATCATTGGTGGGCTAGGTGAAGAAGCAATAAAACCATATCTTAAAGGCTTTGGAAACAGATATAAAACTATAAAAGGTATTGATGAGCTAAAAGAAGAGGATGTATTAGCTTTAGTATATATAGGGAATCCAAAGGAGCTAGAGGATTATGAAAAGTTTGTTATTGGCAAATACAGCCCTCTTAACACTCATGTGGTGACTAACTTTGTAAACTTTAGTGGAATGTTGGAGATAATGAATTTTGAGGGTTCGAAATGGGATGCGGGACTACGTGTTTCTCAAAAGATTAATATTAAGCCTGAAGAAATTATCTCCATAGGAGATGATTTAAATGACCTATTTATGGTAAAGAATGCGGGATTGGGAATCGCGATGAAAAATGCAATAGATCCTATAAAAAACATTGCTGACATTATAACGGAATATGATAATAATGAAAATGGAGTAGGAAGAGTTCTTTCAGACATTTTCAAGGAGATATTATAGAATGAGCACAATAATGCATGTGGATATGGATGCATTCTATGCTTCAGTTGAAGCTGTAGATAATCCGCACTTGACAGGTAAGCCGTTTGTAGTAGGTAAAGATAGCTCAAAAGGGATAGTTACTACGGCTAGTTATGAGGCTCGAGAATTTGGAATTCATTCTGCAATGCCTATATTTATGGCTAAGCAAAGATGTCCCAATTTAATTATCGTTCCCATGAGAAGAGATAAGTATGTTGAAGTATCTAAGATATTGATGGAAATCTATGAGTCTGTAGCTTATGAAGTTGAGCAGGTGTCAATAGATGAAGCGTATTTGGACTTAGGCGATTACCCAATTGATAAAATTGATATGGCAATACTAATAAAAAGAAGGATAATGGAACAAACTGGATTAACCGCGTCCATCGGTCAATCATATAATAAATTTCTAGCAAAACTTGCTTCTGAATGGAAAAAACCCAATGGTTTTACCATAATAACGCCTAATATGATTCCTGAATTATTAATGCCTTTACCAGTTAATAAGATACATGGAATTGGGCCTAAAACAGAGAGCAAATTAAATGATATGGGAATAAGAATTGTATCAGATATGATAGGCTTGTCCATGGAAGTTATGGAAGGTAACTTTGGGAAAATGGGTCCTGAATTATATGAAAGGATACGTGGAATTGATAATAGACCTGTAGTATCTGACAGAAAAAGAAAGTCTATGGGAGTAGAAAGGACATTTTCAGAAACTGCTAATAGAGAAAAGTTGCTAGATTATTTAAATGTTTTTTGTTTACAACTAGAAAAAGACTTGATAAAAAGTCAGCTTCAAGGGAAAACTTTGACTATTAAGATTAAGGATGGTAAATTTAGACAATATACTAGAAGCATGACTTTAGAACATCCGATTTTTAAGTCTAAAGACTTGTTTAAATACGGAGAAAGACTTATGCAGGAAATGATTGAAGTTGACCGTGTAAGGCTGTTAGGAGTAACGCTTTCCCATTTAATGACTATTGAAATAGAGCAATTAGGATTTCTTGATGGTGAATATAAAGTACTGTAGAGGTGAGATATGGATTACACGTATTACTTTAAGCAATATTTGTATGAAGGGAATGACTGGGTAAAGAATTGTGGACTTAGATGGGGTGGATTAACTGACAGTGAAGTTCATCTTTATGCAGATGTAAAGGAATCTAATCTTAGTGGAATAGGCTTTCTTCATGGAGGTGTGATATTTACACTGGCGGATACAACTGCCGGATTTTTGGCACATTCTCAAGGTGAAGCCTACGTAACTATGGATGCAAAAATTAATTTTATAAAATCTGCAACTAAGGGAACTTTACGGTGTGATGCCAGCTATATTCACAAAGGAAAAAAAACAGCATTAATCCATACTGTCGTAGTGGACGATGAAGGAATACTATTAATGGATGGGACTTTTACTATGATAAGGGTTGATAAAGTATATAAAGAACTAGAAAAGTAATTAAAGCCATGCGAATATCGCATGGCTTTAATTGAATACTCATCTTAATAATATTAATGTACTGTTCAATAATATTAATAAATATTGATAAATATATTAATATATGTTAAAGTGACATTGAGGTGATTAAATGAACAAACATTTATCGAAATGTCCGTCATGTAAAAGCGAGCTAGTTATTAAATCCTATAAATGTCCTGCTTGTGCTATAGAAGTTCACGGAGAATTTAAACAAGATAAGTTTTCTAAACTTAGCACACAACAGCAAGATTTTATTGAAATATTTATAATGAAACGGGGAAATTTAAAGGAAGTTGAAAAGGTATTAGGTGTTTCTTATCCTACTGTAAGAAATAGACTTGATGAAATAATTACTGCCTTAGGACACACTGTAGATAGGGAAGAAGGACAGATGGAAATATTAGCTCTAATTGACAAGGGCTATATAACTCCTGAGGATGGAGAGCAATTGTTAAAGGAATGGAGAAATAGCAATGACTGATGAGAAAAAAATGATATTGTCGATGCTAAAGGATGGGAAAATATCTGAAGATCAAGCTGTGAAATTATTAGAGGCGCTAGGAGAAAATAATAACAGCGAAAAATCATCAATGGCTAGTGATGATGAAAGTATAGTTGGTAAAATTGCAGGTACCGTTGAAAGAATAATAAAAGAAGCTACCATTGGTATAAGTAAAATAAATGTTGAAGGAATTTCGGAATATTTAGGTAGTGGTATCCAGAAAAACACAGCCAGGTTTGAAAAAGTATATTCAATCCCTGCATTGGAGTCAGATGTTACTAGTATTTCAATTAAAAATAAAAACTGTCATGTTAATATTTCAGTATGGAATCAACCGTTAATTGAATGCAGAGCAAAAATTAAATACGATGAAACGATGTTAGCTGAGTCTTTTGATTTTGTAAGAACAAATAAAGAAAATGGAATCGTATTTATTAAGACTGGCGATGAAAAAGGATATGCGTATATGGCAGATTTGGAAATCTATATCCCTAGAAGAAGATTTCAATCTATTGTAATAAGTGGATTAATGGGGACAATACAAGTGAAAGATACCATTGCTGACAGTTTAAGAGTTGATACTGATAACGGAAGCGTATTTCTCAAGGGGATTATAGTTGATGATTTTGGAATAAATGCTATAAACTCAAAAGTGGAAGTACTAGATGTTGCAGGGAAAAATGGTTCAATAGTAACGGTTAATGGGGCAATTGCATGCAGTGGATTGTATTTAGATGAGATAAAAGTAGCTACAACTAATGGAGGTATACAGGTTCATGATGTTACTGGGGCTGTAAAGGTTATAGATACAGTTACAACTAATGGATCTATAAACATTGACTTAATAGACTATATAAAACCTGTTAAAGCTGATATAACGAACAAGAATAGATATTCTTCTAAAGTTAGATTGTCAAACAAGTTTACCAATACTATAAGGCAAGATTCAACAATATATGCATATACTGAGCATTATGTCGAAAACAAGGACCATTTATTAATTAAAGCAGAAACAAGAAACGGATCGATTGTTATAGATTAATAAATATCTATTAGGCCCTACATTAATTTAATATGTAGGGTCTATTAATGTCTAATATAGTAAAACAATTGTCTTAATTATCTAAAAATCGTATGTTAATGAGGCATTTAAGGTGCATGAACACTTATGTTGTGGTATAATATTAAGGATTAAGAAAAGAAGGGGCTTAAATGGAAATAACAATAGATAATAAACGGATAAACTACATAGATCAAGGTGAAGGAGAAGTGTTTTTAGTACTTCATGGCTGGGGCGCAAGTATAGCAACCGTTATGCCTATAGTTAATGCTCTAGCATCGCTTGGGAGAGTTGTAGCTTTGGATTTACCAGGGTTTGGCGACAGCGAAGAACCAGAAAAACCTTATGAATCTATCGATTATACCAATATTTTATGGGATTTTATGGAGAAGCTAAATATAGATAAAGTAAATCTATTGGGACATTCATTTGGGGGAAAATTAAGTATTTTACTAGCCACTCAAAGACCATCTAGAATTAATAAAATAATGCTTATTGATTCTGCTGGAATTAAGCCTAAGAGAAAACTTAAATATTATGCTAAGGTATATTTGTTTAAAACTTTAAAGCAAATATATAAGCTAGCATTTTTTTGGGGAAATGTTGAAAAAAGAATGGAAAAGTTTTATTCTAAGCATGGATCCACTGATTATAAAAATGCACAGGGAGTAATGAGGCAGACTCTCGTAAAGGTAGTGAATGAAGATCTAACTCCATTGCTAAAAGACATTGTTGCCCCAACTCTATTATTCTGGGGAAGTAAAGACGAAGATACTCCACTGTATATGGCCAAGATTATGGAAGAAGCCATTGGAGATGTTGGTCTTGTAGTTGCAGAAGGTGCCGGGCACTATGCTTATTTAGATCAATATGGTTTTTTTGTAAACGTGCTCAAGGCTTTTTTTAAATAGGGGGTATTATGTTTTCTTATATATTAATAGTATTAATTTCAATAATTAGCTTATGGACTTTAGGATATCATTCTAAAAAATCTCTTCATATACTTCAACTAGAAGGATATAAATCTAATCAATATAAACAATGGATTTCCGACAATAAGAGTAGAGCTTTTAATCCTGTTGCAAAAAGCGGTGAAATTAAAAAACCTTTAGTTATGACAGATAGAGCTAAAAGATTATTTTCAATGATTATGGGGATTAATGGCTTATTGATGGCTGCTTTTCTAACCGTTTTTATTCTAATAACTGGAAGTCCCATTTTATATGGAGTGCTTTTGGTTTTCTTTGTAGCTTGTATTGGAATATTATATATTGTCCAACCGTATATTACTATGATAGCCAATATTTTAATGGAGCCTGTAGAAAAGAATATCAATAATGGTTTTTATAGATCTGCACAGAAAAAAGTGCAGCAGTACGAAGATCTTATTGTAGTAGGAATAACTGGTAGCTTTGGAAAGACAAGCACCAAGTTTATTTCGAACGCCATTGCCGGTGGTGCGTTTAATTCCAGAACTACGCCATCTTCGTACAACACTCCCATGGGAATTTCAAAAGTAATCAATAACGAAGTTCTTCCTGAGGATGAAGTTTTTATTGTGGAAATGGGGGCTAGAAACCCTGGTGATATTAAAGAACTTTGTCAGCTTGTCCATCCATCGATTGGAGTACTAACTTCCATTGGGCCTACGCATTTGGAGACTTTTAAGAATATTGAGACAATAATGAAAACCAAGTATGAGCTCATCGAATCATTGCCTGTAGATGGTGTTGGAATTTTCAATTATGATAACGAGTATGTGAAAAAACTTGCAGATAAAACTGCTAAGAAAAAAATGCTTTATGGACTTAACTATAGCGAAAAACTAGATTTATATGCAGATGATATAGAAGTTTATGAACTTGGCACTAGTTTCACTATTTATGAAAAAAATGGTAATAGTGTGAAATGTACGACTAAGTTGCTAGGAAAGCATAATATTTCAAATATATTAGCCGGAGCATGTGTTGGCAAAGCGCTAGGAATGTCTTTGGAGCAAATAGCAAATATTATTCCTTCAATTGAACCAATAGAACATAGATTAAATATTATTAATCCTGGAACTGGTATTATTATTATTGATGATGCTTTTAACTCCAACCCTGTAGGTGCGAAAGCAGCTTTGGAAACTTTGGGGCAATTTAATAGTGGTAAGAGAATTATTGTGACCCCAGGTATGGTTGAATTAGGAGAAGACGAATATAAAGAAAACTATATCTTTGGTCAAGAGATTTCTAAAGTTTGCGACGTGGCCATTTTAGTGGGCGAAAAGCGTACGCAACCTATTAGAGAAGGTTTGTTAAAGATGGGATTTCCAGAAAAATCTTTGATAGTTGTTAATAGTTTAAATGAAGCAAGTGATAAAATCGCTGAATTAGCTGTTCCGGGAGATGTAATATTGTTTGAGAATGACCTTCCGGATACCTACAGTGAAGTATAAGGAGGGCTTTATGAAAGTTGGAGTATTATTTGGAGGACGCAGTGTAGAGCATCAAGTATCCGTAATAACAGGATTGCAAATTATGGAAAATATGGATAAAGAGAAGTATACTCCAGTGCCTATTTTCATTGATAATGAAGGAAAATGGTTTACTGGTGACTGCTTAATGAATTTTGAGACATATAAAAACAATGACTTTTCAGGTGCTACTCAAATTATGATTAACCCATCAAAGGGTGATTTCAACTTATATGCTCTACCAGAAAACGTAAAACTGTTTGGGAAAAAGATTATAGATTCTGTTGATATTATGTTTCCTGCTTTACATGGGACGTATGGAGAAGATGGAAAACTACAAGGAGTCTTTGAATGGATGGGTATTCCTTATGTAGGTTGTGGGGTATTATCTGCTGCTGTTGGTATGGATAAAATTACTAT
>JAAYFJ010000048.1 GCA_012728295.1 Tissierellia bacterium | reverse complement strand
GTTCAGAATTGAAGGCTCGAACACTTTTGACTCACTCCCGGTTATGGCACTTGACGATGAATCGTTCAGGATTGCTACAGCACACAGGGAAATAATATTGAGAGACGAGGACCTCAAACCAAACGAGGATGGGAAATACATAATCAATATTGAACCCCTTGATTTAAAATTCTACTATCCTTGTGTTGACTTGCCGAAGTCCTTCGAGATGCCAGCGGAGATCCTGGAAGAGAGGGCAAGAAAGAGAAAAGAAAAAGCTATCAGGAAAGATGCTATTTTTACCCAAGACTACAAAGAGAAAAGATTATTTTATTATATTGAAGGCGAAAAATTAATAATAAAGCTTTTCGATATAGACGAAGAAGGAAAATTAATACCTGATGTCAGAAGTGAAACGACAGCGGATAAAATAGAGATCATTCATAATAAAAAAGCTGTGAACGTGAAGAAGCTTAAGCTGGGTCATCCCTATCTTGAATTGCCGGGTGAAGTAGTACAGGCCTTCGAGAAGGCCCTCAGGGACGCAGAGCTCCGGACATTGACCTTGAAACCGGCTGGAGTCTCAATGCTGAACGGAAAGAAGTATTATAAGTTGAGCCTGGAGAACATCCCGGCGGGCATGTGGAACGAGGTTAAAAGTTATTTTGAGGATTTCGGGCAAGAGGGAACCATGCAAGGCATGTTGACTTGTGAACCTGGGAAAGTTGCAGATATTTTGATGATACCGATAGAGTAAGGGCGCTAACGCCCGAATTTCTTTTTTCATATCAATTTGTTCGTATAGTATAAAACAAACTCGTTCGTACTGACTCTAACAAAAACGCTATCAGTCGAAGACAAAAGCTTTTATATTTTATCGACTGAATAAATAGTAAAGCCGTTAACAGTCTAATACAAATATGCGGTTTTCCGGCGTACTCTTCGAAGTAATTAATTTATTTTTCCAGGCAGCAATCACCAATTGATGAGAAAGTAAATAGCTTTATATACTTTGAAATCCTAGTACTAAAGGTACTAAAATTGAAGGGGTAACAAATGTCAGGAAAACCAGATTACACAAAAGTTAACGCAACTCGTCAATCTACTCACGTTCTCAACATTCTTGCAGCAGAACGAGCAAAGCCGGTTTACGTGGTACTTGATGAGATTCTCAGGGAGAATTTCAAAGAATACTTTCGAAAAATTGGATACTAATCAACAAAAAAATTGAGGGAAACAATAATAATAAAATATGGACAGAAAACATCGACCCCGCGTGCAGGCGAGGTCGAAGCGTTTAGAAATTGTGAATCCACCGACGGATACATCCCTTGTCATAGGGTGTATTTGTCACTACATCAATTTATATTTAACGGGTAAGAATATTTAAATTGTGTGGTCAATATAATAATATGTTATTATTATACCTGATTATACAAAAGGGTTACGATTCTAACGCTTCAATGGTTTTCTGTCCTCCGAAATGACACAAAGAGGATAGAAACATGAAATATGTAATACAAACAAGCTTTTTTGATTTTGACAGTTCGTACAGCTTCGAAACCAACCAGGAATCCCTGACAACTTCAACCAGGGGAACTAATTTTACTTTTAATCCTGCTTATTCTTGCAGCTGCAAAAAGGGTTATTCTCCGTTTTCGGATCCTTATACCTGGCGAAGACCGGAAGAGCCGGACGATTGCAGCAGGGCAGATATTAGGAAAGCTTGCAGGCTCGGAGGCGGTTTTTAATGTCTCCATCGCTTGAGTCTCTTGATTCATTTTACGAAAAATACCAGGCTAGCACGGTCCGCTACCTAGCAGACGTATTTTGCGGATATTCGGCGGGGGATTCTGAGTGCAAAACATGTCCGACAATCCCGACATGTCCTCACAAAGCTAAAAGGCGCTACAGGAGGCTATAAATTGGCATCGACAAGCGCTGATATGCTGGAAGCTGCAAGAAGGTACACGTCAGCAGGGATGATAATTCACCCAATAGAGAAACCCGTCAAGGGCGATAAGAAAACTGGAAAAGCGCCAATTGAAAAGAAATGGAGCAGCAGGACGGAGCCAAGAAGCGAAGCAGATTTAACGAGGTTTTGGGGAAAGGAAACCGATAATCCTTATAACATCGGCCTTCTTTGTGGCGAACGATCCGGTATAACTGTTTTAGATATTGATGATTACAACC
>JAAYFJ010000045.1 GCA_012728295.1 Tissierellia bacterium | reverse complement strand
GCATCTGAGTAATGTTAGCGAATCTAGCAAAAGCATTTGCAGCTTCATCTGCAGTAAGATTTGTAGTTTCACCTAAATCAATCATAGTTCTAGCAAAATCTAAGATATTTTCTTTCTCAATCCCCAACTGTCCGGCAGCCTCAGCTACACCAGCTATTTCTACAGCAGAGGCAGGCAACTCCTTAGCCATATCTCTAATAGATTGAGTCATTGCTGCAAATTCTGAATCTGTCAACTCAGTAGTTTTTCTAACTCCAACCATGGCACTATCGAACTCAGCAGCAGATTTAGTTGATAAAGTTCCCAACGCAACTAATGGCACAGTGACATTCTTAGTCATAGTATCGCCTGCAGAATTTAAAGTTTGACCTGCAGACATAAACTTATCAGAAATTCCTTTTAACGACTGTGTAGTTTGATTAGCTTGACCTTCTAAAGATTTTAACTGATTCTCAGTCTTTATAATCTCTCTTCGAAGGGCATCATATTCATCTTGACCAATATCTCCACGTTCGAGGGCAGCGGCTGCTTGTTCCTGTGCTACCTTTAATTGTTCTAACTTTTTCTTAGTATTCTCAATAGCATCACCAAGTGCCCGTTGCTTTTGTGCAAGGAGTTCAGCATTGCCAGGATTAAATTTTAATGATGTATTAATTTCCCTCAATTCTTTATTAACTTCTCTAGAAGTAGTATTTACATCTTTTAACGCTTTTTCAAGCTTTGTAGTATTTCCACCAATCTCAATAGTAATACCTTTAATATTCCCTGCCATTTACTCACCTGCCTTTCGAGCTTTAAAATCTATCAAAATCACTTTGATTTGCATCTCTATTAGAATTCTTTTTCTCTTTTTCATCTTTTGGATAATTCACTTCATTATAAGTTTTACAATAATCCACTATTTGACCAACAGTCATATCTTCAAAGTCTTTTAATAGTATCCCTCTAGATATTGCACCAGTCATTATAGTCTCAATATCAACTACCTTGTCTTCTCCACTATCTTTGCCATTTCCGTCAATTTTTTTTTAGAAAATAAAGAGGTGAATAACATTGGAAGTACTTCAGAAGCAATATCAATAATTGGAAATTCATCAAATTGTTCAAACCATTTTGCAGGTTCAGGAATTTCCTTATCAGCACATTTCGCCAAAGTCCAAAGGAGATACATAATATCTACCAATTCCACAGAATATACATTTTCTAACATTGTAGCTAAATCAGATGGGATCAAATTTAATTTCCCATCCTTTATAACATCCTTTGCCAACAAATCATCCATGCCCTTTAATAATTCTTCTATTAAAGGCATAATTATAGTTAAGATGTCAGAATTAAAATTAGCCTTATAAATAATAGGAAAAGAGGCACTAGCTTTAAACTGTACCTCTTTTCCGTCAATCGTTATTGTTTTTATCATCTAAATCACCTATTATGGGGCAGGTGTTGCTGGCACAACTTTATATGGAGCTGTAAAGAATGTGTCGTATCCTGTGGATCCTTCGGTTAACCTTGCTTTTATTTGTCTCGTATCGGTAGCTGCAATAGCTTTCATTGATAGTGTATCAGTCGTTGGTGTCGTTTGAGCTTCCTTCGTTTTCCCCTGGATTGATGGCCTTGAGCTTGTAACATGATACAGAATATGTCTCGTTTTCTTATCATCTCCATCAAACTCAAAAGCCAAAGCATATGGTACTGATTTATCATCAGCAGATTCAACAATCGCACCATTGGAATCTCTGGTATTCCCTAGAATTTTAACTTCGAAGTCTTCTGGAATTAATGCAATTTCCAAATCTCCTGAATATCCATTGTTGGAATATTCTGCCCAATACACCATATCATCTGCATAGAATTCGTTAGCATCTCCCTCAGCATCTAACCCAAGGGTTACAGCTCCTGGCACCTTTATTACATCTCCAAATACAACTTCATCTGCAGAATCTGTTGTAATTGGGAATACATGAACATTTTTTAAACCAAATTTAACTTTATTTGCCATTTAATTACTCCTTTTTAAATTAAATATAGTATGGTATCAAAAAGACCTTTTCTTCGTCCACATAGACGTCTTGTCCCTTTTCCCATACTATTTCATTATCCTTTAATAGTTTTTCAATTCTCTCTTCCAATGCCACATCCTTTTTAGTGACATATAACTCAATATTCCAGTTGTCGTTCTTTGCAAAAACTATATCATCAGCTTTAAAGTTAGTGCTTCCCGCTCCGTAATAAACCAAGAAAGGCACACTTCCAGGACTTGGATTTACAAAATACCCAACTGGAATATTTAATGTTTTTAATAATTGATAAGGATTGATTTTACCCATTCTCAATCCCCCTTCTTATTTCATTTTCAAAATCTTTCATAGCTTTTTGTTCCACTGGAGCAATATGAGGTCTTGCTGCCACTCTGCCACCATTAACTTTAGCATGGCCAAACTCCAATAGATGAGTTATTCGG
>JAAYFJ010000028.1 GCA_012728295.1 Tissierellia bacterium | reverse complement strand
CTTTCTGTATTCTTCTTCAGAGAGACTTATCTCGTTGTTATAAGCAGCTTCTCTCATTTCTTCGAAGTTCACCAATTTATTGTCTAGTTCCATCAACCATTCTTTGTTGAAAGTTCCATCTTCAATTTCTTGGTATCTTTCCTCTAAGAAAGATCTAATACTCGAAGAATCAAATTTTCCAAAGCTTCTTAATTGACCATATTGGCTTGTTCTAGAATGAAGTGGTAGTTGCTTGAACAATCCCATTTGAGCTGCTTTTCTCATCATCACTTCTGGTTCATGAGACATAAACATTTCAGTTAAAACTGCCTCTGATGGGTGCCCTTTTTCAATTTCAAGTTTATATGCTTCGATGAAAATATTATAAATAATTGGCCAAATTCCTTGTTCTGCCATTAAGTCTAAATAAGTTTCATCATTAAAAGTAACTTCGATAGCGCCTTGTTTTGTTGATCCTAGCGCTTTTGCAAGGGCAACTGCGATTTCTTTTGCTTTTCCTGTATAGTCTTGTTCTACACTAACAAAAGTTGGAAAGCCTTCTCCAGCTTCATAAAGTTCTCTAACACCTTCTCCTATCATTCTTGGAGCAACCATAATAATATCTAGATTTTCAGCTGGAATAATGTTTTTAAAAGTAATATTGTATGCCGAAGAGAAGTTAATTGCTGCACCGTCTTTTAGGTTTGGTTTGAAGACTTCTTCATAAATATCTGAAGCTACTTCGTCTGGAATAAGCATAAATATAATATCAGACATTCTAATTGCTTCATCCATTGGATATACTTTAAAGCCATCATCTTCCGCTTGATGGAAAGATGCGTCTCTGATACTGCCAACTATTACATTTTCTATTCCACTATCTCTTAAATTAAGGGCTTGACTTCTCCCTTGATTGCCATAACCTATAATTGAAATTACCTTATCTTTCAGTATCTCAATGTTTGCATCGTTGTCGTAATAAATTTTTGTTTCCATTCTTTTCCCCTTTATACTTAATTTTATTTTACTACTCTAAATCAACCGCAATATCATCTGCGTATTGGTCTATACCTTGTTTCTCTTCTGGCGTTTTCATAAGTCCAAAGAGAATAGTTGCTAATGTTACTGCTAATAACAAATAGATATAATATGCATATGGTATTATCTCAGCTGGTGATAGTCCAGTTAAGGACATGCATAACATTACTTGTCCACCGTGGGGTATTATACTTTGCACAATACATGAGAATATGTCTAATAAGCTGGCCACTCTTTTTCTTGCAATATTATATTGTTTTGCAATATCTAATGCCAATGGCGCTGAAACTATAATTGCTATTGTGTTATTTGCTAAAGCAAAGTCTAGAGCTGATACTAGGGCAGATATACCAATTTCTGCTCCCTTTCTGCTTTTAATATTCTTAGTAATATTGTTAAGTAGCCAGTCAATACCACCATAGTGGCTGGCAAGTCCTGTAAGACCTCTAACTAGCAAAGAAACTATTGATACACTATACATTCCACTCATGCCTGATTGAGCTGCTTGAGCGAGTGATATAATGTCCGCATTTCCGTTAAATAATCCTATTAATGCTGCTAATACTGTACCTAATAAAAGTACTGTAATTACGTTCATTCCTGCTATTGCTGTTACTAGTACGACCACATATGGAATTATGTCAATAATATTATATGCAAATTCTCCTGATATCTCTCCTGTAGATCCTGTTATGCTATATAAAATTACTGTTGCTATTGCTGCTATACCCGCGATTAGTCCGTTCATTCTAAACTTATCCTTCATTTCAGCTCCAACACCTCTAGTTGCTGCTATTGTTGTATCTGATATAATAGATAGGTTATCACCGAACATTGCTCCGCCTAATACTGTAGCTATTGCTACTCCTACGTTTAAACTAGCCGCTTCTGCTACTCCTACTGCTATGGGCCCTATTGCCGCAATAGTTCCCATTGATGTTCCCATAGCTGTAGCTATGAAAGCTGATATAATAAACAATCCAGCGAATAAAAATTTCTTCGGTACTAGGGTAAGTCCCAAATTTACTACTGATTCAACTCCTCCTGTAGCTTTTGTCACTCCTGAAAATGCTCCTGCTAAAAGGAATATTAATATCATTAGGATTACGCCTGGTTGTCCTGCCGATTCGCAAAATAAGTCGAATTTTGTATCTAATTTATCTTTTCCAATAAATACCGATACCATTATCGCTACTAATAAAGCTGTTTCTCTTGGTATCTTTCTGAAAGGTTCTTCTACTCCTAATGCTGTAAATATTAGACCGGCGCCTAGGTAAAGCGCCAAAAAAACGAGTAGAGGAACAAAGGCTATTGGCCCTAGATACTTATCATTAAAATCTAATGTCCCTTTTTTATTATCTTCGCTCATATCTGTTCTCCTTTAATACGAGAATTGTATTTTTAAATTTGTTTGAAACTGTTTTCAAAATCTTCTATTAGATCTTCTGCACTTTCTAATCCGACTGATAGTCTAATTAGTCCGTCTGTTATACCTATTTTTTCTCTTTCTTCTTTTGGCACACTTGCATGTGTCATACTTGCTGGGTGTTCTACTAATGTATCTGGATCTCCTAAGCTTACTGCGATTGATGGAATTGTTAGATTATTTACTAGTTTTTTCCCAGCTTCAAAAGCGCTCATTCCATTAATATCTTCTTTTAATTCAAACGCAAGCATTCCACCGTACATTTCATTCATTTGTACTTTTGCTATTTCATGTCCTGGATGAGATTCAAGACCTGGATAATGTACCTTTTCTATATATTCGTGCCCTTCTAAGAATTTAGCAATTTCCATTGCATTTTCGCAGTGTAATTTTACTCTTATATCTAGAGTTTTCATTCCTCTTAATACAAGGTAAGAGTTAAATGGACTTGGAGGAGTTCCGTTTAATTTTGTTACTCCTATTCCTCTTATGATTGCAATATCTTCTGATTTTCCTATTACTACTCCACCTATAACGTCTCCATGCCCGTTAAGATACTTAGTTACACTATGTACTACTATATCTGCACCTAATGCTAGCGGAAATTGTACTGGTGGTGGTGCAAATGTGGAGTCTACAACTACTTTTATGTCTCCTGCTTCATGAGCTATATTTGCTATAGCTTTTATGTCTGCAACTGCCATTGTAGGATTTGCAGGCGTTTCTAGATAAACCACTTTTGTATTTTCTTTAATTGCTTTTCTAACATTTTCCGCATCTGTCATATCAACAAATGATACTTCTATTCCGAAATGTTCCATATTGGTTCTCATCAACACATCTGTTCCACCATATAATGTATCGCTGGTTACTATATGGTCTCCTGTTCTTAGCAATCCAACCATTGTTGATCCAATTGCACCCATACCTGATGCTGTTGCTACGCAGTCTTCTCCACCTTCAATTATTGCACATTTTTCTTCTAGCGCTCTATTTGTAGGGTTTCCACCTCTACTATAGACAAAGCCTGGTATTGATTTATCAAATTTTCCAGCACCTTCTTCTACTGTTTCAAAACAAAAAGTAGACGTTTGATATATTGGCGTTGCTAACGCACCAGTTCCTTTATCAAATGCTTGACCACCATGAATAACTTTTGTTGAAAACCTTTTTTCTCTCCAATTTACTTTTGTGCCCATATTCCAAAATCCTCCTGTTTTTTATAAACTACTTCTTATAGCTCTCATTGCAACTTTTAAATTTCTCCTACTTTAGAAAGTCTAACCGTTGACTTTGATAAATTATACTAAAAATACATTTCAAATTATATGTTGCAGGTAATGTATTGAAATCGTTTTATTGCATTATTTATTGTTTTATGTAACAATAACTATGGGTGATAATATGGATATCTCAAAAAATTTGGCAAGCCAAATTGTTAATAATATAAAAGGAATTATTAATCAAGATTTAAACTTTATGGATCGTCGAGGTGTAATAATTGCATCAACCGACCCTAATCGTGTCAATACATTTCACGAAGCAGCAAAGGCTTGTGTAGATAGAAAAAAGATAATCGTTATCGAATAT
>JAAYFJ010000094.1 GCA_012728295.1 Tissierellia bacterium | reverse complement strand
TCAATACTACCGTCTCAACGTGTTTTGTAAATGGAAACATATCTACTGGGTGAATTGTGCCAACTCTATATTTCGACTGGAATGATGGTAGCTCTAGCTTTAACTGTTGTGGATTACATGATACATATACAATTTTTTCTGGTTCAAGGCTTAGCAGTGCTTCTATAAATTCTTGAGTAGTTCCTGATCTTGGTGGATCCATTATCACCCCATCTAGTTTTTTGCCTTTTTCCGCTAAATTTACTATATATTCTGTCGCATCTCCTCTTATGAATTCAGCATTTGAAATATTGTTGACTACCTTCATTTCATTTGCATCCTTTATTGCTGATTCATTTAGCTCTACCCCGATGCTTTTTGCACCATGCGTTGCTGCTAATAACGCCATTATTCCAATGCCACAATATGCATCTAGTATTTCCTCTCCTGCTTTTGGTTCCAATAAATCCATTACTAATTGATATAGTTTTTCCGTTTGATCTCGGTTTACTTGATAAAAACTGTTTCCTGATAAGATAATTTGAAGTCCTAGCAATTTATCATTAATAGACCCTTTTCCATATACTTGAATCAAAGGGCCTTCTACTACCACAGACGTTTTTCTACTGTGGGGGTTTAAATAAATATTCTTAACTTCTGAATGTCTCTTGGTCAATTCTTTAATAAACTCTTTTAGCTCTGGAAAGTTTTTATCTCTAACTACAATAGTCACATTATATTCTCCCGTTACCTTAGCCGCTCTTATGAGAATGTGGCGTAAATATCCTTCTCCTGTATCTTCATTAAAGGTGGATATTCCTCGTTCTTTCACCATTCTATATATCGTTTTGTGAATTTCTTGTGACTTATTATCTTCTATCAGACAATCCTTAACAGGAATAATCCAATGGCTACCTTTCTCATATATCCCGCTGACAAATTTGTTTTTCCCCATTGGCTTGTAAGTTCTAAGCACCTTGTTCCTGTAATGATATGGATTTTTCATTGTAACCATCGGCGTTACATTGTATTCCTTAAAGAGCCTTTCTATATACTCTTGTTTTTTCTTTGCCTGTCCTTTGGAATATGCTAAACGAAAATCACATCCTCCACATTTCTTGAAAATCTGACAATCTCTAGGTTTCATTTCCCTACTCCTAATCCATTTTCATCTCTATAGTATTTATATTATTTTCTCGTTACCTAATATATCCCATTAGCATATATCTCTATGGTTTTTACAGATTTATCAAGTATTTTGGAAATTATTGTATAAAAATTACGTTTCCGTCACTTTCTTTTTCTATATGTCTTAAGCCTTACTCTCTAGACAAAAGAGCGACACATTCTACATGAACAGTTCTTGGAAATTGGTTAACTCCAATAAAGTTCTTGATTTCATATCCCACATCTTGCATTACTGCCAAGTCTCTTGCCATGGTCTTAGGGTTACAGCTTACCATAATAATCTGATTTATCCCCGAGCTTGCCAACCATTCCAATGCCTTTGGATGCATTCCTTCCCTCGGAGGATCCACGATTGCCAGTCCTGGTTTTTCGTCCAGCTGCGCCACTACATCTTTTACATCTCCACAAATGAACTCCACGTGGCTTAGCCCATTTTTTTCAGCCGTTTCTTTTGCTCTTTTTACTGCATCTTCAACTATTTCTATTCCCAAGACTTTCTTGGCTCTATCTGCCATAAGCATTGCCATGGTTCCTGTGCCTGAGTATAAATCCAATATTAATTCGTGGTTCCCTTTTCCTGCCCAGTCTCCTACGATTCCATATAATACTTCTGCCGACTCTGTATTGGTTTGAAAAAACGCATATGAGCTGAGGGAAAACTCTATTCCGTGCAAAACTTCTTCTAACCTGTCTTCCCCATAGATAATTTTCACATTCTGAGGTATTATCGCATCGCTCAGAGCATCGTTCTCAGTGTGTAATACCCCTCTAACCTTGCCTTCCAATGCCGTGGTCAATAGTTTTTCTAAAAGACTTTCTACATCTAACATTCCTTTTGTCGTAGTTACTAAGTTCACCAGAATATCTCCAGTGGAATGGCTCCTCCTTATTACGGCATGACGATAAAAGCCTTCATGACTCATCCTATGATAATGTGGTAGGCCTGAATCTGAGGCGAATTCCATAATCGCTTCTCTCACTTTATTCATATCTTCGTGGACTATTAAACAATTTGGTGTTGGCAAAATATCGTGATATCGTCCCCTTTGGTGTAGTCCTAAACTCAATGGACCTCCTTTGTACTCATCTCCAAAGGTATATTCCATTTTATTTCTATACGTCTCCACTTGGGGACTTCCAACTAGTTCCCATTCTTCCAGCTTTATACCTTGAGCTTCCATCAGCGCTTGTACTTGCTCTTTTTTATACTGGTTTTCCACTTCCGCATCCATTCCTTGATAACTGCATCCTCCACACTTATCTTTATGAACGCATCCTTTTTCTGTCAATAAATATGAGTCTTTGATAACCGAAACAAGTTTCCCTTGGATTATTCCTCGCTTCTTATTCCCAGGTTTCACTTCTACATTGGAACCTTTTAACGCACCTTTTACCTGATATTCTTTTCCATTTTCTGCAATGCCAACTCCAATATTTGGAAATACCGTGGATGTTATATCAACATCCACGGTTTTCTTTTTATCATTTTTCATATTTTCTCCTATTTCTAACACATTCTAAGCTTTGGTCATAATGATTTGAACTATGGCACATGGCTCTAGTTCCATTTCCCTTTCAAATATTCCATCCAATTGGCTAGTCTCCACATTTAACTTTGGTCTAACTACGCCTTTTAAATACTCCACTTCAAAATCGGATAAAAACTCTGGTCCTCCAATGTCCTCGATGGTTTGGCGAACATTTCCACGGGATAGCCCTATTTCTTGTGTCGTAATATTATAACGTCCTTCTATTCCAACTAGTCCTATTCTAAAGGATTTCTTTTTGTTTTTATCTTTGCTCTTATCATAGGTTTCTGGTTTATTATAGACTATAATCTGATAATCCTCTTCCTCTTTTGTAATTATGCACCCTTCTTTTCTAATCAATAATTCACCGCCTAAATTATTTAGAAATTCAAACATATAATATGATGGCGTCTTAATTCCATTGTTATTGATTATCTCTGAAGTCCATCTTGGAGTTGCTTTTATCGTTGGATCAAGTAAATCTTCCTTGTCTTCTGGGGCGTAAATCGTAGAATAGTTTCCGAATATATATGGAGTTTCCTTTAGAGGAGCGGTGTCTATATATCTGATGGGAACCGACATGTCCAAGTAAGTATTATTTATTAAACTCTCATCTAGTATTCCATGTATTCTTGAAATATAGATAATATGATCATCTCTCCGAGCATCTTCCATACCTGAGTATATAATATCCAAAAGGTCATTTTTAGAAACAAGATCCTCCATAACCTTGTCTCCCTCATTGGTAACTTTTTCGCCCCAATCCAATAGCAAATCAAAACCAATTACCATCGGCAATTTATTATTTACGATCAAGGACTTAAATCTGTTAGAAAGGTATTTAATGTTATTAGTGTCTATAATGCCTAGAAATACTCCCCAATTAGCTTGCCCTTCCATTTTCTCTATCAGGCTTCTACAAAGCTCATGAAAAAATGCTATGCCTTTGTGGAATGCTGCCGCATTATGAGCTGAAAACGTCTTAACAGAAATCTCGTAGTTCCAGGTTTTCATACGTCTTAAGCCAACAGTATTAAGCATGTAGTCCATGAACATATTAAAGTGATCCTTTATTTCTTTTAACATGTCATTAATAGACATACTAAAATAGTGATTTAATGTCGTCTCCATCAAATCAAATGAAATAACTGGTATCCACCCTATTTGTTCTATTCTTGCAATTATCTGTCTTATCTCCACTAATTCAATTTCTCTATAAACCCCATATCTTCCCAATAGGTAAAATCCATTTTCTCCATAGGAAACTGTAAGCTTAAATAATTTAAAATCCAATTCCTGTTGCGTGCTATTCAAACGCTCTTTCCATTGGTATCCTAGTACTTCCGTGGTCAATACATTTTTCCACGGCTTATCTATTTTGCCTTTAACTAAATGTACGTTGCTTTCAACATTAATCGATTCGACGACAATAGACTTATTCCCCACAATCATCGTATATGCCTGTTGCCCTTCTTTTAGCATTTCATTAACCGATGGTAGCGAGTAGTAGTCTAAAGCACCTACATCAGAGGCATGCTTGAATTTCAATAATTTTTTTCTCGTCTGAGAAGGTGTCCTGCCAACTATTGCTCTAAAGGTTTGTCCCATTACTTTTATTGAAGGGAAGCCCGATTTCGTTGCTACATCCAATATTGTAATACTGGTATTCTGTAGCAAATCTACAGCTTTTGTCAGACGCAATCTCCTGACAAACTCCGGTAGACCAATTCCAGTAACCTTAGTAAAGATTCTAGACAAATAGCTTAAGCTAATCTCATAATCATCTGCCACCGTTTGAAGGGTTACAGGTTCTACAATATCTTCTTTCAAGCTATCCATTATTTCTAATATTTTGTCATGCACATCTCCTGTGGGAAATCTCTTTTCGTATCCTTCATCAGAGCGAAAATAGTTCAACAAAGTATTCGCTAATCGCTTTACTAGAACTTGTTCGTCTTCTTTAAGTCGCAGGTCTTCTTCTCCCCAACTCAAATATGCCATTGCTGAAATAGCTTCAATTATTAGCTTGATATTGCTACTTTCCCCCACGCTCTCATCAAAGAAAACCCGCAGTAAATCCGCTCCATTTTCTCCCAACTCTTCACTATTAATTTGAACCACCAGCATTAAATGATCTGGATCATCACTACATATACTATGACATTCATAGGAGTTTATTATTACAATATCTCCCCCGGAACACTCTTTGACACCTCTAGAAGTCTCAACATTCATTTTACCTTGGAGCATATAAATAATTTCAACTCCCGGATGTGAGTCAAAGACATACCCTTTAACCTTTTGAATATATACGTGATAAGGTCTTTGCTGTGGCTTTCCTGCTAACGTAAACCTCTCTACTCTTTTCATTTTAATAACTCCACTTCATATATTTTAGACTTCTTAAGGTCTTCTAGTTATAGGCTTGCGCCACGAACTTACCAAAATTGTGATTATATATATTAATGCCAAAATCAATACAACACTTGCTCCGGTAGCAATACTATAAATATTGGACAGCCAGAACCCTATTACAAATCCAACCATTGATATTATTCCAGATAATATCACCACTCCTTTAAATGATTTGCTCCACCTCATGGCAATTACAGGAGGAAATACAATTAAACTGGAAATCAACAACGCACCCATAATTCTAATTCCGATTACAACATTTAGCGCTGTAAGTCCTGCTAATATTAATGTAAATCCATCTACGGGAACTCCAGTTGCCTTGCTGAAACTCTCATCAAACGTTAATGAGAATATCCTGCCCTGTCCTAGGACAAAAGTTAGTACAACTGCAATGCTTAATAATATTCCAACAGCTACATAGGCAGGTGTCAAGGCTAGTATTGAGCCAAACATGTAACCTGAAACATCGGAATTCATCCCTTTGGAAAGACCCGATGCAACCACTCCAATAGCTAAAGAGACCCCTGATATCATGGCAATTGAAGTATCCCCTGCCATCGAACCTGAATAAGTAAATCTCAACAACACAAATGCAGCTATTACTACCACTGGAAGACTGACTGTTAAAGGCGACCAACCCAATGCTAAGCTAACTGCCAGTGCTCCGAAAGCCACGTGTGACAAGCCGTCCCCTATCATGGAATATCGCTTAAGTACCAGTGTTACTCCTAATAATGAAGAAGATAAGGAAGTGCATAGCCCTACTATTAGCGCTCTTCTAATAAAAGCGTAACTAAAGATACTCAGCCAACTCACGATTTTCCTCCTCACGCAGCGCTCTTCTTGATTCTATCCACATTTTTGTATCACCAAAAAATACGGTCTCCAAATTCATCTCCAGTATTTTATTGGCATCTTGCACCACTCTCATAAGGTCATGGGAAATATGGATAATTGTCATTCCCTCGCTATTAAGCTGTTTGACTATTTTATAAAAATCTTCCGTAATAATACTATCCAGTCCCGCCATGGGCTCATCTAACATCAAAAGTTTTTTAGGACCACAAATTGCCCTCGCCAAAAGAGTTCTCTGTCTCTGTCCTCCTGAAAGTTCTCTAAAACTCTTTTTTCTCATATCCTCGATATGGAGTTGCTCCATAGCATCTTTTGCCCATTTTCGCTCCCTATTAGTATAAAACGGATTAATTCCCATATTACCTAAAGCTCCAGAGATAACCACTTCTTCTACCGTTGCTGGAAAATCTCTTGATATCGTTGTCATCTGTGGAAGATAGCCAATATCACCTTTTTTTATCCCGTTATATTTAACTTCTCCCCTCCATACTTCACCTATGCCCAATAAGCCTTTCATCAAAGAAGATTTACCACTCCCATTTTCTCCTATAATGGCAAGATAATCCCCTTCACTTAAAGCAAAAGTTATATCTTTTACAGCTAAAAAATCTCTATATGCCATCGAAAGGTTATTACACGATAATATTTCCATATAAACCTCAATATTCTATTAATAGCTCCAAAAAACACTTTTTTTGATTACATTTTTCCTATTATCTATCGTATTATTCTATACTGATTAAGTCAATAGAAAACTGCCCGTTTTTTTGTTTTATTTTTTATTTGACATATGTACAATTGTTCAAATGTATTTTGAGAAATAAAAATAATGGTGTTTCATCAACAATTATAGTAGTCTCGATACGATTTATCGACCTTCTTTCACATGAGCTTGTATAAATTAATATTCAAGTAAATAAATATCTCGCATATACGCCTACTATTAACCACATAGCCTGGTAAATAGCGTATTTGCGAGATAACAAAAACATTTACTCTCTATTTTTCCTCTAATATTTTGTAAACACCATCGTCAAATCTAATGCGCCAAGCAGGAAAAGCCCTTCCCCTTACGATGCTCTCTCCCTCAGTTATATATGCCCCTGCCTCATCATCAAAGTAATTACACAATTCAATACTCTTTATGGTTTTCCCTCTTAAACTCTCATCCCCTACAAGACTGAACAGGACTTTATATGGATCTGCCACCTCACTGGGCTTATCGCCTTCTTTTTCAACCATTAGCCACCGTCTGTTCATTTTTACAACGGCGCCTCCCTCAATCTCTACCACTGTATATGCAGTTTCCAAGGGGATTCCTCTGTGTATTTTCCCGTATTGTAATTTATAACCTTTTCCACTTTCAGAACGGCTAATGGTATCGAGGTGCATATCTCTTGAAGATATGCCAAATACAGAGAAAAAGTCCAAAGCAATGGTATTTAAAGCTTCTGATTCAGATACCATCTCTTCACTTTTTACTGAGTTATTCTCATATGAGATTTCGCCTCTCTTCATAAACTCAATTTTTTCTTTCTTGTAGGAAACCGTTACCACTCCATCCACTGGAAGTGAAACTTCTCCATTTCCTAAGAATATTTTTTCATTATATGCTCTGGGATTATATTGTTCATAGGCTACATCTAAAATGAATATGTTATCTCCAATTTCTGTAGGAATAGCTGCGTCTATCTTAATCCCACTTCTGAGCAATTCATCTTGCAGTGTCGCCATAGTCTTTTCCTTCGTCTCTACTACACCAACAGAATATTTTTGACGTACGCCTACATATAAAAATATGTTCAAAATAATTAAGGCTACTATTAATATCTGCTTAGATTTTCTCCAATCCATAGGCGCACCTCCTCTATATTCCTATTTTTCAAACAGTAAAGAACCCTCATAGGCATCAAAACAAAGCAATCTATTCCCTAAAGTTATAGCCCACACAGCATTTAACGCTTCATCTCTATCTCTAAAATCTGCATCTAAATACGCCAAGTTGATATCTGATATGGACGATAGTATCTCATTTATATGGTTTTCCTCTGGACTTAAAACATGAAATTCCTGTTCATATACCCTTTTGAAAACTTCGATGTTATTATCCAGTATTTTAAATGAAGGCAATATTACCCTTCCTTCCAGGGTTCCCCCCGTATATGTGGAAGTTTCCTCTCTGCCAACTTCTCTATAATAGGTTACTCGTTCACCGAAAACCATCAAATCTATATAACTTTCGTTGTCTCTATTGGCCAAAATTATGGGTATTCCATGCACAAGCGTTCTTAGGCTCAATTTATATCCCTTATGCCCATCCTTTTCTATTGGCTGTAATTTAGAAATATAGTAATCGTCCCTATCTCCATGTAAGCTTTCCATAAAGTCCATAACTGCCAGTAAGCTCCTATATAAATTCGGCTCTTTTATTTGAGATGGCATTGGCTCTCTATATGTCATTACACCTCTTTGATCAAACTTTAGCACCCTTCTGTCCAACACATAAAGCACACTACCTCCAGATTCAGTTATACGCCTTACCCTGTCTCCACTTTGCTTAAATATTCTATTTTCAATATTGTTCTGTTGACTTTCATCCATGTTGACATATTTTCTAGACATAGACAATCTTGGCAACGAAGAATCCATTTCATAGGGAATAAAGACCGTATTATTTACACCGAGGGTCTGCTTCATACTGTAGTAATAGGGATAGTTCCCCTCTTTAGCTATAAGCCCTATCGCTTCTAACAATTTGCTAGTATCAAATTTCGGCCCTGTAATCTTAGTATATTTATCGTCTTTTGCTAGAATATATTTCGGCTCTCCTTCAGACAGTCCCAAATATATTGATTTTAGCGAAGGTACCACCTCTATAACTTTACTACTAACCACATCAGAGATAGCATTCCCTAATAATGTAGTATTCATTTCAACTGAAAAACTAAATACAATACTAGGCATGCCTAGATATTGAAAATATTCCTCTTGATCTATTTCCTCAAACTTCAATTCATTAGAGGTAAATAGTTCACCCACCCCGGCCTTAGACTCTTCCCAGAGTCCATATCTGTGGTTATCATAGCTTATAGTGTGATTCCCATCACTGAAATTTATCATAGTTTTAGCAGGTATTACAATCGCTGATATGGAATCCTTATTAACGGTTTGCGACACCACATCACCTTTTTTCGATAGTGAGTGCTTTGGTTGAAACCATAAAATCCCCGAAAAATATATTGCCAGTGCCAGCAATCCATATAAAATTATTGTCTCTATAGTATCTGCAATTTTAGATTTCCCCATATACTCACCCCAATCTGCGCACAAAAATCCTATGAATACTCATAGGATTTCGTTTGTCAATTATTTTAATAGTGGTTTTACATTGCTGATTCTGATTTCCTTATTTACAGTGTCATTGGCGGTGTTCTCGCTTACATAGACTAATATCTCCACCGGTGCAATCCTAGTATCTTCAAATGTCAATTGAATTTTATTTACACCGTTTACCAGTACTAGCTGCTTTTGGAAAAACTCCATGTTGCCCGATTTTTGAATGTCTTCCTGTAAAAGTATATATTCCTCTTTTGGTGGAAGTTTATTTAAATCATAGTGTTTTTTCTTTGCATCACTGGTGCCAAACAACTTTATCGTCACCTTGGTTCCGGAAACTGCTTTTCCACTGACCATCAAGTTTTTTTCCGATGTAGTCAAAGTCAATTCCGTAGGATGGATAATTTCATATTTAGACAAGTCCACATTGGCTCCCTTTACCGCTTCTATTGGTACTCCTACGGCAAAGACGCTGGACACCGGCAAGATTAGCAGTATGAGCAATAAAATCAAGCCGGTAAATCTTCTCATATAACAACACCTCCTCATCATTAATATTTTCTAAACGAAGGCATATCTTTCCACCTTCAATTATTAACTTCATTATACTTCTTAATTATTACAATTTGATGACAATTACGTTAAATGCCCGTGACATCTTCCTCTAATTTTTTGAGGAATAACTTCACAGTTGTACCCTCACCAAATACTGATTTTAGCTTAATATCTCCACCATTGGCTCTAATGCTTTCTCTGGCGATGGCAAGCCCCAATCCCGTACCTCCCATGGATCTGCTGCGCCCCTTCTCAACGCGATAAAATCTTTCAAAAATACGCTCTTGATCATCTTGTGGAATTCCAATCCCATTATCCTCCACTATTATGATAACTTTCCCAGGTTCTTCTTCCACATGTATTTTGATTGTACCATCATTAGGAGTGTATTTCATAGCGTTGGACAGTAGGTTCACAAACGCCCTCTCAACTGCGTCTCTTTGTCCAATCGCCATTGGGTTTCCCGGTGCTTTTTCTACTTCTATATTATGGTTTTTTTCTTCCCTCAACCATTTTAACCTATGAATTCCCTGGCTGATTAATCCATTTACAGAAAGTGGTTCCATTTCGGTCTGATATTGACCATAATCCAGATTAGATAGAGTTAGCAAATCTTGTACCAATAGGTTCATACGTTCGCTTTCCTCTTCTATAATTCCTAAAAACTCTTCTTGCTGTTCCTGGGGCAATTTCATCTGCCTCATCGTTTCCACATATGTTTTTACGGTGGTGATAGGAGTTTTTAATTCATGACTAACATTTGCCACAAAATCTTTTCTAACGGCATCTAATCTTCGTTCTTTTGTCATATCTTGAAGCACAACGATTAAACCGTCTAAATCTCCCCATTCATTTCTAAACGGAGCATATTTAACGTTTAAATGCAATCTTCCCAACGCCAAATGTGATTCTCCATGTTTAAATGTGGGATTACCTTTTTCATCTCTTGGAAGTGCCAATCGGTCCCACAGCTCCGGCACCTTCTGATCAATATCTTTTTCTTCTAATTCCAATACCCTCATGGCAAATGGATTAGCTTGAATCAATCGAGTGCTGGCATCAATACCTAGTACACCCTCTGCCATGTAATGAAAGATGGTATCTAGTTTGTTTCTCTCGTAATTTATTTTTCCTATGTTCATCTTCAATTCCCCTGTCAGGTAGTTGAACATGGAGCCTAGCTGACCTATCTCATCATTGGATTTTATCTCAACCCTTTGGTCGAAATTCCCTCCTGCCATTTCCTCCGCTTTTTTCGTAACATCTCTAATAGGACCGGTAATTCCAATAGCCAAGAGATATCCTAGCACCATTATTACCACAACTGCCACTAGCGTTGCCCTAGTCAAAATAATTTTAGCTTGTTGCAAAGTGGTGTCTATGCCTTGCAAATCTGTAATCATATATAATAGGCCACGCACCGAACCTAAATCGTCTAGCACAGGATAGACCACATGCATATATCTCATGGAGTCATCGTCGTCTTTTACTATTTCATGGCCTTGCTTATCATTGAAGCCTTCAAGTATAAGTGTTGGCAAGAGATTTTTATATGCTAAGGCATGGGCCATTTTCCACATTTCATTGGCTGATACAGTAGAAGCTAAAATTACAGGATGATCCCTATCTGATATTACATAAAGTGTTTTTTCCGAGCTTAATCGCCAATCGTCAATGGCTTCTTGTAAATCATCTGTCACTTCAGTCCATCGGGGAAATTTAAAAGCAGTTCCTGAATCGGAAATAGCACGCATATCTTGAATCGCCCCAGCCGAAACAGCCGCCACCTGTTGGGTATCTAAACGGTCCACAATGGTGAATCCAACTATCATCATGGCGATAAGAACTAATATGAAATTAATAATTATAAGACGCCATTTAATACTGGAAAACATTTACTTCCTCCATAATTCACCATTTAAAATAAAATCTATTTGCCTCCGAAATAATATCCAACTCCACGCTTAGTCTTAATATATTTAAATTCGCCTTTCCCTTTTTCTACTTTTTCTCTCAACCTTCTAACAGTAACATCTACCGTTCTTATATCTCCGTAGTATTCATAACCCCACACCTCTTCTAGCAATTGCTCTCTGGAGAACACCTGCTCCGGACTGGAGGCTAGAAATTTTAACAGCTCAAATTCGCGAAGTGTCAAATCTATTACCTTTCCATTTCGCTGAACTTCAAATTTACCTATATCAATTAAAAGGTCTTCAAAAACGATATTGCTTTCTCCTTCGTCCCCTTTAGATATTTCATTTCGTCTCAAGTTGGCTTTCACCCTAGCTATTAACTCTCTGACGCTAAACGGTTTAACTACATAGTCGTCAGCTCCTAATTCCAAGCCTAAGACCTTGTCCACTTCCTCTTCCTTTGCCGTTATCATAATAATAGGAAACTTATACTTTCTTCTTATTTCCTTTAATACTTGAAAACCATCTTTTTTTGGCATCATAACGTCTAGTAATAATAAATCCGGTTCCTGCTTGGATACCATTTGAAGACATTCCTCACCATCGGCAGCAATGCTTACACTATATCCCTCTTGAACTAGGTTAAAGCGTATTATATTCGCAATGGCTCTTTCATCATCGGCTATTATTATGTGATTCATATATTATTCCTCCTACACTACGCGAAAAGAAAACAATAATAATTCTAGAATAATTAACTCGTACCTTTAATTATACTACATCAGCATTGATTTTAGAACACTTCCTATGTTATAATCTAAGCAACATTAGGGGAGTAGCCCATTCCTATTCGTCGTCAATACGGCAAATGCCCGGCGATTAGGCCTATAATTAGGAGGCAAGACCTTGTGTAAGTTTAGCTTATGCAAGGTCTTTTTTTATACTTTGCAATAATAAGCGTATTTTAACTATAGAAAGGAGATATTATGAACTATTACTTAATGACCACAGAAGATACACTAAAACAGCTCAATAGTGTTGTCAACGGTCTAAGTGACAAAGAAGCAAAAAAGCGACTGGAAGAACATGGCCCCAACCAGCTGGCAGAAGTTGCTAAAAAGAGCTTTCTATCTAAATTATGGGCTCAATTCAACGACTTTTTAATTTTCATCTTATTGGCCGCTGCAATAATCAGCTTTGCCGTTGGGGAACGAAAAGATGCAGTAGTTATTCTAGCCATCGTTGTCATCAACGCTTTCCTAGGAATATACCAGGAGGGTAGGGCTGAGAAGAGTGTGGAAGCACTGCAGAAAATGGCCGCTCCATTGGCAAAAGCCATTAGAAATGGACAAGTTGTGGAATTGCCCGCCGCCAATCTCGTACCTGGAGATATTATTGTCCTAGAGGCAGGAGATATTGTTCCAGCAGATTTGCGATTACTAGAGGCCAGCAACTTAAAGGTTGATGAATCCTCTCTTACTGGAGAGTCTGTACCTGTGGAAAAGCTCAGCGTAGATGAACTTTCAGAAGAAGTTGGCATAGGCGATAGAGAAAATATGCTATATATGAGCACTATAATCACCTACGGTAGAGCCAAAGCTGTAGTATGCGGAACTGGTCACGAAACTGAAATCGGTGCCATCGCAACTAAAATCCAAACCTATGACACCGAGGCGACGCCTCTTCAAATCAAGCTAAACCAATTGGGAAAAGTTTTGGGAATTACCACCATCATAGTGTGCATTATAGTATTTGCACTTGGATTATTCCAAAAGCGTCCTCTACTGGAAATGGGACTAACTGCCATCAGCTTAGCTGTGGCTGCCATCCCCGAAGGCTTGCCTGCTATTGTAACCGTAGTATTGGCCATTGGTATGAACCGTATGGCTTCAAGAAACGCCATAGTAAAAAAACTATTAGCAGTGGAAACTCTGGGAGCTACATCAGTAATTTGTTCTGACAAAACTGGAACCTTGACACAAAATGAAATGACAGTGGTATCTGTCTACACAGATGATAAACTATACGACATTACAGGCACAGGCTATGAACCAACTGGAGAAGCTCAAGTTGATGGAAATGCGGTTAACCTTGAAGAAGAAAATCAGCTTATGCTTTTAGCTACAATAGCAGGATTAGCCAACGATGCTCACTTGGATTTCCAACAAAGCCCCGTGACAGTGGTCGGAGATCCGACAGAAGGTGCTCTTGTCACCCTTTCAGATAAGCTAGGACCTTGTAAAGATGAACTCCAAGCTCAATATCCTAGAGTTGCAGATTTGCCATTTGACTCTGAAAGAAAGATGATGACCACGTTCCATAATGATTTTTACACACATCCATCCGTCTCTCTTACAAAAGGAGCTCCGGATGTAGTACTGGGAAAATGTAAATACATTTTGGAAAAGAACGAGATAATACCTCTTACAGATGATATCCTAAATCGCATTATGAAGGTTAATAGTGGATTGGCATCTCAAGCGCTTAGGGTATTGGCTTTAGCTTTTAAGCCAATGGACTCAGTTCCACAGCATCCTTCCAGTGAAGATGTAGAAAACGAAATGGTATTCGTAGGATTGGTGGGAATGATTGATCCCCCTCGTCCTGAAGCACAGGAAGCTATTGCCCTTTGTAAAAAAGCTGGTATTGAAACCATTATGATTACAGGTGACTACAAGGAGACAGCTTTTGCCATAGCAAGAGATTTAGGAATGGTAAGCAATCCTGATGAGGCAATAGAAGGAAAGTTCTTAGATGACTATGACGATGCTGCACTTCGAAATCTAGTTAAAACCGTAAAAGTATATTCTAGGGTATCTCCAGACCATAAGGTACGAATTGTAAACGCGCTAAAAGAAAATGGTGACATTGTCGCTATGACAGGAGACGGAGTAAACGATGCCTTAGCTTTGAAGAAATCAGATATCGGTGTATCAATGGGAATTACTGGAACTGATGTAGCAAAGAATACTGCCGAATTAATATTAACTGATGACAACTTTGCCACCATAGTTTCAGCAGTAGAAGAAGGTAGAATTATCTACTCCAACATCAAGAAATTCGTATATTTCCTATTAAGCTGTAATATAGGAGAAATACTATTGGTATTCGTCAGCATTCTATTGGGTTTACCAATGCCATTGTTGCCAATTCAGCTGCTTTGGTTAAATTTAGTTACAGACAGTTTCCCAGCCATGGCTCTAGGTGTTGAGCCAGGAGAAGAAGGCATAATGGACGTAGGTCCTAGGAATCCTTCTGAGCCTATTCTGGACAGGAGAATGGCATTTAGTATCGCTTTCCAATCCATTGCCATTGCCGCAGGATCGTTCTTAGCATATGGACAAGGAATAAAATTATATGGCTTGGATAACTTAAGCCACGCCAGAACCATAGCTTTTTCAACCATAATATTAGCAGAACTATTAAGGGCATTAAGCGCTAGAAGTTTCTCTCATACTATATTCCAATTGGGTATTTTTACAAACACTAAGATGATAATTGCCCTATTGGGCAGTTTCTCATTATTACTGGCAGTGCTTTATATTCCGTTTTTACAGGGTATTTTCAGCACCTTTGCCATGGGTGGAAAAGACTGGCTAATAGTATTGAGCTTTGCTTTTATTCCTTTGATTATTGGTGAAGTAATAAAAGTAATCAACAGTAAAAAACGTGCATAATAGACAAATCCCCATATCTTAGGATGTGGGGATTTTTATTTTCTCCAATTCATCATTTTCAGAACGTATTATAGTCAAATCTAGGAATCATACCTAATAAATCCAATATTTAGTGCTTTTGTACCTGAATATTGGATTTTTCATTTGTATTTACAAATTGGTTACAGTGCAATAACCTTGAAATACTACTCAAATATCCGTAAAAAGGTGGATATTATAGATTTCTTTTACATGTTATTATATAGTACAGTTAGGGGGTTATATTATGGGAGCCCAAGAGAGGGCGTTTAGGGAAGAACCGATAGGTCGATTATTGGTTCGTTTATTTATTCCTATATTCCTGTCCTATTTCGCATCAGAAATTTATAGTATGGTCGACAGCTTGGTAGTTAGTAACTTTATGGGACCTGTAGCCGTTGCAGGAGTCAATATGGTATTACCATTACAAAGACTAATGGTGGCATTGGCAATAATGGTCTCACTGGGAGCACAAACTCATCTGTCAAATTTTTTAGGCAAGCATTCTTTAGAAGAAGCTGCAGGAATAATAAAATATGGAGAAAAGCTTGTAATCATAGGCTTTACACCTTTATTAATAGTATTGTATATGGTTAGAGAACCTCTGTTCAGAATGCTAGGAGCAGGTCCAGAAGTAGCACCATTGGCTATGACTTACCTAAGCTTTTTACTTCCTGGAATGTTGGCAGTCGGACTAAGCATCTATCGTTCTCAGCTATTAATAGCATTAGGAAAAAGTCAAGTTGCTCTAATCAGCACAGTAATAGGTGCTTTTCTAAATACAGGATTAGATTTATTATTAGTGGGCAAATTCCAAATGGGATTAGCGGGCGCAGGCCTGTCCACCACTATTTCTCAAATTATCGCTTGTATATATGTAATGTCGGTTAGTAAGACTACCGCCAGTGATTGGAAACTAAATACAGTTAATCCTATAAATACTATTACTACAGGACAATTGTTGATTTTGGGATTGAGTTCATTTGTAATAGAGGCTGAAGACGGTTTGCTAATCGCGATCTTTAACAGGCTATTAGCATCTACAGTAGGAGATAGAGGACTTATTATATTAGGTTTAAACATGCGTCTTTATCTGCTATTATTTGTAGCATTGTGTGCTATGGCAGCAGCTATGCAACCACTGACCTCATATTATATGGGAGATGGAAATTATAAAAAAATTATTAAAGTTAGAAATCTTACACAAAAATTAGCTACCATTGTCTCTTTAGTATTATGGGCAATCTTTATGCTTACCACAGAATTTTGGCTTGGTCTATTCGTGAGAGATACCGAACTTATTGCAGAAGCTGCTAAGTCGTTTAGAATTATGATTGCGGGTTTCCCTTTTATAAGTCTATATTATGTGTCTATCTATTATTTCCAAGCTATAGGAAAAGGTCGTGCCAGCTTTATAGTAGCAATTTTTAGACAGCTACTGGTAATGGTTCCATTGGGAATCTTCATGGTAAAGGTAATGAATCTTGGCGCCTTGGGAGTATGGTTAAGTTATCCTATCTCAGACGTTATAAGTGGTGTTGCATCACTTTGGTTGTTAAAACGAGAAGATGGCTTAATGGCTACTCCAGAAGTGGCTGTAACAAGAAAAGAAAGTGTTTCACAACTTACTAATTTCAGCTAGTCATAAATTCCAATAAGAACTCGGTTAAGGCGATTACGCTTTAACCGAGTTCTCTTTGTTGTATGTAAAAGACCCCTTGCTAATGCAAGAGGTCTTTACTAAAACTATCTTTTTCCGTTTACTGAATCCACAATTGCATCTACTAACGCTTCCATATCTCTCTCATCATTTTCATTAATCGATGAAGTTATGGACAATTGCTCATTTAGCACGTCACAAAGTTTTAATTCATCGTTGATAAACTCAGTCATTAGATCTCCTGACTTAGGAGCCCATGTTCCGTTTTCAACAATTGCAAAGGTTCTGTTTTGAACATTTAGCGCTTTCATATCCATTAGATAATTATGCATTACTGGATATATTCCTAAGTTGTAGGTTACAGATGCCAATACGATATGGCTTACTCTAAATGTTTCTGCAATAAGCTGAGATACGTGTGTATTGGACACATCATATAGCACTACATCTTTAATTCCTTTTTCCACAAGCTTCGTAGCCAAAGCTTGAGCAGCATATTCAGTGTTACCGTACATGGATGCATATACGATCATTACCGCCTTGTCCTCTGGCTCATAGGTGCTCCACTTAATATATTTGTCGATAATATATCCTAAATCTGATCTCCAAACTGGACCGTGTAGCGGACAGATATATTTAATGTCTAAGCCACCAGCTTTACCCAATAACGCTTGAACAAAAGGACCATATTTCCCAACGATATTTGTATAGTATCTACGAGCATCATCAATCCAATCTCTGTCGAAGTTTACTTCATCGTTGAACAATTTTCCGTCTAATGCCCCGAAACTACCAAATGCGTCTGCGGCAAATAGAACTCCGTTAGTAACATCAAAGGTTACCATTGCTTCTGGCCAGTGAATCATTGGCGCTTCCACAAATGCCACAGTGTGCTTACCAAAGGTCATGGTGTCGCCTTCTTTAACTTCTATCTCACGTCCATCAATATTAAACCCATATTGACGCATCATCAAGAATGCTTTTTCTGTGGAAATTACTTTTGCATTAGGATATCTGATTAATATCTCCTCAATGGAACCACCGTGATCTGGCTCCATGTGGTTAATTAACAGGTAGTCTAAGTCTCTGCCATCTAGTACTGATTCCACGTTTCTAATAAATTCACGTGCCACTGACCAATCTACTGTATCGAATACAACTGTTTTCTCGTCTAGTAATACATAAGAGTTATATGAAACTCCCCTTGGAATTGGATGAATGTTCTCGAACAATGCTAATCTATGGTCATTACCCCCAACCCAAAATAAATCTTCAGTTACTTTTCTTACGGTATACATGTTTAAACCTCCTTATAACCTTAGGCTATTGTCTAGATTCTACAAATCCCACTAAAGTGAATTTCTGTTTCTCTTCGCCACAAACTGGGCAAATCCACTCTTCAGGCAATTTATCATATTTAGTTCCTGGAGCTACTCCGCCCTCTTCATCGCCAATGGCAGGATCATATTCATAACCACAGCCATTACATACGTAAATGGACTCTGTAGGAGCTAGTTTAAATGGTTGAGCTCTCTTAACACGCTTCATTGGTGGTGCTGGCTTCTTAGCTTCACCATTGTCTAAAGCTTTAATCAAAATTGGTAGAATTTCATTTACATCTCCCACAATACCGTAGTCACAGTTTTTGAAGATAGGAGCATTGGCATTTTTATTAATTGCCACAATTGTCGCTGCATCTTTTATTCCCTTTAAGTGTTGTCCCGCTCCTGAAATTCCGCAGGCAATATATAGATTACCCTTGAATTTCTGACCTGACATACCTACGTAGCGGTTAAGTGGCACATATTTTAAGTTTTCAGCCACAGGTCTTGAGGATCCAATAGCCGCTCCAGCTTGATAAGCTAAATCTTCAATAAGCTTCATATTTTCAACTGGTCCAATACCTTTTCCGGCGCTCACGACACGCTCCGCGTCGTAAATCGGGGTATCAGCAGGAATGCCTACTGTGAAATCATAGCCGTCATTCTTCAAGCTGCCTACTAATTGTTCAACTCTCTCTTTAGCTGAGCCGTCTTTAAAGATTAATTTCTTTCTGGTGCCTGTAACTGGTCCACGTTTTTTAGCAACCGCATATTCCTTAGGCATCTTTCCAATGATATGAGAAGCTACTACCATCTTTTGAATTTCGTTTGTACCTTCATAGATTGTGGTAATCTTCATATCTCTATATGCTCTTTCAACTTCCATACCCTTTAGATATCCAGAGCCGCCAAATATTTGTAGCGCTTCATTTACAACTTCTAAGCCCATGTCAGAAACATATTGCTTAGCCATTGCTGATTCTAGTCCATATGGAAGGTCGCTATCTTTCAAATCAGCTGCTGAATAAACTAAGAATCTGGAAGTTCTAAGTTTTGTATACATATCTGCTAGTTTAAACGAGATAACTTGTTGGAAAGCTATAGGCTTACCAAATTGAACTCTCTCTTTAGCATAATCTAATGCATGCTCATATGCACCTTGTGCAATACCCAGTGCTTGAGCTGCTATACCAATACGTCCACCATCTAGTGTAGACATAGCAATTTTAAATCCATCGCCTTCTCGACCTAATAGGTTTTCTTTTGGAACTTTCACGTCATTAAAGATTAACTCTGCTGTGGAACTGGAACGGATACCCATCTTGTCGTAATGGTCTCCAAATTCGAATCCATCCCATCCTTTTTCTACGATAAATGCAGAAATTCCTTTAGTTCCTATATCAGGAGTTGTTACGGCAAAGACAATGTACACGTCAGCAAAAGGAGCATTTGTGATAAATATCTTTCCTCCGTTAAGAAGGTAATGATCGCCTTGTAAAACTGCAGTTGTCTGCGTTCCGCCTGCATCACTACCTGCCTCTGGCTCGGTCAAAGCAAATGCGCCAAGTTTTTTACCTTGAGCAAGAGGTACTAAGTACTTTTGTTTTTGTTCTTCTGTTCCATAGGTGTAAATAGGATAGCATCCCAACGATACGTGAGCTGATAAAATTACTCCCGTACCACCATCCACTCGGGCCAATTCCTCCACGGCAATAGCATAGTTCATTACATCTAAACCTGCTCCACCGTATTTTTCAGGAAATGGTAGACCCATAAATCCCATTTCGCCAAATTTCTTAATTGCTTCGTGGGGAAACTCATTATTCTGATCCAACATAAACGCTATAGGCTTAACTTCTTCTTCCGCAAAAGCTCTCACCTTTGCACGAAGCTCCTCATGCTTTTCCGACGTTCTAAACATTCTCAATCCTCCTCCTTTTTGTTGCCGACCAAAGTCTGCAAATATTGACTTTACGAACCGTTCCATTTTTACCACCCTATCCATAAATACCAACACGTGAAACGTGAATAAATATTCATCTTCTTCTATTATATCCATTATTATTGGATATTATCAAAAAAATAAAATTATTCATGAAATTCAACGTGAATAAATATTCATGTTTTGTATAATACCTCCAGTACTTCTTATATGCCCTTCTTATCAGCGCTTCAACCGTAATAAAACAACTCTCCTATAATTAGGAGAGTTGTTTTATTATTGTCTGTTGTTATTAATAAAATCAAGTAGTTGCTCTACATCTTCTTCTGTTGATGCCCAGTGAGTTACAATTCTTACCACGTCATAATCTTGCCTTTTTTCTACAACTGAACAAGCAAAATTTTCTCTTAATATTTCAGAAAATTCTGGAGTCATTAAAAAGAACAACTGATTGCTTTCAGGTGGATAAGCAAATTCCCAATTAGCTTTCTCAGCTTCTTTAGCAATTATTTCAGCCATGCGGTGTTCATGCTTGCCTATTTCCAAATACAGTTCATCTTTCATCAATTCACCAATTTGAATACCTGCCACAAATCCTTTTGCCAAAAGAGCGCCTCGATGTTTCGTATAGTAACGAAAGTCTTCCTGCAATCTTTCATCAACTATTACAATAGCTTCCCCGTAAAGCGCACCATTTTTAGTGCCTCCAATGGTAAATACATGGGCCAACTTTCCCAGTTCCTCATAACCAAATTCAGGACAAGCAGCTATTGCCGATGCTAATCTTGCGCCATCTATATAGAGAATCAGTCCATGCTTATCACAAACTTCTCTTATAGCCATAACTTCCTCTTTAGTATATATAGTTCCCACTTCTGTAGTCTGAGAAATATATACCATTGCAGGCCTAACCATGTGTTCATCAGTATGTTCTGCAACCACAGACTCTATCATTTCCACAGTAAGTTTTCCATTTTCACCAGTTCTAACGGAAACTTTGTGCCCAGTACCTTCAATTGCTCCCGTTTCGTGAACGTTAATATGACCCGTATGACACGATATAACCGACTCAAAAGGTTTTAGAAAACTACTTATTACAAGAGCATTTGCCTGAGTTCCCCCGGCGACAATATGTACCTGCGCATTGGGAGTTTTAGCCTTTTCTCTTATTAACTGACAAGCTTCTATTGTGAACTCATCTAGTCCGTAACCTGGTTGCAGTGTCAAGTTATTTCTAACTAGTGCATCCATTACAGCAGGATGTGCACCGCTACAATAGTCATTTAAAAAATATATCATCTTTCCCTCCAAATCGGTCTTTAGACTTCTGCTTAATTATTCTTTTTTAATCATATCATTTACACTCATAGTAATCCAATAAAACTTTTATTTTATTAAAAAGATATGCCCGTACTATAACAAGGCATATCTCGTATTGTAAAAATATAATCTAAATCATATTTTATTCTATATTTTTTGTTCTTGCCATGCACTTTCAAATCCCAGGGCACACCAGCTTTTCGAACCAACTATTCTTCCATTCTCCACTATTCCATTTAGTACCAACGGCTCATTAGTATGGATCACGAATTGTGTAACAGGTGGTGCTGAATAGGCTCTAATCTCTTTACTCTCCAGAATGAAAGGCTCAATTATTTGTTTTAACATGATACCCTTTGTGTCTGTCGAAATGGAAACAAGGCAAGAATATTCCATTCCGTTTAAAGTTGCTCTGGTATCCCCAATGGAATTGCTATAAATCCTCCTATCCCGGTGCTGGGATCACGAAGCATTATTACTCCTGACATAGTCAAAATTACGCCTGTAACAATATTTACTATTGAAAATCCCTTTTGTCCTTTAGTTTTCATCACTACACCTCCTACTTCTTTTCACCATCGGTTCTCAGAACAATTAATTGAATTAACGCTTCTGCACGTATTTCTTCATCATCTTTGAAAAATGTATAAGTGAATTCATCAGTCATGTTGATTTTCCCCATTGTTGCATTACCTTCCTTAACACAATTCTCCGTTGTCCCAACAGAGTACATTATCTTTAAGTCCACTTCCTCTGATCCGTCATAATGAATTAATACAGTATAGTATTTCCCATCTACCTGTTCTCTATTTAAGATGCTTTCATCACTAGAAATAAACAATATATACTTTGGGTCATTGTCGCCATATTCACCGTCCTCATTATATTCCACCACACCTTTAAAGTATTTTTTACACACCTCTGTAAATACTATCTTGTACGGCTCCTCAGCACTTATGGCAACGAAATCACTTAGCTTCTCATCGCCTCCACAACCAGTAATTGCAAGTAACGATATTATACCTAATAGCAAAATAATTATTTTTCTATTAATTTTCATAATTGTCCCCTCCTCTTAAGATTAAGAACGAACTTCCTCTTATAATATGGATCTGCATTGCTATTGTTTACAACTACATTCTAAAACAAAAATTGTATCTACTTGTATGCTATTTGCATACAAGTAGATACAATTTAATTTTACTTATAAAAGGCAACAATACCCGCCTTCATCACATAAAAACCTTCCTCAAGTTTATTATGCTAAACTAGCTTTATAGCGTCACCTTCTCATTCCCTTTACCATTTATTCGGACACGCCATAAATTTCCGTCATCCTCTAAATTCTGATAAAATATCCACCTTCCCACTATATTAAAAGGTCCAACATTTTCAGGAAGGATTCTATATCTAAACCTTCCATCATGGGATAGCCACTCTAGAGATTTATTTTCTCCCGCAACATAAAAGATTCCTGCATCGGTAACATTAATATAATATGCTGGCAAATTAGATAGTCTTTCTATACCGGCTCCGTCTAAATCCATACGTATAAAGAAACTTGTTGAATTGGATAATACCTTTTGCTCAACATCTTTATACACTGCAGAATAGGCATAAATTTTGTCTCCATAAATGCTATACCATTCACAACTATTGCTGTTAATTGCACGGTTATAGCTTCCGTCCAAGTTACAACTATAGAGAGTGTAATTTTGATTTGCATCCGAATAATAAATTCGATTCTTGCTAACATTAAAACAGTGGAAATCTACTATGCCGTTTAGCTGTTTATACGCTCCCGTTACCGAATCTAGTCTATATAGGTAGCCACTTTCTGAAATATCATCTAGATAAAAAACTCCATCTATAATATAAAGCAAACCAGTTTTCGAATCTGAAACAATCTCGTTTTTTAGTGACTTTGGATCAATTCGCATCAAGCCCTTATCTGTGCAATAGTACAACCAGCCTTTATAATAATTTAAATTATTAGCATTTTCTTCCTTTGCTAATATTTGAATCTTTTCTGTATAAGGGTCCATTTGGCATATGATTCCCTTATGTAAAAAGAATATTTCATCTTCGCTTCGAACTGCAAATGCACCTATATTTGCATTAATATTACCAACCAAATTACCATTGTTTTCATCAAATGGAGTTTCTTCAATTCCCGTTCCCGGAGCATCATCAAATCCTTCTTCATAGCCCACTTCATAACCAGTCGCATAGGCTAGTTCCTTACCAATCTTTTCTCCACGTTTTGACCCAGTCTGAAATAAGTAAATCATGCCTATTACTAATATTGATACTAACAATATCGATAAAGCTGTAGTCATAGGCTTTACAAATATCCCTTCGCTACGCCTAATCTCTCCCAACAATTCTTTTCATCCTACAACCTCGCTTTTATATCAAAGTCAATACACGTTTGTATCAAGCGAAAAAGCTGATTGTCGTCTTGATGGCTATCTAATCCAGTTTTTCTTTCGTTTCCAGTCGCCATAAATAGCATAGTAATTCCTAGCGCATATAATATAGCACTTGGTTTTATCGTATCAAAGCGATCATTTTCTGGAGGTATATAAGCTTCTCTAGTAGAAAATGGTAATTCCGACTTAACCAATGTCACGACTCCATTTGTATTAATCATAATATTGCGAGGATGGATAAATTCCCCATATTGAACAATATCCTCAATTTGGCATACTTGCTTGATTACATATAGTATATCCCTTCGACTCATCTCCCCATCTTCGGAAATGATTTCATAGACTGAACGTGACTTTGTATTTGTGAATTTATACTTGGAATTTATTAGCATACAACTCACCTCCTGGATTGGATTAGATGATCGTTTGTACCATCTAGGCGCACACTCCATAAACCATTTTCTTTTTCATCGTCATGATAAAAAATCCAATCTCCTGCAATATTAAAATCCTCAACTTTGTTTTTTGTAATTTTCTTTCTAATTTTACCATTGTGTGACATCAAGTTTATGGTCTCATCAAAAGCGTCAATAAAAAATATTCCATTATCTATCACGTTTAATAAAGTCGCATCTACTTCTGCAATCAATTCCTCTTTCCCTGAGTTGCCATCGATTTTCATCAATGCGCCACTACCCATTTCGCCAATCGAGCAGAAAACATCGCCATTATATATGCAAATTCCTTTTACAACTCCATCAAATACCTTTTTTCTCCCCTCTCCGTTTAGCCCTGATGTAACTATCCCATTTTCATCGCCTGCTACATATGCAATTATTTCTTTATCAATATTGAGTTGCTCATAGTACGAACCTATGTTTACAGCTTTAATCCCACCATCTACTATATTAAGAATACTAATGCTACTGTTGTTGGTAATATAGTAATTTCCATTTACAATATATAGTCCCCCAGAGATATTTTCATGAAGCACGTCAGTTTTCAATGTATATATATTAGTTTGCATAATCCTCGTCCCAGAGGAATAGTAAAGCCAACCATTATAATAACTCAATCTGCTAGCATTTTGCCCTTTCACCAGAAGCTCTGACTCTGCGCCACTACCAGACATTTTATATATATCCCCATTGAAAATATAAAACAGGTTTTCATCTCCATATGCTGCAAATGAACCACTATCCGTTACCATATTTCCAGCTAGATTGCCTCTATTTGAATCCACCACATTGTCCTCTATATTAATCAACGGCACAGCTTCATATCCTTCTGTATATCCTATCCCATATCCGTTGTCATAGCCTGATTTCATGCCTGATTTGCGTCCAAAGTTCGACCCTATTACGTAGGAAAAAACCAATAAGCAAAGGCTTGCCAGCATTAGATACACCGTTAATGATGGCTTTAAGCTTTTTGTGGCATTTTTATTATCGTTATTCTTGATGATGTAGTTGTGTATTCTATTTACACTTTGAATTCGCTCTTTAGGATTAAATGCAATGCATCGTTCTATCAATATCCTAAGCTTATTATTCACTATCTGGGATTCCAAGTCCGTTCTATTGGTATTGCCTGTGGCCATATATAGCATCAATACCCCTAATGAATATATGTCAGATAACGGCGTGGTTTGTTCAAATCCATATTGTTCAGGTGATGCATAATCATAAGTAAGAATCACTGAAGTATCATGGGTACTCTCTTCTTTATGAACTCTGGCTATACCAAAATCAATTAAGGATATTTCTCCATCTTTACCAACGATTATGTTCTGAGGTTTTATATCTCGGTGTATAACAGGTGGGGATTGAGAGTGTAAGTAACTTAAAATGTCTGTTAGCTTTAGCATGATGCCAAAAATATCTTGTACACTTAATTCTCCACCAGTTTTAACAATCTCATATAGCGTTCTACCCTCTATGTACTCTCTAACTATATATTTTTTCCCATCTTTTTCATACCAATCATAAACCTTAGGAACACCTGGATGGTTTAATCTTTTCAATAGCACGGCTTCTTCAATGGCATCCTCTTGAGGAAAGTCCTTAGTAATTCTCAGAATCGCTCTTTTTTCATCTGTTTTATTTTTTAACAGATATATTTCCTTTTTACCGTTAAGGTCTTTCTTTAAGCAACACTCAAAGGAGTACTTTAGGTTCAACTCCTCCGGCATTTGTTCTTTAGGGATTACTTCTGTGAGAGATTCGGCATATGAATTTAAGAAACTCTCTATATCGCTTTCTACCACTGATTTATTATAAGATGAGTTCACTATTTTAGGCATTGTCATATGTAAATTTAAACCCCAATCTTTTTCTCCAATCCAATAGTTTTGAACAACACTTGGCAAAGCCCTTTTTGTATTTCTTATTATCTCTACCTTTAGCTTTTCATATACTATGTTCACACCACGGCGAAATCCAGAGAATAGCTGAGGCGTCAATAACACAGGAACAAATACAGTACAAAATAGAATATAAGAATATGCAAATAATGTCACTGGCTCTATTCCTTTTCTCGTGCTCATTTAAATTCCTCTGTCCAAACAGAGAATAACAATCATAATAAACCATTTATTATTAATAACGAATTCGCCAACTGACTTAACCCCGTCTGAAAATCTATCTTCATATTTATCTACACTTGTAGATTTAAATGGTTTTTTATTACTCTTAACTTTATTAGCTAGATATCTACACATTCCAGATAACATAGAAAAAGAATGTCCTACGAAAGAAAGAGCTATGATAGTAGTATGTATTATTTTTTCAGAATGTTCTTTAGGTTGATATCGGTGCATCAATATTCCTCTTATACTGGGAAATAAAATAAAACACATATTGCAAAATAAAAAGCCAGCCCAAAGAAAATGAATGTTTCCAAAGTAGCACTCAATAAATACAGTTGGAAGCAAAAGCGCTTCGTTTATTACCGAAAAGAAATATACCCACATGTAAAAAGTATCACATTTTCGAGATTTCTTCGGTACAATCGTCCCATCAAATATCATTTCAAACAAGCCATATGCGTACCTGTGCTGTTTCCCAGTTTCTTCTGTAAACGTTCTGCTCACATATTCAGTGAACTCCAACCCTTTTAACTGGGCATATTTACCATGGTATCCCAAATTATAGAAACAGATTGCCTTGTCGAAATCCTCTGACACCTTGTCTTCTGACCAATACCCTGACTTTATTAATATTTCTTTTCTCAAAAACACATTATGTCCCACCAGAGGCACGAAAAAACCTTGTAAGGCCTTGCACGGCCATATATTATGGAAAAGATTATTTACATTGTGTCCTGTAGCATATGAATAGTAATTGTCATATATATTTGCTGCATTTGTGGCACATTGTACATATGCCAATTTATCTTCTATTGTGAATTCCGGTACTATTGCTTCGATTATTTTTTCGTTAACTCCCAAATCTTTGTCCAGCAGCAATATTATCTCATGGGTAATAATATCCCCTTCTGCATAACCTTCACTAAATAAACCATCTTCGCCAATTATCTTTTCCAAGGAGCCGCCCATAAGCAATTCCTCTCCCAACTTCAAAGTATAGTTCAGATTAGAGGATTTCTTAAAAAGCCCTGGGCGATTTTTTGCTGGCCTTGCAACAAATGATATGTCGTTGTTTCTATAAAAACGGATCCTCTGCGCTGCCTTAACTTCATTATCTGCAAGTAGTAAAGGATTTTCAATAAATGCTCTTACCACCTCATCCACTGCTTCTTTTGTACAAACGCCTCCTAAAATCGGAGCCAGTCCATCATCACAAAAATAATATAAAACCCTCCCAAATAGGAGGGTTTTTGTTTGAAAATGTTCTGTTTTTTAGATTTAATAATAAAGGTAACCTTGAATAATAATCTTAAGTTTAAACGGCTTCCATCGTCTTTATTTCAAGAATCCCTCAATAATTTTTTCCTCGGCTTCTTCTTCCGTCATACCCAAAGTCTGTAGCTTTACTATCTGATCCCCAGCTATTTTCCCAATGGCCGCTTCATGGATTAGCATGGCGTCAGGGTGGTTCGCCTTAAGCTCTGGCGTAGCGTCAACTTTTGCGTTGCCAACTATAATGGCATCACAAGCACTATGACCTGTGCAAGCGCTGTTACCATTGATAATGCTGTGGTACTTTTGATAGGACTCATCCTTGGCAACAGACCTAGAAATAAGTGTTATTCCCGAATTATCGCCTTCCATATCCACTTCGAAATTGGTTTCCGTATATTCCTTGCCTTCCGTCATCAGATTTTCCCTGATGATAAGTGCTCCACCCTCATTAATTTTTCCGGTGGTATTTCTAATAGAGCGATCCACCCCCCCAATTTGAGACGTGACCATTTCCAAATATGCGTTTTTACCAACTTTGCAATACGTTTCCGGATCAATCAGAGCGTGACCCTTACCAGAACCCATACCAACGTGCTTTTCCATATACGTTACATGAGCGCCTTCTTCCACAAAAAACCTGTGAATTCCTGCGTGTTTAGAATTTTCATCACCATCCACATGAACCCCACAACCGGCAACGATTTTAACCTTAGCATCTTTGCCAATAAAAAAATCATTGTAAACTAAGTCATCTACACTACTTTTAGTTATGCAAGCAGGAATATAGACCACTTCGTTTTCTACGCCTGGCTTTACGATAATGTTAATTCCAGGCTTATCAGTCTTGGTTTCTATCTTTACATTTTCCGTAGAATGCTTTGCTGCGCAACCGCCATCTACCCTAATGTTAAATGCGCCTTCTGGAACACCATCTAAATCTGAAATGGTTTTTATCAACTCTCCAACTCTTCCATCAGTAAAGTTATCCATTCATTGCACATCCTTTCGCGCCCAATTCACAGCAGCAGGACTCGTGATAAATGTGCTCTAGCATGGGTTCTCTTTTTTCAAAACTCTCAATTTTTCCGTCTTTTAACAATGCAATTCTGTCAGCAATTTCTAAAATTCTCTCCTGATGAGAAATAATAATTATTATGCCATCCAGATTTTCTTTTTTCTTTTCGAATACTTTAATTAGATTTCCAAAGCTCCAAAGATCTATGCCAGCTTCAGGCTCATCAAATACATATATCTGTGCATCCCTAGCCAATACGGTAATAATTTCAATTCGCTTTATCTCACCGCCACTTAAACTGTTGTCCACTTCACGATTTATATAATCTCTCGTACACAGTCCTGCATCATTGATAAATGTGCAGCCTTCTGCAAAGCTCAATTTTCTTCCTGTAGACATCTCCAATAAATCTTTTACAGTTATTCCTTTAAACCTAACGGGCTGTTGAAAGCCATATGCAATTCCCATTTTAGCTTTATCAGTAATATTTACTTGAGTAATATCTTCGCCATTTAATAAAATCTGCCCAGATGTTGGATTTTCTACACCAGCTAAAATTTTGGCCAATGTAGTCTTACCTGATCCATTTGGTCCAGTAATTACCACCAATTCTCCCTTTGGAATACTAAAGCTGATATCCTTTAATATCTCCTTTCCGTCCGGCAGAGTAAAACTTATATTTTTAAGTTCTAACATGGTTCTTTCTCCTCGTCCTATACAATTATTTATTTTACCAGTTTATTATATCTACCCATCCTCTGATATGTTTCGCTTACATAGTCTATTATAGCATAATAAGAGCACCTGAAACGATTCTTCAAGCGCTCAAAGTTTTATCACTGAAGTAATTTCTATTGCTTATTCGTATTTAAAGAAGCCCTCTCCTGATTTACGACCAAGCTTTCCACCTCTTACCATTTTTCTTAGCAATGGGTGTGCACGATATTTGCTATCGCCAAATTCATTGTAAAGCACGTCCATAATTGCCAAACAAACGTCTAAGCCAATTAAATCTCCCAGCGCCAATGGTCCCATAGGATGGTTTGCGCCCAACTTCATAGCTTCATCTATATCAGCTGCTTTAGCAACTCCATCACCTAAAATTCCCACAGCTTCATTAATCATTGGAATAAGAATTCTATTAACTACGAATCCTGGAGCTTCGTTAACTTCTACAGGAACCTTGCCGATAAATTCTGATAATTCCACAATAGCTTTGGTAACTTCGTCAGTGGTATGAACTCCTCTAATAACCTCAACTAATTTCATCATTGGAACTGGGTTGAAAAAGTGCATTCCAATAAATCTGTCTTGACGTTTAACAATGCTTGCAACTTCTGTTATGGATAGAGAAGAAGTGTTGGTAGCAAAGATACACTCAGGTTTACAAATCTCATCTAAACGGCTCAAGTTATCTTTCTTAACTTCCATGTCCTCAGCAATCGCTTCGATTACTAAATCGCAATCTGCTAAGTCGTTCATGTCAGTAGTAATGGAAATGCGTCCTAAGATAGCATCCATCTCTTCTTGTGTCATTCTTTCTTTTTTTACCAAGCGACCCAATCCTTTTTCCACAGAAATAATACTGTGTCTTGGTCTTTCAGGATCAATATTACGTACGCACATAATAACTTCTTTTTCTTTAGCTGCAAATACCTGTGCGATTCCACCTGCCATAGTTCCTCTGCCTAAAATACCGATTTTTTTCATGCTTTTTTCCTCCTTTATTATTATATAATCTTAACCAAATTGTGGTGGACGTTTTTCCAAAAATGCCTTCATGCCCTCTTTTTGATCAGCTGTGGAAAAACAAAGTCCGAATAAATTCTTCTCAATATTAATTCCCGTCTCTATATCAGTTTCAATTCCTCTATTAATAGCTTCTTTAGCCATGGATACAGCAGATTTTGAGTTCTTAGCAATTTTTCCTGCCAACTCCAATACCTTATCCATTAGCTCCTCTGGTTCTACAACATCATTTACTAAACCTATTTCCAGAGCTTTTTTAGCATCTATAATTTCTCCAGTAAATATCAATTCCTTAGCTTTTGCTGCCCCAACCACTCTAGGTAATCTCTGGGTTCCTGAGAAACCAGGTGTAATTCCCAAGCCCACTTCAGGTTGCCCAAATTTAGCCTTGCTAGAAGCAATTCTTATATCACAAGCCAGCGCCAACTCACAGCCTCCACCTAAAGCAAATCCGTTAACAGCAGCGATTACAGGCTTCGGAAGCAATTCAACTTTACGCATGGCAGTCATGCCAACCTCTCCGAATACAGCGCCCTCTACTGCATTTAGAACACTCATCTCTTCAATGTCAGCGCCTGCTACAAAGGATTTTCCTTCTCCGGTTATTACCAATACTCTAATGGAATCATCCTGAGCAATTTCATCCATAGCCATTGAGATTTCTTTAAGCACTTGAGAGTCCAACGCATTTAATACCTTGGGACGATTCACAGACAAAATGCCTATGCCGTTCTCAACTTTCAGCAAAAGATTTTCCAGATTCATCACTTTCCTCCTTCATCAGATTGCAATAGTCGATACAAATTTGTTTTATAAGCTTCAACTCCCGGCTGATCAAAGGGATTTACTCCATTTAATAATCCGGAAATTGCACATGCCTTCATAAAGAAATACAAGAGACCACCTAAGTTTTTCTCATCCATCCTATCCAATTCCACTAATATTTGTGGAACACCACCTGTGCCATGGGCTTCTGATGTGCCCAGTAAAGCGTAATCGTTTATTAAAGAAAGTGGCTTTCCATCGATGAAATCCAATCCATCTCCATCTATTTCATCCTCAGGAACCATAATATCCTCTTTTTCATGGCGAATACGCAAAACCGTTTCAAAAATATTTCTAGAACCATCTTGAATCCACTGCCCCATAGAGTGTAAATCTGTGGTAAACGTTGCGCCTGCTGGGAAGATTCCCTTTTGATCTTTCCCTTCCGATTCACCAAATAGTTGTTTCCACCACTCAGTTATATATATTAACTTAGGCTCATAATTGACCAATAGTTCAATTAATTTTCCTTTTCGTAATAATATCATTCTTGTCACAGCATATCTGTAGCAAATATTATTTGAAACATTTTCATCCATTAGCTTGTTGCGCATATAAGCAGCCCCAGCCATTAAACCATCCACATCAATACCTGCCACAGCAAGGGGCAACATACCAACGGGTGTAAATACACTATAGCGACCACCAATATCATCAGGAACTACAAAAGTTCTATAGCCTTTTTTATCTGCTAAATTTTTCAATACGCCTTTTTCACCATCAGTGACGGCAACTATCCTATCCTTAGCATCATCGCCATATTTTTCTTCAAGCCATTTTCTCAAAAGGCGAAATGCAGTGGCAGGTTCAAGGGTTTTCCCTGATTTACTCACTATCACTAAAGCTGTCTCAACATTTTCCAACCGCTCCATAAGGGCGATAATATGACCAGTGGACAAGTCATTCCCAATGAAATACAAAGCAGGACCGCCACGCTCAGCTTTGGAAAGAGATTCATGGTAATAAGGCATCATAGCCTCATAGACTGCTCTAGTACCCAAATAAGAGCCACCAATCCCCACGACTATTAAGGCATCACACATGCCCCTTAATCTCTTGGCCTCAGCTTTAACTCTGCCAAACTCTTCTTTTGAATAGTTTTCAGGATAGTCTAGCCAACCTAAAAAATCTGAACCTAGGCAATCTCCCTTGTGCAAAGAATTATGTACTACCTTTAATAAAGGCTCCATACCAATCCATTCATGATTGGCAATGGGCATATAATCTAATTTAATATCAATCATTTTGGGTCTCTCCTATTTCCACTTGAAGCATAGCATAGTCGTCTTTTTGCTCTCCCCAACTAAACCTCAGCACCTTGTCAAATATATTGTGCAAAGTCATATGTCCAAATTCCTGATATAGAGCAACTAAGCCATCTACACCAAGCATTTGCCCCGAGGAATCACGAATCTCTACACACCCATCAGTATAGAGTAAAACCTTATCCCCCTGCTTAAGATTTACGCTTTTTGTATCAAATTTCAGTTCGTCCCTAAGATTCATAATTGGATATCCAAATTGTTCCAATACTTCTACGCTACTATTTGACCATATTAGAGGCGCACAATTATGACCTGCATTGGAAAATGAAAACTCATGATTCTTTAAGTCTAACTTGGCATACAATAGTGAAAAGTATTTATCTGTTTCTAAATTTAAATCAAGAAATTTCTTATGGACAAACTTCAGTAATTCACCCGGTTCACTAGTATAAAGAGATGCCATTCTAACAGTATGGTAAATAAACATAGTCATCATAGAAGCCGACACACCATGTCCAACTACATCTGCCATATACATCCCTACAGTATTATCATCAAAAATAATAATGTCAAATATATCCCCGCTCAGCACTTGAGATGGCTGATATACATAGTCAAAATTTATTCCTTTAATCGCTTTCTTATCAGGAAGTAAACGCTCTTGAATCGTGCTCGCAAAACGAATATCTGCTCGAATGTTTTTATTTCGCTCAATTAGAACTTGCTCTAATTTTCTCTCCCTAGTAACGTCACGAAAAACCTCCACAGCAGCAAAAATATTTCCATCATCATCTCGCACCGGAGAACTCTTAACAGAATAAGCTCTTCCCCTATATTGTTCCTCCATTTGAATTACTTCTCCAGTTTCAATGGTGCGCTTTGCTAAACAAAAATTGCACTTCTCGCTTTTTTCAAAAGCTGCGTAGCAAGGTAAACCCACAATTTCTTCCCCTAAGGCGGCTCTCATGGTATTGTTGGCATATACGACATTGAACTCGCCATCTACAACGCGAACCCAATCCGCCATCCCTTCTAAAACATCATACTTATTCAACTCGGTAAAGTATTTTTTATAACTCATGTTGCCACCTCCTTTGAATGTTATTCAATTAACATATTACCACGTATCCATAGTTTATTCAAGTAAATAATAAAAGTGTCTTATTAATTTAAGAACATTGTTCTTTTTTACAAGCTTATTTAAAAAAATTAGATATCCCCTATTGCTCAACTATCATAAAAAACCCGGAACTAATGTCCCGGGAATAAGTTGTTGCTTATTATTTACTTTTCTTCTACATCCTTTTCTCTAGGTGGACGAGGCCCTAAATACTGGTAGTATTGCGTTTCAATTCTTCCATTATATAGTTTTCGTCTACGGTCAGCTTTCTTTAACACCAGCTGTTCAAAATCAGGATATGAAGTAATAACATATACGGACCAAGTGGGCAAGGTTAAATACTTCCCTGCAAAATCCACATATAGTTGAGCTAAATCTGTGATTTCTCCCATACGCTCCCCATAGGGTGGGTTAGTAATAATTACACCATAATCGTCCTTAATGTCCACTTCTCTCATGTCTTTAATAAAGAAAGTGATATCGTCCTCCAAGCCGATGAGTTCTGCGTTGTCTCTAGCTCGCAAAATGCTTCTGTGATCTATGTCAGATCCCATTATTGTAAGCGGAGTGCTAAAGTCCATTTTGCTTCTGGCCTCCACCCTAGCGTCTTTCCAAATCTTTTTATCTATCATTGGCCAATGTTCTGCCTCAAAGTCACGAGATAGACCAGGTGCCATATTTCTGCCAATCATAGCCGCTTCGATGGCAATGGTTCCACTTCCACAAAATGGATCGAACAGAACTCTATCAGGTCTCCAGAAACTAAGCATAACTAAAGCTGCAGCTAAAGTCTCTTTCAAAGGTGCATCACCAGCTCTCGCTCTATATCCTCTTTTGTGCAAGCCAACTCCACTGGTGTCCAAGGTTATGGTTGCAATGTCTTTTAATAATGCCACCTCAACTCTATAGCGTACACCAGTTTTTTCATAATATTCTTTCTTATCCCGTTGCTTTAGCTTATCTATTAAAGCACGCTCCGTTATTCTCTGGCAATCTTTAATGCTGAATAGCTTACTCTTCACCGAGCGACCTTCCACAGTAAAGTTGCCCATAGGATCTATCCAGTTTTCCCAATCTAGTTTTTTTACGCCCTCATAAAGTTCATCAAAGGTGTCTGCGTGGAATTCTCCCATTAAAATGAGCACCCTATCCGCTGTTCGCAGCCACAAGTTCAGCCGCGCAACATCCTCCACGTTTCCCTCCATGACCAAACGACCATCTGCCACCGTAATATTCTCATAGCCTAATTTTTCCATCTCGCGACGACAAACCGCTTCTAAACCAAATGCAGTGGTCACTAATATCTTCACAGAAAAACCCCTTCCCGTTATTACTAAATTGTAAATTGATGGAATACTTTTTTACCTTTTCTCACAACTGCTTTACCATCAACAAAGTCCTCAGCACTAATAACTCTATTGAAATCCTCAACCTTAATATCATTTAGGTGAATACCACCTTGCTCAATTAAACGGCGTGCCTCTCCATTGGATGCCACCAGTTCTCCCGCTCTTAATAAGTCCACTATGGTCATTTCAGTCAATTGTTCTGCAGTTATTTCAGTCGTAGGCATTTCTCCATCATCACCACTGCCACCAGCAAATAAAGCTTTGGAAGTCTCCCTAGCAGCTTGCGCCTTTTCTTCACCATGGACCATTTTAAAAACCTCAAATGCTAAAACGTCTTTTGCATCGTTTAATTTAGCGCCTTCCCATTTTTCCATAGCTTCAATTTCTTCATCAGAAAGCATGTTCAAAAGTTTAAGGAACTTGATAACATCCCTGTCGTCACAATTTCGCAGATACTGATATAGTTCATATGGAGAAGTTTTCTTCTCATCTAGCCAAATAGTTCCAGCCTCAGTTTTTCCCATTTTTATTCCCGCTGCAGTGGTCAACAGTTTAAAGGTCATAGAATATACTTTGCCTTGCTCCAACTTACGCACTAACTCATAGCCACTTAGCATATTGCTCCACTGGTCCGAACCCCCCAGTTGCAATACTACATCATGATTTCTATATAGATATAGAAAGTCGTAAGACTGCATTAGCATATAGCCAAATTCAAAGAAAGTCAGACCCTTGTCCAATCTATTTTTGTAACAGTCAAAGGTAAGCATTCTATTTACGCTGAAATGAACTCCTATATCCCTCATAAACTCCATAAATTTAAGATTTAATAGCCAATCTCCATTGTTGACCATCATGGCCTTGCCTTCGCCAAAGTCCAAAAATCTTCCTAGCTGCTCCTTAAAGCAAGAGGCATTATAGTCAATCATCTCTTTCGTCATAATTGGACGCATTCCATCCTTAAAGCTAGGGTCCCCAATCATGGTAGTTCCGCCACCAAGTAAAGCCACAGGTCTGTGTCCCGCTTGCTGCATACGCTTCATAACCATTATTTGAAGGAAGTGCCCCAAAGTCAAGCTGTCTGCAGTGGCGTCAAATCCAATGTAAAAGTTAATAGGTTCCCCACCTAGTACCTCTCTTAACTCCTCCTCATAAGTAACCTGATCAATATAGCCCCTGGACTGCAATACATCAAAAACGTTATTCATATAATCCCTCCTTAGAAAATAAAAAGCCCTGCCAATGAAAGGACGAGTTCCCCCGTGGTACCACCTTTCTTCGACAAAGCCTCATCGTTGTTTAAGTTCAACCCCTTGCAAACTCCAGCGTTGTAATTTCAGCAAGGATCTTACCCATCGCCTACTATGCGCTTTCAACATCTGCTATTAATAATGATTAAATCATACTTGAGAATACTTAATTTGTCAATGATAAACGGTTATTTATAGATATTACCTCTCCCACTAATAGTAATTAATTCTTTATATTTTGTAAAATCTAGTTCTCTCAACGCATTTCTTTCCATGCGCCATCGCCATTGCCCAGACGCTTTGCCCGGCTCGTTTATTCTCCCTTCACTTCCTAAGTTAAGCCAATCAGCCAGGGGAATAATCGCGCCTTTCGCCACGGATGTTAATGCAACCCTTATCATAGCCTCACTTATGCTGCCACCTGGATTCACATAGCTATCCACCCTCTTCTTCGCAATAGAGTCCAAAGACCTATACCAATCTAAAGTGGTGGTATTATCATGTGTCCCAGTATATACCAATGTGTGCGGTTCATAATTATGGGGGAGATATATACTATCCTCATCATAAAATGCAAATTGAAGCACCTTCATACCAGGCAATCCAGATTCTCTTCTAAGGCTGTGAACTTCTTCTGTTAGAAATCCTAAATCTTCTGCAACCAAAGGAACTTTCCCAAAACGAGATTCCAGCGCATTAAATAAATCAATACCAGGTCCCTTTTCCCACCAACCTTCTTTTGCCGTTTCCGCTTCTATGGGAATCGCCCAGTAATCGTTTAGTCCCCTAAAATGGTCTATTCTAACCAAATCATATAATTGCCATTGTTGTTTTAGCCTATTCCCCCACCATCTATAGTCCTCATCTTGATGAACACTCCAGCGATATAGTGGGTTCCCCCACAGTTGTCCCTCGGAAGTGAACGCATCTGGCGGGCAACCACCAACTTTTGTCAGCATTCCTTGCCCATCGGTTTCAAAGAGTTCTGGTGTACTCCAAAGCTCAACGCTATCTGGACTGATATAGATAGGCAAATCTCCCATAAGATATATGGACTTAGAATTTGCAAACGATTTTAGCTTCTGCCATTGCTCTAGCCATATCACTTGTAAAAAAGCTGTCCTCAATATATCTACCTTGGAAATTCCAGAGCGCTTAATAAATTCATCACGACTTTCATTTCCCATTTTGGAAACCATAGTCTTGCCCGTTTTCTTCAATCCTCTATAAATACAGTAATCCCATAGCCACGGAATTCTTTCCAAAGCTTCCTCTATGATTGGCAAATATTCTTGTTTAGCTCTATCGTATGCCAAATGCAACAATACATTCTTATTTTCTCTAACTCTTTTATAATCTATGGGACCGTAGGACATATAAGCTCTCTCGAGTTCATATCTCTTTAGCCAGCCTCTTTGTTCAAAATCTTCTAAATCAATATATATTGGATCTCCCGCTGCAGAAGAATGGACTTGATATGGGGAATTTCCAGCCCCCGTTGGCCCTAGTGGCAACAATTGCCATACACTCTGTCCTGTGTTGTGAAGCCATGTGATAAATTCCTCTGCACCTTTACCCATATCTCCAATTCCATATGGACTGGCAAGTGAAAACAGCGGTGCCATAGTACCGCAAAATCTGTTCTCCCAAATATGATGGTTTATCTTATTTACACCAGCGTATCTTTCCGTTTTCATAGCCATTCCCAACAAACCCTTCATTCAATAGTCTTAATGCGCCTTCTATATCCTCAGGGCTAAGCCACTGATTTTCAACGTATTTATCCTTTTCTTTTGCAATGTCCATATAAAGGATAAATCTCCAAACTCCATTGGGAAACTCTTCCGAATTATATAGTCGTTGTAGTTCTCTAATTTCAAATCCTGCATCAAACATATTCTTTAAGCTATAGTTGTTTTCCGGATGAATGGTAGTTATATACCTATCGTAACCCATTGTATAAGCATATTCCATTAACCACTGATATGAACGATATTGTAGTTTATTGCCTCTATAATCGGGGTGTATAACTGTTGATTTTAAATATGCTAATCCCTTTTGTTCTTCCATAGTGAGTTTAAGCAGTTTTGCTAACGGGTGAGTATCAGGTTTTGGGAATGTAAAATATCTTGTCCCCACCAATTTCTTTTCGTCAAACATTCCTAAGATTACTCCACCTTCAATAAAAGGCCTTAGCATTTCCTCTTCAGTTTCTTTAGCAAAGAATTCTTTCCTAGGCAAAGCATTTCTTTGTTCGGAAATAAAAATATATACTTGATTCAACTCTACAGTGTCTATCATTCTAACGTCTAACGTAGTAGGAATCAGCTTTCCATTTTCCTTTTTATTCACATCCCATTTCAAATATATCACCCCTTTTTATTTCTTATGACGAAAAAGACCTCTATATAGAGATCTTATTCCTTTATTTCTCTTCTGTTTTCTACTGCCATAGCTATTGTCGTCTCATCAAAATAATCCAAGTCGCTACCCGTTGGAATACCTTGTGCTATCCTAGTTACCTTTATCCCCAGCGGTCTAAGCAATCTAGCTATATATATTGCTGTAGTATCTCCTTCCACAGTGGGATTTAATGCTATGATAACCTCTTCAATACTTTCGTCAACCCTACTTAATAAATGATTTAATGTAAGTGACTCCAGTCCTTTGTTTTCCCTGGGATTTATTACACCATGTAAAATGTGATATCGCCCATTATATTGTCTGGACCTCTCCATAGCCGCTAAATCTTTTGGCTGTTCCACCACGCAAAGTACATTTTTATCTCGCCTCTCGTCAGAACAGATGTGGCACGGATCACTTTCTGTATAATCATGGCACATGGAGCATAATCTAATCTTTTCTTTTGCTCCCAAAATGGATTCTGATAGTTCCACTGCATAGTCCAACTCATTTTGTAATATATAATAGGCCATACGCTGTGCCGATTTTTTCCCGACTCCAGGAAGTTTTGTCAGAGCACTGACTAAACGACCCATTGCATGTTGTCCCGATACCATATTATAGTCCTGGGATATTTAGTCCACCAGTGAACTTAGACATAGCTTCGTTGGACTTAGCATCAGCCATTTGAATCGCCTGGTTCACTGCAGATAGAATCAAGTCTTCTAGCATTTCCACATCCTCTGGATCCACTGCTTCAGGATCAATTTTTATTCCTACTAGTTCTTTTTTTCCTGTAATTTTTACAGTTACCATTCCACCGCCGGAAGAAACTTCCATCTCTTCAGCTTCCATCTTAGCCTGCATTTCTTCCATTTCTCTTTGCATTTTTTTCATTTGCTTCATCATATTGTTCATGTTTTTGCCGCCCATTTGCGGCATTCCGCCTCTTGCCATTTCATCCTCCTATTCAAACTCTACGATATCTTCACCAAAGGTATTTAATATTTTTGCAATAGCCTCTTCTCTCTTTTGTTCCGCAGTCTTACCCAATTCAATTATCCTTAGGGAGTATTTCTCCTTCCAAAGTACCTCTGCCGCTTCCTCCACAATCTTTTTATGAGATGGACCTCCCATAGCAGTAATGTGAAAACCACTACCATAGGGATAGCCTATTAGCAACTGGCCACCTTCCCTCTTCAAAGGGATTGCATCCATTAGCAAGCCATAGGTTGGAATTGCATGCTCTTTTACATATTGTACAAGCTCTTCCCAGTCCCCGTTTCTAAAGGTCCCGTCTCCTAAATCCTGAGTTCCTTCACTCTCTTCACGCTTTGAAACAGATCTGGACTCCACTATTTCTTTTTGGATATTAGCAGTTTTTTCTTCCTCAACTACCTTATTTTCTTTTGGAACAACTTTATCTATTGGCTTTTGTACAACAACTTCCCTGTCTATAGGTGCCACCGGTTTAGCTTGCTTCTCAAATTGATTAACTTTTGGGATAGCTCTCTCTTCACTTTTTAATTTTGCCACAACACTGTCAGGGCTGGTAAGTCTTTCTTCTAAGGCTTCGACTCTCTTTATTAAAGACGATCTGCCGCCATCCACTAGCTGTAGAACGCTCACATCTAATAATATATCTGGAGTTGGAGAGAACTTTATTTTCCCTTGAATGTCCAATAGTTGCTCCATGCGATCAAGCGTATCCTCTAAAGATGCTAGATTCGTCAAGTCTCTAAGCTCCTCGCTTTTATCGTCTTCAAAATATGCCATAAGCCAATCTCTGAAAAACTCCAGTATTTCATTTAATAATTGTACACTGTCTTTACCTGAGGCTCTCCACTGTCTTAAATTCAGCAATACTCTATCTTTTTCTTCAGATAATAACGCTATCATCAATTCATATAGCTCATGACTTCCCACCATTCCCAAAATGTCTAGAGCATCTTCCATGGTTATATTATCACCGCTTAGGGCAAAGCACTGGTCCAGTAAACTCAGTGCATCCCTCATAGCACCATCACCTCTACGGGCTATGAGTTCTAATACTTTATTGTCTACAGATTTGCCTTCTTCAATAGCGATTTTTTTCATATGTTCTATCATAGGAACTGGTGATATTCTATGGAAATCATATCTTTGACAACGAGATAAAATTGTCTGTGGAATTCTTTCAGGTTCAGTGGTCGCTAGGATAAATATCAAGTGCTCCGGTGGTTCTTCTAATATTTTTAAAAGGGCATTGAAGGCTCCCTTGCTAAGCATATGGACCTCATCTACAATATAAACCCTATATTTCGTCACTGCAGGAGGGTAAATCGCCTTTTCCCTTAACTGTCGAATGTCGTCAACGCTATTATTTGATGCAGCATCCATTTCCACCACATCTAATATTTGACCCGATAGTATGCCTTTACAGTGAGCGCAAGTATTACAAGGGTTTCCTTCCCGTGGATTTAAGCAATTCACAGCTCTTGAGAGTATTTTTGCGGCGGAAGTTTTCCCGGTCCCTCTAGTTCCTGAAAATAAATATGCATGGGACAAATCCCCATGGACAACTTGATGCTTTAACAAAGAAGTCACATGATCCTGCCCTACCATGGAATCAAAATCCTTAGAGCGATATTTCCTATATAATGCCTCTGTCACACTTCCACCTCCTCTATTACAATATACTATTATTTTACCATATAGCTTTGCTTGTGAATAGGGCAATCATCAAACCTTTAATACCTTGTTATATGAAAAAACACCCTATAGGGTGTTTTTAATTGTTCTTCTGAACCATATTCGTAGAAACCATTTCCAATATAGTTCCATCTTCTCCTACCACTAAATATGTGGGAACTGTAGTAATCAAATCTGCCAGCTCGTCCCATTGTTCATCTGCAATAATCATCGGAATAGTGTTGCCAGTGTCTTTGAGCAGTTCTTCTTGTGAGTTATTTCTATCAGGTAAAACCACCCCTACTACGGGAATCTCTCCCCATTTTTCATTGGTTTTCCAATACTCATGGGACTTGGTCACCGCCTCGCCCTTACCAGACCAAATAAATAATAAGGTCTTAGGTTTTCCTTTAAATATCTCCTCTGTGGCACCTAAACCATCTTTTGTTCCACTCTGAAATTTCAAAGTCATTCCACTATTAAAAGCATATTCCTGAGTCAAAGGTTCTCTGGTAACAACTTGCATCTTGGGTCCTTGTGCCTCTTCCAAATTATTTTGATAAGTTTTAAAATCTTCTGCACTCAAACCCTTATCCTTATCAACTTCCCAATAACTGGCTATATAGTAGTAGTTGTCCGTTTCCAATAGGATTTTATTAATATTTGTTCCACTTATATCGTCCGCCTTAAACTCACCTGCCACTTTATCCACCAAGGTTAGTTGAAGTACGGGACGCATCAACGGCCAAAACCCTTGCTCAACCTTTTTAAATCCCTCTATATCAGCTCGATTAGATATTTTTATATCTTCATACGTGCTTAACAGCTTTATGGGTACAAAATCCCATCGCCTTCCAATATAGCCCTCACCTCGTATGCGATAATCAACCATAGTAGACTCTTCTTTGGTCCATGTTTCAGGCACTTTATATTGCATTCCCATAAGTCTATCCACTGACCACCCATCTTCAACTTCTCCCGAAATAGGCTCAACAGCAGATATTTGAGCAACATTATCGCCACTACACCCCAGTAGAAAAATCATTGCTATAAGATAAAAGCTAAATATTGTTTTCTTCACTTCTTACGCCTCCGAGCTTCTCCATTGATAGAGCGTTAACTGGACACACTTGAATGCATTTCTTACACCTTATACACTCTGCACTATTGGGAGTTTCGTAGGGGACCAAGTCCATGGGGCAATTTTTAACGCAAGCATTACAAGTAATACAAGCTGATGATACCTCCATGCGATATAGGCTCACCCCATTAAAACAACCAAGAGCTGCTCCCATGGGACATAAATACTTGCAGAAAGGCCTCATTATCAAAATGGACGCTACCACCACTACTATAGTCACCGTAGCTTTAATAATAAATACGCTGCCCAGGGAACTGAATAACTCTGGGTGCTTTGCCATTAACGGCAATCCGCCCTCAACCAATCCTGCAGGGCAGACGAATTTGCAAAACATCGGTGCTCCAAATCCCCATTGATCCGTAAGAACAGCGGGAAGCAATAGAACTGGTATAAACAGCATAATATATTTAAGGTACTTCAAAACTCCATGCATTTTTTTTGGAACTTTCACCTTAGGAACGGGTATGGCGTAGAGTATCTCCTGTATCAAGCCAAAAGGACATAGATATCCACAAAACCACCTTCCCAATAGCAATCCAAAAAGAGCTATTAAACCTACTACATATAATCCAATAGACTTTCCAGGACTTCCGGCAACTGCTTGAAGAGAGCCGATGGGGCAGGCTCCTAAAGCACCGGGGCAAGAATAACAATTTAACACCGGAACGCAAAAACTCTTGGTCGCACCTTCATAGATACGCCCTGATGTAAACCCCTTTAGGTTTCCATTTAAAACCAGCGTCCCTAGGGCTTGAATTGCATGGCGTCTTTTCTGCCTATCCAAGGCCAATACACTCCAGACATATTCTTATTGCCTTCTCCAACACCATCCCCATCTCGCCGCGATATATGCCAACACCAATAAAGATTGTTGCAACGACAAACAATAGTGCCCTCCAGTACTTTTTAGACATATTAATCCTCCAAAAGTTTATCTATAACTTTAGAAAAATCTTCTGCTCCTCTTGCTCCAACCAATACATCTCCCACTACATTTCCTTCACCATCTACAAAAAATGTCGTTGGAACGCCTACAGCCATTCTAGTAACTTCTGCTAACTTATCATCTATCAGCAGGTTAGTAAATTTCACCCCTGAATCAGACAGAATTTTCTTAGCTAAGTCTAAACCTTCGCTTGAACCTTCAGGAACATCTGAAACTATGCCGACAAATCCAACTTTCCCACTATATTTTTCTGATAATTTAGCCAGTTCAGGAAGTTCTACCTTGCAAGGTCCACAGAAAGTTCCCCAAATATTTACAAGGGTAATCTTATTTTCCTTGAAAATTTCCTGGGTTACTTCTTTTCCTTCCAAATCTTTTGCCGTAAAACTCCAGTTTTTTATCCCTGCAATGCCATCTGGATTTGCCGCTGTTTTTGCTTCACTAATTTTCATAACATCGCCTAGCTTTGGAACCGGCTTGAAAATTTCTTTCATAGAAGCAATATCCTCTTCAGTAAAACCTTCAGTTTTTACCTCTTCCCAGTTAGACCATAAATAAATCAAGGTCTTGCCATCTTTTTCTTCCACTACTTTACCTTGAGAATAACCCATCTCCTCTTTAAGAGACTCCAATCTCTCAGGACCTTTGTCTGTAACTACTGCCGATGACACAGTTACCAAGCCTTGCATAACTTTTTCCCTTACTTTTGTCGCCTTTTCTTCTTCTGATAAACTTTCATCATTTTTGATTTCTTCATATACGGTCAAGGCACTCTTTGGAATAAACGCTACAGATACACCAGTTTCTGTACCTTTACCCACCGGTAATATACTAGCCTCATTTTTATGTTCTTCCCAAATTTTAGGAATAGGCATTACAATTGGAATCTCATAGCCACCAAAATCTTGCTCCGTATATTCAAAATCAACTTTCGCAACTTCCGCATCTTTCGCTGTCTCTTCAGGCTTTCCACAGGCAGTAACTGTAAATACTGCAATCATAACTAATGCCAATAATAATATTCTTTTCTTCATATATTCTCCTATCTTAGAGGGGATCCGATGACTCGGATGCCCTCGCCTTTTTTCAATTTGTATTGCTACTATCTAAAACTTCCTGTAATTTGCGTATCGCTGTGATATTTACCAGTAATCTCATTTAGCGTATTCCCACTATAATCAATTGTTACCACATCATTATACGTAATGTCTCTAGCTGATGAATAGTTGCTGATATTAAGCGTAAATGTCTTGTCAGTTCCATATCTATCTGTCAACTTAATGTGCCCATCACGAGTGGAAACTCCAATGGTTACCGGTAGGAAGATATCTGCTACCTTAAAGGTTTCTCTGCCTGGTACAGTTGATGCTATGGAAGACACCCTGGTAATTTCGTCTCTGCTGTTAAGGGAAATCTCAATATCTGTACCCTCTCTCATGGCACGTAGATTTTCGCTATATCTAGAATCCTCAAACTCGTAGAACTGAGCACTGCTAAACCCTGATTTTTGTAGATATAATCCTCTATCTCCTGGGGTGAAGTCTCTTGTCAATCTATAAGCATTACCGGAAATTGGGGCATTGTGATGTCCAAAGTCCATAAATACTATAGTATGAGCCATATCCCCCGTACTGTTTCCTGCCTCATTAAATCTTCCTGAAAGCAATCTATCATATTGATCTGTGGTTAAAATAAACGCCCTAACATTTCTGGCTGCATCAGATTTAGCATATCTCATATCCACAGCGCTAATCTTAACAGGATTATTGCTATCTCCTTGAATTGCAAATACCTTAGTCTTGTTGTCATATCGGAATACGTTGGATCTTCCGCCACCTACTAGTTCAATGGTATTGCTTTGAATTAACAGTTCGTCATTGAAGTTTGTCGCAACACGTGCTGCTTGATTGTCCATTTCTCTTATGGTAAATAAGCGGCTAATGGACATAACTTCTTTGCCGTTTTTCTCTACATAAACCAAATCGCCTTCTCTAATATCTCCTCTTTGCCCTCTGCCATTAATTCCAATTCTGTATTCCAGACGAGTAGAAGCATCTAAAATTCCCATTCCAATAATGTTTACATCTCTAGTACTATCACTGCTGAAAATACCTACGTCATTGGAAGCAGATGACTCACCTGTTATCAACTGCACATGACCGTTTAAGTCTAAAATCAAGTCTACTTTGGATCTTTCAATTTCAGAATATCTAGTACTGCGCTCAGCCTCAATTACCCTTGCCCTATTGGCAGTTTCCAAGATAATCGGTCTTTTGCTGTTGGAAATTCTAACTTGGAATTCTTTATTGCCTAGTTTGGCAAAATATGCATCTCTCTTACTTTCAATTCCATCAAAAGTTCCTGTTTCCTTTGAACCTCTAGAAACCAATGCCTTATCTCTGTCGTATATGTGAAGCACATCATACATTTTTAAATCTTCTAGTTTCAAAGTAAACTGTTGTCCTTTTTCATATCCTTTTAAGGATCTTAAAGTTATTCTCTGTGGGTCTCCACTACGAGTGTCATCGTAAATATATATATCTGATACACCAAATGCCATAGCAGATTGAACAGGAGCTATATCTTCAAAAGCAAAGGACTCCACATATATAACAAAATTATCTTTAGTATATATGCGAGCGTATTCAGAAATATATCCCGAAGTTCTAGTGCTATTTTGATTGACAAAGTCTTTATAAACATAATCTTTGTCATTGTGTGTCAAAATTGAAAGACCTTCATAGCCTTTTGCAATATTCAAATTTAATCCTGCAATTTGAATGCTGTTGTCCTTTAACTCAGCTGGACCTTCATGAATCTTGATGTCGTTTGCAACTGTAGCTGAAATGGCATTACCCCTTGCATCAGCTGATACTTTATATACTTTACCTAGAGCATTTTTATCATTTACAACTTGGCTGGACATGCTCAAAAATGAACCAACTTTATAAGCAGAACCTTCTCCAGCTGCTAAAACTCTAGTGTTATCGTTGTTTGAAGAATATACATTCTCTCCTACAGATACAACTACAGCATAATACTCGTCTTTTTTAAGACCTGAATTAAATGTATTACCATGCATAGCATTGTAAATCATTTCAAAGACTTTGTCTCTCGGAGCTGCTTTGCGATAATCAGCAATGGAGACACCATCTAAGATTCCCATTTCTCTAGCTTTGTTGATATATGGTGTAGACCAATATCCTGTTGTAGTTTCTTTCCCAGTGCTACCACCGTGAGCCACAACGAGCATTTTAATCATTTCCTCATAAGTAACGTCATTTTGAGGTTTAAAAGTATTGTCCTCATAACCGTTAATTATGTTTTTAGAAACAGCATAGTTCAAATAACCAACAAACCAATCTGAGCTCTTCACATCTGTGAATTTTGGTAATGTGTTCTTCATGTTGTCTGCTTCTGTTCTCTTCTCAAGAGATTCTACGAGCATCTTATTGGCTTCAGCTCGGGTGATATTATTCTTTAACTTATAATCCCCAGATCCATCTCCAATTACAATTTTCTTTTCAATAAGCCAATCGACTTTGTTGTTTCCAGTTGTATTGGTTGCTGGACTCGCCAAAGCTGGTACACTCAATGCAAGTACCAATACAATTAGCAACATCAAGGTTAGTCCACGTCTTCTCATAATTTCACTCCTTCTATAATATTTTGAAATGCATACTATCCAACTAACCGGTAATCCGGTGCTTATATTATACCACTTTAGTGTATATCAACCAACGATTGCATAAAATTGTAACCAAAACTTAACCTAATATTAGAAATATATAAAAAGCCTTCATCAATAGACCCACTTCTTCTCATGATGAGAATGATGTGTAGCCATGATAAAGGCAAGTGTTTATATCATATTATATTTTAAAACTACTTAAGCAGGTGATTTGCAATAACTATCTGTTGAATTTGGCTAGTGCCTTCATATAGAGAAGTTACTCTAACATCTCTATAGATTCTTTCTATTGGATAGTCTTTAATATAGCCATATCCCCCATGAATTTGTAATGCACGACTGGCAATCCACTCCGCCGATTCAGACGCATAATATTTAGCCATAGATGCTTCCTTATCAGCAGGTAATCCTTGATCCATTCGCAAAGCTGTATTATATGTTAATAATCTAGCTGCATTTAATCTAGTTTCCATTTCAGCCAACATAAATTGAATTCCTTGGAATTTTGAAATAGATTTGTTGAATTGCTTACGTGTCTTAGCATATGCCACCGCTTGATCCATAGCACCTTGAGCCATACCAATAGCTTGGGCACCAATTCCTAAACGTCCAATGCTCAAGGTTTTCATAGCAGTTACAAAGCCCTGATTTACACGACCTAAAATAGCGCTCTTAGGCACTCTAACGTTTTCCAAAATAACATCTGAAGTAGGACAACCAATAATGCCCATTTTATCTTCTGGTCTACCCATAGATAAACCAGGTAATCCTGCATCTACTATAAAACTTGTAATCCCCTTTGGTCCTAAAGAAGCATCCGTTTTAGCAAATACTATAAATGCATCGGAAATTGGCGCACCAGTAATAAAGGTCTTACGACCGTTTATTATATAATCGTCCCCATCTTCCACTGCCGTAGTCTGCATAGAGCTGACATCAGAACCTGCTCCCGGTTCAGTTAAGGCAAATGCCATAATAATCTTTCCGGCTGCTAAAGGTCTTAGATATTTTTCTTTCTGTTCCTCCGTACCGCTGATGACAAACGGGGCTCCTACTAACGAGTTAGGTGTTGAAACGTAAACGGAAGCTACACCACATACACGTGCTATTTCTTCCATTACAATTACATAGGAACGAAAATCCGCTCCAGCTCCACCGTACTCCTTAGGAGTTTTAATGCCATAAAAACCGCATTCTCCCATTTTATGAAGAACAGACAGGGGGAATTCCCCTGTCTTGTCCACTTCATCAGCAATGGGAGCCAACTCTCGCTCGGCAAATGTCTGTGCCAGTTTACGCACCATTTCGTGCTCTTTTGTAAAAATCATAGCTTTCCCCCTGCTGCTTAATTCTTTTTATAGAACGTCAGTGAATGTTTGAATATACGTTCTAGCTTGCTCTAAGTTTCTAATCTGTTGGTCAATCTCTACCATAATGTGAGGAACGCCAGCAGCTTCGAAGTCAGCCTTCATCTTTGGATAATCAAACTCTTCTGGGTCACAGAACTTAGTTAAGAAGAAGATAATACCTTCTGCATTACGTTCTTTAGCTAAGTCAATAATCATTTGACCACGAATACGTTTCTCATTTAAAAGAGTTGAACACTCACGGTCACAGAATTGTTGTCCAATTCTATCCATTGGGGAATCTCCCTCTGGAATAAAGTGACGGTATTGTCTTGACTCGAATGCAACGTCATCGCCAACTACTGCACAGTTTAGATCTACAAGTATTTGGTTTAAGTTTGCTGAATCAACAATGATACCAGTAGTAACTACTCTGTGTCCGTTAAATGCCTTTGGAGCTTCTTTACGGATTTCAGCGATTAATTCTTTAACCATTGCAGTGTGCTCAGGAACTTCCATGAAGTATGCAGATTTGTAAACGTACATACGATTCATAGCGTTGATTTCAGCTGGATACTCTGCACAAAGTTTGGAGAATTCCATCATTGTCTTGTTTTGCTCGTTGAATACTTCGATAGCTTCGTTAAGAGCTTCATCAGTAATCTTTTTACCAGCAATCTCTTCTAATTGCTCTTTTAAAACGTTGTATTGGCTGATAATGAAAGTTTTACCTGCTGGAATACGACGAGTTTGAGGAATAGTAAGAGGTAAGAATTTTACGTTTTTAACAGCTAGTTTGAAGTTTTGACCCATAACTTTTAAGGAGTCACAATAGTTAGGAATAATGATTGCATCAAGGATGTCATAATTTCCAACTAAACCTTCATCTAGGATAGTTTGCATAATGGAGCATAGGAATGCTGGGAAATAACGCTTAGCTTCTGAAACTTCCTTCTCAGCTCCCCAAACGCCTACAGGTAGCATACCTGCTGCATAGATTAATTCCTTAGGTGTATATAGAGGAACACAACCTATAACTTTTTTACCGGTTTTATCAACTAAACCTTTGATGGCTTTGCCAGGATGCTTAGCCACTTCACCAAATTCATTAAACAATCTTTCTACATTACTCATGATTGTTGCGCCTCCTTTCTCGCAGTCATGACTTCATCTAAACCTTGAATACGTGTATCGTATTGTGCTTTTGAGAAGTTTCTTGGGTCAGCTTGGTCTCCGTCAAAGCTAACAATTGGAATACCAGTTTCTTCTGATAGACGACGGCTTAACTCATATGTGAAACCTGACCATAGCTTACAGCTGCGGTTAACGTGGAATACAGCGCCATCAGTATTTGTATCACGAATAGCACGAACACGCATGTCTAACGCACGCTCAAAGCTGATTACGTTTACAGTTGAGCTGTATGCGCGCATCATATCATCTAAATCGTCATAGAAAACACCAAATGCTTCAGCATAAACAGTTGCAGTAACGTTCATACCATATTTGTTCAATGTCTCTAACTTATGTCTTAGATATGGCCAGCAAGCAATACCTTCGAACATAACGCGGTGTTTTTCTTCGCCACGGTAAGTTGATTTTCCTAAACGTACGTTTTCTTCGTACTCATCACCTAACATTTTGAATGCGTCAACAGCTGCTTGATTACCTCTAGCACAAACTGCTACTGCCATGTGGTTGAATAGGTCGAATCCACTTAGTGGTGAAGGGATGTACTTGGAATAGGAAGCTGCTCTTAGCCATTGCTTGGAACTCTCTTGAGAAACTTTCATAACTTCTTCAAATTTCTTCTCATCCCATTTTTTCCCTGTATATTCTTCTAATTGCTTAATAGCATGCTCAAATTGGCCCTTCATATAATCTACACGATCTTGAGAAACTTCAAAGTCGGTATTATATGGAATGTCCATCATGATTAGAGGAATATCCAAAGAAACTGCTATGTGCTCATACCATTTAATCATCTCATTACAGATGTTGTTACAGCATAATAAGAAGTCTGGCATTGGCATGTTGATTTGCTCGCAGTATTCACGATCCATAAACGCTAAGTTTACACGTGCATATGCACAAACGTCATTGGAGAAACCCATTCCCTCTGCGTGCTCACAGAATTCAAGTCCGCCACCTTTAGCAGCAACAGCTGCAGCGTGGTTCTCAGGATAAACTACGTGTAATCCTAAAGTAGTTGGGATTTCCTGTGGGAATATTGATGAACTCCAACCTACCATTTCGCCGGCTTCTTTAGCTGCAAAAGCATCGGCATAAGCTTTAGCCGCGATGTCCCCTAAAAGGTGTTTCGCTTTCTTAGGCTTTTGTTCTTTCTGCTCGGTTTTTACTACTTTTTCTTCACTCATCTTTCTTGCTCCTTTCTATGAATTAAGCCCTTTCGGCCTTAATTTTGTTTTCCTAAAAGTATGTCTTTATCAGCAGCTAATTTTTCAATTTCAGCTTCTGAATATCCCATGCTTTCTAGTACAATTTTAGTATCTCCACCTAGTTGTGAAGACTGATTATATTCTGGTAGTCCCATTTCTTCATAAGTATATGGAAGACGTACCAAAGCTTTTTTATCGCCATTTGGATAATGCATTTCATGTAGGTAATCGTTAGCCCAAGCTTGCTCATCCTCTAGCAGGTCTTCCCAACGTTGAGCTACTGCAAATGGAATGTCATTAGCGCGGAAAATCTCATTCCACTCATCTTTAGACTTTTTAACCATTTCTGCTGCAATAATGTCGTATACTTCATAACCTTTATCGCCTAAGTTCTTCATAGTGTTGTAACGTTCGTCACCAACTAAGTCCTCTCTACCAATGCAAGTCATGAACTTATCGTAGCATGGATCATATGGAGGCATACAGATTTGAACGAAGTAATCATCTGAAGTTCTGTGAGCTGCTATTAATGGGTTAGGATATGTTCTGGCATTCATTGGATAAGGAGTACCATAATCTGGATATTGAGCTGCCTGTAACATGATACCAATTGTGTAGATAGCACTTTGGAATAGTCCAACTGTTACTTTCTCGCCTTCGCCAGTCATCTTAGCTTTATATAGAGCTGCAACAGTACCAGCTGCTAAGAACAAACCAGATTGGTGATCACCAAGACCTGGAATTGGGTTCATTGGGCTAGTTCCCTTCTCATAAAGAGTACCTAAGATTCCTCCACGAGCAAAGAACGCTGTAAAGTCAAATCCTGGAAGGTTAGCATCAGGACCTTTTTCTCCATAACCAGCTATCATTGCATAAACTAGTGCTGGGTGATCTTTTTTAAGAGTTTCATAGTCAAATCCCGCACGTTTCAATGCTTCAGGACGCCAGTTAGTCAATAAAATGGCTGCATCTTTTAGCATCTCAAAAAAAATCTTGCGCCCATTATCGCTACGCAAATTTAGCACGATGCATTTTTTATTAGAGTTCTCTAAGTCAAAGGTCGTGTTTACCTCTTGTGAAAGAGGACGTCCCTCTGTAGGAGCCGTATATCTCAATGGGTCTCCTGCTGGTGTCTCAATTTTAATTACTTCTGCGCCTGCATCTGCTAAGAATCTACCGCAAGCTGGAGCAGCAATAAAATTGGCAAGTTCAATAACTTTTACACCTTTTAATAATTTCTTGCTATTGCTCAAATTAATTCCTCCTTTTTTTATATGTAGTGTAAAATTTGTTAAGTATGAATTTATTATATCACATTTTTAACAATATAGTTAATTAATTTACTAATAATCTACAAATTATAGAAGGCTAACTGGTTAAGCGCGTATTTTAAGCCATTCTCTGTTTTATAATATCTACAAATTATCTAAAAATCAAACACTTTTATATAATTTTAACGAAGTCTGAATGTGAAAAAACAAAAAATAATAAAAATATTTTTTAGACTTGCGTTGCATTTATCACATAATTATTGTCGTGAAAGATATATATTATTATCAAGAAATAATAATAATTGATGTAGGAGGATGATAATAATGATTAGAAAAATTATTACTATTGATAAAGAAAAATGTAATGGCTGCGGAATATGCGTAGAAGCATGCCATGAAGGCGCCATAGGAATGGTAGATGGAAAAGCGCAGCTGATGAGAGATGACTACTGTGACGGCCTTGGAGATTGCTTACCTACCTGCCCTACAGGAGCTATTACATTTGAAGAACGTGAAGCGGCCCCCTTTGATAAGGAAGCTGTAATGGAAAACATGAGAATAAAAGAAGAGCAAAAGAGAACTTCAGCAAAGCCATCCACCTGTCCCGGAAGCTCTTCCCGATCCTTTCAAAGAGATAATGGAGGAAATTGCAAAGACAACCACGCCCACAGCAACCATACTTGCCAAGGCAAAGGAGCGAGAACACTGTCTGTTAATCCACAAGAAATTTCCAGCGAACTACGCCAATGGCCTGTTCAAATAAAGTTAGCACCTGTAAACGCTGAATTTTTCAATGGAGCTCATTTACTCATTGCTGCAGACTGCACTGCATTTGCTTACGGCAACTTCCATCAGGACTTTATGAAAAATAAAATCACCTTGATAGGATGCCCTAAATTAGATAATACAGATTATTCAGAAAAACTAACTGCTATAATAAGAGATAATGATATTGAAAGCGTAACCATTGTTAAAATGGAAGTCCCCTGTTGCAACGGAATGTTAAATATGGCCAAGAAGGCATTGATGGACTCAGGTAAATTTATTCCATGGCAAGTAGTAACTATTTCTGTTGATGGAAATATTATCCAGTAACCCTTATATAATATGAAGAAATAAATAAATAAAATGCTATAATATTAGAGACTCTTTCAAATATGGGTCTCTTATTATTTATATAATACTTTGCATTTATTATCTCTTACTTACTTTTGTAGTCATACGGTGCTATGTTCTCGTACTCTAATAACGTATTAATTTTATTCATCTTTTGTGTTAAATGTTCATTTCTTCACAATGTAATTTATTATCATAAATATACACAATTCTTATTGTTAAAAAAAGGTTGCATTTATATAATTCTTTGATATAATCATCTCAAACTGTTTATTTAATACTTAACATGTTTGTAACAAAATTTCACAAGGAGGTCAGTAATGTCACAAAAAGACGGTTTTAACAGTAAGTTCGGACTAATTGCAGCTGCAGTTGGTTCTGCAGTAGGACTAGGTAACATTTGGCGTTTCCCTTATATGGTAGGTACATACGGTGGGGGAGCATTCCTAATTGTTTATCTAATTTTAGTAAGTATCATCGGTACACCAATCTTAATGTCAGAGTTAGTAATTGGTCGACTAGGTCGCCGCGATGCTATCAACTCATTTAAGGTAATGGCACCAGAGAAAAAATGGTACTTCTCAGGAGTATTTGCTCTATTGTCAGCATTCTTAATCTTTGGTTTCTACTGTGTAGTTGCAGGATGGACTCTTGAATACCTATTCCAAGCCATTGGAAATAACTTCGCAGGAAAATCACCAGATCAATTGGGCGAAATGTTCACAGGATTTATTACACACCCATGGAAACCAATATTATTCTCCATTTTATTCCTTGCAATCACTACTTTCGTAGTAAGCTTTGGAGTTCAAAAAGGAATCGAGAAAGTTTCCACTTTGCTTATTCCACTTTTATTCGTAATTATTATTATTCTGGATATTCGTGCTCTTACTCTTCCAACAATGGAAGGAGCACAAGGTGCAATGGCAGGTTTATCATTCTTATTCAAACCTGATTGGAGCCTTATTAATTCAGAATCAATCCTAGCTGCAATGGGTCACTCCTTCTTTACTCTTTCAGTTGGTGCAGCTGTACTACCAACATACGGAAGCTATATGAAAGCAGACCAAAACATTCCATCAACATCAGTTCAAATCTTTATTTTCGACTTACTAATTGCTATCATGGCAGGTATTGCAATTTTCCCATCTATGTTCGCATTTGGAATGGCTCCAGACCAAGGTCCTGGACTAGTATTCATCATTCTTCCAAACGTATTTGCAAGCATGCCAGGAGGATATATCTTCGGAGTACTATTCTTCCTATTACTAGCTCTTGCAGCTCTTACTTCAACTATCTCACTTCTAGAAGTAGTTGTAGCATACTTGGTTGACTCCAAGGATATGGAAAGAAAGAAAGCTTCTCTATTAGCAGCTTTTGGTGTAGCTTGTATCGCTGTAGTTGCAAGTTTATCCAACGGTGCATGGTCACACATCACTATTATGGATAAAAACATCTTTGACTTCCTTGACTTTATTACTGCTAACTACGGTATGACACTTGCTGTAATGATCGAAGTTCTGTTCTTAGGATGGGGCTATAGTAAAGACAAACTATATAATAGTATGACTAATGATGGAACAGCAGCAACTGGCGTTTTCAGCCTTTACTATTTCTTAATTCGCTTTATTGCTCCTATCGCTATCATCATCATATTCCTTCACTCCATAGGATTATTCTAAGAAAACAGGAAATAAACAGTTCTCAATCGACGCCATTAGGCGTCGATTTTTTTACCACAACAAATTTGAATATAAGAATAATAAAAAGGGTATAGTTTTTACATCGACATTGCTTCTACCCGGAAAGGAGAAAATCATGAAAAAATCAAATCAACGCTATTACCTCTTACTACTAGTTGTACTCTTACTCTCCGGGACCCTTAATGTTTTTGCATCAGATGCAAGGGTAGATTGGCTGGTTAACGAAGGAATTATCTCTGGAAGAAAAGTGGGAAATACTGTGGATTTAGCTCTTAATGAGTCCATACAAAGAGCCGAAATGACAAAGCTCTTAGTCCAGTATAAAGGAGAGGCTTCAAGAGCAGAAAGAACCGGCGCAGACAAGGGTCCATTCTCAGACGTGGCAGTTGGTTACTGGGCAAACGGATATATTAACGTAGCATGGAATAATAAAATGATATCGGGATTCCCAGATGGGACATTTAAACCACAAAACCCCGTAACCTATGCCGAAATGGCTGCTCTATTAGTAAGACACGATAGGAGATGGAGTCCTGCCATGGACAAAAACGCAGTATGGCCATATACCTATTTAACCACTGCAGCAGAATATGGGATTTTAAAAGATGTACCTTTCCCTGACTCCAATAGTCCAGCCACAAGAAAAGCGGCATTCCATATGTTATATAACGCTATTCACAACCAAGATTATAAAGTAGATATAACTTTCGATTTACAAGATCCTGACCTAGACAAGACAACGGTTATGCAAGTGGCAAAAGGCCAGCCACTTGGCCCACGCTTCCCTGTACTCCCAATGCGAGATGGCTTTACTTTCATAGGTTGGAACAATGCAGCCGATGGAAGCGGAGAGTGGATTAATTCATCTACGCCATTTTCTATTAGTACTAAATTATTTGGAATATGGGAGCAAAATGGCATTGCAATTCGTTATGTAGAAGAATATCCAACTGTAATAGTCGCCAAAACAGAATGGGTCATGCCAGAAGATTTATCCTTGCCGACATATATAACATTATATTTCAGCAATAACACCATACAAAAAGTTCCAATAACTTGGGATAGAGCAACTGTAAATCCTACAGTAGCTGGGCAATATACAGTCTATGGAACATATGAGGTTCCTGGCAAAGTAACCTCTGGACCAACACCAGTAGCAAAATTACAAATATTAGTAAAATAGAATAGCATTAAAAAAATCTACAGGAAATATCCTGTAGATTTTTATATGCCAAAATACGACAAAAGCTTTAATTTAGCGAAGTTTTAGGGTAAAACCCGGCACGAGGGTTTTGTGTCAACGTAGCAACCCATCCGATTTCGTACCCGTCCGTTCCTCTTAATGTTTTATTTTTTATATGTTCGGAATGGTATAAAACCATTCCCTACAAAACCATTTTGTATTTTTCGTAGGTTAGGAATGGTATAAAACGCATTCCCTACATACGAACCCTAGCAACAAATACACTTTAACAAAATTCACTTTTCCTACTAAAACAACCTATACAAATGATTTAAAGGCCCTCTACCATTTCCAATATCGTAGCCTGCCTCAATTGCTCCCGTTACATAATCTTTTGCCTTTTTTACCGCCTCTACTAAATCTGCTCCCTCTGCTAAATTACACGCAATTGCCGATGATAACGTGCAACCTGTTCCATGTGTATTAGGATTGTCTATCCTTTTAGATGTAAATTCATAAAATGCCTTTCCATCATAGAGAACATCCAATGCATCCTCGTCTAAATGACCACCTTTTACCAAGACAGCCGTTCCTAGTTTCTCTGCAATGGCAAAGGCAGCCTCTTTCATAGACTTAACGCTATCCACTTTATTGTGAATCAGCGCTTCCGCCTCATGTAAATTTGGTGTAATCACCGTTGCCATTGGAAGCAATTCCCTAATTAAAGCTTCCTCTGCATCTTTTTCCAACAATCTACTACCTGATGTGGACACCATTACCGGATCTATAACCAATGGTTTAATTGGTCTATTTTGAAGATAATTTCCTAGCAAAGATATTATTTCAACGCCACCAACCATTCCCACTTTCGTTCCATCTGGTGGTACATCATCTAAAATTACATCCAGCTGGCTTTTTAAAAACTCTCCAGTTACAGAGAAAATATCCTTAACACCCATGGTGTTTTGGGCAGTCAATGCAGTAATTGCACTCATGCCATAGTGTCCATGGGCACAAAAGGTTTTTAAATCAGCTTGTATTCCTGCCCCACCACTGCAATCAGACCCGGCAATAGTCAATAATCTTTTCATTCCTATACCTTCCTTAACAGTTCCAAAGTCAAATCATTCAACTTCAAGCAAGTATTATGGATATCCTCTGTCCCAAATACTGCAGAAACCAAAGATACCCCAGATATTCCCGTGCCCTTTAACGACAGCATGTTTTCCTCATCAATTCCACCAATGGCAACCGCAGGAATATTAACACTCTCGCAAATATCCTTTAATACCCCAGTAGAAATCAACTCAGCTCCAGACTTTGTGCCAGTTGGAAAAACAGCTCCACAACCAATATAATCAGCACCGGCCTCCTGTGCCCTAATTGCCCTTTCAACTGAATTAGCTGTGATTCCCAAAATTATCTTATCACCAAGCTTGCCCCTAATACTACTGGCATCTCCATCTTCCTGTCCAATATGAACCCCATCAGCGCCATATTCTTTTGCCAAATCCCAAAAATCATTAATTATCAAAGGAACAGAGTAAGAATTGCAAAGCCTTTGTAACCTACCATCGTTCAATATTTCCTCAGCCATCTCCCTATTCTTTTCCCTAAGCTGTAACAAGGTTATGCCACCCTTTAAAGCTCCCTCCACCATTGTCAGAAGCTCATCCAACTCTTTTCCATCAGGTGTAATAGCATAGAATCTTAAAGCAGAGCCAACTGTATCCATGTCAAGTCCCCTCCATTCCTTTAGCAATATTTTACTTAAATTTCCAAATAATTATTCTTCAAAGATAGAAACTATCTCGCCATCTAAAATTCTATTAGTGTTTCTAACAGCACAGAAATTTCCGCACATAGTGCAAGTATCCTCTTTAGCTGGCACAGACTCCTCACGATATCTCCTTGGCTTGTGAGGATCAATTGCCAAGCTAAACATCTCTTCCCAATCCAATCTCTTCCTAGCACTGCTCATGGCGTGATCCCTATCCACAGCACCTGGAATCTTCTTAGCGATATCGGCAGCATGAGCTGCAATTTTAGAGGCAATAATCCCCTCCTCCATATCTTTTTCATCCGGTAAACGCAAGTGTTCAGCAGGAGTAACATAGCATAAAAATGCCGCTCCGCTAGCTGCAGCCACAGCGCCACCAATGGCTGAAGTGATATGGTCATAGCCCGGTGCAATATCAGTAACCAAAGGTCCTAATACATAAAACGGCGCTCCATGACATAGTGTCTCTTGAATTTTCATATTGGCAGCAATCTGATCTAAAGGCATATGTCCCGGCCCCTCAATCATCACTTGAACGCCTTTTTCTCTCGCACGCAAAGTCAATTCCCCTAGGTTGATTAACTCCTCAATTTGCACTGCATCTGTTGCATCAGCAATGGAACCAGGACGACAAGCATCTCCCAAACTCAAAGTTACATCATATTCGTAACAAATATCCAAAAGCTCATCAAAGTTTTCATAAAACGGGTTCTCATTGCCCGTCATTTCCATCCAAGCAAAAATTATTGAGCCCCCTCTTGAAACTATATTAGTCAAGCGGTGGCGATTTTTTATTTTTTCAGCAGTATTTTTATTCAATCCACAGTGGATAGTCATAAAATCCACACCTTCTTCAGCGTGAAGGCGAACGACATCCATCCACTCTTTCGCTGTTATCACCCCTAAAGGCTTGCGATAGTGAATTACAGCATCATAAATTGGTACAGTTCCAATCATTGCAGGAGAAATCTCAATTAAGTCTCTTCTAAAAGCAATGGTATCACCAACAGAACTTAAATCCATAATAGCATCGGCGCCCATCTCAATGGCTTTTTGTACTTTTTTCATCTCCATTGAAATATCTTCACAATCCCCAGAAGTACCCAAGTTAACATTTATCTTAGTCTTTAACTTAGCACCAATCCCAGCTGGTACCAATGAAGTATGTTTAATATTAGCAGGAATAACTACTCTACCAGCAGCTACCTCATCTCTAATATATTCTGGAGTAACATTTTCTTGTTTTGCAACCTCTACCATTGCATCAGTGATAATCCCCGCTTTGGCTTGACTTAGCTGTGTCATAATATCCACCTTTCTTCAAAAAAATAATAGACCATGCCGATTGAGCATGGTCCGTAAGCTAACAATTTGACTTCCTACGTTGGCATTACCCAAATCAGGTTAAAGGGTCGGGGCATACACCCCCTCTCAGCCGACTAAACGACTCCCCTGTATTTTTTCATATTATCATATACACCATATGGTATCAACGAAGTTACTCAGCTATCTTCTCATAACTCCAAACAAATTTTATCTGATCCTTAATAGAATCAAAAGGCCATCTCTCATCGGTCTTTTTAGGGCTATTAGGATCCAATAACATAAAGCCCTTCTCATCATAGCCATCTACCACCATATAATGACCACCAAAAGTAAATTCTCCAGGCCCAACATTAATAACCAACGGCTTCCCAGCATCCAGTTCATCTTTCATAAGCTTCTCCACCACTGGAATATCCTTCGACTTAAAACCGTATTTTGCAGCCCCCTCAGTCATAATATTAATATTAGTCCCATGACCAGGTGTACAATATCCATTTTTTTCCGAAAAAGCAGCTATCTTAGCAGGATCGTTGGAAAAATCGCCAGTAAGTCCACTCATCAAAATGGCAAAAGCAGTTACACCACAACCCCCTGTGCCGATCATAGTGGTATTATACGAGCAATATCCAAATTCCTTTTCCCATTGAATATATAGTGGAAATCCATTTCGATGCGCCTCTCTGGTCTTTCCTGTGATTTTACAAGTATTTTTATACTTAGGATAATCATAAGAATAATCTATTGCTTCAGGATATTTAATTGAAAAATCCACAACTTCCTTAGGATATTCATCAGGATTATCCTTCATATAAGCAATTTTTTTATCATACTCTGTGCCACCAACAGGCTCATTGTTTTTTCCAAAGCCATTACCAGAATTAGAGTTTCTAATGCTGGTAATCAACTGTAGCAGTCCTGCTCCAGTCACCACCAAAATCAACAAAATAATAATGTAATAACGGTTTTTTCTAATGAATCTATTCATATCAACCTCACTTAATGAATCAAAGTCGCTTAGTTCTTTAGTAACCCATATCATACCATAATATACCCTAAAAACAATTACAAAAAATCAAAAATATTCCTAAGATATGAAGATACCACGTCTGCGAACACAAGAAAACATCTTTTCGTTATAGTGCTATATGTTACACTTTATTGCGTAGACGTTCATTTCTCACCTCTACTTTTGAAGTGTTCTCCCCACTGTTCTAAGCTGTAAACATCCCGGGAAATACCAAGAAGCTTCGAGAAAGAATGCTATGAACACAATATTATTCAATCAACTATGGGACGAAAATCTCCCTAGAATCCATGCCATGATAAAACGCTACGGCTACCATTTAGAGCCTGAAGACGCTGTTCAAGAAGCTGCCTTAATACTATGTAAAGCAATAGGAGATTATGATTCTAATAAGGGCATACCCTTTAACGGCTATTACTTTTCAAAGCTTAGATTTCACCTAATGGACAAAAGTAGAAAAGTTCCTCAAGATCTGTCTTTAGACTCAATTATAGGTGATGATGAAAACACTTTTCTTGATTTGCTTCAAGCTGATGACGACGTAGAATCACAAGCACTCATTGAAGCACATCCAATATGGCAAGCCCTAAAAAAACTTACACCACGACAACGACAGATAATAACACTTGTGGATATTAACGACATCTCCATGGTTGATGTATCAAAAAAACTAAATATTCACTATAGAACCGTTGTAAACACAAGAAAAAGAGCGCATGAAAAACTGCGACAAACACTTATGTAAGGAGAATTAAATATGACACAACAAATAACACAAAGATTTATTAAACAGAACTATAGCTCCAGAAATGGAACCCCCATATATTATATAGTCATCCACGATACGGGAAATACCTCGAAAGGAGCCGATGCCTATGCCCACTACAGATACTTTAACAGTGGCTATAGAGCTGCATCTGCCCATTATTTTGTCGATGATCACTCCATAATACAAACCGTAGACGAAAGACATTCTGCATGGCATGTGGGAGATGGGAAAGGGCGCTATCACATTACCAATCGAAATTCCATAGGGGTTGAGCTATGCATTAATTCAGACGGCAATATAGAAAAAACCAAAGAAAATGGACTATGGCTCATAAGAAACTTAATGGAAAAATACAATTTTTCACGCCACCGAGTAGTACGCCATTGGAATGCCAGCAGAAAAATATGCCCAAGGATATTTTCAGGTAATGAGTGGCACGATTGGTGGGATTATTGGGCGCAGATATAATAATATATATTCCGTTCGTAACGTTGTAGGGCAAAACCGTTTCATCAATATGGCTGTAGGGACGGGTCTCGTACCCGTCCGTTCCCCATAAATGTTTATTATTTTTTCTGTAGGGACGGGTCTTGTACCCGTCCGTTCCTTTTAATGTTTATTATTTTTTCTGTAGGGACGGGTCTCGTACCCGTCCGTTCCCCTTAAATGTTTATAATAATATTTTTATAGGTTCGGAATGGTATAAAACCATTCCCTACAAAACCATTTTGTATATTTCGTAGGTTCGGGATGGTATGAAACCATTCCCTACAAAATCAATTCTATAAAAAAATATATTCCACAATCCATAGTCAATTTCCCACCATCTTCACATACTAATAATAAGGAGGTGAGAAAATGAACACGGAAAAAGAAAAAATCGTATTAAGAGTAGGAATGAACGATGGTATCGTAGATGGCAAAATGAGGATTAAGAACAAATCGTTCTCACAAATTTTGCTAGACGCTTCAGATGAAAGCATACTATCCACCGGCGAAGCTATTGGCGAATTGCTGGACAAAGAAGTTGTGCATATTGTAAAAGTCGAACAAATTGCACTATCTCGATAAGACTACCAATTAAGAAAGGAGGTAAAAAATGGAAATTAAGTTAAAACTGGATATTTTAAACGCAGATGGAAAAACTGGAAATATCATCCTATCAGATCCTAAAACCGATTTGACAGCCGAACAAATTCAAGCTGCAGAAGCAAAAATTGTCGATGCTGGCGCCTTAGGCTACGGTGGTTCCGCCATAACATCCATCAAACACGCAAGCTATGTCAAGACAGAAATCACAGAATTGTACTAGGAGGAAATATGGAACAATGGATACAGTATATAGCCAACCTTGGCTTTCCGATTGTGGTCTCCTTGTATTTGCTCACAAGAGTAGAAACGAAGCTGACAGCACTAACCGATAGTATCAAAGAATTGGCTCAAGCACTGACCCCTTATAAATAGAAAGAAGAGGCAAGTAGAAATATTACTACTTGCCTCTTCTTTTATTATACGAAATAACTATTTTTTTGAAAATGAAACTGTTATTACTACGTTTTCATCAGGCATTGTAAACTCTCTGTTGCTCACGCTAATTTCCTCTCCAGAAGTTTCTCCAACAACTTTTAATACTAATACTCCATAACCTTCATCAGCTTTTAGTATTATCTGTACCGTTTCCCCAGTATTTGCATAATTTGCAGGCACTGTCTCGGCAGACCCATGTAGAATCAAATCACTAAAGCTAATCTTGTGTGGCTTCTGAACTTCTTTTTCAACAAATTTAACTTTTACTACCACTGCCTCATCAGGCATCTTAAACGTATTGCCAACTACAGTTATTGGATCATTGTTGTCTCTAGTCATAACTTCCATAGACTCAACGATATATCCCTCATCTGGCTTAGCAACAATAACGACCTCTTTCTCAGCAGGTGCTTTACCTTCTGGCATGGTTTTCACATCACCATTCATATATTTAGCAATTACTATATCATGTTCCTTAACTGCTCCGTCAGAAATAGCAATTTTCCCAGGAACTGTCTTAAACAAATTCTTGCTGTCGCTTACCTTTGCAGTGAATTCAATAACTTTTGCCTCATTGATTTCAGTTGCAGCAGTTATTTCTCCAGTCTGAACATCAATTAACAATTCAGGATTCGTTCCCCTTTCTAACTCCAATCAATGTTTCACTTAATCAATATTTACCTCATAATATAAAACAATAACGGTAAAAATCAAAATGTAACAAAACCGACATAGAATTGACATATAAAATAATGTTTGGGATTAGATACAGTTTTATATATATTGCAGTGGTGACAAAATCATTTTACGTTTCACCATGATTTCCCTCAACCCTCCACGTAAAAAAGGTACGGATATTTCCGTACCTTTTACTATTTCTACTCTTCTGTTGTCGTTGTTGCTTCTGGTGTAACTGTTGCTTCTGGTTCAACCACAGGTTGTTCCGGTGTAACAGGCTTATCTTCTACTGGTTTAACAGGCTTAACAGGTTTTACAATTCTTGAATCTTCTGGAACTTCAGGATCTTCAACTTCATCAAGCACCCATATAGCTGTTAAAGTCATATTACCTTCTACTGGTGTGCTAAAATTCCATTCAGCTCCATTGCTTTCCCAATGGCTAAATGTAAAACCTTCTCTTGTAGGAGCACTAGGCTCAGTAGCCAGCTCTCCCACTGCAATAGTTTGAGATGCTACAGGAGTTCCACCTGCAGGGTTGAAAGATACCACTACATTTTCAGGAACCTCATCCTTTTCCCATTTAGCAGTCAATACCATATTTGAATTTACAGTATTATTGAAATCCCACACTCTTGAACCATTATACCAACCTAAGAACTCATAGCCCTCTCTAGTGATTTCTCCAGGGTCAGAAGCTCTTTCACCTTTAATTAGAACTTGATCTTCCGGTTCGGGGCTGCCACCATTAGCATTAAATGTAATAGTAACACGCTGGCTTACTGCATCTTTTTGCCAAATTGGATATAAAGTAATATCTGAACTTGGAACTCTATAAAATGAGCTTACAGGATTTGTTCCATTATAGCTTTCAGACCAGCCTTTAAAAGTATATCCGTCTTTTGCCAAGCTTCCTTGTCCAGGCAAGCTCACAGAGCTTCCCGACTTAGCTACAATGCGGCGAGGAGCTTGTCCTGAAGTGCTACCCCTATCGCTAAATTGAATTGTAATATCTCTGGCTACTGAACCATTACGGCTGACAATTGCCTTTGCCAATGGGTTAGTATATCTTAAGTTGGAAGGAAGCCCCTTCACATCACCACGAATTGTCTGCTCACGATCAGAATTTGCACTGTAATCGTTGCTATACCATTCTACGTTGTAATCCCCAGTTCTATCACGTCTTGAATCTGAATCGTAATAAGTTACTCTAACGCTTCTTGGAAGGTTCAAGTCATAGAAACTAGTTCCAACCGGTCTTGAAATTCTAATGGTATCCACTCTTGCATTATTGTTATTGTTACTGCTGTCAGCACTCCAAATTGCATAATACTTTTGGTTTCCACTAATCTTTGTGTTGTCATATAATCTGGATCCCCTGCCGTCAGCACTGGTGTTCCACTCTTTAATGCTATAATCTCTAATGTTATTGTTATATGACTTATCTCTTACAGTTTTATTTGCAGGCATGTTGTTTCTGCCCAATACTTCGTCTTTCTTAATCTTAACATCGTAAGACCTTAAGCTATAATCTCTTTCATAGTTGTTGTTTCTATCGCTATATCCAGGAATGTTTTTAACATTATAGTCAAAAGTAACTGTATAAATGTCGCTATTGTTTCCCTTGTTAATATAGTTGTAAATCATTTCAAAAGCTAAGCCACGAGTTGCATAGGTATTGGCTGCAGGAGCTTTGATATCAGCTAGAATTCCATATTGCTGAGCCAAGTTAATATAACCTTGAGGCCAACTAATATTGCTAGCATTAACGTTTTTCCATCTTGAATCTAATCTTACCAACATTGCACTAAGCTCTGCAAAAGTTATACTGTTGTCCGGCTTAAACGTTCCGTCAGGATAGCCAACTACCATTCCTAGGGAAGTTGCCAAATTGATTTCACCAATTCCCCAGTGAGTTTGTGCCACGTCCTTAAAAATAGTTGTCTTGCTTTTGTAACTTGCCACGTTCTTCTCTTGGCCTGCTGCCACAACTACCATTTTGGTAATCTCGTCACGTTCGATGTTTTCGTTAAAAGCATAATCTATTTTTCCGTTGTCTAAACGACCTTTAACATATCCTTTGTCAATTAACCACTTGCTTTTTTCAGTTGTGCTCATGGCCGCCATGGAAGGTAATGCAGTTCCCACTACCATAATTAGTGCCAACATGAGTACAATTATCTTTTTGTTTTTCATGTTTTACTCCCCTTTGAAATTGTAATAATCGGTTAGGAAATACAACCAACTATTAACTTGAACTTATATTACCACAATATTTTTTCAAATATTCAAAATCGACAGCATTGTAATAATATCTTAGTGTTTCTTTGTATGTCTTAGATATTTTTTGGATATTTCTATATGCATTGCAAATACACAGCATTTTCATAGCTCATCAAATATGCAATGATTTATATATTATCGATGAAATATAAAAAACATAGTATTTTCAATAGTTTAAAAGGAAGTAATATATAAATTGGAATTTATTCTTGACAAGGATTTTATAAGGGCAAATACTTAAATTTAATATTTGACTTGAAAAAGAGCTCGGAATAATATCCGAGCTCAAAATACTGCCTAGTATAAATGAATCAATGGTTATCTACTAACAGCATATAATCGTACTTCTAAATTTATCCTTTGGTTAAAGTTGAACAAATAATCTGGTTCTTTCGTCTTTTAACCACCATACAAACAACAAAAAAGCTCGGAAACCCGAGCTTTTTGTTGTTTGTTTTATAGCTAGACATTATGTCTTAGCCTCTAACTAGGGATTTCTTCCCATTTAGCGTATAGAGTTATATTTTTATTCACTACATCAGTGTCAAAGTTCCACTCATTTGTGCCCTCAGCATCTTTATACCAACCTAGGAATGTGTTATCAGTTTTTGTTGGAGCTGTAGGTTGTGTAACTTTTTCGCCTTTTACTATTTCTTTAGATTCAACAGTTGAACCCCTTGGCTGTCAAAAGTTACTGTTACTGCATCATCATATATAGCATAAATCATTGTATTGTCATTTATAGGAGTGCTAAAGTCAAACTCAGTTGTCTTGTTCATTGACCAAAACCTAAAGATTTTTCCCACTACATCTGGAGCTGCTGCAGGTTTAGAAACTGGTTTACCTTTATCTACTTTTACTTGATCAATAACTTCATTAGTTGCATCGCTAAAGAATGTAACAGTCACTTTGCCTACTTTCTCATACTTAGCATTAAGTGTGAAGTCTGCTGTCACCGGAGTGCTAAAATTATATGGAGTAGTTTCTTCGCCTTTAAACCATCCTTTAAAGATTTTGCCCTTTTTATCTGGTGCATTGACAGAATTAGCTGTTTGCCCTTCTTTTACGTCTTGAATTATATAATTAGTATTGTCTACTTTAAATGTTACTTTAAAGGTTTTTGCTGTTCTCCACTGCGCAACTAGGATTGTATCCTTAGTTACTTTATCTGTGGTAAAGTTCCAGTTTGTAGCAGCGCCTGCAGCTCTCCAACCTGTCAATACATATCCATCCTTCTTAACTTGTCCTTCGGCTGGAACACTAGCTGCTGGTATTACTTTACCTTTTTCAACGTTTACCGGTTTTAATGCAGGATTTGCAACGCCATCTTGTAGGTCGAAAGACACCTTATAAGTTGTCACAACAGGAGTTGTAGATTCCCAAACTGCATATAAAGTTGTATCAGTTGATGGCCATGTAATAGGCTCTGACATTGCAGTTGTTGACGATTTGAAATATGACCAACCTAGGAATTTATATCCAGTTTTTACCATATTGCCTTTTTCTGGCAAATATTGTTTGCTTCCTGCTGTTTTTGTCATGGATGCTGGAGCAGTTCCTGTAGCACCGTTTTTATCAAATTTTACAGTTGTAGTACCATAGTTATAATCGCCTCTTGATACCTCGATTTTTGCCAATGGATTAGAGTAGCTTAAATATGATGGCAATCCCTTAACATCTCCACGAATAGTTTGAGTGTAGTTCGCGTTAGCACTGTAGTCTGCGCTTCTCCATTCAACTCTATAGTATCCGGATCTTTCAATTCTGGAATCTCTATCATAATAATAAACTCTTACTTCACTTGGCAAATTCAAGCTACTAAAGCTAGTACCAACTGGTCTTGTAATCTTAAGAGTATCTACTCTCACATCATAGTTTGTACTACCATATGACCAAATTGCATAGTACTTTTGATTTTCTTTGATTTTAGTGTCTTCGTATAAGCGATATCCTGTACCATCTGCTTTTGTGTTCCACTCTTTAATGCTATAGTCCCTATAGTCACTATAGGATCTATCTCTTACTGTCTTGTTTGCTGGCATATTGCTTCTGCCAATTGCTTCATCTTTTTTAACTTTAACGTCATAAGTTTTAAGGTTATAGTCTTTCTCGTAGTTATTGTTGCTGTTGGAGTAACCTGGAATATTTCTTACGTTATAGTCAAAAGTAACAGTATATTTATCTGCACTGGAGTCTTTATTAATGAAGTTGTAAATCATTTCAAAAGCAAGACCACGTGTTGCATTAGTATCTGCCAATGGAGCTCTAACGTCTTTTAAAATTCCATATTGCTCAGCCAAGTTGATATAGCCTTGTGGCCATGTTAAGTTGCTAGCATTAACGTTTTTCCATCTTGCGTCCAATCTTACTAACATGGTGCAAAGCTCTGCAAATGTTACGAAGTTGTCTGGCTTAAACGTTCCATCAGGATAGCCGATAATCATGCCTAGAGATGAAGCTAGGTTGATTTCTCCAATACCCCAATGTGATTGTGAAACGTCGCTAAAAATACTAGTTTTGTTCTTGTAGCTATCGATGTTCTTTTCATAGCCACCAGCTATAACTAGCATCTTAGTGATTTCGTCTCTTTCGATGCTGTCGTTAAAAGCATAATCGATTTTTCCGTTGTCATAACGTCCTTTAACATATCCTTTGTCAATTAGCCATTGGTTTTTCTCTGTGGTGGAAAGTGCCAATGAAGGCAATGCCGTACCCAAAACCATAACCAACGCCAATAATAGGACTAGTAGTTTTTTCCCTCTCATGTTTCCCTCCTTTGATTTATACAGATTTATCGCTTGCTATTATGATACCACATTTATTTTGTCATAATTCTGTAATAACTAAATGTAATATAATCTTAATAATTGGCAAATTTCTATACCATAGATAGTAAGCGCATTATAGCTTCATACAAGTTGTTGAAATTAATACCAAAGTAATAGTAGTATATCGTTTTGATAGTATTTGATTTTTGATAATTAATAGGTTCGGAATGGCCTTGTAGGGAAGGGGCTCGTACCCTTCCGTTCCTTTTATTGTTTTATTATCATTTTTTGTAGGGAGCTGCCTTGTGCTGCTCCGTTCCTTTTAATGTTTAATATTTTATTTTTTATGGAATCAGAATGGCATGAAGCGCATTCCCTACAAAAACCTTTATTAACCAGCTGTAGGGAAGGGTCTCGTACCCTTCCGTTCCCCTTAATCTTTTATATATTTTAAATATGAGATAGTGCAAATAATAATCTGTAGTAAATAATTGATGGTAGAGAAATATGGATTATGAATTGTGTGAATTGGCATTGATTATGCGGGTCCGTTAGTTGGTCAACGAATTAGTTTAAAGATATAGTTTAGGGTAATTCGTTCTAAGGGGACTAGGGGCTTCATGGCGATGTCAGCCCCTAAATCCCCCTAGACCCCCATACCCCGACACGCTTTCGATATTTGATGTTGTAATAATGGCTAATATATTGAACAGTCCGCTTAAGTAGAACTACACTCGCAAACTCGCTACGCTCAAACATACTCGTGTAATCAAGTTCTCCTTTAGCTTAATGATAAGTAATCCAAATAAAAATTGGTGGTAAATAATTGATGGTGGAGAATTATGAACTATGGATTGCGAAAACCCTTGTGCCAGATTTTGCCCTACAAACACACTATATTTACCGGTTCGGAACGGCGTTGTAGGGAAGGGTCTCGTACCCTTCCGTTCCTTTTAATATTTTATTTTTTATGGGATCAGAATGGCATGCAATGCGTTCCCACAAAACTTCCCCAACACACAATAAAACGGATCTTTATGAAAATCCGTTCTTTTAATACTCTATATAATATGTACCGGTGGCGTGGCATTTATTCCTTATCTAATAATAAATTAATCTTTTCGCAAAGCTCTACAATGTCTCCTAGCACAACAGGTCTTGATAGGCTATCATCTTTCCATGGGTGAGCTTTCCCAAGAAGCGTTGCTGCAGTTAGTCCATTGTTTATTCGTTTTTGAACAGTGCTGGCTTTCATAATAATATTGATTTCAATTCCAGAGTTCAATTTTATTACTGTGCTTTTCCCACATGGAGTCAATTTGTTAATCCCGTGGATATTAACCCATCCATAGGCACCATCATCTTTCCCTATGGAATCTCTCATCTTTAATAAAATATAAGTCTTACCTTCCCTTGCGTGAAATGGAATGGCTACATTACCCAGTGATCCCGTTAATTGCTTTCTATAGGCGCCTATGTCCACCTGATAGTATTCATAGACTTTCTTCATGGCTGTTCGTATATTAAACTTTTGCTCAGCTTTCTCCCCATCTTCAGTTATAGCCCAAGTGCAATTACTTCCATTCTCTCCATAAAATGGCACCAGAGCGTCAATTGCGTGAATCTTCATCTTGCATACCTCCTTAATTGTAATACATTAAGGATAGCAATAAACAATGGTGTTGTCAAGTGCATTTTATATTGTATTTGTTGTTTACATTCCTTTAGTTGGCTCTACTTTCTAATGCGTATCTTTGAGCATAGTAAAAGAGGACAGTTTTCTGTCCTCTTTAGCTGTGTTAATACAAAACAACTAATTAATTTCAATTATAAGAGTGGTGTCTGTATTAATTGTGATGTTAAATGTGTCAATTACAGCCAATGGCTCACAAGTTGTACATTCATCAAGTTCAGGTCCTTTAATAGAGTATGTCCAGTGTCCACCGTCATCAAGTTTTGTAAGTTCAATCATATCTTCTGTCAATTCTGGTGCTTCAGGATCTACTGCTGCTTTAGCATTGAAGAATTTTACAATCTCTTCTTTGATGTTTTCAGGATTTGTAGCTTGCTCATTAGTTACACCTGATGGCCAAGTAATACCTGTGCTTGGAAGGTATTTAACATATGGTGCAAATTCTGCTTTTGCTTTTGCACATTCCTCTTCAGCCCAAGCTTTGTACTCATCAAGAATAATCTTTTGAACTTTTTCTGCAAATGCATCGCTTAATTTTAACTCATGAACGATATGGATATATGCATCATGGTTGTTAGCTTTTTCTTGGTAGCAAACTTCGATTCCTTGCTCTTCAAGAATATTTTGAGTAATCGCTTCTTCGATAATTTTAACGATTAATTGGTATCTTCCCATATCCTCTTCTTCACCAGGTGTAAAAGCGAGTGAGTATCTTTCATATAAATATTCGATGAAAGCTTTTTCGCCTTGGCAACCATCAAAGAATCTCTCTGTTAATGGTGCTAAGAAATCAGGAGTTAATGGTTTATAAACATCTTTAACGCCTTCATGCTTAATAGTTAATAGCAATCCATCATGTTTTGTGAAGTTAATTCCTGTTAAGAAACCACATTTGTAGTTAGCTGGTTTTCCATCTTCGAACCATCCTCTTAGAGCGATGTCTACTTTGGAAATTACGTCGATAACTAATTTTTCTGTGTCTTCAAAAGCAATTTGTACGTGTGCACCTTTTCCAAGACCGTTAGTGAATACGCTAACTCCGTCTAATGAAAGTGCAAATTCTTTTGTTGAACCGTTTTTGTCTTTAAGTTCAATTTTGTTTCCTGAGAAGCTAGCAGTTCCATCGCTGTTGTAGCGAATATCAGAAATTGCAGTTACTTCATAAACGTTATCTTCACTGTAGTCAATACGTTTTTCTACTTTGGAAACGCCGTTTTCGCCTTCACGAGTAAGTTTAACAACGTCCATTTTTTCGAAACCGTAGTTTGCTGGGAAGTTTTTGTCATATTTGCTAATGTCATATTCTTTTTCAACAGCTTTAGTGTTTTCAGCCATGAATTTGTATGAGCTATTTACGTTGTTAGTAATACGAACTAAGTCTTTGTTAGCTTTAAGTTCTTTACCGTGTGCAAATACGATTACGCGAGCATATTTAACGCCAGTTACTGCTTGAACATCATAAGCTGCATAAACATCTTCAAAGTGTTCTTCTTCTTTAAAGTCGATTGCATCGCCAACTTTTTTAGCTTCATAGAAGTTCTTAGTACCTTTGTCAGCTACGAAGATACGAGTTTTGTCTGTTACTGTTAGTATTCCGTCAGCCATATCAAATTCGATTTCATCGTTGCTTGCATTTGAAAGATTAGCTGCTGGAGCTGTGTCTTTAATAACGCCTTTTTCAGCAATTCCGTTCCAACGTGCGATTGGTTGTGCAATGCCGTTGTTTCCAAGAATTACAATGTGAGTGATTTCGTTGTCTTTGTTAAGAGCAATACGAACTAGTGCGCCGTAGAAATCATCAGCTTTATAAAGGTTGTTTAAGTCAGAACCTACGAATACAGTATCTCTAGTAACTTTGAATTCGTCTTTTCCGTTTAATTGAATTCCGTCAACCCATACTCTGGATACTACGCCAAGTTTATCGTTAACGATAGGTGCTTGGTAAGTTCCGTCGAATGCATTGTACATCATTTCAAATACGCGCTCACGAATTGCTTTTGCGTTAGCATCTTCGATTTTAACGTCTTTTAAGATACCAAATTGCTCAGCTGCTTTCATGAAGCTTGATGGCCATACTGCTGCTTTTTCGTCAGCTGCTGTCCATTTTTTGTTCATACGAACTAGGATAGCTGCAACTTCTGCATAAGTGATTTCGCCTTCAGGTTTGAAAGTTTTGTCTGGGTAACCAATGATTAGGTTGTCCAATGCTGCAGTGTTGATATAGCCGTTTGACCATCTGTCAATTGCTACGTCACTGAAGATACCTTTAGTTCCTTTTAAGGATCTAGCTAGGTTCTCGGAACCTTTGTAAAGAATAACTAATTTAGCTACTTCTTCACGGGTAATTGTTTTGTCCAAATCAAAAACTTTTGTCTTACCGTCATCTTGAAGACGTCCTTCAACGATGTTTTTGTCGATAAGCCATTGTACTTTTGGATTAGTAATTTTTTCAACTTCAGGAGCTGCAAAAGCAGTTGCTGCTAAGCCGAAAACCATTACTAATGCTAGGACAAGTGTTAAAATTCTCTTGTTCATAGTCACATGACCTCCTTAAATTTTCTGCCGAGAGGTTGAACTTTCCTCTCGTGCTGTGAGTATTATACCACCCATCCGGGCACCGTTCAAGTGATTTCCCCCGGATGTCACAGAAATGTAACATAGTTGTTTCATTCCTCTTGTTTATACTATACCATATATTTTCGGTTTTTATATTACAAGTCTGTTACAAATCATATTGCTTAAACCTTTGTTGTTTACACATTTACAGGGTTTTACGTGGTGTTTTTGACGTAAAATAGACAAAACCGCAAGGCTTTTTTGCAATAATGCAAGTATGCCTTACGGTTATTTTGTGGTGTTTATACTGTAGGGCAAAACCCAGTACGAGGGTTTTGGATTAGCGTAGCGACCCGGTCGGGCTCGTATCCTTCCGTTCATATTAATGTTTTTTATTATAGGTTCGGAATGGCATGAAGCACATTCCCTACATGACCTTTTACATGTTTACTGTAGGGAAGGGTCTCGTACCCGTCCGTTCCTCTTAATCTTTTATATATATTTTTAAATAGGATCGGAACGGCATAAAGCGCGTTCCCTACAAAAACCTTTATTAAATTGGTTCGGAACGGTATAAAGCGCGTTACCTACAAAACTTCTTACATGTTTACTGTAGGGAAGGGTCTCGTACCCTTCCGTTCCTCTTAATCTTTATATATTTCTTATAGGTTCGGAACGGCATAAAGCACATTACCTACAAAAACCTTTATTAAATTGGTTCGGAACGGTATAAAGC
>JAAYFJ010000038.1 GCA_012728295.1 Tissierellia bacterium | reverse complement strand
TTCCCAGCTAATACAATAATGTCTTCTGGTTGTGCATTGTCAATTGCATAATGAATCGCTTCTTTTCTATCTGTTATTGTTACAAAGTTTTGATTTACAGGCTCCAATCCAGCTACGATGTCCTCAATAATTCTCTCAGGTACCTCACTTCTAGGATTATCCGATGTGACTATACAAAAGTCAGCATATTCTCCTGCAACTCTTCCCATAATTGGTCTTTTAGTTCTGTCCCTGTCTCCGCCAGCTCCAAAAATCACTACAAGTCTACCTGTTTTAAACTCTCTGATAGTTTGAAGAATCTTTTCTAGAGAGTCTGAAGTATGGGCGAAATCAATTATTACATGGTAATCAGTATTAGTGTAAACCACTTGGAATCTACCCTTTACTCCCTTCATCTCTTTTAGCCCTTTAGCAATTACATCTAACGGAACTCCCATCTCCGCACATAGTGCTGCTGACATCATGGTGTTATAGATTGAGAACTTCCCAGGAGTATTAATGTTCAGATGCATATTTCCTTGTGGTAAATGTAAGTCATATGAAGCTCCATTTAATCTATATTGAATATTACTGGCTGTAATATCTCCTTTTTTATCTATGCCATATGTCTTAACGTCGATACTATCTTGTAATTCGTCTATTAATCGTATTCCATATTCATCATCAGTATTAATATAAGCCAATTTCTTGACCAGTGGGAAAAGGCTTTTTTTAGCTTGGAAATACGATTCCATATCCCCATGGAAATCTAAATGGTCTTGAGTAAGGTTTGTAAATAATACGTAATCAAAGTGGATATTAGCAACTCTGCCTAATGTCATCGCATGAGAGGAAACCTCCATAACACAGTATTCACAACCTGCGTTTACCATCTCCGCAAGAGTCTCATGCAGTAGTAAAGGAAAAGGTGTGGTATTTGGAAGCTCTTTATGTCTATCTAAAATCATTGCACCATTAGTGCCGATGATTCCGACTTTTTTGCCATGGGCTTGTAAAATACTCCCTATGAAATAGGTTGAACTAGTTTTTCCATTTGTTCCTGTGATTCCTATCATAACCATATTTTCATCAGGTTTTTCAAAAAACTCATAACTCATCTGTCCCAAAGCGACAAATGAATCTTCAACCTCAATGGAAACGATTCCCTCAGGCAAATCCACCGGTTTTTCATGAACGATTACTTTCGCTCCAGCTTCAATGGCATTTCCTATATAATCATGACCATCTACAGTATGCCCTGGTGCAGCAACAAAAACTCCACCCTTGACAACTTCTCTTGAGTCATCTGTAATTCCTAATACGTCAGGATCTTCTGTTATCTCCCAACCTGTCCTCTTAACTTTGCTCATCATTTTTGATAGCTTCATATTATTCCCTCTTCCTATTAAAGCAATAGATTTTATTCTTCACAACGAATGGTAATCTCTGAACCTTCATTTATAGGAGTATCTGCCCCTGGTGATTGTTCAACGACTCTTCCTTCCCCTTCAACGTTTACTTGCACCCCTAGAGATTGTAGCTTATCCAAAGCTTGTGCTTTTGATAAACCAATTAAAGAAGGCATTGTCTTATCTACCACAAGCTTTACTCCCTCTTCTACAGTTTCTTCAGAGTAATGCAACGATAAATCTACAACCGTTCCTTTATCCACCGTCGTGCCTGCAGGTATTAATTGACCTGCAACTGTTGCTTGGTCATTCTTTTCATTAAATTCTACTTCATATCGCAATCCGGATTTGACCAAAGTCCTTCCTGCTTCTTCCAACTTCATTCCTACTACATAAGGAACTACTGTTGGTTCTTTAGATGTTTCTCTCGAACCAAATGCACTAGGCACCTCTAAATATTCAAGCGTTCTGCTCATCACCCTTTGGGCTACGGGAGCAGCTGTTGCTCCACCATAATACTGCCCTGAACCAGGGTCATCTATTATTACCAGTACTGTGAATTTCGGATTTTCTATTGGCGCAACACCAAAGAAAGAAGCTACATAATGGCCTTTTTTATATACACCATCTACAACTTTTTCAGCCGTACCTGTCTTTCCTCCAATTCTATAACCTGGTACTTGTGCTCTTTTACCAGTACCTCTCTCCACTACACCTTCCATCATATCTAATACTGTTCTGGATGTGCTCTCAGAGATTACTTGCCTTTGCATCTCAGGCTCATATGTCTTTACAACTTCTCCATTTTGATCTCTAATTTCCTGTATTACCCTTGGGGTCATCAATCTACCACCATTAATAGCTGCAGTACAACCATTAATCAATTGGATTGGTGTTGTGGCAATACCATGACCATAACTCATAGTTGCTAAATTGACTTCCAGCATTGATTCTGGACTTGCAGGGATTATGCCCTCACTTTCTCCAGAGATATCAATGCCCGTCAAACTCCCAAAACCAAAGGCTTTTACATATTTATATAATAATCTTGCTCCTAAATGACGCCCCACTGTAATAAATGTGGTGTTACAAGATTGTTCTAATGCCTGTCTAAGCGAAATATCTCCATGTCCATCTGGCCATATGGAGCACTTTAATTCGACTTCCGGAATATCTCTTATGCTTCCACTGCAGTAATAATGCTGATCCTTATTGGACTTGTTTTCTTCTATTGCTGCTGCAGCAGTAATAACTTTAAATGTGGATCCAGGCTCGTATATCGAGCTAACTGCATAGTTTTTCCAAATGGAGTACCAGTCTTCCAACACCTGTTCCTCCGACATTTCTGCCCATTTTGCTTCTTCAGAAGGAGATCTCGGTTTCCTAGGTTCATTTGGATCAAAAGTAGGATAATTTGCCATACCCAAAATAAACCCTGTTTGAGGATCTTGCACTATAATGCTTATAGCTTCCGCCGCATAGTCTTCATATGCCCTTTTAGCTTCCTCGTGAGCAATGGACTGTATAGTCTCATCAACAGTAGTTACTATAGTGTTTCCATTAGTTGGATCAAATTTTCTTTCACCTGACAAAGCCATCTGTCTATTAAATAAATCGGTTTGCTTAGTCCATTTCCCCGGAACTCCGGACAGGTCAAAATTGTATGACGCCTCGACACCATACAATCCAACATGATCTACGTTAGTAAAACCCAAAATATCAGCGGCAATTTCCCCATTGGGATACACTCGCTTCTGGTCATCTACAATAGATATACTTTTGAAGTTTTTTTCCCTAAGAGCTCTAGCTTGCTCTAAGCTAATCCATTGGCCTACTTTTATCATGACAGTAGCTTCACCTAGTTGTTTTCTAACCTGACCAATAGGTAGCTCCAAGGTCTCTGCTATGCCATCGCATACCTTATCAAATTCGCTTAGTTTTTCCCCTTTTGGAATTTCTTTGCTAACCCCATCTGGGTTATACCACACTGTGGCAGCATTCTCATTAATCGCCCATTTTTTTCCTTTACGGTCAATAATCTCACCACGCTCAGACTGAATATCCACAGAGCGAACCATTTCCTTTAAAGCCGTTTTGGTTAGCTCTCCACCTTTAATCAGCTGGACATATGCAAGACGAATTAATATAGCGATACATACAAAAATCATAATGCCCATAACCGTCACGATTCTTGCATTATGATTGATTGTCGATTTGTTCAAAAATGGTACCCCCTAAAAGGCCCCCGAAAAAAACTGAAGAACAGTTTTTACACGTCCAGCAAACTCTACACCTTCTGTAACAGCAGCTACTTGTGCAGGTTGTGGAACGCTAATCTTAACAGTCTGGTTCTCTTCAGGATACGTTAAACCCAATGTATACAATGCAGCCTCTTCAACTCTGGAAGAATTCTTAATTCCTTCCACTTGTACAGTCAAATCTGCCATCTTTTTCTCTAGATCTTCTATGATTGCCTCTTGCTTTGACAGCTCTGCTTGTACTGTAGTTATATTAGCATAACCTTGTAAAATAAACAAGCCCACAACGAATAATCCCATTACGGAAAGTGTGAAAAACAACTTTGAAAGTGGGTTTGAAGTTGGACGCTTTTTTTGTACCGGTGGTTTTGTGTTTTTCCTAACCTTCGGTGCATTTCTGTGCTCGTTTCTATATTCAGGATATTGATCTAATTTTCTCGCAGTATTTCCCAAGATCGTCCCTCCTAACACCTTTCTATTATTCGTAACTTCGCAGAAGCAGCACGTGGATTTGTTTCTAGCTCTTCATCTGAAGCAGTTATGGGTTTTCTGTTTACAATAATCGCCTCTTTTTCTTTATCGCACTGACATATTGGAGAAGTCGGAGGACAAATGCAATCGGATTGCCAATGTCTAAATCGTTCTTTTACAATTCTGTCCTCAAGAGAGTGGAATGTTAATACCGCCAATCTCCCTCCAGGTAATAGTGCATTTAACGCTTTGTCTAGTGCAATATCTAGAACTTCAAGTTCTCTATTTACCTCTATTCTGATCGCTTGAAAAACTTTCTTAGCAGGATGCTTCATTCCCATCCTAACTTGCTTTGGAATAGCTTTTTTAATAACTTCACTTAACTCAAATGTTGTGTTTATATGATTGCTAATCCTTGCCTCTACAATGAAAGCAGCTATCCTCTTTCCCCAACGTTCTTCGCCAAAATCCAAAATAATCTTTTCTAAAGCTTCTTCACTGTATTCATTTACAATATTCCATGCGGATATTTCAGCCTCTTTGTTCATTCTCATATCTAAAGGGGCATCTAAGTTGTATGAAAAACCCCTGTCTCCCTCATCTAGTTGATGTGAAGAAACTCCTATATCCATTAATATCCCATTAACTTTTTCTATATTTAGATTCTTTAGTACTTTATCTAAGTTTTCAAAATTATCTTTGACAATTATTACGTTGCCATATTTATCTAATCTTTTCTTTGCTTCATTGATAGCGTCTTGATCTTGATCTATAGAAATCAGTTTCCCGTTTTCTAAAAGCTGTGCAACCGCCTCGCTATGTCCACCACCACCAAGGGTAGCGTCTACATAGACCCCATTGGGATCGATGGACAGCCCACTTAGCACTTCGTTGACCATAATAGGACGATGATACATTTCCACCCCCCCTTAAATTCCCAATGCTGCCATAGCATCAGCTACTTCATCGAAGTCCATGCTTTCCATATCGTTAATCTCATCCCAACGATTTTTATCCCAAATCTCTAATCTGGTTGTCAGTCCAACAAGTACAGTGTCTTTTTCCAATTCTGCAAACTCTCTCAAATTTGCTGGAATTAATACTCTGCCCTGTCGGTCTAGAGAACACTCACAAGCACCCGCAAAGAAGAATCGCATAAACGTCCTTGCTTTTCTATCTGTCATAGGCAGTGATTTTATCTTGTTTTCCACAATGCTCCACTCGGATTTTGGATACACGAAAAGACATCCGTCAAGCCCTTTAGTCATAACAAACTCATAACCTAGCTCTTCACGGAATTTAGATGGAATAATAAGTCTTCCCTTAGTATCTAAGGTATGTTGAAATTCTCCGATAAACATTTATATCAACCACCTTTTAATCAAATCCACCATTTCCTACCACTTCCTACCACTTTAATATCATTTTACACCATTATTAGGGAAATACCAACATAAATAACAAAAAAACACACATAGGGACTATAGTCCTTGTGCGTTTCTGTTACCAAGCCCCTGTATATGGTGTATATTCGTATTTTTCACAATATTTCGGCTTTTATATATTATTTTTTTAGGTAATATTTTTATGTAAATTGTTAAAAATCTTATGTGCTTTTAGTTTAAAGTATCTATTTTCACGATTGATTCCGTAATCTAGGCAATAATATTTTGGGATTGCTCCCCACAATGGAAATGGAGACCATCTATAGGTCCCCATTCCCTTTATGCTATTGTTCCTATGTTTTTGCTATTGTCTTTTTCCCAAAGATTTCTAATACCCAAATGTATATGGTATGCTGCCAGCCCAAATAACCAGCCTCCTATAATATCCGTTGGCCAATGGACTCCCAAGGCTATTCTACTTAGCGATATGCAAAATACGAGTAATAAAAATATCTTTCTAAATAGAGCGCTTCTTTCTGGATATAGTTCAGATAATATTAAAGCTACTGTTAAATACAAAGTAAGACTAATCATTGAGTGCCCGCTAGGAAAGCTTGCAGAACCTTCATAGACCATCATATATTTAACAGGTCTCTCTCTTTGAAAAACCCACTTTAATAAAGTGTTATCCATACAGCTTCCCAATGTTGCCATCAAGAGTAAAATCCAGTTTCTCACATTTCTGTCCTTTAATGCATATATTAATGCTAAAATCATAAATGTAATAATAAATGGAGCGCCCCCTAAAGATGAGAGAAACTTCATAAGGCCATGACCATGACCTTCGGCAAAATATGGAAACATATGGTCATAGTACCATTTATCAATGGATATAGGCCCATCTTTTGTGACAAATCCCAATACCATGCCACATATTGCAGGTATCAGTATTAAATATTGATTTTTAATAAAGTTCTTCTTATTGTTTTCCTTCATAGACAATTACCCCATCAATTATTGTGTACTTGACTCTATAGTCCACATCATGCATAGGATCTCCGCTAAACACTACAATGTCTGCATCTTTGCCAACTTCTAAGCTACCAACTCTGTCTGAAATGCCACATATTTCCGCCGGGTTAATGGTGATACTCTTCCACGCTTCCGTTTCGTCTAACCCTTCTTTTACTGCTAATGCAGCACAAAGTGGTAAATTTTCTAAAGGAATAACAGGAGAGTCTGTATTTATAGCAATTTTAACACCTGCTTCAACCAACGCCTTTGGAGTCTTAAATGTCTTTTTATTCAATTCAAACTTGCTCTTATTACCAAAAGTTGGTCCTACAATAGCAGGTTTTCCAATTTTTCCTAAATGATCAGCAATTAAATGACCCTCGGTGCAGTGATCTAAAGTAATTGGAATTCCAAATTCATCGGCTATTCTGATGGCAGTAAAAATATCATCTGCTCTGTGTGCATGAGCTTTTAATGGCAATTCTCCCCTAACCACTGGTCGAAGTGCTTCTAACTTTGCATCAAACCCTGGGTGTTTGCTCTCATCTTCCAAAGACATTTTGCCATCGTATTCCTTAGCTTTATTCAAAGCCTCTCTCAATAATGCAGCCGTACCCATTCTAGTCATAGGGGTTTGCTTTCTGCCATTATAAACGCGTTTTGGGTTTTCTCCAAAGGCAATTTTCATGGCAATGGGGTCTTTTAACACCATATCATCAACCCTATTGCCAACGGTTTTTATTGCTAAAAAAGTTCCACCTACCACATTGGCGCTTCCTGGCCCTGTAATAGCTGTAGTCACACCACCCGCTCTTGCTAGTTCAAAGGCTTCGTCATGAGGATTGATTCCATCTATCCCCCTCATATTAGGCGTTATTGGATCAGTCATCTCGTTACCGTCATCACCTTCAAAGCCAATCCCCTCTTCAAATAATCCTATATGGCAGTGGGCATCTATCAATCCAGGAGTTACCAAAGAGCCTCTGGCGTCTATTGTTCTCTCAACTTGATCAACATCTCGTGCAATACCCACATATGAAATTTTTCCATTTTCAATTTCAATTTGTCCATTATTAATAGTTTCTGATGTCATCGGCATTATTGTTGCATTTTTTATTACAATCATATTATCTCCTTAATTAACAGTTTTTTTCTTTCCTTTATTTTGAGAAGTCCTCATGGATAAACCTATCCTCTCCTTCTCTTTATCTAAATTTATTATTGTTACATCCACCTTGTCTCCCACTTTTAATACTGAATGGGGATCTTTACAAAACTTATCAGACATTTCAGTAATGTGTATTAGCCCATCTTGTTTTACTCCAATATCAACAAAAGCACCAAAATCCACTACATTTCTCACTTGACCTGACAATGTCATTCCAACATCTAAATCATCTAATCCTAAGACATCCTGTCTAAAAAGTGGTGCCTCCCCTTCGTCTCTTGGGTCTCTACCAGGTTTTTCTAGCTCAGCCAATATGTCTTTCAAAGTAAACAATCCAACTTCCCACAACTCTGCCAACTCTGCAGAAGATTTGCCCTCCGCTTCAGACTGAACTCTTCTGGCCAGCTCGTAGCTCTCTGGGTGCACAGCTGTATTATCTAACGGCTCGTTACCATCTGCAATCCTCATAAATCCGGCACATTGCTCAAATGTTTTAGCCCCAAGCCCTTTTACTTCTTTTAACTGTTTTCTATTGGTAAATCTGCCGTTAATGGTTCTATATTCTACTATGGACTTAGCTACCTTCGAATTAACTCCAGAAACATATTCCATTAATGCCGGGCTAGCTGTATTTAAATCCACTCCCACAGTATTTACGCAATCCTCTACCACATTAGTCAGGACTTGATCTAATCTTTGATTATTTAAATCGTGTTGATATTGACCAACTCCCAAGTTTCTAGGGTGAATCTTAACAAGTTCAGCAATGGGGTCTTGTAATCTCCTGCCTATGGATACTGCTCCTCTAACTGTTACATCATGATCCGGAAATTCTGCTTTACCTAATTCTGAAGCTGAATAAATCGATGCACCAGCTTCATTGACAATCGTATAGAATATTGAAAGCTTATGCTCATCTATCATCTGTGCTACAAATTGCTCCGTCTCCCTAGACGCAGTACCATTTCCTATTGCAATATAGTCCACACTATATTTGGAAATAAGCGGCAATAACTTTTTCATGGAACCTTTTATGTCATTTCGCGGCTCAGTTGGATATATTACATCATTGTCAAGCAATTGACCTTCTCGACCTAATACAACAACTTTACAACCTGTTCTAAACCCTGGGTCTAATGCCAATACAACTTTATCCCTTAATGGAGCTTGCATTAAAAGAGGTCTCAAGTTTCTTCCGAAAACTGAAATCGCCTCCTCTTGTGCTGTCTCTGTACTAAGTTGCCTTAATTCTCTTTCTAGAGCAGGGAACATCAACCTTTTCCAACCATCTTCTATAGCTTCTTTTAAAAGTTTTTGACTACCACCCTTTACTATATAGTGCTCTAATAGTTGTATAACCTGTTCATGGTTTACTTCAATACCAACTCTTAGTTTTTTCTCTTTCTCGCCACGATTCATTGCCAAAACTCTATAACCAGGTGTCGTTCTATATAGTTCCTCATGCTCCTCATACATCTCATAAGGATGTATATCTTCTTCAATGCCTTTAGATTTATATTTCCCTGTTCGCTCGATATATTTTTTTGCCAACGCCCTATGGTTTGCATCATCTGATACCTGCTCAGCAACTATATCCTTCGCCCCATTAATTGCGTCCTCTATCGTTTCCACATCCTCTGTAAGGAAGTCTTTAGCGCTAACCAGTAATTCATCATCTGCAATTAAACCTTCTATCATCAAATCTGCTAATGGTTTCAAACCTTTTTCTATAGCCATTGAAGCTCTCGTTCTTCGTTTCGGTCTAAAAGGTCTGTACAAATCTTCTATTCTCTGTAACGTCTGAGCTGCTAGCACTTCATTCTTTAGCTCGTCTGTCAAATGACCTAGTTCTTCTAATCTTTTTAAAGTCTCAGTTTTTTTATCTTCTAAGCCCGTTAAATATTCCCACCTTTCTACTAATTGTCTAAGCACTTCATCATTAATATTGCCCGTTTGCTCTTTTCGATATCTTGCAATAAAAGGTATTGTGTTCTTAGCCTCCAATAATTCAATTATGTTCTCCACAATTGTATTGGTCGTATTATATTCCTGTGCCAACTGGCTTACTATTTCCATTTATTCTCTCCTTCGCAAATCAATTACTACATATTATATCATAATCACCAGTGAAAAAAAAAGAATTGCGGGTGTGAATCACCCGCAAGCAGTATTAAACAATATTAATCTATATTCCTCTTTCGCTCATTATGACTTGTATTTCATCTTCGTTTATACCTACCATGGCCTCACCTAAATCTTCAGAAACCTCTGCCAAAACTTTAGGGTCATTATATGAGCTAACTGCCTTTACAATAGCTCTTGCTCGTTTTTCAGGATCCCCTGATTTAAATATTCCTGATCCTACAAAAACTCCTTCAGCTCCTAATTGCATCATTAGAGCAGCATCTGCTGGTGTTGCAACCCCACCTGCTGAAAAGTTTACAACTGGCAATCTACCGTTATTATGAACGTATTCTACCAATTCATATGGCACCTGAAGATCCTTTGCCCATACGTAAAGCTCATCTTTTCTAGCTGCTTTCACTTGGGCAATTTGCTCCTGAATTTTTCTCATATGGGTTACAGCTTGAACTACATCCCCAGTGCCTGGCTCCCCTTTTGTTCTTATCATCTTGGCACCTTCTGCAATACGTCTTAATGCCTCTCCTAAGTTTCTAGCTCCACATACAAATGGCACGTTAAACGATTTCTTGTCTATGTGATAAACTTCATCTGCAGGTGATAGTACTTCACTCTCATCTATATAATCAATGCCAACAGCTTCTAATATTTGCGCTTCAACAAAATGCCCTATTCGAACTTTTGCCATAACAGGTATTGAAACAGTTTCCAAAATCTCCTTAATCATCTTAGGGTCGCTCATTCGTGAAACTCCACCGGCAACTCTAATGTCTGCTGGTATTCTCTAAAGCGCCATTACCGCCCTAGCTCCAGCTTTTTCAGCAATCCTAGCTTGCTCTGGGTTAGTAACGTCCATTATTACTCCACCCTTAAAAAAATCGTTTAATTCCTCTGCTGACTTTTTAACTACCACTTAATATCATCCTTTCTTTTTTAAGTTCCCATATTTTCTGTATCCATAATAGCTGAAGTCTGATATTATAAAAAGCACCAAAACAATTTATTATTATGGGTCCAGCTTTACGTTGGACTTTCGGAGGATACTATGATTACTATGATATTTAGCGATAAGGTTCCTTTATACAGACAACTTTATCTCCACATACGAGATGAGATTTTTCAACACAAACTTAAAGAAGGAGAATATTTACCATCTAAAAGAGCTCTAGCAAACCATTTAAACATTAGCCAAAACACGGTTATTAATGCCTATCAACAGCTTCAAGATGAAGGCTACATTCAGTCTGAAGAAAGAAAAGGATTTTATGTATTACCAATAGATTTTCAAGTTCGTGCTCCGGAAGAGCCAGAACTGGATGTACCTTTATGTACTACTGAACTATATAAATACGATTTTTCTCACAACTCAATTGACCCTAATAGCTTCCCTATTTCTACTTGGGGAAAATTAACTAAAGAGTCTCTATATAATTATAGTATGGATATGACAACTCAAGGAGATAATAAGGGTCACGAAAAACTTCGACAAGCTCTATGCAACTATTTGATAGAAAATCGAGGGATAAATGTATCTGCAGATCAAATTGTAATACGTTCTGGCGTCGAAAGTATGTTGCCACTTGTTTTCCATTTAATACCTGATAACTTGCATTTTGCTTTAGAAGACCCAGGGTATAACGTTTAAAAATGGTACTGGAATCCCACGGAATTTCATATGAAAACAGAAAGATTGATAATATGGGCTTACCTGCCGATTATTCGTCTAATGCCAATGTTATTTGCGTTACTCCTTCACACCAATTCCCCACTGGTACCATAATGCCCATAGGTCGAAGGCAAGAGTTGCTGCGTTGGGCGAATGAAACTGGAGGATATATATTGGAAGATGATTATGATAGCGAATTCAAGTATCAAGGTCGTCCAATTCCTCCTATGAAAAGTATGGACGTAGGGGACAGAATAATATATTTCGGTAGTTTTTCTAAATGCTTGTCCCCTGCGCTTCGAACAAGTTACATGGTGCTGCCAAAGGAGCTCACCAGCAGATTTGATGCGCTCAAACATTTACCAGGTCCTACAGTTCCCACATTGACGCAATTAACATTAGCTACTTTCATATCTAAAGGCCATTTTCAACGGCATCTTAATAGAATGCGTAATTTGTATAGAAAAAGACGTGAAGCAATGGTAAATACTCTTAATCAGTGGGACTTCCCCCATTTCATTTCAGGAGCCGAAGCTGGTATTCATCTTTTGCTTCATCTGCCTGGATTCAAAAAACGGAAAGAATTATTAAACAACATTTCCAAGCACAAAATAAATATCACCGTTTCTGACTATCGCTCTGAAACAGCCAAATCAGAAGAATCCACTTTATTATTAGGATTTGGTTCCATGAATATTGAAGATATACAAAACGGACTACAGCTTCTATTAAAAACGATAGAGTCCATTTCTCAGGAGGAATAATGAAAAAACCAATACACGTATTTGATTTAGACGGCACAATTTTAGACTCTATGCCTATGTGGCGAAATTTGGCTAAGAATTTCCTACTCTCTCAAGGTGTTAATCCACCTGATAACATCTTAGATAGATTGTTGACTTTGACTTTAAAACAATCTGCTGTACTGTTTAAGAATGATTTTTTACCGAAACTATCTGCTGATGAAATAAATGATATGATGATGGATTATGTAAGACATCAGTACGCAAATAATATTATTGCTAAACCAGGGGCGTTGGAATATATGAAAGAGGTAGCAAATAGAAATATTTATGTAATTCTAGCTACTGCAACTCCTGAAGAACAGGCAATTGCAATAGTGGATAGGTTCAACTTACCAATAGATGAATTGATAACGGTAGATAAAGTAGGAATCCAGAAGAATGATCCAAGTTTTTTTTCTAAAATAGGTAATAATTTAGTGGTTTACGAGGACGCTTTGCACGCCATTCAATCTGCAATAGTTTCTGGGGCTTATGTAGTTGCCATCGATGAACCTGCTAGAGCTGATAAAGAGCTTATTTTGCCATTAGTTAATGAGTACTGGTATGATTGGTTGGATAAAGAAGTTCCTAAGAGTTATGCCAGTCAGAAGGAGTAAACTATGTTAGAAAACGCAGTAATGCTTCAAGCTTTCCACTGGTACCTGCCAGCAGATTCAAAGCACTGGACAAGATTAATAAATCAGGTACCTCATTTTAAGGAAGTTGGGATTAATTCGCTGTGGCTACCTCCTTTTTCTAAAGGTCAAAGCGTTTTTGATGTAGGCTATGGCATATATGATTTATTTGACTTGGGCGAGTTTAATCAAAAAGGCACAATCCCAACTAAATACGGAACTAAAGCTCAGTTGGTCGATCTTATCAATACTTTACACTCTAATGGTATGCTAGTCTATGCCGATTTAGTAATGAACCATAAAGCTGGTGCCGACTATATAGAGACGTTTGCTGCTGTAGAGGTTAATCGCCATAATAGAACAGAGGAAGTCGGCCCTCCTCACGATATTCAGGGTTGGACTGGTTTTAACTTTCCTGGTAGAAATGGTAAATATGATAATTTCATATGGAATCACAACCATTTTGTTGGTGTAGATTACGATGTTAAGGCTAATAAACCTGGAATTTATCGAGTTCTAGGAGAAGGAAAAGGATGGGCTCAGGGTGTGACCAATGAGCAAGGAAATGATGATTATCTTATGTTTGCAGATATCGACCATCGCCATCCAGAAGTAATTGGCAATTTTTTCAAATGGTCCGATTGGCTTGTTGACGACTTGAAAGTAGACGGTTTTAGGCTAGATGCTTTAAAACACATAGATTCTTTGTTCATTAACCAATTCGCTCAGCATATAAAATTGAAAAACGATAAAAATTTATATATCTTTGGTGAATACTGGTTGGGGGATGAAAGAAGGAGAGAAAGTTATCTTAATGCTGTAGAGTATGATGTGGACTTATTCGATGTTGCTTTACACTTTAACTTTCAAGACGCCTCTTTGTCTGGTACAGATTATGATATGAGAAAAATCTTTCATGATACATTGGTTTGTGAACACCCGCTTTTAGCGGTAACTTTTGTAGATAATCACGACACTCAACCAGGTCAGGCGTTAGAAAGCTATATTGGAAATAATTTTAAAAAGCAATCTTATACTCTCATTTTATTGAGAAAAGACGGATATCCATGTGTTTTTTATGGTGACTATTACGGTGTTACGGGAGAGTACCCTATGGATAGCTATAAAGATTTTATCGATAAATTATTATTCTTAAGGAAGAGATATGCTACTGGAAATCAGGAGGATATTTTTGATGATTCCAATTGTATTGCATGGATCAGGCATGGTAAGGAACCTCAAGCTTCAAAGTTGATAGTATTAGTAAGTAATGGGACTATTGCTGAAAAAACCATCTGCTTAGGAACAAAGGAGGCTGGTTCAACTTATTATAACTATTTGGATGACAGTCAAACTACCACATTAGACAATGAAGGCGTTGGGGTATTCTCCGTTGGAAAATCTTTTTGTAGTGCATATATCAAAAAATCAATGAACGCCTAGTTTTTTGACTAGGCGTTTTGGTTTCTAATATCTATTAATAAGATCAATTATTCCCCATTCTACTGGTTTTCTTTTCTTAAAGCTAACTACTGATTTAAATCCAAGTTCTTTTAAATGTAATAACGCCTCTTGAATTCCCCTTCCAACATCTATAGCCCTATGAGCATCGGAGCCTATTGTTATCATTTCTCCCCCAAGTTTTTTATATAATAGTAACAACTCATCTTTTGGGTGTGCATATCCTATAGTTTTTCTCATCCCAGCCGTATTCACTTCTAACGCAATATCCTTTGCTATTAGTTGTTTAAGCACCGTTTCAGCTCCCAATTTATATATATTATAATCGGGAACTCTAGCCTCTCCACTGAAAAATCTATCTATATAGTCCAAGTGGCCAAAGGTATCAATGTCATTAAAGGTAATAAGGTTTGACCAAATTTCTCTATAGTAATCTACAATCCTAATCTCAGGCGAAACCCATTTTAACATTTTATTTCTACTGATATCTAGATTATATAATCCATGTGTGCTACCTATAATAATGTCAAATGGAGCAGATGTAACTAACTCTTTATTCTTCTCTGAAGCATAATTAAGCAATCCCAATTCAATTCCAAAGAGAAAATCCGTTCCCTTATTGCCATATTCTTCCTCAACTGTGCAAAAGTTATTATAGTAACTAGCTAGGTCCAGCGGTTTTTGTTCCGGTCTAGAGACCAGGTCAAAATCCACATGTTCTGTAAACGCAACGGCTAGTAGCTCTTCTGCTATTGCTTTTCTAGCAATTTCCTCCATTGGAGTTGCTGAATCTGGTGAATAATTTGAGTGTATATGTAAATCCAGCATTTTTGCCCCCTTCCATTACGTTTATCGTTTATATGAATGCTATTTTAACCATCACTATCTATTATAGAAATAATCTAGTCAAATTGCAAATAATGATTGAAAAAACCATAACAGGGTAATAAAAACTATAAGAAAAAAGGAGGTATTAATATGATTATTGAAGCAATTGAAAGAAAAAGACAACGCATTCAAAGAGAGAAAAGAATTGATGCAGCAACTAAAGTTTCTGCAGGTCTTGCAGCTGGATTAGCTATTGGTGCTTTATCTGGAATACTTTTCGCACCTAAATCTGGCGCTGAAACCAGAGAGGATATTGCAAATAAATCAAAAGAAATTAAAGATCAACTAGTTGAATCAGCTAATGAAATTGCAGGTAACTTGCAAACTAAAGCAACTACAATTAAAAACGACCTTTCCGAGAGTCTCGATGAACTTAAAGTACGTGCTGATGCAATTAAAGAAGCTGCAGTAAAATCTAAAAAAGATGTGGAAGAGAACATTGAAGAAGCTAAGGAAAAAGTCGAAGAATAGAATCTTATCATAATAACTCTTATAGCTAATTGGTAAATTGATTACCGGTCGTTGCACCGACCGGTAAATCTGTTGCTTAGAAAGGAAAAGGTATATGCAAAACACAATTACCCTAGGATCCGTTTTTACAATATTGCTTTCTTTAGCTGGATTAGCAGTTTTAATCCTATTAGCAATGATTCTTAAAAACGTCTTAGATATCACTAAAAAGTTCGCAACTTTAGCTGATGATAATGTTAAAGAATTAGATGCTGTGATTAAAGAACTGCCAGCCATTACAAAAAATGCCACTGCTATTACTGATAACGCTTCCTTTATCACCCAAGATCTTGGCGATACAGTTCATCAGATAAAGCCAGATATCGTTGGGATAGTTTCAGATGTCAATAGAGTTACTAGTGCTGCCACAAAGGTTGCTGACTCTGTAGGCGAAACCACAAATAAAATTACCAGAAGTGTTGGAGATGTAGCAGATGTCTTCACAGATACTGTAGTGGATATCACAGATGGAATAAAAGACAAAGCAGAATTCCTTATTGGGGGCAGAAGTAAATCTGGAGTCTCCAGATATATAAAAGAAGTTGCAAATGTAGTTATGGAACTAATAAAAAAATAATCATACTTAATTATTATAAATTCATCAGTAAGGACAATCAGATATTCTTGTCATTTTAAGGTGCGGAACACACAAAATGTGGTGTCCGCACTTTGTTGTTTGATAATTACATTTCTTTTAAGATTTCTTGAAATGAAAGCGTAAAGAAGCTATACTTTAATAAGCGGGGGTGATTTTATGTTTAAAACTAAAATCATAGTCAATCCATCTTCAGGTCGCCAAGGATCTGAATCTAAAATTGATAGACTTTTATATCTACTACATTCCAATGGCTATAATCCGGATATTTGCTTCACCCAATACGGTAGTCATGCCGAAGAACTAGCAATTGAAGCTGAAAGCGAAGGTTGCGATACCATTATAGTCAGTGGTGGTGACGGTACAGTTAATGAAGTAATAAATGGAATGATGAAATCAAATTCTAAGGCTAGATTGGCCATATTATCCCAGGGTACAGTTAATGACTTTGCTGGATATATGGGCTTGCCTCGCAATGCTGATGAATTATTTCAAGTAATTGTAAATAAAAAAATGATACCTGTAGACGTAGGTCTATGGGATGATAGATACTTTATTAATGTGGCTGCCGGCGGTTTGCTTACTGAGGTTGCACACGAGGTTGAAGATGATTTAAAAGCAATATGGGGCAAAGCCGCATATTATGTAGAAGGTGCTAGACGTCTTATAGATGAAATCGTTGATCCTACTGGCCCGTTCTCTTTGAAAATAGAGAGTCCTGCCTTTACTGGGGATGTTGAGGCTATGATGTTTTTGATTTCAAATTCCAAGTCTATAGGCGGTTTTAAACTAATGGCTCCAAATGCAGAAGTTTATGATGGTCTCTTCGATGTATTGATTATCAAATCTCTAGACTTTTTCAAATTAGCACCATTGGTCATTAATAGCATTGCAGGGTTGCATGTAAAGGATAAAAGCGTTCTATATTTCAAAACTAACAAACTTAAACTTTCATCGGATAGAGAAATCACTGTCGATTTAGATGGAGAACGTGGCAACAAGCTCCCGGGAAACTTAAAGGTTATTCCCAATTCTATTAATCTACTAGTCCCCTAATTACATCAAGACTATAAGAAGGTGATAAATTGTCTTACTTTATTTTCATTTCTGATACTCAGCCGTTTTTCGCTTACGGTTTAAAGGAGCTAATAAAAGGTAGAGAGACCAAGCACAAAGTATTGATATTAAATGAATGTTCAAAAATATATCAATATGCTTCTGTAGACGATTCATTAATTCTCTTTATCGACTTGCTTCAAGCATTAAAAAATGACGATTTGATTCGCTCCATAATATATGATTTTCCAAATATAAAATTAGTAATTACTTACGCTGTCTATAACTCACTTTCCACTGTTAAGGTGCAAGGTTTAAAGTGCCATTATATTTTTCATAAAACTGGCGATGAAGAAGATCTTGATGCACTGATGAAAGAGCTTGAAGAAAATATTGGTGAGACTCCTGAATTGGATATTATTAAGCTACTCTCCCCTGAGCATGAAAATGAATTTGCTCTCAGTCCGAGAGAAGCCGAGCTATTATCAAATGTTGCTGGTGGATTATCAAATAGAGTTATTGGGCAAAGGATGTTCCTGTCCGAAAAAACTGTTAAAAACAACCTTACTAGCCTTTATAAGAAGATAGAAGTAACAAATCGAGTAGAAGCTACTAGATTTGCCTTGGAACATGGATTCATTAAATCTAAATAGTATTAGTATTTTTGTTATTATATTATTGTCCTTGACAAATAATTGTACATACTTTAGAATAATGTTAATGTAATAATTGCTTTGATGGAGAAAAGTAAATTCATGATAGTGTCAGGGAGTTGGCCCCACCGACTGAAAGGGCCAATGACTAGTATTGATTTGAATCCCGCTCCGGAGCAGGCAGTAATATGTCCCGTCTGATCACGTTACGATCGTTGAGGATTCTTCGGAATTAAATTTGGGTGGTACCACGATTTTCGTCCCTGACGGAAGTCGTTTTTTTGTTTTTGTAATAATAATAGTTTAGAAAAGGAGTTTGTAATGTCAAAAGAACAAAAAAATGAACAACAATTTGTAAAAGAGATAACATCCATGGAGGAAAACTTTCCTCAATGGTATACCGACATAGTACTTAAAGCTGAAATGGCTGACTATTCTCCAGTGCGTGGTTGCATGGTAATTCGTCCATATGGATTTGCCGTTTGGTCTCATATTCAAGAGGCTGCAGATAAGCGATTTAAAGCTACTGGCCATAAAAATGCATATTTCCCTATGCTTATTCCTGAGCACCTATTAGAAAAAGAAGCTGATCACTTTGAAGGCTTCGCACCTGAAGTCCTTTGGGTAACCCACGGTGGAGACGAAGAATTACCAGAGAGATTATTTGTACGTCCTACTTCTGAAACAATCATTAATACCATGTTTGCTAAGTGGATTACAACTTACCGTGATTTACCACTATTAGTAAACCAATGGTGTAACGTTATTAGATGGGAAAAAACAACAAGACCATTCTTGAGAACAGCTGAGTTCTTGTGGCAAGAAGGACATACTTGTCACGAAACCTATGATGAAGCTCAAAAAGAAACTCTACAAATGCTAGAAATCTATCGTCAAGTAGCTGAAGATGAACTTGCTATGCCAGTTCTTTTAGGTCGTAAAAGCCCTAAAGAGCGCTTTGCAGGTGCAGATGAAACTTATACAATGGAAGCGATGATGCACGATGGAAAGGCTCTTCAAGCTGGTACTTCTCATAACTTAGGACAAAACTTCTCCAAGATGTTCGATATTGAATTCCAAAACAGAGACGGTGGAATTAGTAATGTATGGACCACCAGTTGGGGAATTTCCACCAGATTAATCGGTGGTATTATCATGACTCATGGCGATAATAGAGGACTTAAAATGCCTCCAAGAGTTGCTCCTACACAAGTAATCGTAATTCCAGTAGCACAACACAAAGAAGAAGTTCTAGATAAGGCATATGATATTAAAGAACAACTTTCAAGCAAGTTCCGTGCAGATATTGATGCTCGTGACCACTATAGCCCTGGTTGGAAATTCAACGAATGGGAAATGAAAGGTGTTCCACTAAGATTAGAAATTGGTCCAAAGGATATTGAAAAAGAACAAGTTGTCCTAGTTAGACGAGATACTCACGATAAAATATTTGTTCCAATGGCTGAACTTGAAGATACAGTTGCAAGGTTATTAGACGAAATTCATGATAATTTATTTGAAATGGCAAAAAAACGTCGTGAAGAAAATATGCACCGTGTAACTGATTATGAAGAGTTTAAAAAATTAATGAGTGAGAAAAATGCTTTTGTAAAAGCAATGTGGTGTGGTGACCAAGATTGTGAAGATCAGATTAAGGCTGATACTGCAGCTACTATTCGTTGCCTACCATTTGAACACGAACAAGAGAAACTTAGTGAAACTTGCCTATGCTGTGGCAAACCAGCTAAGACTATGGTATATGTTGCAAAAGCGTATTAATAGTATCCACATTAAAAGCTCCTGAGATTTTCTCAGGAGCTTTTAATATCAGTCGGTATTATCAAAAATAACTTCATATTTCCCTTCAAGAGCAACGACAAGTTTCTCCACATCATCGAGGTCAATATCTGTAAACACAGTTAATGGTTCTTGTTCCATATTAAACTCTACGCAAGATCCACATGACGAGCTAATCGCTCTAGGAACCGGTTTAACAATAGCCTCAATTTCATTGTTTACACACAATTTGTGAAACTGAATTGCCCCAAAATGTGAATAAAAAGTTGCATAATACTTCATAAAATACCTCAATTATTTATTTTCTTATTGTTAGAGAATAATCTCCATCAACTTCTTTATATTCTACACTATATCCCATGGTACCCGCAAATCTTGTAATGTTTTCCAAAGCCACTTTATTATCTACCATAATCTTATACTCACTGGCTTTAGATTCCATTGCCTCTTTTATCATTATTACAGGCTCTGGACATGATAATCCTCTGGCATCTAACATTGTTAACCTCCAATCTGCTATTTAGATTTAATTTTCTTTGTATTAATTGCTGCTATAGCGAATAATACAACTAATGCAATAATAACAGCAATTTTACCGTTTAATGGGACTCCTTCTCCTGATGCTGCTAATGAGAAGTTATGTGCAAAAGCGGCACCAACGAACAAACCTAGCACTGTAATAACTGAATCTGAGTTGCCTTCTCCTGCCATTATTAACTGTCTTAACGGGCATCCACCTAGTAGGGTTGAACCAAATCCTACTACTGATAAACCCAGGAAGTTCCATAAAGCATCTGTATGAGCTATAGGTTGTCCCTCAAAGCCTAAATTGAATTTTTTTGTAACTATATTCATTATTAATGCTGAAACAAAAACAGCTATAAATCCAACTAACAATTTGCCTTCTTTAAATAGCATGATATCTCTTATTCCACCTATCATGCACATGCGAGTTCTTTGAGCCAATACACCAACAATCAGCCCAGCCGCCAGTGAAATATATATCGGCGCATGAGCACCTCCAGGTCCTTTCCCAGCTTCTGTAAAGAAAATAAACGCCGGTGCTGTAACTAGCAAAATGAATAGTACAACTTGAATCAGTGGGAAAATATAACCCTCTTGCTTAGGTAATTTGTAAGTTCTTTCGAGGGAATAACCTTTTTTCAGGAAAACCATTCCCACAGCAATTCCTGCTGCAAAACCAGCCAAACCTATTAATGCATTTAGATCTCCACCAGCCAATCTTAAAATCATCCTAAATGGACATCCCAAGAATACCAAGGCACCTATCGTAACAAAGAATCCGATAACAAATCTGGTTACTGGTGATGAGTTTCCCCTGGTTTTAAATTCCTTGCTTCCAATAGACATAAAAAAAGCCCCCAGCACCAATCCAACGATTTCGGGTCTTATATATTGTACCGGCGCTGCCCTATGTATCCCTACAGCACCTGCAATATCTCTTATAAAACAAGCGATACAAAAACCCATGTTAGCAGGGTTTCCCAATACTACAAGCCCGACAGCTATTATTCCAATAGCTAGTCCTGCTAAAATAATATTTCTTTTTTCCTTATCCATAATAACAAAACTCTCCTCTCTATAATATTATTAGTTCATAACAATTTTATCACGAGCATCGATTATGGGCTAATTGGTAATAACTATTTATATGTCTTTATTATAGGATTTCTCTATAATAAAGACATCTCCTTTTCAGAGATGCCTTTGTTTATCTATATGATTAGGCGGCGATATAAAGGAACATATATCATTCCGTTATCAGTAAAGCGACTCTCGTATAACGTGATTGATGTTAATGGTTCTGGTTTGTTAAGCACTGGCATTTTATCCAAAACATCTTTTGCATTTTCATTAAACACAACATCTCTTGCAACTGTTACGTGAGGATTCCAAATCTTGTTTTCTATTTTCCCAATATTAGATTTCTCAATACTATTTTTTATTTTTTCACTAAGCAATATAACTTCAGTAGAAACTAATAGTCCCATATATATCAATTGTCCTTTATTTCTTTTGAAGGAACCCCATTTTTTTATAGAAGCAAAGCAATGTCCCTTTGAAATATTTAATTCTTCAATTATTTCTTTCAGAACTAGTATTTTTTCTCTTTTAATGTTACCTAGGAACTTTATTGTACAATGAGCGTTATTAGCTGGAATAGGGCGCCAATAACTAGCATTTTTTTCAATAATTCTTTGTCCCCTTTTAAATTCCTCTAATAACTTATCAGATAAATTATATGCTATGAATATTCTCAAATTATCTTTCATGTGATTACCTCCAGAGTACAGTAGAGCAAGAAATCTAGTATCATATTATCGTTATCATTCTTGTCGCTCTATAGACGACAACAGCTTTTGCCATCTGCGCTGTCTATGTGCATAGAAAAAATTCGCCCATGTATAAATGAAAATAGTTTTCCAATTAGCATATATTTCTACTTCATCAACATATAATGTTCTATTATTATCTGTGCTCTCAATATATGTTCTATGATTCCACAAAGGTACTTGGGGATTGCTTTCACTTTTCTATATATGATTATCTTTAATCATTTTACACCATAACAATTATTTTGTATTCTTCTATATTAAAAAGTGTTTTGGCAAGTAGGAATAAAACCCTACCTGCCAAAACACTTTTGTTAGGAGTGAGAAAAACCACTAAGGTTTATAAAACCCTTTAGGATTAATCATAATATATTTTTTATTCTTCCCAAACAATAAATATTTCTTTAGTGCTATTTAACCAATCGACTTTACATTTTAAATTCTCTGTAGCAAATCTAATTGGAACAAATGTCCTATCATTTTCAATAATCGGAGCTACATCCATTTTAGAATCTGCACCATTTACTTTCATCTCTTTTTTATCTATCCACATTTGTACCTTGTTGCCATTAGCTGTTAGCCCTACTTCTCTTGTTCCTCCTGTCCAAGTTGCTCCCCCTCCCATTGCTTTAACAACGGAAGAAATTGGAACTAAGGTTCTATTTCTTAAAATAATCGGTGTTGTTCCTCTTCCTGGATCCACTTCTTGCTTTATACCTTTAACACTCATATTAGGATCTTTAACTTTTAATATAATGTATTGCTTTGTTTTGCCCCCTGTAAATCCTGTATTAATGTCCGATCTAGTGGTTACTACCCACGTAGCCAAGGTTCTTCCTATTTTCTCATCTACTCCCTCTAAAGGTTTAGCCTCAGCCAACACTTCTTTTAATGTATAGTAATAAGTTTTATTAGGTTCCACGTTTACATCTGCAAAACTGGTAGATGTGAAGTAAAAGTCTGATACAGATATTCCTAACTGACCTGAATTTTCCGATCTATATAATCTATATCCTAATGCTCCAGTTTGTGATATTGACACGCTGACTCCTGAGCTCACAGTTGCAGCTATTGTAGTTTCTGCTGCTTCTCCACCAGTTATTTTTATTATGGTTGGATCTGTCGTTGGTGCAGGTTTAGCTGGTGTAGGTGCAGGAACTGGCTTTGCAGGTTTTATCTTTTGTTCTACCTCGTTTATTAATGCTTTTGCATCTTGATTAATATTACTATTTCCTATTACCCTATACATATAGAATGGCATATCATATTCGACTTCATCTACTCCTCTATACCAAATCAATTTATTAGGATCATTCTTGTCTAGGTGCAATTCCAACTTGTTATTATTTGTTACTATCATCCCATAAAAAATACCATCAATTACTTTTCCCTCTATTTCATATTCCTCAATCTGTCCATTTTTGTCTGTTAAAATATCTCTTCCTTTAACAATGTCACCTGTTTGAGAAAACTGGGAAACTGATGTTTCTTCTTCATATTCTTCTCCCATTTTTGCACTATCGTATGTCCATGTACCACTAAAATCTGCTGTGACTACATTATTAGTTGGTACAATTGTATTGGATCCACGCATTACATCTACTATACTGTTGAAATCTGGTGTTCCCACTTGGTTAGAAACTTTCTTCATCTGAACATGGAATGGATCTCCAGTCAGTGATTTACTTCCTTCGTTCCATCTAAAACTAAAATTCCAGGTTCCGCTCTCATACTCTGATCCATCGGCAACTTTCCACGAATTAAATCTCATTACACATTTTACAATATCGCCATCTATTGTTCCTTCTATTGTTCCCATTTGCCACTCATCATAGTGGTTCTTATTATAGGTTCCATAAAAGCTATTTCCACTTTGCTGAATGAAAGCTTTCATATCCCCTCTACGCTCATGCTGCCCATCTGATTCGAAACTCCAAGTTCCAGTCATAAATTCTTCATTTACTGCTTGTCCAAATACCACTTGTGTATCTGCCAACACCACTAACGGCAATAATAAAACAACTATTAATGCTAGCGAAATAAAAGTTTTAAACGATTTTTTATTCATGTCTACCCCTCCACTATAAAAATATTAAATTACAATATTGGCTCTCTTTACTTTTTTTACTTTCCATCCCGTTGTGCAATAAGTACCAACCTCCTAACTCTTAATACGCAAAATGACGTGATTAACCGAATAGTTGCCATTCGCATTCTCCTGTGATAAACTAAAATTTACTGGTAATATTGAAAGCAACTATATTTATTATAGTTTCTAATACTTTATCAAACTGAAAGGACTAGATTATGTTTGCGAGAAGACTTGATTTATTAATGGAAATTACTTCAACAAAAGCAAGTTCCTTAGGAAAAGCTTGCTCTATTGATGCGTCCTATGTCAGTAGACTTAGAAGAGGCGATAGAGCTCTTCCGAAAAAACCAAGTTTTCTAACTGCAATGAGCACATATCTGGCTAAACAAATAAAAGAAGAATGGCAACAAAAAAGTATTTGCGAAGCCTTACATATATCTGGCGATTGGGAAGATTTTGAATCAAATATGCCTGAACTAATTCTCAATTGGCTTATTTCAAGTGAAAATTCATTTTCACAAGTTGAGCCTATGTTGATGTTTTTCTCAAATAGCTCCAAACAGCAACAAACCTGTAAATTCAAAGCTGTATCACTTCCACCCTTGGAGCAATATTACTATGGTAAAGAAGGAAAACAGTTAGCTGTACTACAGTTTTTTTCAAAAATACTAAGAGAAGATAAACCTCGCACCATATATCTATTTAGTGATGAAGATACTAGTTGGATGTTTGAAAACCCAGTTTTTACAGCTCAATGGTCAAAAATGTTTATTGAGGTATTAAAGCGTGGTAATAAAGTAAAAATAGTTCACACCATCAATAGAAATATTCACGAAATGATTGAAGCTGTAGCAAAGTGGACACCCATTTATATGACCGGTATGGTCGAACCATATTATTATCCTAAAATTCGCGACGGCCTGTTTCAAAGAACTCTATTCTTAGCTCGTGGTACAGCAGCTATAGTTTCTAGTTCAGTAAAAGGTGATACCAATAGAATGCTAAATGAACTCATTACTGATTCAGACGCAATAGATGCTTTGTTGATTGAATTTCAAAATTACTTTTCTTTATGCTTGCCATTGATGCAAATATTAACCCCTGGTAATATAGATAAATTGCTGGAAATTCATAATTTACTTGCAGAAAGTAGTTCGGATATGATTTGTCTAACAAATGGTCCGACAATTCAAACCATGCCAGAATATGTAGCCGATTCAATTCAGAAGCGATTTCCTAATTCCCACATTAAGAAAATATGGGATTCATTATCTTCTTCATGGAAACTTGCAATAGAATCTTGTAAATATATAGAGATATTGCCTTCTTATAAAGTAGATATGCCGAAATGTGTTCCTTTGAATTCTGCAGTAATACTTGGTGATTCAAATATTTGCTATACTCGCGATGAATATATTATGCATTATGATTACTTGAAAAAACTACAAAGTAAGTATCCCAATTACAAACCCTTGTATCAGGATACAAATCCAAAACCTCTATTGCCAAACTTACTGTTATTTGCAAAAGAGAATGTCGGTGTAGTCCTTTCCAAAACTGATTCTCCTGCTATTTCTTTTGTCTTCAATGACCCTAATCTAACAACGGCATATTGGGAATATCTTTCAAGTCTAGTAATACAATTATCCAACAGACAAAATTGATTATGTTAATACTGCATCACAGTTGTTTTTATACTCACTATGTATGTCAATAAATATACTCTTTTTCTATTATTGATTTCATTATATCAAAACAATATGTACCATCCTATAGTGTATCGGGATTTGTCATTGACAAAAATGTCATATCACCTGACATGGATAATTATTTTCTCTAAATAGTCTTATTACATTAGTTAAACCCAGTGCCTAATATAGGAACTGGGTTTAAATTAAGCCAATAAATCCTTTTTAACAAAAGTCTTTGATGCTGTTGTATAAAATACCACCGTTAAAGTTAAACACAATAGTATAAATAGTAAGTTTACCTTTCCAGATAAGATTTCTGATGGTAAAAAATATTTTAACGGTGCAAAAAACCTTAGGTAGCTCGCTTTTTCAAAAATATCATAAGACATTCCGATTAAAAATGTCATTAAAAACATAAGGTTGCTTATTAATATACCTTTTTCCGGTTTAACAAATATTGATGAGAATAATGCTGCACTGGTGCAAAAAAGCATGCTTACTATCCACATAGCTACGGTGAAATACAGAATTTCTGTTGAAATCGTATTATCTATTTTGAGAGTTTGTATCGAAGCAATAGAAAAAACATAGTTTAAGATGCAGAATAATGAAATATATATGGTCGCAGATATCATTTTAACATTGTAGATATATGCCCTTGATCTGGGTTTGGTGAAAATAAACTCGTATGTTTTATCAATTGATTCTCTATTTACAGCGTTACTTCCAAGCGAAATGCTATAAATTATGGATATTATTATTCCATAATATACTAATATTGCATAAAACCCTCCTAGTGTTGTGGGATCCAAATCTACCATGCCAAATACCGCAAGTACTACCTTAGGAAATGCATTGAAGATTTCATTCACACCAGCCTCTCCTGTAAATCCTGTGTACTTTGTCATCCCAGCAAATACAATAAAAAACAGTCCTATGCTCCAAAAAACAAAAGGTTTAACTCCTACTCTTAGTTCTCTTATTAATATATTCATATTTCCCTCCTTATGATGCAGGAACATCGCTTCTACAATATATAAAAAATGAGATTATACAACAAAGAGCAATAACAATAACTGCAGCTGCAATCAACTTAGGTTCATAAATACCTTTATCAATAATATAAATTGGTTCAAAATATTTTAACGGTGCAGCATATTCTATGTGTTTGTCTTCAAAAATATTACTTATGGCAGATAAGATAAATGCTGTAAAACCTACAGCCGTAGCAGTACCAGCTACAGATCTAATTCGTTTAGATAGTGTAGCAATGATTATTCCAATTGCTAGAAATACCAGTTGTAAAAAAAGAAATCCAGATAGTATCAGTATATATTCTCCAATGCTATACGAAACGTCTCCACTTACACTTCTTACTGCTATCCCTGCGACAATATAAACTATGTTTACTGAAATAATAATCGCCAAACACGCCAATAGTTTTCTGATGAAAATCAACTCTCTAGACATAGGTTTTGTCAGTAAAAAATCTGTGGCTTTATACATCTTTTCCCTTCCAAAAGTCGAAATTGATAATGCTACCGCCATTATCCCCCCCATCAAACCTATATATCCATAAGAAAAGTTGTAAAATCCTTCAAAAGAAAACAATTTTTCTATATTCAGCCCAAAAGCTAATAAGAACTGGGGCGGATAATTATTCAACAACGAAACAATTTCTTGTTTTGCATTACTGTAAGTTGGAAATGCACCTAACATCAGAAATGTAAATGTCGCTATAATTGCTACTGTCCAAATAATGGATGACTTAATACTGGATTTTATTTCGTATGATATCAAATTCATAACGCCCCCCCTATTCATAATAGTGCATAAAAATCTCTTCCAAATTTGGCTCTGTTATTTCAACGTTGCTTAGAGGGTATTTATTAATTTCTGCAATCAGCCTATTTACATCTCCCTTATACATAAAGCTACAATGACTTCCATCAGCTATCCAGTTTGATACACCCTCAATTTCCACTGGCTCAGGATCCGTTTCTACAGTTGATAGGCTGACTTTTTTATATGAGTTCTCTCTTAGCTCGCTTATGCTTTGCGTACTTATTATTCTACCTTCTTTGATTATGGCAACCCTATTACAAATTCTCTGCACTTCACCTAATATATGTGAAGAGAACAATATGGATACACCATTCCTATTTTCTTCTTGAATAATTTCAAAAAAGTTTTTTTGCATTAAAGGGTCCAAGCCTGAAGTGGGTTCGTCTAAAATTATAACTTGCGGAGAATGAAGCAATCCCTGTATTATTCCGACTTTTTTCTTATTACCAAGACTCATGTCTTCAATTTTCTTCGATAAGTCCAAATCCAATGCCTTAGCAAGCGTATTAATTCTTGAAGTACAATCCTTTTTATAAAAACTAGCAGAATATTCTAATAAATCTATAGCTTTCATTTTGTCATAGTAAAACACTTCTGACGGCAAATATCCCACACTTTTAAGTATTTCTACTTTGTCCTTTTCGCAATCTAAACCAAATATTTTTGCAGTCCCGCTAGTTTTATAAATTAATCCTAATAATGTCCTTATGGTCGTTGATTTTCCAGCCCCATTCGGCCCAATAAATCCAAATATCTCTCCCTCATTAACAGTTAGATTAACATCTATAATACCTCTTGCCTTTCCATAATATTTTGTAAGATTTACTGTTTCAATTATTGGTTTCATTATAAATACTCCTCCTTGTATGAAATCTCTTTAAACAGAATAGACCAACGATTGTATTTTTCCATTAAATCCTCTAAGTCAATCGAAGATTTAATCCTCCGCTTCTCGTGAATATATCCATCTATTAACCATGTTAACATCTGTAGTATTTCTACTGGATTAATCCCTTCTTTAAACTTTTGTAGGTCAATATTATTAAAATAATCTTCAAAAACTCCTGCTGACGAGTTTTCAAATTTTCTGTTCATAGCCTCGGATATTTCTTCTTTTTGAGAAAAAAACGCTCTCATTAAAAAATCTGAAACATAAGGGAGTTTTTGGAATAACTCAAATTTTCTTTTCGCAGAATAATCAAATAACTCAAAAAAATCAGTTATCATATTAAAATCGTCTCTCACAACGCTTTCTGTAACAACTTTCACAGCATATTCATATAAGAACAAGTACAGCTCTTTTTTATTATGAAAATAATAGAATAACAAGCCTTTTGATATTCCTGCTGCTACTGCTATATCCTCTGTTGAAGCTTTTTTATAATCGTTCTTTGCGAATACTTCAAATCCAGCATTGATTATTCTCATCTGTTTTTCTTTAGTAAGTTGAAAAAATTTGTCGTTCATATAGCACCTCAATTCTCAATCCATTTTGACCGAAATGGTTAGTATACTTTAATTTTACCCCGTTGACTATTTTTTACAAGGTATGAAAATAATATATAATAATAAAAATAGCAAGCCCATATATTTGAGCTTGCTTAGTATAATTATTTTTATTGCTATTTGTGATCAGATTGAAGCATAACGAGCTTATCTCCTGCTTTTAGAACTGTATTCCCATCTGGTACTATGATATCGCAATTCGTACGTTGCAACATAATTATCAGTTGGTCTTCTGGCATTTTTAAATCTACAATACTTCTATCAATCCATTCATGTTTTTTCCCTATGGTAAATTCAGTTAAATTATGTCCCGTGGAATCAAAGTGAGTTTCTCCCCCTAGTACAATAATATCCCCACTATTTATTACAGTATCCCCTCTTGGTACGATTGTCTTACCCCTTCGTTCAATTTTAGCAATAATAATCGGAAATCTCAAGTTTAATTCTTTTACTTGTATTCCTACCCACGGGCTATCATCGTGAATTCTAGTCTGAATAAAACCTAAATCACTTTTATCTTGGTAGTCATTGAACGTCTTTAAAACCGTATCATTAGGGTCAACCATTCTCCACGCTTTTGATGCCGGTGCCATAAGTGAGCCTTGTATTAATGACGACAATAAACAGATTCCAAATACGATATGAAAAATATCACTGGATAGTGGCACCCCACTATTGACTACCATTATTGCAAAGGCAATGGCTGCAGCCCCTCTTAGTCCGGCTAAAGATACAGTCCAAAGTTGGTTTTTGTGGAGCTTAAATGGATACATTAATCCAAAAACAGAAACTGGTCTAGCAATGATAGTCATAAAAATCATAATATATAATGCTATTGGAAAATTCTTCAATAGAGCTGAATAATCAGATAATAGTCCTAGTAAAAAGAATAATCCAATTTGCATTATGCCTTTTAGACCATCAAAGAAAAACACCATCTCACGTTTCCCATGAAATTGCTGATTACCTAAATATATACCTAGGATATAAAGTGCAAGATATCCATTTCCTCCAAGCACATCAGTAATTGCATAGCAAAATATTATTGCCGCAGCAATGAATACTGTGAATAGCCCATCTTCATCAAAATGGATTTTATTTATCAATTTAACTACAACCCACGCACACAAAAATCCAACACCAATTCCAAAAGCGACCTGTTTGAAAATCATTAGCGGAACTGACAAATTGCTACCCTTTAGTAGCGACAAAAATATCATCGTCATGGTAAACGCCGTAGGGTCGTTAGAACCACTTTCTAGCTCAAGTAGTGGTGCTGTGCTATATTTTAAGTTTAGATTTTTAGACCTAAGAATATTGGACACACTGGCATAGTCTGTAGAACCAACCACAGAACCTAAGAGCATCCCCTCAAACAGAGAAAATCCAAGTACAAAGCGACAAAATACGCCGGTTAACAAAGCGGTAGTAACTACACCTAAAGAGCTTAATATTATACTTTCTTTAGCAACAGGCTTACCCATGTTCCAATTTGTTCCAAACCCTCCATAAAACATTATTACCATTAGTGCCATAGAAGAAAAGTCTGCAGCTAAATTGTAGTCACTAAAATCTAGCCCCATCAATCCAAAAGATATACCTAGTACGATAAATAATAGTAGAGCAGGAACCCCAAATTTATTTGAAAACCTTATAGCAATAAGCGCTAATACTAAAACTAACGCAATTACCAATAGATACATTTATTCAGCCTCCATTTATAATAATTTCATATAACTTAGATATATATAATTAATTCATTACTATTATACACTTTTTTTCAACTAATTCCCACTCAATAGGAAGAATAATGACATTAATACATATTAATATGCATATAATAAGTAAAATTAGCGTTTATCTAGCAATCTATTGTAAAGTTTTTCTGTTATATGAAAACCTGAAATGATGTACTTATAATATAAATGCTTTTAGTCATTATATCTGTTTGGACATCCGCAAATCTATTATATAAGAAGGAAATTATGAAAAATAAGCTAATTATCGGTATTCTGGCATTGATTGTCATTGCTTGTGGATTATTCTTCGCGTTTAAAGCTTTGATGAAAGCCGGAGGAGAAGAAGTCATCGTATACGAAAATAAAGTAGTGGAGACCATCGATGCACAGCTGAAGGACTTACCAATGGATTCCATTAGGGCTAAACACGCTTTGATAATGGAAAAATCTATAGATGATATTCAGAGCTCTATAAAAAAAGGTGAGCTTACCTATACAGAACTCACTGCCTTTTATTTAGATAGAATAAAATCATTAGATAAGGCAACAAAAGGTATAAACTCAGTTGTGGAAATAAATCCTAATGCCATAGCATTAGCAAAAAAGATGGATGCTGAAAAACCTTCTGTTTCCTCTCCCATGTATGGAATTCCCGTTCTCTTAAAAGATAATATCAATACTAAGGATATGCCAACTAGTGGTGGTACCTTTGCACTAAAAGGTTTTACCCCATCAGCTAATGCGGCAATGGTTAATACTCTGATAAGTAATAATGCCATAATTCTAGGAAAAGCAAACCTATCTGAGCTTGCCAACTTTTTCGACATTGGTATGCCTAGCGGATATAGCTCTAAGCTAGGTCAAACTCACAATCCATTTGACCCATTGAGGATATCTCCTCAAGGTTCCAGTTCAGGTAGTGGAGCTGCGGTAGCTGCAAACTTCTGTTCTGTAGCAATAGGTACTGAAACCACAGGATCTATTGTCGCTCCTGCAAATGCACAATCATTAGTTGGGTTCAAGCCCACCAAGGGCTTAGTTAGCACAGAGGGTGTTTTGCCACTGTCCTCAACAATGGATGTAGTTGGCCCTATGGCGAAAAATGTTAAAGATGCCATATACCTGCTAAATGCTTCTATTGAAGATACTTCTAAGCATATTACAATTACCTATAGTGCAAATGATTTAACTGGTAAAAGAATTGGTGTGTTAAAAACTACAGGTAGCGAAAAAATTGTAGAGGCATTAAAAAAAGCTGGTGCGATACCGGTAGAATTACCTTTGGACTTCAACCCTGATAGCGTTACAATCATTTATCAAGATTTTAAAAATGATTTTGCCGCTTATGCTGAAAAATGTAATGCTCCTATAAAGTCACTACCTGAATTAGTAGAATATAATAAGAAAGACTTAGATAGAAGAGCTAAATACGGACAAGGTCTTTTAGAAGAAGCAGCTAAGATGGAAAAATTTGATAGAGAAAAAGTTAATAAAATAGTTCAGGAAACACAAGCATATATTAAAAAAATATATGAGGAACATAAGCTTGATGCAGTTGTATTTGCTAATAATGAAGCCTCATCAGTGCCTTGTATTGCAGGTTATCCTGAAATAACCGTCCCATTTGGAGCCTCAGAAAACAAAGAGCCATTTGGAGCTACATTCTTCTCTTTAAAAAATGATGATGAAAAATTAGCTAATATAGCATATGCTTTTGAACAATCGACTAATTTAAGGTTGATACCAGAAAAATATAAAGAGGTCATTGCTAAATAGACTTATAAAATTACAATGGCTTTATACTAATAAGCAAATTGGCGAGAAGAATAATCTTCTCGCCAATTTTTTACATTTCTTAATATGCTTCTTTAAAACATCTTAGCTCGTTTTTCCGGTTCTACATACATCTTATCTCCAGGTTTTACGTTAAATGCCTTATAAAATGCATCAGTAGCACTTAATACCCCATTTACTCTAACCTTTGCCGGTGCGTGCACATCGCTTTTTAGTTGTGCTTTAGTATCATCATCTGACATAGTACTTACCCAAGATGTTGCATAGCTTTTAAACATCTCTTTCAATGCTTCAATATCATTTTCTAACATTGATGATATTACTGAAATTCCACCTGTGTTAGCTATGTTTTCTCCTAAGGTTAGTTCTCCATCAACTTTCGCTCCCGGAACCGCTTCTATTGATCCAAAGTATTCAATGAATTTTTTAGCTCTTTCAGTGAATGAATTACGATCCTCAGCTGTCCACCAGTCCCTATAGTTACCTTTGTCGTCATATAGTGAACCTGCGTCATCAAAAGCATGAGTTATCTCGTGGGCAATTATTGCACCAATTGCACCAAGGTTAGTCGCATATGAAGCGTTCTCATTATAGAAAGGCTCTTGTAACATAGCCGCTGGGAATACAATCTGGTTCCCAGACGCTTCATAATAAGCATTGATTATCTGTGGTGATAATCCCCACTCTCCTCTATCTACAGGCTTTGTTCCTTTTGCTATTTCAGAGGCAGCTTTTAACTTGGAGATTGCGATAGCATTTTCTATTAAAGTGCCACCTTCATCAGTTGATTTGACATTCCCTTTTACAAAGGACGTATAATTCTCTGGATAGCCTATTTTAACTGCCATATTATCAATTTTGTTCTTTGCTTCCTCTTTGCTTTCTGCACTTAACCAATCTAAACTATCAATGTGTTTCTTATAACCTGCTAATATATCACTTACAAGTTTCTCCACTGCAGCTTTTTTCTCTTGAGAGAAATATTTCTTTGCATATATTTCACCAATTTCAAATTCTGCAAGCGTTTTTACAGATTCCCATGCTTTCTCTTCTGTTTCCATATTTTCAATTTGGTTGAACTTAGCACTAGCTTCTACAAACTTGTTATTTAAATACGGTGCAAAATCGTTTAATAATGCTATTGTAGTATATTGCTTTAACAACTCTAAGTTGTCTTTTGTTAAATATCCATTGATTTTTTCAAGCATTCTCGTATTAATCACTACTCTGTTTTCAAACGATTCAAAACCACTATCAGCAATAAACTTTTTAACATCCATATTAGTCAACTTTGCTTGCAGATCTTCATCTGTTAAGTAGTTAGTTGTCAGTTTAACATCGTTTTTTTCAACTTTAGATAAGGCTGCATCAGCTATATCTTTATAAAAATCAACTAGCTTATTCCCCCATTCTTCAGATTCTTTTCCTTCCATACCACTAGCTTCGAGAATTGACATCACATATGTTTTAATGTCAGTAATTCCTTGCTCATCTTCTAGTTCATCCTTCGCTAGCAACATATTTGGTTCATCGATGAAAAGTGCATATTTTTCAGAGTTCTTAGGGTTTACTTCAGGCAAAAATGTAATTAATGATGTTTTCCCTAATTCTTTTCGGATTTCACCTAATACCTGCAAATAGTTTTCAATGGAATCTACAGATTTGATAGCCTCTAAATATGGAGCTAACGTGCCATATCCTGCTTTCTCTCGACCTTCGGTATCCAGTGCAGTTTTATATATTTTGGCAACATCTTTTTCTACAGTTCCATCTTCGTATTTATCGACATTATCTTTTAAATCTTTTGATATAGAACCAATCTGCTCTTTTACTCTATCTGATAACGATGCAAAGTTATCCCAGCTTTCGCCTTCATTCTCGGCCTTTTTTTCTTTTATTACCTTTCCATTAACATGCTCGTAAAAGTCATCTTGCACCCTAACCTCTGATGCCTCTTTTTGCTCAGTGGTTTCTTGAGCTACGACTCCTTAGGTGCTTCAGTGTTATCAGTTTTTTTCAATCCCGCGCAACCAGATAAAACCATTGATAGTATTAATGTTAAACTAATTATTGAAATGCTAATGCGCTTTTTCATCTATTTCACTCTCCCTGCAATGATTTCATTTAATATCAATCTATTCGCTTACCTTAATTAAATATACCGTTCTTCCGTCTTCTTGTAAGGTTTCAACCTTGATTGAATCAACCAACAACTTATCCCCTTTAACAGTCAATATTCCATCCTTAAACTCGTGATCCATTATCAAAGGTACATATATATATTGATTTCCTTCTTCATCTGCATCTTCAAATACATTAACTTTTTTAACTTCTATGGCTTTCCCATCCGCTTTAAATCTGTTTTCATAATTTGCGGACACATGTTTTTCATCATATCTAATCATATCAGTCGCATTCATGCTTGAGGTCGATTTGCTCACTTCTAACTTTAATATTGGTGTGTTTATATTATCTTTAAGATTTACCAAGTCCTCAATGGTCTTACCTACTTTTTCATTGTATTCTTGGATTCCTTTTGTTATTTTAGCTTCTAATTCAGGGTTTACTTCATCAGATATTGATGGGACATTTTCAAGAAGCACTTCATCTATAGTAGCACCTTTTGCATAAAAATTATTTTTCCAATCAGGTACCCTTCTATCTAATAGCAATGCTGCCACATATCCAATTTCATAACTCTCGTCATCAGATGTGATGAACAGTTTGTCTCTTACAATATTTTTATTAGCACCTTCATCTATCTGCTCTTGGCTAGTGGCTGTGCCTATAAAAGTCCCCATATTTTCTGCATATCTAGCAGTGGACTCAACAATATCAGTGTATTTTATCTCTTTGTACGCTTGATTATGATCATTTTCCCATTTTTCTAGCCAATACTTCGCTTTACCCAAATATTCATCTTCTTTATCTTTGTTTTCATATGCAAGTACCAAATTCTGGTATAACATTCCTCTTACAATTCTTTCATTCTTATCAATTGGATAAGTTTGAGTTCTATTTGAATCTGGCGTTATTTCCGCTTCACTTTGGTAATAAAAATGAATTGGCTCATGAGTGGCAATTCTGAACATTTCGCTTAAAGCATCGCTTTTTCTCATGGATTCGTCTGATGTGCTTAAAGCAATTGCGTTTTTCCCACCAATTTTAGCTTCAGCATATCCACCAGGTGCTGGAGGAATGATATCTTTGTACTCCTCTTCGCTAAGCTTTTTCATTTCTTTTGTATTTAATAATACTGCGTCTTTTACTTCTCCTTCATCGCCTAAATAGAAAAGCACAGCATTTAAATTTTCATAATCTATCCCTGCCATACTTTGTTCATTTTATCCCAGTTTGCAGCTATTTCTTTGTGTAAAGACTTTGCAAATTCGCCAAATTCTTTATTTGATTCTTCGACTTTATTTTCAGTTGGCTCTTCTACTTTAACTTCCGGCTTTGCCTCTTCATTATTAACATTGTCTGAGCTTGTTTTCCCACATGCTGAGAAAATCATAGCAGCTGTTACTAAAATCAGAACTAACGAAACGGCAATATTCTTTCTCCTGTTTTTCATTAACTTCATCTCCTCTTTATAATTCTAATTAGCTATTATTCATTGCTTCTTCTATAAATCTTATACACCCTATTTCATCGTAATGATAAACTTCATGCCACCGTCAGTGTTTTCTGCATGAATTTTCCATCCGTGTCGTTTTACAACTTCTCTTGTCAGCGATAATCCTATTCCTGTATTTCCACCTTTCCCAATTTGAAAACGCTTAAATATTTTTTCTATGTCCTCTTCCGGTACGCCTTCACCATCATTCCATATGGAGATTCTTTTATCATCACATTGAACTTTAATAGTAGTCTGAGCATATCTGATAGCGTTTGAAAGAATGCTGATTATCGCTCTTTCCAATTGGACTATATCCGCTTTTACCACATGGTCAGTGGTGCTGACTTCAACCTTAATATTTTTCTTGTTTGCAAGATATTCTATGGTAGGTAAGCAATCATTTAATAGAGTCTCTAAAGAAACATTTTCAAATTTAAACTTAATATCATTGCTATCTAATCTCGATAAATTAAGTATTTCATCGATTAGCAGTGCCATTTTCTCTGTTTCATCAACTATTATTTCAGCTGCCTGCTTTGGATCTTTAATAACACCATGGGTCAATCCTTCTGCATAACCTTGCATAACCATAAGTGGAGTCTTTAGTTGATGTGATGCATTCTCAAACACTTTCTTTTGTTTCCACTGTTCATTCTCAATTTTCTTTCCTAAATATACTCCAGCTAGTCCAGCTGCAACACTACACAGTGTCATTATAAACAGAATAGCAATGCTCACACTGGTAACTAAATGCTTCTCTGCCGTAACATCAACGTAAATCGCCAATACTATTTCGTCATCACTGTCTAAACTATGCAAAGTAATATAATACGTCCTATCTGCAATTTTTGCTTTTACAACCTCTCCATTAATTGTTCCATATTTTGAAATCCACTTAATAATATTGTCTTTATTAGGTAATTGCGGCTCATCACTAATTTGATACGTATAATTCGATGACCCTTCCACTTTTTTCACATAAAGACCTGAAGCAAAATATGGTGAAAATTGTATTCCCAGCTACTAATTGCGCTATTTCTATAGTATTGATTAATCGCTTCATGGGCGCCATTTGTAATGTAGTTGTTCATCAATATATTAAAAGAAGCTAATATTATGATAAACGTTAACAAAAAAGCTGTAGTGGTCAATATAGTAATTTTTGTCCTCGTCTGGTTCATGGAGTTTCCTCCAACTTATAGCCATAACCCCAAAGAGCTGTAATGGCAACTTTACTGCCAGCAGCTTTTATTTTCTTTCTAATTCTTCTTATTGTTTCATCTGTTACCCTTGTTTCTATTTCGGAGTCAATGCCCCATATTTCTTTTAGTAACTCATTTCTGGAAATAGCTCTTTCTGAATGTTGCATCATATATTTTAACAATGCCAACTCATTCATAGTTAACCCCAAGTCTTTTCCATTGCAAAGCCCTGCATGTAATTTACTAGAATATTCCAAATCACCATATGCAAGTACTTCTTCTTGAAGGCCCCGTTCCATTTCTATACGTCGAAAAAGCGCCTGAATTCTTAGAACCAAAATAGATGGCCTAAAAGGCTTAACTAAATAGTCATCTCCACCAAAAGTAATCCCTGAAACATAGTCCATTTCACTCTCTTTTGCAGTAAGAATAATAATAGGAACTTTTGATATTTCTCTTATCTGCTTACAAATTGTTAGCCCATCACTTCCCGGCATCATTATATCCAGGACCACTAAATCACAAGGCGCTACTAAAAACTCCTCATAGAGTTCATCTCCTGTGGGGAAAACCTTTACATCGAAATTTGCCCCTTCCAAAAATGACTTTAATATATCTCTTATGTTTTCTTCATCATCTGCTGCATAAATTAATTTCTTCATCTGCTCCTCCATTTTTTTCAATGCAACCTCGGTCATTTATGTAATTTTATTATACCTTAAGAAATATCGCATTTCACCGTAAATTAGTTGAATTTTTGTAACAATTCTGTCACAACAGCACATTATTTTCTTTTTAAATAAAAAAAGGTCAGTGTAAACAAACACTAACCTTCCACGTATTCTTATTATTGACTGAGTTAATTACCTTTTTAGTACTCTTTCGGTGGCAAACCATATACCTAAATAAAAACTAATAAACAATCCCCAGTGATAGAAATCATATATAAAAGGATATGGTGCTATCTGTCCTTGGTGAAATAATATTTGGGATACAAAGCCAGAAAACATAGATAATGGCATAATTGCTATTGCCATAATCAAAGACAAATTAATCAATCTTGAAGCTTTTTCTTTGAAAATATATTTTGCCATAAAGTATGCCAAAACTCCAACCAGCTGAATAATAACAGCTCCAGCTACTTTTTCTAATGCTTGGTGCTCATACCAATCAGCAAAACCAACTAACAAACCCACAACAGCTAAAAATACTGACCCTAGAAAAAATATTTTACCAACTGTTTCATTGTTGTTTATTGAGGTTACTTCAGATTCCGTTCCTCTCAATATATAGTCAGTAGACACTTGAAAATACTCACTCATAAAAACTATCTTGTCTACTTCAGGCAAACTCTGTTCGCTTTCCCACTTAGAAACAGCCTGTCTTGAAACTCCTAATTGCTCAGCTAATTCCTCTTGAGATATTCCTTTAGCTTTTCGCAAATTTAATATTCTCTCTCCTATATTCATTGTTGACACTCCTTTCTTGATGGCTCTATTATTTCAAATAAGCTGGTTGCGAACCACCAACTACACCTGGAATTTTGTCAACCTATAGTTGCAATGCTACAATTAGCCGTTTAATAATATATATTAATTCTTAACTGATTTTACTATCTCCTCAATCGCTTTTAGTCCTTCCGCTACTTCCTCTTCTGTATTAAATAGTCCAAAACTAAAACGCACCGTTCCCTGAGGATAAGTTCCCATTATTTTGTGTGCTATGGGAGCACAGTGAAGCCCAACTCTAGTCTTTATTTGATATCTATCATCAAGCACATGGGCAGCTTCAGCATTATCTATAGTTTTAAAGTTTATAGAGACCACTGAAGTTCTATTAAGGCCAGTCTTATCACCAATAACTTCCACTTCAGGTATATTTTCTACAATATAGTCAATAAACATCTTTGCTAGTTCTATTTCGTGTTTGTGGATAGCTTCTAAGCCAACGCTATTAATATAGTCTATGGAATGGCCAATGCCTATAATACCCGGTAAGTTCAATGTGCCACTTTCAAACCTATCTGGCATAAACTCAGGAATCTCCATAGAGTCAGAAATACTACCTGTGCCTCCTTTTATTGTAGGTTCAATTAAATCTACCAATTCTGGTGAAATAATTGCGCCTCCAATTCCCTGCGGCCCTAAGAGCCCCTTGTGTCCGGCAAAGGCTAAGAAGTCAATATGGTCTCTTTCCATGGAAATAGGAATGACCCCACCTGTCTGAGCACTATCTATGACAAATACAATTCCTCTTCTATTGCATATTTCTCCTAATTTCCCAATAGGCACCAATGTTCCAAAAACATTGGAAGCATGAAGAGTAATAATTGCCTTAGTTTCAGGCCTTATCAAATCCTCTACGCCATCAACATCTATGGAGCCATCATTCAGTATGCCCATAGTATCATATTGCACACCACTTTCTTTAAGAGCGTAAAGTGGACGCATAACAGCATTATGTTCCAGTGGACTAATTATTACATGATCACCAGGTTTTAAATACCCATTAATAAAATAATTTATAGAATAAGTTACCCCTGGAGTAAATACAACATACTTACTTCCAGGACCTTCAAAAAATTTATTAATTTTATCCCTTACATCAATTATACTACCTTCTATGGCATAAGCATCACCATAGTTTCCTCTATTAACATTATATGCTCCTTCTTCAATAAAACTAGACATTGCCATGCCTAATTTTGGTGCCTTAGGAAAAGATGTGCTTGCATTGTCAAAATTGATTTTACCCATAACGACCTCCTAATGATTCCTTATTTTACAACTCTAACCCTTTTGTTATCTTTCATTACAGTAATTCCCTTGCTATCGAAATGCTCTAATATCAGTATAGCATACTTTCTAGAAGACCCTACTAAATCTCTAAATTGACCAAGAGTAATTTCCCCCTTAGCATCCAAAGTATCATTTACAATTTTCAAAGCCTCATCATAGAAGCTTTTATGAATTCTATGACTTGGACTTAGTTTGACTAGTTTGCCCTGCTCAACCAAAGCTTCAACAATATTTCCAGAAGCTTTAAATTCAGCTGTTATCTCAGATGTTTCAGGAGGTTCAAAACCTTTTTCTAAATACTTGTTCTCCACCTTTTCAGAAAGTAACCTTTGGTCATCTGTCATTTCCACTTTATAACCTACCAATTCAATTCGAGCACCCAAATCTTGCAGTAATTCACTTGCTATCATTTGCTTTATTATCAGCTCAATCACTCTTGGTTTGTCAATATGACTTTCTAAACTTATCCTGTTTCTATACTCCTCTTTTAATATCCCCATTGCAAATGGATTTTTTTTGTGAAATTCATCTAATATATTTGAAGAAATACCCTTTATTCTCTCTAATGCTTCCCCATGTATAGAAATCCCGGATCCAATATCCACAATTTTACCAGATTTGATTAGCTCCTCTTTTGCCATATTCCATTGTTCAAAAGTAAATCCTAACTTTGACATTAATTCATCATCTTCTGACATCCTATATCTATTTTCTTTAATAGTCTGCTCTACAACTTGGATGTCATCACCTACATATTTTTGCTCCAGACTATCCATAACATCATCTCTAAACCTCTTATGTTTTTTTGGATTTGATTCTAATACTTCTCCTCCGCCAATGCTTTCCACGGGCGAGAAAAACCTTATGATAAATCTATCACCTTTTTTCATAGCAATATTTTCTTCAAGTCTTAACTGAGCATATCCTGATTCCCCAGGTTCTAGTACTTCTTTGTTTAGCAAAACTACTTTTGCAAGTATCTCTGCTGGTCCAAAGCTAAAATGAATTCTGCTACCATTTTTTAGAGTTCGACCAGTGCTTTTAAACATCTCTAAATTAGCATCTATCATCATGGTATTTGCCATTGAACCTTCTGGAGCTAATACGTTGCCCCTTTCTAGTTCTTCTTTTTTTACATTTAATAAGTTAACAGCTACTCTTTGTCCTGCAAACGCTGTCTCTGCTTTCTTGCCATGTACCTGTAAATTCCTAACTTTAGTTTTTAACATCTGAGGATAAATGGTTAGCTCATCTCCTACTGACACCTTTCCCTCTACTAGTGTGCCAGTGACAACTGTGCCAAACCCTTCCATAACAAATATTCTATCTATTGGCAAACGAGTAAGAGATGGCTCTTGCCTTCTACCCTCTATCTCTAATGCCATCTCAACAATAGCATCCTTTAAAACATCAATGTTTTCCCCAGTATAACTTGAAACTTCAAATCGAGGTGCATCTTGAAGAAAAGTGTTTTCTACTAGACCATCTATGTCGTCATGAATTAACTCTAAAAACTCGTCTTCAACCAAATCTTTTTTCGTAATAACAATTATTCCTTTATTAATACCTAACATTTTTACAATCTCAAAGTGCTCTTTGGTCTGAAGCATAATACCTTCGTCAGCAGCTACCAACAAAAGCACCATGTCAATGCCCCCTATTCCAGAAAGCATATTATGAATAAATCTTTCGTGTCCAGGCACGTCAATGATACTAATGTCTATGTTCTTATCATTAGTTAAATTGGTAAAACCTAATTCAATTGTTATTCCTCGTTTTTTTTCTTCTTGGAGTCTATCAGTATCTGTGCCTGTGAGCACTTTTGTCAAACTGGTCTTTCCGTGGTCAACGTGTCCAGAAGTCCCCACTATAATATGTCTGTTAATGCCATTATTTTCCATTTATATCATTCCATATCTTTTTAAATGCATTTACTATACTATCGTAATCACTATTAAATAATGTCCTCGGATCAATAATATACCTATCGTTAGAAATTCTTCCAATAATTGGAATATCATTAAATCTGAGGTTTTTTTCCAAATTATCTGGTGTTATTGAATTAGAAATACAAGCAATTACAAAACCTTTAATAAACTGATTTGGTGTCGATCCCCCTCCAATCTGACTCTCTCCAGGAATGATTTCAAATTGGAAATCTCCACCTATTTCTTCTAATCTCTCTACAAGCTTTTCAGCATTTTCTTTTGTAGTAGCAGGAGTCATAGTAATCATTGATAAAATTGGAATCTCGGCTTTTGCAGTCTCCATATCAAGGTATGTTCTCAAAGTTGATTCTAAGGCAGCTAAAGTCATTTTATCAACTCTAATGACCCTTGCCAACTGATGAGCCTTCATTGCGGCAATCATCTCTTTTTTACCGGCTATTATTCCCGCCTGTGGCCCTCCCAGTAGTTTGTCTCCGCTAAAAAGCACTAAATCTGCGCCAGAAGCAACTGTCTCCTGAACGGTAGGTTCATGAATCCCATAGGGTTCTAAATTACATAATAAACCACTACCTAGGTCATAGATAATAGGAATCTCCAGCTCTTTTCCTAACTCAACCAATTCTTCAATTTCCACTTCTTGAGTGAACCCAACGATTTTATAATTACTGGTGTGAACCTTTAACATCAAAGCTACTTCTCTGTCCAAAGCAGCTTTTCTATAGTCTCTTAGATGAGTTTTATTTGTCGTGCCCACTTCTATTAGATTTGACCCACTTAGTTCCATGATTTCAGGTATTCTAAAGGAGCCACCAATTTCTACCAACTCACCTCTGGAAACCACAACGTTTTTATCTTTGGCTAACGCTGATAAGCATAGTAGTACTGCAGCAGCATTATTATTCACCACCATAGCATCTTCAGCACCTGTAATCTTCGCCACAAGTCCCGAAACTAAATCGTGTCTTGATCCCCGCTTACCTTCTTTGACATTATATTCTAAGGTAGAATAAGCAGATGCTGTCTCTTGTACATGAAAACCGGCTCTTTCGGATAAATTTGCCCTTCCCAGGTTAGTGTGTAATATCGTTCCCGTAGCATTGATAATACGCCTAACATTGTTTTGTTGTTTTTCTCTAATTTTTACAATAGCCTTCTCTATTATGGAAAATTCATCAAACTTAAAAGACTCTAAGACTGATTCAGTTCCTTCTAAGATAAATGAACGCAATTCATCTATTGTCTCTCGTATGCTTTCTAAGACAATCCAACTTGGAATTTCGTCACATTTAGATTGTAACTCTTCACTATTAATCAACTCATCTATTTTAGGTATTTTCCTTAATAAAGCCTGCTTATCCATAATAGAATCTTCCTCCATAATATTGCTATTAGTCATTAGTTTTTAAAATATATTCCATAAAAGCTTCTGCGGTCGGTGAAATTGCAGATAATTTATTCCAAATCATATAAAAATCTCGTTCTATCTCAATTTCTTTAATTGAAAATATCAAGTAGTTATTGTCAACGCTAGGGGCGTTAGACACCGAAAATTCTGAGACAACTGATATTCCCAATCCTGCAGCCACAGCTTTTTTTATTCCTTCAATGCTATTAATTAAAGCTACAGCTTCCAAGTTATTAGGTTTGTGCCCTAATTGTATTAAATGACGTTCAAATTCTTTACGAGTAGCTGAACCTTCTTCCCTCCAAATAAAACCTTCATTCTCAATTTGATCGATGCTTATCATGGAGCTTATCTTGTGTAAGCTCGAAAACTTTTCATTATTAGGACATATTACAACCATTCTGTCGGATAGAATAACTTCATTTTTTAAACCGTATTGCGGCTTCTTTCCTATAAAACCTAATTCGCCCTGTCCATCTTGAATATTCTTTTCCACTTGAGAACTGTCTGATTGATCTACATAGTATTTAACCTTAGGGTTTAATCTTTTAAACTCTGCTAATTTTGAAGGAAGCCAGTGTTCACCTAATGCTGATGAGGTTTGAATGGTCAAGACCCCATCTACATCGCTTCTCTTTTTTTTCATTTCTCTAACTGCTTGTTCTCTAATATTGATTAGATTTACAGAGTGTTTATAAAGTTGTTTCCCCGCTTCTGTAGGTATAGCTTCAGTCTTTTTTCTTTCAATCAACACCACGTCTAATTCATTTTCAAGCGCACTAACATGTGCGCTAATAGTGGGCTGAGTTACAAAGGAAGCATCTGCTGCTCTTGAGAAACTCTTATATCTAATTACATTTACAAAAGCCTCAATCTGTTTAAAGTCCATATTTACCTCCCGAGTTACTTATGGTCATCACGTTAATATTATATGCTTATACTAATGTAATTATAGCATAAAGAAATTTATTAATCATGTATTATACTTACTTACAACAAATATAAGCGCCTAAGAAGCGGCGCTTATATTTGTCAGTATTCTGTTGTTATAAAAACTATTTAACTCGTCTTCTGTTATTGCCGTTGAATCTATATCTAATATTATTTCACCTTTGTTAAGCATTATTATTCTGTCTGAGTACTCCAGAGCGTGTCTTAAGTTATGAGTAATCATAATCGTTGTAATCTTTTCTCTTTTTATTAAGTCAATTGTCTTTTCCATTATCAACTTGGATGTTTTAGGATCTAGAGCTGCAGTGTGCTCATCTAATAGCAATAATTCCGGTCTCTTTATTGTAGCCATCAGTAGCGAAAGTGCCTGCCTTTGCCCTCCTGATAAAAATCTTACCTGAGTATTTAGCTTGTTTTCCAATCCTAAATCTAATTCTTTCAGCTTAGATACTATAAATTCTTTATTTTTTTTCTTTAATAGTCTTGAGAAAGAAAACTTTTCTCCCTTTTTAAGTGATATGGACATGTTTTCTAGAATATTAAGACTTAATGACACCCCTTTTGAAGGATCTTGATTTACTTTTCCTATATAATTAGACCTTTTTTCTTCAACTAAATCCGATATTTTTGTACCTTTTAGGCTAATGCTTCCATTGTCTAGAGGAAGACTTCCGCTAATCATATTAATAAGTGTACTTTTACCACAGCCATTTGGCCCAAGGATTGCTGTGCATTTATTCTCCTGTATTGTCAAATTGAAGTTATTGAATAGTTTGTGTTCTTCAGGCATTCCAGAGTAAAAAGTTTTATTTATATTTTCTATTTTAAGCATTGTTCCCCTCCTTGTTTAATAATCCACTTCTCTTAATTTTGTCCATTCCAAATATTGTAGCATTATTATAAGCGATAAAACCTATTACAATAAGTGCAGTTATACCTTTTAAGTCACCAGGCTCAAGTCCTAGCTCAATTGCTAGGCCGGCCATCAATTTATATGCAATAGCACCTATAATCGCCCTAGATGTATTTTTGAGCTTTCTATTGTTTTTTAGAAAAGTATCCCCTATTATGATTGATGCCAATGCAGTTACAATCATTGTAGCTCCCATTTGTGCGTCCGAAAATCCTTGATACTGTGCCATTAAAGAACCACTAAGTGCTACCATTCCATTGGAAATCATCAGTCCTATGCAAGTATATCTATCAGGATTTTTCCCTAAGGATTTAACTAACGACTCATTATCTCCAGTTACAATTAATAAATAGCCTTTTTCTGTTTTAAAAAAATAATCTAGTATTAACTTAGCCATAATTACTATTAAAATTAGGACCACTACTCTATTAATATTCTCTAATTCAGAAAAAATACTAGGTGAATTAAAAAGTGGAACATTAGATCTACCTGTTAATCGTAAATTTACCGAGTATAACATCGTCATAGTCAAAATTCCTGATAGAATTGCTGCAACTTTAAGTTTCTTATACAGTAAAAATGTTACAAAACCCGCAATGGCACCAATGACTAAACTTATGGCAGTGGCAATAAATGGATTTGCACCTTTTACTGCCAAGGCAGCAAATACAAATGCTCCCAGCGGAAAAGTTCCTTCAACAGATAAATCTGCAATATCCAGTATTTTATATGTTATCACCACTCCCATAGCTAATATGGATAATATCAACCCTGTTTCTAATGATGCTATATAAACTCCCGCTGATGAAAACATTTCTTCCTCCTATTTCACAATTTGAGCATTCTCAAAAAGTTTCTCATTATCTGATAAATTTAGTTTTTCTGCTGTTTCTTGATTAACAACTCTCTTTATGTTAGATGAAAATACTACAGGAATCGTTCCAGGTTTCTCACCCTCAATAATTTTTTTCGCTATTAAAGCTGCTTCCTTGCCTAAATTTTCGTAATCGACACCATCACTTAGTAGTATTCCATTTTCCACGGGTCCACCCTCTCCTGCTAGAGAAGGGATTCCAGCATCACTTAAACTTTTGGCAATAATCCCTGCTGCGGAGGAAGCTAAGTTGTCCTGAATGGCAATATAGCAGTCTATCTTAGTAACCAATGAAGCCATAGCTTGTGCTACATCATTTGTTGTAGAAACCCCTGTCTCAACTAATTCAAGACCTAGCTCACTAGCAACAGTTCTTAAATCTATAATCTGTGCTTCAGAATTTGCTTCCCCAGTTGAATATAGTACACCTAATTTTTTAACATCAGGAAAAATTTCTAGGAAACTTTCTAATTGGGCTTTCATTGGAAAGAAATCAGAAACTCCTGTAACATTTCCACCAGGCTTTTCATTAGAATCCACCAATTGAGCTGCTAATGGATCTGTGACTGCATTGAATATGATTGGTGTATGATCGGAAGCCTCTTTTGCACCTTGAGCAGCAGGTGTAGCGATGGCATAGATTATGTCGACCTTATCATCTTCAAATTTCTTAGTTGCTATTGGAACCAATGTTATATCACCTTGGACGTTTACTACGCTTTCTTCCACTTCAAATCCCATGTCTTTAAGTTCATCAATGAATCCCGTTCTTGCTCTATCAAGTGCAATATGTTCAGCGAACTGTATTATACCGACTTTTACTGTTTTAGTAGTTTCTGAATTTGTCTTATCGGTACTATCTGATTGTGCTTTACCGCAAGCTGAAAGTAAAATTCCCAGCGCTAAAATAATTACAAATAATTTCTTTTTCATAATATCCTCTCTTCCATAAAAAAAAGTCCTCCATCCCTTAGTTTCCTAAGGGACGAAAGACTAGCTCACGTGTTACCACCCTATTTCATAATCCGAAGATTACCTCATCGAGATCAAACAATCTCTAGCCTATGATAACGGGGGCATCCGTATCCACCTACTTGATTCAATAGATAAGCTTAGGAGTGTATATTACAAAACCGTTTGCTGCCGGATCTCACCAACCCCGACTCTCTGTAGTAAAACTAAGTTTCTTTTCTCTCCTGCAAAGCTCTTATTAAATTAAAATGAGTATATAACATCACTACATTAAAGTCAAGAAGAATTTGTGCTTTTTTTATATATTGTTATATCGCCAAAGTATTGTACTATAATTATGCTTCTATTCCTATGCTTAGTTTTGTGTGCTAATAAAGATAGGGAGAGATGTTCAGCGAACATCTCCCCCCAACGGCTGACAAAGAACCAAAAATCTCCAAGAATTTGAAATATATCAAATCTTGGAGATTTTTATATACTAGGAATAATTAACTTTCAGTTACTCCTTCTTTTCTTGCTTTTAATGCTCCTCTAATCATGATAATACTTGTTACGATGATTACAACGATAACCATGATTTTCAAGTAATCCATTGGAAGAGAGCTAAAGAATTTATAAGCTACCCAAACTCCTACCATTCCACTTAAGGCAATCCATAGTGAGTTTTTCTTAGCATAAACGTCTTCTTTGATAAATTTGAAGGAAGCTACTGGCATCAATAATGCACAGGAACCCATCATAATTGGGAATGCAACAGCTGGTGACATACCTAGCAAGTATACCATAGCCATACATGGAGCATAAAGACCAATACCAGCAGTCATTAATGCGCCAAGGATAAAGTTACCCACTGCTCCGATAACTAGTTTAGCACCAGTTAGTCCGATTGCGTCTCCACCTACTGGGAACAAGTTTACTAGTGGGTGAGAAAGAATCATCAATACTGCAGTTACAAATAACGCAATACCCATAATCATCTGAATTCTAGTACCATCTTGTTTAGCAATAAATCCAGCTCCTAGGTAGGAACCGATAACTGCTGCACCAATAAGTACTGCTAGGGTAACAGGTTCAACTTCAACTTTTGAAGTAAAGATAATTGCTTCCAAAAGAACTGGGAAAGTATCCGCTACGTTCATAGTTCCTGGGATTAGTTTGTTAGGAATATTATGCTTCAAAGCTTTGAACAAAAATACTGTAGGTGCAAATGAACCAATACCAAGAGTGTCTCCGAAGTTTGTAATGAAGCCTGTAGCTATTGGTTTAAAAGTACTTTCCTCTTCCCACTCACCAGCATCTTTTTTCTTTTTAAGGTCAATGCCAAAAACCCCTGCCGCTACAACAAATGCTATATAATAAAGCGCCTTTATTACGGTAGTAATCATAAATATCCTCCGATCAAATTTTTATGAAATATTATTTATTTTTGTTACTTAGCCTAGTATAAAACCATATTTTAATGGGTCTGTTTCATCAATAACAAAATGGTTGAATCCAGTAATCCACGCAGATCCAGATACTCTAGGAATTACAGCGTCAAATTCTCCAACTTTTGTTGTTTCAACTATAACGCCTTCAAATAATGTTCCTAGAATGCTTTCGTATACAAATTTTTCTCCAACTTTAATTTCGCCTTTTGAGTGAAGAGCTGCAAGCTTAGCACTTGTTCCAGTTCCACATGGAGATCTATCAACTTGACCTTGACCAAACACTACACAGTTTTTCAATGTAGCTTCAGGATTATCAGTCTCTGACCACCACTCAACTAAGTCAACAGTATTAATGTGTGGTAATTCTGGGTGTACTACTTCGATTTCTTTATTGATAACGCCTCTTAATTCAATTCCAAGTTTGTTTAATAGCCCAGCGTTTTTAGGTTCAATTTCGATTCCTAATTGGTCTACTTTTACAATTGCAAAGAAGCTTCCGCCAAATGAAATGTCAAATTTCACTTTGCCATAACCTGGTAGTTCTACTTCTTGATCGCGTTTGTACATGAAAGAAGGTACGTTAACAAAGGATACTTTTTTAGCTTTTCCATCAACAACTTCAACTTCTCCTCTTACGATGCCTGCAGGAGCTTCTTGAACGATGTTAGTAATTGGCTCATGAACTTCTACCATGCCAGTTTCAACAGCTATGGACATAGCGCCAATTGTTCCGTGGCCACACATGTTAAGGTAACCGCCACCGTCCATGAAGATGATTCCAAAGTCAGCTTCAGGATTTGTTGGTTGGGTAATGATTGAGCCGAACATGTCATTGTGTCCTCTTGGCTCCAACATAATAGCTGTACGTAAATAGTCTAAGTTTTCCTCTAACCACTGTTTTTTCTCAGGCATGCTGTCGCCTTTAACATTTGGAATACCACCAATTACTACTCTTGTTGCTTCTCCTGCGGTATGGGAATCTACGGCTTGAATACTTCTACTAAACTTCATAACAATTCCTCCTTTTGGTTTGAATGTGACTTACCGTATTATAAGAGCTGTTGTTCAACTCTAATAATTATTTGAATTGACACTTATCTTCTATTAGTGCTTAGTATGACTCAGGAATGTTACTGCACACCCTTCCAAACAGCTTGTCAAGTACCTCATAATGCGATGCTTAATATTCATTTATATTTTATTATCAAGAGCAGTATTTTTTATAAACGATAATTATTACATCCGTATGCAATGATTAATTGAATTATTATTCCGTCTTTGCTTTATATTGCAAAAGTTGCTTATTGCTCTATTTATAAAAAATATATGAAATTTCTCGCACTTCATCTTATTTGCGAACAATCCCAACCTCCACATATTGAATCAATAATCTAATGAATGGAGTTGGCGGGAATATGTGGGAATCGAACCCACCCAAGAAGCTACTAACCCCTCGAACCGGTTTTGAAGACCGGAAGGCACACCAGCACCCATCTATCCCCAAAAGTTAATAGGTATGCTAGGGCTAATAAAAGCCCCAACAACCAAAGCTTACTATATACTCGTTTGTTTGTTATATTGCAAACAACGAAGATATTATTTTTTTATGGAAACTAACGCTTTGCTTTTCTAATTTTTAACTTTAGTAAAGCAACGGCCTTTCTAGCGTCCATTAGATCCAAGTTGTTTTCGCCTACTACTTCGGTTTCAATACCCTTCTCCGACTTGTTGATATCGACAATAGTATCCATATACTTATTCTTTACAACAAACTCAGCTTGGGTTCCCTGAAAAGTAACTCCAACAACTGGAATATTTCGGATTCCAAGCTCTTCCATGGTGTTGGCATAATCTACGTGAGAATTTCCCCATCCGTCTGAAGATAAGATAACTCCATCGCTTCTTAAGGCCTCCGCCCACTGTGCAGCTCTTTGTCCAACTAAATACTTCTCATTATTATCTTGTGGAGTTCCAACAAGTATTATTCCTTGAAAATCAATGTCGTTGTCGCTTCCTAATACATCTACTAAAGGATCTCTAAAGTGATGTAAGCTAGTTTCTTTCGTCGATGGTCCAATTCCCATATTTATCCCTCCTATACCAATGCCCTTATGGCACCGTCACGATATTCATTAGGTGACAATAGTATTGGCATGTTCGCCATATCTATAATGGAAATCCCGTCGAATCCAGATGGTTCAGAAGTGAACAACATATTATCATACATTGCACCTTGACCAGCAATCTGCTTTATCAAAGCTACTTTCGTAGCGCCTTTTCGTATTTTGTCGTAATACTCATGGGATTCATCAGCTTTAGTTCCGTCAGCTTTTTTAAGAATTTTTCTTAAACTGGAAATATAATTATCAGCTATAGCAAATGCTTCATTCGCTAATAATCTTTCAAATGGCTGACCGCCCTTCATCAACACGTCAATGTGGATGATATAGTCTTTTGATCCAGGAGTACCTGCCCTATCAAGCACTAATTGCTCCATTAGGTTCCCTTCAGATGAGCCAAATTCGTGCATTTGACGACCATCTTCATCCACGCCCGTTAGCATCACGTAGACTCCAGTGAAGGTGTGAGTCACACCTTCACCAAGTCTTCCTAGTACCTTCGTGGATATTGGGATAATATCCATAATCGTATTGATCTGGATATCATGTTTCCCAGGCTCAATAATACTCAAAGAACAGGATTTGACTAAATCACTATTAGACTCTATGTGCCCTGGTATTTCAAGGACCCCATCTTTAAACTCGCATTTCTCGCCTAGTTTAACACGGTTCGCATGAAACGCTTTTATTACAAGGCGTCGTTGGTCTATTTCATTCATGTTTATCAACTCCAGCTCTATTTAGTATTAATACTAAACTTTTGCGTGATACTCAAATGGAAGTGGAATAATTTTTCCAACTGATGGAATTTCAATAAGTTGCTCTAAAGTAGCCTTAACAATCGCTGTTTGCATTTCAGGGTTGTTTGGCTCTCCTGCGTTAGCGCCCATTGGTACAAGTGGAGCAACCGCTCTTGGAGTACCATTTTGTCTTACTACAGGTGGTAATGCTGCAATGATAATTGTAGGAATACCCGATTCCTCTATCGCACGCTGTACAATAACAGCTGTACGGTGACAAGTACCTCAGCCTGCAGTTAGAAGAACTGCGTCAACGCCTTCTTCTTTAAGTTTTTGAGCAATAGCTGGACCAGTAACTTCTTTAAAAGCTGTTTGGTCTCCACCACCACCCATGAATCCAAAGTGCATTGGAGCAACTTCTTTGATATATCCTTCAGCTGCTAACTCTTGCAATCTAGATAGTGGGAACATACAGTTGATATCTTTGTTAACGTCTCCGTTATCATATCCACCGTGTGAAACCATTAATTCTTCAGGCTTAGTATCTCCTGGGATTTCTCTAAAGCTAGTATCTCCTGCTAAGTTAAAGCGAGGATCAGTTTTTAAGTGAATTCCTGCTGCACTAGCAAGTGCAATACGCATATCTTTAAGTTCTTTAGTTACTGGTGTCCAAACTGGGTTCGGTGTAACTGGAACGAAGATTTCGGATTGCAATCCTTTAACACTTGTTAATTGCATTGTCTTCCTCCTTGTTTTATAGTTTCATAGAAAAACCTTAATCTTCTACGTTTAGTTTTGCTTTTTTTGCTTCTATTTCTCTTTGCCTTTTTATGATTCCCTCATATTTTTCATTAATTTCAGGTCCTAAGACTTCAGGGAAACTCATAACCCAACCGACTTCCAAACCTTCTTTCAATGGATAATCAGTAATGATCATTCTATGAGGCACCTTAAATTGTCCTAATCTCCCCTTTAGGTCTATTGTAACTGAGCCATCGGTTACTTCTACGATTACTCCGCTAAAATATGTTTCGGAAGAAATGTATTTGAGGTTTTCCATAGATTAATCTTCTTTCTCGTAAATTTCTAAACGTTTTTTACTCTTCTCAAGAACTTGCTCGTTGTCAACTAATTCAATTTTCTTGCCAAGCTCTTTTTCAATAAGCTCAACGTTGTTTAGTTTAACTGAGTTGTTCCATTTTCTTTCTGATGCTTTTACTTCTTCGCCTGCCATTACAGTTTTAAGCATGGATAGAGCTCTGATAGCATCCTCTTCGCAAAGAGTATTGTTTGCAAGGATTTCGTTCTCGATACCTTGTAGTGATTTGTTGTTGTCAACCATAGCTGTCATGTATTCGTTACCAACTACTAATGCACCTTGAACTGCACAGAATGACATACCTACTAGAGGAATTCCTCTTAAACCAACTTGCTCATGGTGAGAAGCAAAGTCAATGTGGTTGTTTCCGAATCCTTCAGTTGTAATAATAACACCGTCTGGTTGGATTGCTTCAACTGTCATTCCTAGACGCTCTGATACATAGAATTTCTCTGCGTTGATTTGTGGTGAACCAACAAAGATAACTCCACAAACGTCGATTTCGTCGTCTTTCATTGCTTCAAGCACTAGTGGCTCTCTGAAATAGTGGCGTGAGTTCTCTTTTGAAGCTGGTCCAATACAAGTTAATGCGTGGATAGCACCGTCAAGAACTTCAAGTGGTGAAAGAGTTACAGGAAGGTTTCCTAAGTCTACGTTTGGTTTTCCGCCTAGGATACCAACTGGTTCTACAGGAAGAATTAGGTTGTCGTGCATTGCACCTTGACCCATGATTTCTTTTACTATAAGAACTTTCTTAGCTCCTGGTTTTCTCTTTTGTACGAATTCTTCTTCTCTAACTACTAGGCTCTCATCAGCATCTTTTAAAGCTTTTCTGATTTCATCACTTATTACGTCAGTAGCTTTATGAGCTGCAAGAGGTCCTCTACGCTCCATGTTAGTACCAGCTTGGATAGTAACTTGAGTTTTAATGAAGATATCGCCTTTGTCAGGTGCTCCTGGACGGTTCCACATAATGTTTTTGTCCATTTCACCTTCTGATGAACCGAACTCACCAATTTGTACGCCGTTTTCATCAGTTCCTGTTACCAACATGATAACGCCATCGATTACACGTGTAATACCAGTTCCTAAAGCGCCTTCTTCTTTAGTAGCGATAGGTTGAACGTCCATGATAGTCTCTGAATACTTATGGTAATCAGCTGGAGTAATAATCTCCATAGTAACATCTTTTACTAATACTTCGTGGCCAATAGCCTCTTCTTCGATTCCTTCGCGAATGTAAAGAGTTGTTCCTTCGATTTTAGTCTCTGGTCCTCTCTTAACTTCTTTGATATCGAAATATCTTCTCTTAAGAGTTCTAAGAACTTTTGCTTCTCCTGCTGGAGCTTCAGCTGTAGCGCCTGCAACGCCAGCTACTGGAGCAACGCCAGCTACTGGAGCAGCACCTGCAACGCCGCCAGCCATTAATGGGAAGTTCAACTCAATGTTTTTACCTTCGCCAATTTTAATGTTTACATATCCACCAGCAACGGTTTGAGTAGCGCCTGCAACTACAGGAGCAGCAACTGCTTCCTCAGCAACTACTTCTTCTACTTCTTCTACTTTTTCTGGAAGGTCCTCTACCATATCTCTTGTAATGGGAGTTAATGCATCCAAAGTTTGAATTAATTTTGCTCCAAGCACTTCACCAATCGTTAGTACATCATCACCAATCTCCAGTAGTCCGGTATCTAATAGATCCGGGAAGATTGCAGGATCCTCTAAGATTGAGGGTTCGACCAATGAGCCTGCCTCGAATCTACAGCAGGTAACAGCTGGGTCTCCTGCGTGCATAGCAGCAGTTTCTTTTGTTATTGACATCTCTTCCTCCTTCTAGGTTTTATAATATTATCAGCATCTGTTAAGATGCGACTTACCAAATTTAGTTGTTCCTTCTACGCGACCTTACTATAGTTGAGTCTCGTCGAATTCTCTAATCACAGGCATTCCCATAGTTTCCAACACGTGGTCAGTCATATGGTGAACTTCCATTTTCAACTTAGGTGCAGAGCCCATTACAGTGTTACTACAATCTGTACAATGACTAATCAATACTTCTTCTGCTCCAAGTTTTCTTAATTCAAGAACTTTTTCTGCCTGTCCAGGGCAATGTCCTGGGTTTTCACACTTATAGTTTCCATTTGCTTCATGGGCATTTTTACAAATTTGATGGCCTACTACTTCAGCACTCATGGATGCTGCTACTTCTTCCATTCTTGTTTTGCTAGCGCCACAAGCACATTGGATAAGTCCAAGTTTTCCTTTTACAGGTTTGAACTCTTGAGTAACTAATATACCACCAGTAGTTTTTTCTACAGCAGCACCTTCAACAGCACGTTTCCCTGTATATGGTCCACCTAAGACAATCTCTCCAATAGGTAGCTTTAAGCCTCCGAAATCAGCAACGATATCATCTATTGCATAACCTATAGGAACGGTTAGTGTCTTAACTGTATGCTCAGGCAAGTCATTTAAGCGACCTGCAACAGTAAGGTGCTTGTCGATTAATGGTTTGCCTTCATTAACTGCGTCGTAAATTGCACAAAGTGTCTCTACGTTGAAAACAACGCTGTTCGCTTCACTTGGAAGAGCTCCTGGAGGTAGTAACACGTTAATTGTATCTCTAATCAACGCTCTTTCTTCTCCAACAGGATAAATGTTTCTCAACGGTAGCACTCTTATGTCAGTAATTTTATTATCTTTCAAATACTTAATAATAAGTTTAATTTCTTCCTTATGCTTAAGTTTGATTCCAATAATACCATGATCAGCACCAGTTGACTCCATAGCAAGACGAAGTCCACCAATCATTTTTTCGGTTTCGTTTACTATTTGATCCATGTTGTGTTCGAGTACTGGTTCACATTCTGCAGCGTTAACGATTAAAAAACCACCTGGTTTAAGTTGAGTCTTAAGCTTCACATATGCTGGGAAACCAGCTCCGCCTAATCCGATTAGTCCAGCGTTTCTAACAACGTCTGCAATACTTCCACTCTGGTCGATTTTTACAAAATCTTTATTATCATCGCTTTGCTCTACAATAATGTGAGTTTCTGTTACTTCTTTTACAACTCCATTAACAGATGCATGCAATGGTACACATAATTTTGTTAAATCAGCCTCAGCAATAACCTGACCTCTTTTTACCATGTCTCCTGCCTTTACAACAGGTGACGGAGGTGCTCCAACTCCTTGCTTCAATTGATACTTGAATAAGTGCTTCATTTCACCTCCCCTCCTTTTCTTTGTGTATTTTGGTACGGTCTTTTCATTCTGCTAATACGCCTCCTTCGCCTTATAAACAAAGCAAATACCATATAATATATAATGCAAATTGCGTGCCAACTTGTCTATTTGTTTGATATTTATTTACTATAGTTAAAATCAATAACTCCATGGTTCGAATTGTAAAAACAAATACTTCGTAGTAAGAATTTGACCATATTTCGTCGATTGTAGGCTATATTTCGTCACTTCTAAATGTCGGGATTTTTTTATGTATCCGTTTTGCTATTACACCTCTGTACCTGTTTATTGCTGGTAACGCCGCTATTAATCAATGCTTTAGCATAGTAGATTGAGAGTGTTGTGGGTTTAAAACATCCTTTCCGTTTGTGCTTATAAAATACATAATCTTCTGTATCGCACTTAATCAGCCATATATTACAGCTGCCCGATTTTCGTCTATTTTTAGGACGCTTTGTTTGATAATGGCTTAACTATCTTGTTTTGTTCATCTTCATTTTATCAAAAAAACACGATTTAACAAGCAAATATATTCTTCGTCAATAATTTCGTGTTTATTTCTCATGTTTTTTCATTACTTTTACGTTTCCTGGTAGTAAATTCTTTGAATAGTCTCCATATAATTTGAAAGTTTAAAATTTTTGATAAATAATTAAGACTCACCTGCCTAGTTCCGGCATATGAGTCTTTCAATTTATTTTTCTTCAATTAGTTTATAGTTCTTTATTTTATAATTTAATGTAGTTCTGGGAATTTTTAATATTTCCGCCGTCTTAGTAATATTCCAACTAGTTTCTTGCAAAGTGCCCTTTATCAACTGCTTTTCAAAGTTTTCAACAGACTCTGTTAAGCTTATATTGTTTTGCTTTAATGTGGCTATGCTAGCAGCATCTCCCGTGCTTTCTCTAATGTTCTTTGGTATCAATTCCTTCTCAAGCACATCCCCGGTCGCCATTACTACCATCTGTCTCATAGCATTTTTTAACTCTCTAATATTACCAGGCCATTTATAATCTTTTAATATGTTCATGGCCTCCTCAGTGATGCTAACAATTTTCTTGTTATACACCCTACACAAATCGTCGGTAAAATAGTGAATCATATCTTCGATATCTTCTTTTCTATTGCTTAAATCAGGTAATTCCACAATTATGCCCTTTAACCTATAATATAGGTCTACTCTAAACCTTTTTTCACTGACAGCTTCTTCCAAATTGGCGTTCGTTGCAGATATCAATCTAATGTTTACATCAATGTCCTCTTCTGCACCTAGAGGTCTGATCTTTCTTTCCTGAATAGCTCTAAGAAGCTTTGTCTGTTGCAACGGCGGAAGTTCACTGACCTCATCTAAAAATAGCGTTCCACCATTGGCTTGTTCAAAATATCCTTGTCTTCCTTCAACGTTTGCACCAGTAAACGCTCCTTTTACGTATCCGAAAAATTCACTTTCAAAAAGACTTTCTGGAATGGCACTACAGTTTACTGAAACAAAGTTCCCTTTTCTATTGCTGTTGTTGTGTATGAATTTAGAGAAAACCTCCTTGCCTGTACCAGTTTTTCCTTCTATTAATATAGGCATGTCAGTTTTTGCTACTTGTAGCGCTAAATTTACTTGCTCTTTTATTCCCTTATCTTGACCAATCATAAAGTCAGGGTCACTTAGGGTTTTGCCCCCTAATTTTGTTTCCAATATCTCTATGGTTTTAACAGCTTCTTTTAATCGCCTTGATACAGATAACACTTCATCTATACTCCTATCTGTACTAACAGCTCCTATGATTTCATCATCATAATATATTGGAGAAGCGCTTATTACTATCTCCGTTCCTGGTCTAGGTGAGTGTCTATAGTCTTTTACTCTTTCCCCAGTCTTAATTACTCTTATATCCGCAGCATCTGTAAAATATTCCTGCAGGTTTTTACCTAGTATTTCATCTTTTTTAATATCATAGATTTTCTCTATCGCCTTGTTCCAAATCCAAGTAGTTCCGTTTTGATCACATACGCAAATACCCTCTTGAATTTCATCAAATATTTGCATTATTACGGCCTCTCTCTTCTTTTCAGTAAAAATATAACTTTTCAAGGCACTTATTTTATTGATTTTTCCTACAATTTTGTCCTTATACTTTATATAGACTTCTTCAATGTCTTCCTCAAATAATTTCAATAGAACATCCGGCAATTTTGCGCCTTCATTAACTTCTATAAACGGAAATAAATTACTATCTTTTTTCTCGTTTGTATCTAATGGCAATATAAAATCCAATAGCTCCATGTTCATTCTACTCACCTCATTACCAAATAATAGTAGCTATATTATAAGTTCTATCTATAATATATATGTATGCTTGAGAACATACACTGCAAATGTTATGATTAGTGTACTATAGTAAAGGAGTTGAATCAAGTGCACGATATTAAACTTACTGAACTTACAGCCCACGCGGGATGAGCAGCAAAACTTGGTCCAGATGACCTGACACAAGTTTTGTGTCATTTGCCTAAATTTACAGATCCTAATCTTCTAGTTGGAACAGATACTAGCGATGATGCAGGAGTATATAAAGTTAGCGATGAATTAGCTTTAATTCAAACTGTTGACCTTTTCCCCCCCGTTGTGGATGATCCATATATGTTTGGGAAAATAGCAGCTGCAAATGCAATTAGTGACGTATACGCCATGGGAGGATATCCAAAGCTAGCTATGAATATACTGTGCTATCCTGAACACTTACCCAAGAGCATTTTACAAGATATAATGAGAGGTGGCTCCGAAAAAATATTGGAAGCCGGTGCTTTGCTAGTTGGTGGACATAGCATAAAAGATTCTGAACCAAAATACGGTCTAATTATAACAGGATTTGTACATCCAGATAAAGTATTAAAAAATTCCGGTATGAATCCTGGAGACGTTTTAATCCTCACCAAACCCCTTGGAACAGGTATTATTAATTTAGCTTCCAAACACTCATTGGTTGCAAAGGATACAACCCAAATTGCTGTAGAGCAAATGGCTACTTTAAATAAAGCATCTTGCGAAATAATGACTAAGCCAGAATATTCAGTCTCAGCGTGTACGGATATAACCGGATTTGGTTTTTTAGGCCACGTATATGAAATGGCAGCAGGTAGCAATGTGACAATAAATATTTTGTCCGACTCCCTGCCAATACTTCCCGAAGCTATTGAAATGGCAGCTATGGGTATTATTCCTGCTGGAGCCTACGCTAATAGAAAGTATGTAGAACCATTTGTGAAGCTTTCAGACCAAGTTCCCCTAGCTATAACCGATATTATGTACGACCCGCAAACTTCAGGGGGCTTATTGATTGCAGTACCAGAAAACCAAAGTAATCAGCTTTTAAAAGAACTTTCTCAGCAATCAGATTTTGTAAAAATAGTTGGATATGCAGTAGAAAAAGGTTCCTACAATATTGAAGTTATTTGATATGTTAAGCGGCTGCTAAATATTAGCCGCTTTTTTATCTATAAATATATATATTTACACTTGACTATTCATTATCGCCTTGCTATACTTAATAAGTTATGTGGCCCCATGGTCAAGCGGTTAAGACACCACCCTTTCACGGTGGTATCCCGGGTTCGAGTCCCGGTGGGGTCACCATATTTTCACTTTTATAAACTTGACTATATTATAGGTTTCAAGTAAAATATAAAAGTAGCATATGCGGAAGTGGCTCAGTGGTAGAGCATCGCCTTGCCAAGGCGAGGGTCGCGAGTTCGAATCTCGTCTTCCGCTCCATATGTACCATTAGCTCAGCTGGATAGAGCGTCTGGCTTCGGCCCAGAAGGTCAGGGGTTCAAATCCTCTATGGTACGCCAATCGCAACGAATACGAACTTATTAATTATAAGAACAGTATTTGTGCACACGTTTAAACACCTCCTAGGGTAATCCTAAGAGGTGTTTTTAGTTGATTCAACATACCCGTCACTTGGACAGGTCTTTATTTATTGCATTCTCATTCTCTTCATTAAAAATCTTGTTTAATTCTTCCATATCTTCCTTTGTTGCCCAGTGTCTGGCAAATGTCCTAGCGGAAGTTTTATAGCTATTATATTTCGCAGCTTCCGGATTTTTCTTTCGCCAGGTTTGCGTTGCCTTCTTCTGCGCTTCAGATGTTTTATTTTCTATCATTTCTTTCTCCTTGATATACTAAAAGCATATAAACTTATACATAGCGCAACAATGCTTATTCCCAAAGATAAATATGTCATTTTGATTTTTCCGATGGAATTTGATATAATAATCCTACCCCGAAGGGTGAAAGGGGCTAATCCCCTTTCCGTTTGCTATCCTTGATTGCCTTTAAGCTTAGTATTGATGCTACTAGACTTAATATTGCGGTAATCAGGGATATTATTTTTTCTACCGTTTCCATCGGTCTTCCTCCTTTCAAATACATTATATACCATGGTACATATATTGTCAACAGTTTTCTTAATAAATCCCAAATTATTCTATCGCTATAACCCTTGTAAATACGCACTCCTACATATAAGTAAATAAATTTATTTACAAATAAAAAAAGCCTAAGGATTTTATTCCCTAGGCTTTTCTGTGTTTTCTATTCGCTTCGCATCTATGAAACCTTCAGCAATAACATACGCTATCAATGTTCCGAAACTCATGATAATCGTACTTATTTGCTCAATGGAACTTGCTTCCATCTTAACCATTGCCAATACCGCTGTAGTCAACCCTATCAAGGCTACCCAGAATTTTCTGCTGGATAATTTTTGTTTCCAATTTATTTTACTATTCATTATATTTCTCCTTTAATATAGATTATTGTTGAGGTCGTAATCGGGATCATAATCAATTTCCATTGCCTTAGTATTTAGCTTCAACTTATAAATTAAATAACCTACTATGGCACTTATAAACGTAGTGAATGCGCTTCCAGCAACCACAGATATAATTAGTTCGCTATGCAGTCTATGCCCTTCATAAAGGCAATAAATCTGCAATATTGTCACTAAAACAAATACATAGACCACAAGTTTATTAGCCGTTTTCATTTTCTTTTTGGGTTTTCTTCTATTTCTCATAGAATCAACACCGCGCCCTCTACTTGGTCCCATCCCACGCTAACCCCTAGGGCTTCTAATGTCGCTCTCACCGGCACTTCTTTTCCATTAACTAGTACATACACAGAACCGTCTCTGTTGACTCCAGGAATGGTTTTAACTATGCCTTTGTATTTGATTTTTACCGTTGTCGGTCCTTGTGGCTTGGCTTGTGTATCACCGGCCCCGTAAGAGATAAAAGGCACTTCCAGCCAGTGTGTCCACTCGACAGCGCCTGGGCCACGCAACGGCGACTGTATTACCCCCTTAATCGTCCCTCTAGCTTCGATTACTTGCCCATTACCGATA
>JAAYFJ010000058.1 GCA_012728295.1 Tissierellia bacterium | reverse complement strand
TCTTTTTAGGTACTATAATATTTTAGTGGGGATATAATAAAAAAGATGAAGTTTACTACCAAGTTAGTTTATAATTGTAGTGCTAAAACAAACAATTAAAACAACAAGGAAGGACTTCATCTATGAGAAATTATAACACAGCTAAGACTTATTTTGAAACCGTATTAAGCAAATTCCCCACAGAGAAGTGTGAAATAAATCTAAACCTCAATCAGATTGAAATTACGGCCACATATGAAGATGAAAACTATATTGGCTTTGATGGAAAATCCACATCCACAGAAGGAGGATGCAAACACTGTGGTCAGGCCATATCAATGATTAAGGACTATAAAACCACATGTACCACCATCAGTAAATACAATTCCAAGAACATATTATTAAGGCTAACTAAAACCATGTATTACTGTCCTGATTGTCAGAGATCTACTACAGAAAAACTGCTGGATGTTACTGGAAATCAACAGAAAACCAATGGATTCATAACGAACATGATCAGTTGCTTAAAAGAAACTACCAGTTATTCTATGATCGCTAGAATGCATAAGGTTTCTACAAGCAATTTAATCCGTCACTTTGACAAAGTTGAACTTCGCGAAACTCAAGTAAATCCACGTAATGTAAGAAACCTATCTGTTGATGAAGTGAGGTTTATTAAGCTTGAGAATGCTAACTATCAATTCGTGCTGATGGACGGCGACAGCCGTAAAATCATAGCTATCCTAGAAACAAGACAACAAAGTTTTGTCAAAGAGCATATTTCTGGGATGTTTGGAAGACTAGAAACTATCAGCCAAGATTTATGGTCGCCTTACCGCTCTATAGCACGCTCGTGCTATCCAGGGGCTAAAGTTATTGCCGACCCATTCCACGTCGTTAGGCAGTTTATGTGGGCATTCTCTCGGACTAGAATAGCTTTAGCTAAAGAACAAGGCGTTAAGACCAACAAGCATTGGAGGCTTCTCACAAAGCGCTACAGCAAGTTAGATGAGCGCGGTAGAGAGAAGGTTATGATTTTGTTGGAGGCTAATCCTGAACTCATGGCTGCTCACACAGCCAAAGAGCTTGCCCTTGAGATGTACAGTTGCAAGGACAAAGCTCTATATATTGAACTGTTAGAGATTTTCAAAAACTATATTGATGAGAATAACTTAGATGAGTTCCAGATAGCCTATAAGTCAGCAATCAACTGGCATGATGAAATCTTAAACATGATTGAAAGTGAATATTCCAATGGTGCCATTGAAAGAGTTAACAGAGTTATTAAGCAGTCCAAGAATATAGCCTTTGGTTTTCTTAACCTGGCCAGAGCAACTAAACTAATACAATTCCGTATGAACTAACTTGGTATTATTTATTCGCCCCACCAAATTGACAAAGAACCTTTTTTCTTTATAATGGTTAAACTGGACGCAACAAAAAAGTACCCATGCAATTGCATTGGTACTTTTAGTGTGGAGCTGGTGAACGGAATCGAACCATCAACCTGCTGATTACAAATCAGCTGCTCTACCATTGAGCCACACCAGCATGTGGCGACCCAGAAGGGACTCGAACCCTCGACCTCCGGCGTGACAGGCC
>JAAYFJ010000064.1 GCA_012728295.1 Tissierellia bacterium | reverse complement strand
CGTCTCGGTATCTGCCATATGAGTTCCCAGGATCTCTCGGTAACCGTCTTCGTTGACGCCGGTTGCCAGGAGCAGCCCCACAGAACGTACACGGCCGTCTTCTCGCACCTTGGTATAGAGTGCATCGACGATGACGAAAGGATAGTGTTTCTCTAACGGACGATGCAAAAAGGCGTTGACCGCTGGATCTAACCCGGCGCATAATGCGGAAATGGTGGACTTAGAGAATTCTGTTCCGCAGAGTTCTTCGGTAATGGCGCTGACCTTCCTGGTGGATACGCCTTGGATGACCATTTCCATCATGGCAAGAACAAGAGCCTGCTCACTTCTCTGGTACCTTGCAAAGAGTTCCGTGCTGAAAGCACCGTTACGGAGCCTGGGAACCGCTAAGGTTAACGTTCCGATACGTGTTTTCATGCTCCTGTCGCGGGTGCCGTTACGGTATGCTTGACGGTCTGCATTTCTCTCGTAGTATCCTGCTCCGGCTTGCTCTGCAGCTTGGGCTTGCAATACTTGGTTGAGAATGCTCTCCATGAGCTTGGCAAAAGCTTCGTCTTTGCCGTTTTGTGTGAATAGATCTTTCAGAAGTTCGGTTTCTACGGTAATATTAAGTTGAGCCATCGCTTGCCTCCTCGGTAATTTTGTCTGGTAAACTTAATTATACCAAGGGTGAGCTTTTTGCTCTTTCTATTTACACCATTTTATGGGCTTTATCATTATATATATATTGCCAAAGGAATATGTATTCGATATAATGCATATAACAGTTAATTCTATATAGGTAATTGTGAAACGAGTTTGCAATCTTATTTAAAAAGCTATAGAAATCCAGCGAAGCTAGATTCAAGATTCAAGTAAAGATAAAAATACAGGTTTGTCATCATTCAATGTATTTTAGCAATCTGAAAAATATCTGACAAAGAAAGCTGTTCATTTTTATCAAAAAAAGCCTTATTTTGTGAGGCTTGTAGCGTTTCGAAAACGCCTAATTAATCAAATTATTAAGGGGGTTGATGCTTGTGGAATATGATGTAGTTATTATTGGTGGTGGTCTTTCTGGGCTAACTGCAGCAAGTCTTTTAGCTAAAAGAAAGATAAGAGTAGCTGTAGTTGAAAAATGCTATAACCCAGGTGGTTCCTGTGGAGTTTTTAAAAGGGGAGACGTAACCTTTGATCAGGGATCAGCTATGCTTTACGGTTTCGGGGAGACTGGATTTAACTCCCATAGGTTTGTGTTTAATAGCCTGGAAGAAGAAATCGATGTAATACAACATGATTTATTATACTGTGTAAACTATGATGGACATAGGATTAAATTCCATCTAGATGTGGATAAATTTGTAGAAGAATTATCAGAAGTTTTTCCCAATGAAAAAGATGGGATAAAGAGATTTTACAAGGATATGGGAAAGCTCTATCATGATGTTATGGTTGAAAACCCTACATATACAACAGCAGATGAAACTGACCTACATGTTGCCCTAGAGAGCATAAAGAAGCATCCCATATCCTATCTTAAATTTCTTGGTATGCTTAATAGAAGTGCAAAAAAACTCCTTGAAAAATATTTTAAGAATCCAGAGATATTTAACTTTTTCGACAAGATGACATCGACATATTGTTATTCAACAGTTGAAGAAGCTCCAGCAATACTAGCTTCTGTTATGTTTATAGACAATCATGTGGGAGGCAGTTATTATCCTGCTGGCTCAACTTTGTTTTTACCTGGAAAACTGGAAAAAGTAATTGAGGAAAATGGTGGAGATATGTTTCTTGATTCTGAAGCTGTCTCCATATTATTTGAAAATGAAAAACCCGTTGGGGTTCTTCTTAAAGATGGCACGACAATAAAAGGGAAGGATATAGTATACTCAGGAACGGTATGGAATCTTTATGAAAACCTCATTGACTCTAAATATACGAGTAAAAAGACCAGAACTTGGGCAAAAAATCAAGAACCTACCTACCCAAGTGTAGTTCTTTATTCAGTGGTTGATAAGGAGGTAATACCAGAAGGTACGGCACCTATTGAGATGTTAGTGGGTTCACCAGATAGGCTGGACGAAAAGGAAGTTACTGCCTATATATTTTCCATAAATGATAGGACAATATGCCCTGAAGATGTACACGTTGTTATGGCCATAGGACCAAGTTTTGCTAACTGGGATTTTGACCAAGTACTAGACTATAGAGAGAGAAAGAAGCAAGAAGAAAAAAGGCTAATTGCTGTACTAGAAGATAGATTTCCTGGTTTTTCAAAAGCTGTTAGGTATGCAGAACTAGCTACACCAAAAACTCTTGAAAGATATAATATGAAAAATGGTGGGGCTGTAGCTGGGCCTAAGCAGATGATAGGTCAACATATGTTTAAAAGAATGAAAACTAGAAGTCAGTGGGACAATCTTTTCTGCTGTGGAGAATCTACAGTTATGGGAACAGGTACTCCAACAGTTACAGTCTCGGGAATATCTGCAGCCAATGCTATCCTAAGTAAATTAGGAAAGGAACCCTTCCTATATAAGGAAAATATGAAAAATTATGTAAGGTATTTGGACAAACCAGTGACTAAGGATATGCTATATGGAGGCTATACACAAACTGAAAAGGATATAATGCATAAGGCTCTAAAATGTAGAATGTGTGAGTATCCAACCTGTACAAAGGTAAGTGATTTAGATGTAAGGGGCATTATGAGAAGGGTTGCTGTTGGAAATTATAAGGGAGCGTATAAAGCTTGGCTAAAAACACCTATGGATGATAAATCCTTAATTGAGTTTGAGTCCAGCTGCATATTAGCTCGTGAAGGAAAGGAACCTGTCCCTATAAAAGAGATTGTTAATTTTTTAAAGGAGGGTCTGGATGAAAAAGGCATATGATGCTATAGTCGTTGGAGGAGGCATTGGAGGGCTTACAAGTGCTGCTTATATGACTAAATATGGATTATCCACCTTGCTTGTAGAAAAAGAAGAAAAGTTAGGAGGCCTTGTTAATACCTTTTGGAAGAATGGATATGCCTTCGATGGAGGGATTCGAGCCTTTGAAAATTCTGGCATACTTTTTCCCATGCTAAAAAATTTAGGTATAGAGATAGAATTTATTAAAAGTCCTGTATCAATGGGCTTTGTCAATAACTGGATTAAATTAAAGAGCAGGGATAGTCTTGAAGACTATAAGGACCAATTAAAGGAGAACTTTCCAAATAACAAAATAGATATAGATATAATTGGTCATGAGATTAAAAAAGTAATGGGTTATTTAGATGTAATATATGGTATTGATAATCCCCTTTTTTTGGATAATATGAGGGAAGCAGAATATTTTCTTAAGACCTTATTGCCTTGGTTATTAAAGTACCAAATAAATATTAGAAAATCAAATAAGCTTGATAAACCAATTAATGATTACTTAAGGAAATTCACAAGTAATCAAGCTCTTATTGATATGATAACCCAACATTTTTTTAAAAACACTCCTACAAATTTCGCTTTAGGTTACTTTGGGCTTTATCTTGACTATTCTTATCCTAAAGGTGGGACAGGGGTTTTGGTTGAAGAGATGGGAAGATATATTAGAAGTAATGGTGGGAAAATATTAACAGACTCTAAGGTGGAAAAAATAGATAATATTAAGAAAGAAATAGAAACTAATGATAGTCAAATATTTTCTTATAAAAAATTGGTTTGGGCTGCAGATAATAAAGCCTTATATAGAAGTATAAAAGGTGAGACAAAAGAAGGCTTTAAAAGCCAGAAAAAAATTGTAGAATCTAGTAGAGGTTCGGATTCCATTTTTTCCTTATATATGGGAGTAAATATGCCAAAGGAAAAAGTATCATCTACTGTAGGTGTACATGGATTTTTTACACCGTCTACGAAGGGTCTATCATCCTTAGGAGATTGGAAAGAACATATAAAAAATAATCAATTAGAGGAGTGGATAGATGCTTATCTACAAAGAACCACCTATGAGATATCTATACCCGTTATGAGAGACTCCTCCTTGGCACCAGAGGGAAAAATAGGAATTATTATAAGTAGCCTGATGGACTATGGATTAGTAAAATACATGGCTGGAAGAGGAGATTATGAAAGGTTTAAAGAATTTGCTACGGATAAAATATGTAAAATAATGGATGAGACTCTTCTTCCTGGCCTACTTGATAATATTGAATTTACTATAGCAGCAACTCCTCTAACTATAGAGAAAATAACAGGGAACTCCCATGGAGCAATAACTGGGTGGGAGTTTACAGATAAGATGCCTTCAACCAATAAATTCAGTAAAATAAACGAATCAATAAAAACGCCTATGAATGATATATATCAGTGTGGACAATGGTCCTTTAGTCCAGCAGGATTACCGGTTAGTATTTTGACTGGTAAGTTAGCTGCAGACCAAGTAGAAAAATCCCTAAAGGGGAAATTTTATGGGTGAGTAAAATGTCTGAGATTAGGAGAAACGCTTGGGTATTTTGCTATGGTCAACGCTTGTCGGTCACTCATCGCTATTATAATGTTGTTTGACATTGGGATTGGATTGAGTATCGGCCTGTTAACTAAGGTGTTAAATTAATTCTTAGTGTGCGGTCTTATAGAGGGACTTTTTTGTGCCGTGCCTGAAGGCGTGCGGAATGGAGATAAAAAAAGAAAATTAGATTTTGGGTAATATCCCTTCTCGTAATATGTATTCTCTTTCTAAGGGGTTGCAAGAGTAATGAGAAGGTTGATGCTCCAAATATCAAACCACTTGTAAATCTTGATAATAATTCTGCTAGTGAGGACATGTCTGAGACTAACAAACAATCTGAGATGAAGTCTCTTACCACTGAAAAAACTTCAATCAAAGATGTCGAGTGTAGATTTTATTTTTTAGCTATGACTGAACTAAAGTATTATTACATTGAAAAAACAATACTTGTAGAGGATAATTT
>JAAYFJ010000072.1 GCA_012728295.1 Tissierellia bacterium | reverse complement strand
TGTGCAGAATCCGGTGATAATTGCGAAAGGGATCCACCTGTTCCCATACCGAACACAGCAGTTAAGCCTTTCAGCGCCGATGGTACTTGGTTGGTAACGACCTGGGAGAGTAGGACATTGCCGGTTTACTTAGCCTGATTGATTTTTTCAATCAGGCTTTTTTTAATAATTAAATAAATAGTATATAATAGAGGTCAAGGGAGGGATAATATGAATACTGCCATAGACAAGAGAAAATTTATTATTTTATTTATAGCAATTTTGATAGCAGCAGCATCAATGATAGTTAATAACTACACTACAAAAAAGGACATGCCAAGTAGCTATGGAGGAAAAGTATTATCTGCTAAAAGAGAAGATACAGGAAGCTATATACTAGGTAATCAAGAGAAAAAACGAAGTCAAATAAATCTAGAAGTCAAACTATATGATGGTCCAGACAAAGGGAAAGTCGTTAAAGCGTTGCAATACTTTGATGATATCGTGCTAATTGAACCTAAGGCAGTAGAAGCCGGAGATAGGGTATTACTGCGTAAAGATATTGCATCCGAGCAGGAAAAATGGGATTTTATCGATTATGATAGAAGAATTGCTATGCTAATAATAGCTATAATATTTGTCGTATTAATATTATTAATTGGAAGAGGAAAAGGATTTTGGTCACTTATCGCTCTAATATTATCCTTTATTATGGTAATAGGGGTGTTGTTACCTGGAATCTTAAAAGGCAGAAATATTTATGCATTGACCTTATATGTTAGTCTATATATAATATTTGTAAGTTTGTGGCTATTAAATGGGATAAGTATAAAAAGCACCTCAGCCATAGCAGGAAATATTGGAGGGTTGTTGGTTGCAGGAATGTTAGCATTTATGTGCCATAAATATCTATACATGACAGGAGTAGTAGATGAACATTCCATATATCTTTCGTCATCGCTAGAAGGTAAACCTCTGGATTTACTAGGTATACTCTGGAGCGGCGTTTTGATAGGAGCACTAGGAGCTGTAATGGATGTTTCTATGACTATAAGCTCTGCCGTTTATGAAGTTAGTCTACAACATAAAAACCCGAATTTCTGGACTTGCTGGAAATCGGGAATGGAAGTGGGAAAAGATGTAATTGGCACTATGACCAATACACTATTACTGGCTTATATGGAGGAGAGCAAAATAATTAAATTATTTTTGTAACTATTTTAAATATTATTAATAAAGGAGACAGAATTGAAAAAAATAATTACTGTATTAATAACCATCATGTTATTATCAGCACTTGTCATAGGATGTGGAAAGGATGAGAGTCAAGAAACTGATGCTGAAGTGCAAGAAGCTACTCAGTCATCTGAGACAACAGAGGATACTAGCTCAGAAAAACCGGTAGTAAGCACTGAACAAGAGCAACAAGCATCTGAAACGAATACTCAAAACATTGAAACTAAAGATGCAATTGTGCCTGATGATGTGAATATTGATGAAGACCATGGTGGCTACTTTAGATTTACCTTCGGCATGGTACAAGGACCACCAGAAATGACTTATGAGCTTATGAGAGATGGGGAAGGGGCTAAAATTAGAATTATACGTCATATTGAAAACGGTAAACCGGAAATAACAGAAAAAAATGTTAGTATGAGTATATTTGAAGAATTAAATAAGTTACTCACAGATAAAGGCGTTCTTCAGTGGAAGGCACAGGAAGACCAAGAAGGTGCAAAAGGGACTCAGTTTTATAGGATTGAATATGAAAAAGGTGAATTTTCATTAAATCTTGATGGCGTAGAACCATTTCCTGAAGGTTATGAAAACGCAAAAGAAGCAATTGAAAATTGGTTTTGGGAGAAGTAGGGCATAGCAAAGTGGAGGGCATATGAAAACCAAAATAAAACTATACAATGTTATGTTTCCAGTATTTTTTTTGTTAATGGTGCCAATTACTCCTATATTCTTGATATCTATATTGGTTAATATGATATGGGACTATTTGGTATTTTCATTTTTAGTAAAAAAATTCAGATTAGAAGTAGATAAAATGGAGAAAAAAATAGCATTTTTAAAGATTTTCAAACTAGGATTTGCTGCAGATTTTATTGGGGCTGGTATTTTACTAGCCATGATGATGGGAACTAAAATTGGCGATCATATAGGAAATTATTCTTATTCGGGACCAATTGATCAGCCAGTAGGAGCTATAATAGTATTTTTAGCAGTAGTATTATCGGGAGTATTACTCTATATTTTCAATAATAAATACACTTTAAAATCTTTAGATTGGTCAACTGAAGATAAGAAAAAAGTTGCCCTTTGGATTGCAATTTTAACCGCTCCATATACTTTTTTAATTCCTTTAAATATTTTTATGTAAAAAAAAATAAAAATCCTTAAATATCTATCAATAGATATTTAAGGATTTTTCATTATAGTAATATTGTATTGTCTAAAAGTCTTGTGGAACCAAAGCGTACTGCCAAAGCTAACAATGAACCTTCTGAAACTTTATTAATATCACGCATGGTGTTAAAGTCTACAATCTCTACATAATCAATATCAGCAAGTGGCATGGTATTGATTTTTTCTTTTACAAAAGTCACTATGGTATTAACGTCTCTTTCTCCATCTAAAACCAATTGCTTAGCTTCCCTAATGGTTTGGTTTAATATCAGAGCTTGCTTGCGTTCTTCGTCATTTAGGTAGGTATTACGTGAGCTCAAAGCCAAGCCATCTTCATCTCTTATAATTGGACAAGGAACTATTTCAATTGGGATATTCATGTCCAAGACCATTTTTTTGACTACACTTAGCTGCTGGGCATCCTTCATACCAAAATAAGCTCTGTTGGCACGAGTTAAGTTGAATAATTTTGTTAAAACAGTAGTAACTCCCTTGAAGTGAGTAGGACGGCTTCTGCCACAAAGCACTTCTGTATAAGCGCCTTGAACCTCAACATATGTAGAAAAACCATCTGGATACATGATTTCTGGAGTAGGAGCAAAGATATAATCTACACCTTTTTCTTTAGCTAGATTCACATCTCTTTCCAGATCTTTGGGATAGCTATCTAAGTCTTCTCCTGGAGCAAATTGAGTAGGGTTTAGAAAAACGCTTAAAATGACTATGTCGTTCTCTTTTCTAGCCCTTTCAATTAATGATAGGTGGCCGTTGTGCAAAAAACCCATAGTGGGCACCAACCCTATGGATGCACCTTTGTCTAATGCGGATAGAGTTCTGTTTAACTCCTCCAAATTCCTTAATAACATATCTCGCCTCTCATCTAAATATATTTGTCAAATTGACATCACTGCCTGCAATTATACCATAGAACATGGCGTACCAACAGAAAAACTGTTGATTCTATTTTTGAGATAAAATATCTCTATATTTTTGCATGGAAACTGAGAATAAATCTGCAGAGGTGGGAGGTGTAAACGTTATAGCGTTAGCACCAGCTTCGATAGTTGCTAAAATAGTTTCATCTGTGGGACCACCAGTAGCAATAATTGGAAATTCAGGGCCAACAAGCTTTCTAATAGCTCTTGTCATTTCGACAGTTTTAGCAGCACCACTAATGTTCAATATAGCTGCACCCGCCTCAATTTTTGCTAACACATCTTCATTGGGAGAGGCAATTGTTGCAATTATTGGAACATCAGTCATTGCTTTCATCTCTCTTATTACTTCTAACGACATTGTAGCATTGACCACCACACCATAAACACCTAAAAGTTCGGATTGAAAAGCTAAGTTAATAGAGCGAACGCCTGAAGTAACGCCTCCACCAACACCTGCAAAGACAGGTACTGAAGCCACGTCTAAAACTGCTTGAGTTATGGTCAATTGCGGAGTAAAAGGATATACTGCCATAATGGCTTGTGCATTGTGGTTTTTTATTAAAGCTACATCAGTAGTAAAGATTATGGATTTTATGCGAGTGCCTAAGATGGAGATTCCCGATGCCCTATATATAACCTCGGGGACCTTTACAATGCCACGTTTTAAATTTGAGTGGATTACGGGAATATATTTTTTCTGTTTCATAGTAAATCTCCTTAATAACATATTGGATAACTAACACTTATATTATACATTAAAAGTTCTTTCAGTAATAGAAATAATCAAAACTGGGAAAAGTATTTTAATACAGATAATTTAATATAGGCAGAAAAAGAATATAAGCACAAAAAAGACCTGCTCCATGCAGATCTTCTTTGTAGAAAGATGTGTTATGTGTTAAGAAAGACATATGAGTAAAATGATTTGGTTGACTTTCTTATTGGACATCAACCGCGGAGGATGGTATAATTTGCGGTTAAAGTCTTTAAAAACCACCGAGGTAAAAGGAGGTTACCCCATAGTTGTAGTCTTTAGGTTAGGCGTTGCTAACTCTTAATTATAAGTATACTAAATTACTCGGGAATGTCAATAGTATTATTTAAGATAGCCAATAATCTTAAAATGGAAGCAAAATAATTAAATAAATGATTTCAAGTATCATTTGAGGTTTGCAATTTTAAGCTGTTTTAGGGTAAAATATAAAATGAGGTGATAGACGATGTTAATCAATTTCTACAAAGAAAAAATAAGACCACACTTATTATCTATAGTAATCGTATTAATAATATTTACAGTGGTAGGCTATTTGTTTGCCAGAGGAAATTCAGAAAAGATAGCTGAATTTATTAAAGAAATGTTTACTGATAAAAATATTATAGATGAAATGGGTAGAATTGATGGATTCAAATTGTTTTTAAATAACTTGAGGGTTGCAATAATGTCCGTACTATTGGGATTTATTCCATTTTTGGCCTTGCCCTATTTAATAATGGCTATTAATGGGGCAGTAATCGGAGGAGTATTTGGAGCTGGCGCAACCTTATCTGGAGGGCTTCCGATTTGGAAAATTATTGTATTTGGAATATTACCCCATGGTATTTTTGAATTGCCTGCCTTGTTTTTGGCTGCAGCCATAGGGATAAGATTATCAAGAATGGTAGGACAGGCGATTATGAAAAAAGAAGGTCGAGAACCCGTGAGGCCATTTATAAAAGATGCACTTAAGTTCTTTACCCTAGTAATTTTGCCAATGTTAGTTATTGCTGCAATAATAGAAACTACAATAACGCCTTTACTCTTAAACTTAGCAATGTAATCGTAATAAAAAAGCACCCTTGGAAAATGGGTGCTTTTGTGTTAAAATTGCAAAGGAGGCGATGCAATGAACTCATGGGCAATGGAAGAAGCAATTTCTGAAGCACAACTTGCCTTGGAGCATGAAGATGTTCCCGTAGGAGCGGTAGTAGTATATAATAATCAAATAATTGGAAGAGGGCATAATGAAAAAGAACTGAGAAATAACGCCTTATTCCATGGAGAGATCATTGCCTTAAATCAAGCAGTAGAATATTTAGGAGATTGGCATCTAAACGAATGCACCCTTTTTGTGACCCTAGAACCATGTGCCATGTGTGCAGGAGCTATGCTGAATTTGCGATTAGGAAAGGTAATTATAGGAGCCAGAGATGAAAGGATGGGGTGCTGTGGAACGGCATTAAACCTTTTAAATCAGCCGGGCTTTAACCATAAAGTAGAAGTGGAATTTGGATTAGAGCAAGAAAGATGTGCAGGTTTATTAAGTCAATTCTTTGCATTATTAAGAGCAAAGAAAAAATGAAATATCGGATAAAATAATAAATATATGGATACGTATCGAAGAGGTCATAACGAGGCGCACTCGAAACCGAATGCGATATCTGGAAGCCCAAAACTTCAAACAGTTGATATGACTAGCTTTGCTGAGTCACCTTGACAACTTAATACCCCAAGTTCTCTCCATTAGTTCTCTCCTTTTTCCGAGGGATTTCTGAGACCTGATGTTTGGAGATATAGCACGGAGAAGTACCCAAGTGGCTGAAGGGTCTGCACTCGAAACCGAAAGCCATATGTGGTAACCTAAACTCCGAAAGCGTTGATATGACTCATAATTTTGAGTCGTTTGACAATTAAATACCCGTTGTTCTCTCCATCAGTTCTCTCCTTTTTCCGAGGGGTTTTTGAGGCCTGATGTTTTGAGATATATTGGAGGGTTGTCCGAGTGGTCGATGGTGCGACTCTCGAAAGCGTCGTACTTATGTGGTAACATAGAAGCCTAAACCATTGATTTGACTTGGTTTAACCAGTCCAATCGCAAAAATTCATAGTGTAGTTCTCTCCATCAGTTCTCTCCTTTATCCGAGGGATTTCTGAGAACCGATGTTGAAGATAAATACGGAAGCGTATCGAAGTGGTC
>JAAYFJ010000014.1 GCA_012728295.1 Tissierellia bacterium | reverse complement strand
ATGGCAAAAGCAAAATTTGAAAGAACGAAACCCCACGTAAATATTGGAACCATAGGTCACGTAGACCACGGTAAAACCACATTAACAGCAGCGATAACAATGGTATTGAACAAAAGATTCGGTACAGGTGAATTTATCGACTATGCACACATTGACAAAGCTCCAGAAGAGAGAGAAAGAGGAATAACAATTTCTACATCTCACGTAGAGTATGAAACAGCAAATAGACACTACGCACACGTAGACTGCCCAGGCCACGCCGACTATGTAAAAAACATGATAACTGGAGCAGCCCAAATGGACGGAGCGATCCTAGTAGTATCAGCAGCAGACGGTCCAATGCCACAGACAAGAGAGCACATATTGCTATCCCGTCAGGTAGGAGTACCAAAGATTATCGTATTCTTGAATAAAGAAGACATGGTAGATGACGCAGAACTAATCGAATTAGTAGAAATGGAAGTAAGAGATCTACTAAACGAATACGAGTTTGATGGCGACAACACACCAATCGTAGTAGGATCAGCATTAAAAGCAATTGAAGATCCAGACAGCGAGTGGGGCGACAAGATTGTAAAATTAATGGAAGAAGTAGACGCATTTATTCCAGAGCCAGAAAGAGACGTAGACCGTCCATTCCTAATGCCAGTAGAGGACGTATTCTCCATTACAGGCCGAGGAACAGTAGCTACAGGAAGAGTAGAGCGCGGAATCGTAAAAGTAGGCGATAACGTAGATATCGTAGGCTTATCCGAAGAAAAGAGAACCGTAGTAGTAACAGGTGTAGAGATGTTTAGAAAACTACTAGATCAAGCACAAGCGGGAGACAATATCGGTGCACTACTAAGAGGCATACAAAGAACAGAAATCGAACGTGGACAAGTATTATCAAAGCCAGGCAGCATCAACCCACATACAAAGTTCGAATCTGAAGTATATGTACTAAGCAAAGATGAAGGAGGAAGACACACACCATTCTTCAACGGCTATAGACCACAATTCTACTTCAGAACAACAGATGTAACAGGGGACATCAAGCTAGAAGAAGGCGTAGAGATGGTAATGCCAGGAGACAACGCAAAATTCATCGTAGAATTAATAACTCCAATAGCAATGGACGAAGGACTTCGTTTTGCAATTAGAGAAGGTGGACGTACAGTGGGAGCAGGCGTTGTAACAAAATTAGTAGACTAATATTATAAACATAATAAAAGAAGCTCACATTGGGCTTCTTTTATTATGTCAATTAAATTCTATTTTCATCATCAAAATGTGATGCAAGATATTTTTTTAATTCTTTATGCTCTTTTTCTAGAGTGGCAAGCTTATAGTATATTTCCTCAATAACAATTTCTGTCTTCAAATTTACTTTATAATCGTTTTCGCTTCTAATTCTGTCGATGTCTTCTTGTCTATTTTGGCTCATCATTATCAATGGGGCTTGTACAGCAGCCAAGCATGAAAGCACTAAGTTTAGTAGTATAAATGGATATGGATCAAAAGCTCTATGTAAAAAATATACATTTAAGCTCATCCAGGATATTAATGTAACTGCAAAGAAAATAATAAAGGTCCATGACCCTACAAAAGCAGCAACAGCATCTGCAGCTTTTTGGCTAAATGTTTCTTTTTTATTCATTTCAGATTCCTGCTTAGATAGGGTAGTGTCTAAAACTAACTCCATTAGTTCATCGTTTAGAGAATCTTTTTTAATTTCTGCAAGTATTTTTTTTACTCGCTCGTGATTGTTGTGTCTCATAATCAACCTCCTATATGTACTAGTTTATACCCATAATTAATAATAATTACTAACGGAAGAAGTGCAATATAATATGATAAATGCACAATTAACAGACAAAATACTTGAATAAACATTGACACAATTGGATTTCTGTGGTAGTGTATACGGGTAGATTCGAACAATGGTGAATTGTGTCCATTTACACGAAATCTAAGGGGAGGTGGAAAAATGGCCGATAAGATTACCCTGGCTTGTCAAGAGTGCAAGCAACGAAATTACGTAACCTTTAAGAACAAGAAGAACACTGCTGAGCGGATTGAGCTTAAAAAGTATTGCAAATTTTGCAAGGCTCACACTCCGCACAAAGAGACGAAGTAACTTTAAAAAAACAGATAAGGAAGTGGAAGACTATGGCTCAACCGACAGGCGCCGTTAAGAGCAAAGGAAAATTTTCCCGTTATTTTCGCGGTGTTAAGGCAGAGTTAAAGAAGGTCATTTGGCCGTCGAAAAAAGATTTAGTAAACTATACAACCGTGGTTATAGTTATTAGTGTATTGATTTCTCTAATAGTATATGTTTTGGATACTGTAATTCGCTTCGGTCTTTCCAAGATTTTGGGATAGACATAGTGAAAGGAGATATCCTGATGAATGATATATTCGAGGATCGCAACAATGAAAGGGAACAAGATGCCAAGTGGTATGTAGTGCATACTTATTCCGGACACGAAAACAAAGTTAAGGCTAACATTGAGAAAATGGTAGCTAACCGTGGTATGATCGATGATATCTTTGAGGTTAAGGTTCCTATGGAGGACTATGTAGACCAAAAAGAAGGCGTTGAGAGATTAAAACAGCGCAAGATGTTTCCGGGATATGTGTTGATTAAGATGATTATCAACGACGAGTCTTGGTATCTTGTGAGAAACACAAGGGGAGTTACCGGGTTTGTTGGTCCGGGATCAAAACCAATTCCTCTGACTCCTCAAGAGGTTGAGGCGTTAGGCGTGAAAGACAAGCCCTATGTGCATGTAGATTATGAGGTGGGAGAAACTGTTAAGGTTGTAGAAGGTGCTTTCAAAGATCTTTTAGCTCGCATTGAAGACCTCAGCGCAGACAAACAAAAACTAAAAGCGTTTATATCTATCTTTGGTAGAGAAACTTTAGTAGAGTTATCATACGATCAAGTTACTAAAATTTAATTTTCGCAGACAGATGATTTTAGTTCATCGTGCACAAAAATGGTTTGTGCATCAATTTAGACAATAGTGTATTGCCCGTTTTATAAGTGGGAGGGTTAAACCCGTGAAACCACAAAGGAGGATATTATGGCAAAAAAAGTGATCGCCCTCGTTAAATTACAGATTCCCGCAGGGAAAGCAACACCGGCACCACCGGTAGGTACAGCATTAGGACCACATGGTGTTAACATTATGCAGTTCACCAAGGAGTTCAATGCTAAGACCGCAGATCAAATGGGAATGATTATTCCTGTAGTATTAACTGTTTACCAGGATCGTTCTTTTTCATTTATTACAAAGACACCACCGGCAGCTATTTTAATTAAAAAAGCTATTGGTAAAGAGTCCGGATCCGCAGAACCTAATAAAGTTAAGGTAGCAAAGCTTACAAAAGCACAAGTTCGTGAGATTGCAGAGATTAAAATGCCTGATTTAAATGCTGCTTCCGTAGAATCTGCTATGAGAATGGTAGAAGGAACTGCAAGAAGCATGGGAGTCGAAGTAGAGGGTTAGTGGGAGGATATATTCCGCTCGTACCACAAGGAGGTCAATATGGCAAAAAGAGGTAAAAATTATAAAGATAGTTTAAAGCTGGTGGATCGTCAACATCTATATGATGTAGTTGATGCTATTGAATTAGTTCAAAAAACTGCTAAAGCAAAATTTGACGAAACCGTAGAATTAGCTGTTCGTCTTGGCGTAGACTCACGTCACGCTGACCAACAAGTTCGTGGAGCAGTTGTACTTCCCCACGGTACAGGTCGTACGAAGAGAGTTTTAGTTGTCGCAAAGGGAGATAAGCTTGTTGAAGCAGAAAATGCTGGAGCAGATTTCTTCGGTGGCGATGAAATGATTGAAAAAATTCAAAAAGAGAACTGGTTTGATTTTGATGTAGTAATTGCTACTCCAGATATGATGGGTGTAGTTGGTAAAATCGGTAGGGTATTGGGACCGAAAGGGTTAATGCCCAACCCTAAATCCGGAACTGTTACTTTTGATGTAGCTAAGGCTATTGAAGAAATCAAAGCAGGTAAAGTAGAGTACCGTGTTGATAAAGCTAATATTATCAACGTTCCAATTGGAAAGGTAAGCTTCGGCTCTGAAAAATTAAGAGATAACTTCCGCGTTTTAATTGAAGCAATTATTAAAGCTAAACCGGCAGCTGCTAAAGGTAAATACCTTCGTAGCGTTACGTTATCTTCCACCATGGGTCCTGGAATAAAAATAAATGGGCAAAAATTGATGGACTAGGTTGACAATTAGTCTCCTACCATATATAATTAGCTTGTTGTAAACCAATTTACTGTAGACAGTAGGGGCGATAGCTTAATGGCCTACCGAGGTGAAGGGTCTTAAACGAAGTTTAGGTCTTTTCGCGTCAGCTAAAAGACCTTTTTTTATTTATATCGCACCTGTTCAGGGAGGTGAAACAGTGAGAGAAGAAACATTAAAAGCTAAACAGAGTCTAGTTGAAGAAATTAAATCTAAAATAGAAAATTCCCAAGCATTGGTACTTGTAGATTATAGAGGTCTTAACGTTGAACAACTTAACGACTTGCGTTCACTATATCGTAAAGCTGGCGTAGACTATAAAGTGTACAAGAATACTATGATGACCTTTGCATTTAAAGAATTAGGTTTAGATGGAATGGAAGAATTCTTAGCAGGACCATCAGCGGTTGCTTTCAGTAATGAAGATCCAATATCCGCTGCAAAGATAACAGAGGAATTTGCTAAGAAAAATGAGGCATTGGAGATTAAAGCTGGAGTAGTAGAGGGCAAAATCATTGATGTTGCTGGAGTTAAAGCTTTGGCTACATTGCCAAGCAAGGAAGAGTTGTTGGCAAAAGCATTGGGCAGCATGAATGCACCAATCCAGGGCTTCGTAAACGTACTAAATGGTACTATGAAGGGCTTGGTAGTTGCGCTTAACGCCATTGCAGAACAAAAGGAAGCTAGTGCTTAATAGTTATTGAAAATAAAATATTATTGAAAATTTTGGAGGTATAATAATGTCTAACGAGAAAGTTTTAGGTTTAATTGAAGAAGTAAAGAATCTTACAGTTTTAGAATTATCTGAGCTTGTAAAAGCTTTAGAAGAAGAGTTTGGCGTAAGCGCTGCAGCTCCTGTAGCTGTTGCAGCTGCTCCTGCTGCTGGCGGTGCTGTAGCTGAAGCTGCTGAAGAAAAAACTGAATTTGACGTAGTTCTTAAAGAAGTTGGAGCAGAAAAAATTAAAGTTATTAAAGTAGTTAAAGATGCTACAGGATTAGGCTTAAAAGAAGCTAAAGAAGTAGTTGACAACGCTCCTAAAGCTGTTAAAGAAGGCGCTTCAAAAGAAGAAGCTGAAGAATTAAAAGCTAAATTAGAAGAAGTAGGCGCTACAGTAGAACTAGCGTAACATTCTGTACTAAAAAAGTATGAAAGCCACCGAAAGGTGGCTTTTTTGTCCATAGCGAGGAGGCTATCATGAGTTTAGAAAAGGTTCAAGAATACTTTGATTTGAAGGGAATTGGAGATAGAGTAAGGGTCAATAAAACTAGCTCAGCAACTGTTACGTTGGCTGCCGAAGCTTTGGGGACTGAGGAGTGTCGTATTGCTAAAACGCTGGGATTCTCCGACGGAGAGGATGGGGCTATTTTAGTAGTTATGGCTGGAGATGCAAAGGTGAGCAATAAGAAGTACAAAGGCTTTTTTGGGAATAAGCCGCGCATGTTAAGTGCTGACAGAATATTTGAAATAACAGGTCATGAAGTAGGTGGGGTTTGCCCTTTTGCATTATCAAATCCAGCGGCAGTTTATTTAGATGAGTCAATGAAACGATTTGAAACGGTATTTGCAGCTTGTGGATCAACAAATGGCACCATAGAATTAAACTTAGAAGAACTTATGCAACATTCCAACGCTATTAGTTGGGTGGATGTTTGTAACTACTAGAAAATACGGCAAAATTATTAATATTTCACCAGGTTGTATTGACTACTTGAACATATTGTGTTAATATAGTAAATTGCACAATATATTATAATGCGGGGGATTATGCCCTGTTACGACGTACCGAAAGTCATACCGGCTTTTGGTGTTTTGGGTTTAAATAAGGGGTGAATGGATTATATGGTAAAACCGGTAACCTATGGGAAAAGAGTGAGAATGAGCTATTCTCGCATCGACGAGGTGTTGGATCTTCCCGATCTAATCGAGGTACAGCGCTCTTCATATGATTGGTTTATTAATGAAGGGTTAGACGAAGTATTAAAAGATATTTCACCAATTGAGGACTATACTGGCAGTTTAGTTCTGGAATTTGTGAGCCATTATATTTCTGATCAGTTGAAATATGATGAAGCGGAATCTAGAGAAAGAGATGCCACATATTCTGCACCATTAAAGGTTAAGGTGCGTTTAATCAATAAGGACACCGGAGAGATTAAAGAGCAGGAAGTGTTTATGGGAGACCTGCCATTAATGACATCTAAAGGAACGTTTATTATCAACGGTGCTGAGCGTGTTGTGGTTAGTCAGTTAGTTCGTTCTCCAGGAGTATATTATAAGGAAGAACCGGACAAAACAGGTAAAAGCTTAGTATCCTCTACATTGATTCCCAATAGGGGAGCATGGTTGGATTACGAAACAGACTCTAACGATGTAGTTTATGTTCGTATAGATCGCACCAGAAAAACACCTATAACAGTACTATTGAGAATTCTTGGTATCCAAACAAATTCCGAGATATTGGAGTTACTTGGGGATTCACGTCACATTGAAGAAACATTGGCTAAAGATGCTACTGTTGATAGAGAGAGTGCATTAATAGAAGTATATAAGAAGCAGCGCCCAGGTGAGCCTCCTACACTAGAGAGTGCGGAGAGTTTGATAAACAATCTTTTCTTTGATCACAGAAGATATGATTTAGCAAAAGTAGGCCGTTATAAATTTAATAAAAAATTATCCATTGCCCGTAGAATAGAAGGTCAAGAATCTGCTGAAGATATTATTAATAATGAAACTGGTGAGTTGCTAGTAGAAGAGGGTCAAATAATTGAGCCAGCAACAGCTGATTTAATAGAACTATCTGGAATTAATCGTGTTGTATTGAGGAAAGACGATGCTGATGTTGTGGTTATCGGAAACAATTTCGTAGACTTGAAAGCATTTGACTTACCATTTGATCCTGAAAACCTTGGGCTAAAAGGCAAAGTCTATTATCCCAAAATGAAGGAATTGCTTGAGAATTACTCTGATGTTACAGAACTTGAGCGAGAAGTTAGAAACAACTTGAGAGTACTTTCACCAAAGCATATTACTGTGGATGATATCATTGCCAGTGTAAGCTATCAATTCAACCTATTCCATGGTATAGGAATTGTAGATGATATTGATCACTTGGGAAATCGTCGCGTTCGTTCAGTAGGAGAGCTTTTACAAAATCAATTCCGTATAGGTT